>JAMLID010000023.1 GCA_023954355.1 Oligoflexia bacterium | reverse complement strand
TGTATGTATATGAAAAAGATTAATATGCCTATAAGTGATAAGCTGCCTAATATGGCAAATGTATTTTTAGTTTTAATTTTTTGTATTAAATAATCGATTGTCCAAATAGTGGGTAGGCTAATAATTGGAAGTATAAATAAAAGATATCTTGGCCCATAACTCCATTCACCTTTCCAAATAGAGAGCCTAGATAAGAATAGAAAATAGCAAAGAAATAGAACTGAAATTAAAATAGATGTTTTTTTATGAGTCTTATAGAAAGTAAAAAAGCCAAATATCGATAGTAATAAAATAGGGTAATGTGAAAAAATGCTCCACTGCTCAGAGAAAAGAATTTGATAAAGAAAGTCAAATGTAGAGTTGTTTAAATGAAAATTTTCATTCGTCCAGGCATGGTAGCCGCTAAGCAATGGATGCCCAAATTTAATGGTATTAGTAGCTAAAAGCGCAGCCAATACGAGCAAAGATGAAAAAATATGTTTAATGAAGCCAAGGATTTGTCTTTTTTTATTTAAAAAATATTCATTGTACAAGTGCCAGCAGCAATATAAGGCTGCAATTAGTAAATAGGATGATTTTGTTAAAACCAAGCAGCCAACAAAAAGCCATGAAGCAAAGTAAAAGTAATTTGATTTATAACGTTCAAACATTAGGTATGAATAAAAAAATGATAAAAATAAAAGTAGTTGTGTTGCTTCTGAGTTAGTTCCGCGCAAGTAATGCCACATATAGGTGCTATAAATACTCATTAAGACAAAAATAATTGAAGCCAATTTTTTATTACTTAGTGTTATGGATATTTGAAAAAATACTAAAACGATAAAAAAAACAGTGACAAGTCTATAAAGTGAAAGAATAAGCGCTCTACTAGGGGCGATCATAGTAGGAAGTTCGCCAGTGATTACGTACTCAATAAGTAAAGGAGGGATGACTGCAATTGTATTAAATATTCCGTATTTAGAGTAGCTTTTACCATTTCGAATATTTCTGACGTAATACTGACCAGGTTCACCAAATTTACTGGCTATATCAGGGTCAATGTAGAGTTGTTGGTATAGAATAATACTACGAGCTTCTTCTCTCCACGCATAGGGATCGCCAGCATACGGCTTTGCGCTTAAAAATAAAAACTCGACTAAGACAACAGCGCTAGCAAGATAGAGGGCTGTTTTTGAAATGTACGTCTTTAAGAACAAAAATCCTGACCAGCCCATGATATAAGAGTAGCTGAGTCAGGATTTTTTTAGAAGTAGATATTATTGCATTTTTACATCACGTAATTGCAATTGGTCCATGGCGTTTAAGCTTAACCCTTTTACTGTAGGAGAAACTAAAACGTTAAGTGAATCAATAAACAGTGGAATGATGGCTACATCTTTTTCTGTTAACAAGACCTGTGCTTGTTTATACAAACGCAACCGCTTAGCCATATTAGGCTCACCAGCAGCTTTTGCAATTATATTGTCGTATTCCTTATTTTTCCATTGAGTGTGGTTATTGCCACTAAACGAGGTAAATAGGTTTAAAAAGTTATCCGGATCTGGATAGTCTGCACCCCAGCCGAGGCGAAACATTGCAGGAACATCAGACTTTAATCGGTTTAAATAAACCTTCCAATCTTCATTTTGTGCTTTCAAATTTACGTTAAGATTCTCTCTCCACATTGCTTGTAGGCGTTCTGCGATCACTTTATTGTCATCTCTTGTGTCAAACATAAAGGTCACATCAGGAAAGCCTTTACCTTCTGGGTAGCCAGCTTCGGCTAGTAAGGCTTTAGCTTTTTTAGGATCAAAGTCTAGGCCTACTGTTGGTTCATAGCCGGGCATGCCTTTTGGAACCCAGCTCGTGGTAGGAATTTGCCCCCCCTTGAGTAAAGTAACAATTTGTTTTCGGTCTATTGCATGTGCAAAAGCTTTTCGTACGCGTACGTCATTGAACGGTGGCTTATTCATATTAAAGCCATAGTAGTAGCCTCGTAAGAATGGAGCATTTTTATATGCAGGGCTCTTTTTCAGTCGGTCAATCTCTAAAGCTGGTAGGCGAGATACGTAATGTAAAGATCCACTCTCAAACATATTGATCGCAGTTGTGTCTTCATTAACGATATAAGCGTTTACTTTTTCTAAAGCAACTTTGCCGTTATAGTAATTAGGGTTTGCCTGGAGAACAACCTTTGAGTCATGCTTCCACTCTGTCAGTTGAAATGGGCCAAGTACCTGCATATTGCCAGGCATTGTCCATTTATCACCATGCTTTGCAATCAGATCTTTTCGAATGGGAAAAGTAGCTGTGAAGGTAGGAATTGTTGGAAAAAAAGAAGCTCTCTTGTTTAGAGTGACTACAAACTTATCGTCACCAACCACTTTAATTCCTAGTTTAGAAGAGTCTGTTAATTTTCCTTCGTTATATTCTTGAGCACCCTTTACGTCGAAAAGAAAGTAAGCATATTCAGAAGCGGTTTTTGGGTTCAATAAACGCTCCCATGAGTCCCAGAAATGCTGAGCTGTAAGGGGTGTGCCGTCGCTCCACTTGATTCCTTTTTTTAAAGTATAGGTATAGGTTTTTCCATCTTTAGAAACCTTCCAGTTTTCAGCTAAGGCAGGGACGGGCTCTAGTTTATCATTATAGCTAGCCAAGCCTTCCATTAGGTTCTGGAGCAGAGTAATTGACACGTTATCGGTAGCCAGGTTCCAGTCTAATGTTGGTGGTTCTGAGTGAATGCGGATGTTGAACTCTTGCTTAGAAGCGTATGCTGTGAAAGCAAGGGTTAAACCAATTAATAACGAAAAGATTTTCATATGGTCTCCTTTTTCTAACAAAATCTTAAAGAAAAACTACTTTATGCTTATTGCATAGTTTTCTTCTTGCAAAGGGGAAAAAATTTTGTAGGCTTGGAGTTGTAAGAGGTTGTAAGCGGTTTTGAGGCCCTGGCAGAAGGGTTGATGTGTTGAGGTGGAGTTATATGGGAAATAAATTGTTTTCTGAAGTCACGGAGCTGACGGGTTTACCTGAGAATTTAATCGGAGAAGAGTTAAAAGCACTTTTGCTTCGTAAGGGAGTAAATCCAGAACAATTAACGATGGAAAGTCTGCGTGAGGCATTAGCTGATTATTTAGCGCATGTTGTCTTAGAGGCAGAAGAAGCTCACGAAGATACAGTAAAAAACTAAAGAGCGCTTAGAGACTCTTCTTTAAAGGCACTTGTAGTAGGCGAATAGAGCTTACGAAATGATTCTGGCCAGTACTCTAAGAACCACTTTTGTAAATCAGAGGTGTTTTGAAAGGTGAAAACCTTTGCTCTTGATTCTGGCGCATTTTGCGTTCCACTAATATACCAGCCCAGGTGTTTTTTCATTTGAATGAGCGCAAATTTTTCGGGCATATGGTCTCGAATTAAAGTTAAGTGCCTAGAGATGATTTGAAATTTTCTCTGATGCTGTTCGTAGGAAGATAAAACTTCAAAACTTTGGTCAAAAACCCAAGGTCTACCTAAAGCCCCTCTACCAATCATTACGCTTTGACATCTGGTTTGCTCTTGCATTCGAAGAGCGTCTTCCCACGAGCGAACATCTCCATTACCAGTTACTGGAATAGATACAGCCTCAACAACTTGCCTTATAATCTCCCAGGGAGCTTTTCCTGTGTATTGCTGTGATCTGGTTCTCGGGTGTACGGCAATAGCATCAACCCCTTCTTCTTGGGCTATTTTAGCTATTTGAGGGGCATTGATCGTGTGGTCATCCCAACCACCTCGAATTTTAATCGTAAAAGGCACTTGAATGGATTTTCTTATAGTTTGAAAGATAAGAGCCGCTTTTTTTTCATCTTTCATGAGGGCTGATCCAGCGCCTGTTTTTGTTATTTTGGGTACAGGGCACCCCATATTTAAGTCAATAATGTCGGCACCTTTTTGTTCCATGATGGCAGCCGCTTCTCCTAAATGCTCTGGTTCAGATCCAAAAATTTGAATTGCTATGGGTTTTTCTTCGGGCAAATAGCCGGCTAAGGCAAAGGTTTTTTCGCTACCGTGTACAAGGGCTTTGGCACTTATTTCTTCAGAAGTAGTAAGGGAAGAGCCTAATTCTTTGCATAAGAGGCGAAAAGGGGTGTTAGAAACCCCTGCCATAGGGGCTAAACGGCAAAGTCCTTTAACTTCTATTGAGCCAATTTTCATAAAGCCTCATTCTTACCTTTTTGAACATTTTCTGAAAGATTCTACATATCTAGAATTTTGCCTGGTGTCAATTTTGTGTTTTCCTTTATAATGAAAAATGAAATCAAGTTTTGGTTGACTCTTCCGATACGAAAATAAGGAGCTTCTGTGAATTCATTTAAACCATCTATGTATATCCCTAATCCTATTGTGATCGAACAAACCCCAAGAGGTGAACGTCAGTACGACATATATTCGCGCTTAATGCTCGATCGGATTATTTTTTTGGGCACAGAGGTGAACGATACGGTTGCCAATTTAATCATCGCGCAAATGCTTTTTTTAGAAAACAACGAACCTGATAGAGATATTAATTTTTATATTAATAGTCCGGGCGGATCTGTATCTGCGGGTTTGGCAATTTACGATGTGATGAGATTTGTAAAGTGCGATGTAAATACTTTTTGTTTAGGAATGGCCGCCTCTATGGGCGCGTTCTTGCTTTCTGCAGGTACGAAGGGTAAGAGATATTCTTTACCAAATTCTCGAATCATGATTCACCAGCCATTGGGTGGTGCGCGTGGGCAGGCTTCTGATATAGAGATTCAAGCAAAAGAAATTTTATATTTAAAAGGGCGCCTAAATAAAATGTTAGCAGAGCATACTGGGCAGCCTATAGAGCGCATCGAAAAAGATACAGATCGTGATAACTATATGAGTGCTGAAGATGCAATGAAATACGGATTGATTGATAAGGTAGTTACTCGTCACGAGCAGGCAGAGGAGAGAAAATGACAAAATCAAATACAGGCAATACCAGTACTCTTTATTGTTCTTTTTGTGGAAAAAGCCAAAGAGAAGTAAAGAAGTTAATTGCTGGTCCCAGTGTATATATTTGTGATGAGTGTATTGATCTTTGTAATGACATTATTCACGAAGACACTGGCGGTAAAGATGCGACTGCGAAAAAGCCAAGTCTAGATACACTGCCTAAGCCCGAAGACATTAAAAAGCATTTAGATGAGTATGTTGTTGGGCAAGACAAGGCAAAGAAAGTTTTGTCTGTGGCTGTATACAACCACTACAAGAGAATTATGAACTCAGGCACTAAAGCTACTGGTGGTGTTGAGCTTCAAAAGTCTAACATTCTACTGATTGGGCCTACTGGTTCAGGGAAAACACTTTTAGCGCAAACCTTAGCGAAAATGTTAAATGTACCATTTGCTGTGGCAGATGCTACCACCTTAACTGAGGCGGGTTATGTAGGTGAAGACGTAGAAAATATTATTCTCAATCTTTTGCAAAATTGTGATTTCGATGTTCAAAGAGCTCAAAAAGGTATCGTATATATAGACGAAGTAGATAAAATTACGAGAAAAAGTGAAAACCCCTCGATTACCCGAGACGTTTCTGGTGAAGGTGTTCAACAAGCGCTTTTAAAAATAATTGAAGGCACTGTTGCAAATGTTCCACCTAAAGGTGGTAGAAAGCATCCGCAACAAGAATTTATACAAGTTGATACCGCTAATATTTTATTTATTTGTGGTGGTGCTTTCGTTGGGTTAGACCAAACCATATCTTCTCGCGTAGGTAAAAGCTCTATGGGCTTTGGTTCAGGTGGTGGCGGCAAAAAGAAAATGTCTCACTCTGAACTCTTTTCTTCTATTGAGCCCGAAGACTTAGTTCGCTTTGGTTTGATTCCTGAGTTCGTGGGAAGGTTACCGGTAGTGGCTACTTTAAATGAACTAGATGAGGCGGCTTTAGTAGATATTTTAACGAAGCCAAAAAATGCTCTTGTGAAGCAGTACCAAGCACTCTTTAAAATGGATAATGTAGACCTTCAGTTTGACGATGAAGCGATAAAAGTAATCGCTCATGAGGCAATTCGAAGAAAAACTGGGGCTAGGGGACTAAGAGCCGTACTAGAGCAACATATGCTTGATGTAATGTATGAGATTCCGGGGGCAAAAAATATTAAGTCTTGTAAGGTTACTAAAGAGGTAATTGAACAAAACCTTAAGCCTGAGTTGCTTTATGCAGATCCAACCCCAGTGAAGTCTGAAAAGGAAAAAACAGGCAAAAAGTCTGGATCTGAAGAAGAAATTGCATAGGAATCTAGCCTTCTCTTGACAAGAATCGGCCCAAAATCTATCTTGGGCCTTCTAAGGAGAATTTCATGGCAAGAGTAACCGTCGACGATTGTATTAATTTTGTAAACAACCGCTACGAGCTAGTGCACCTTTGCACCAAGAGAGCTAGGCAGTTGTTTCGTGGCGCTGACCCATTGGTGCAGTGCAAGAATAACGAAGTTGTTACGGCTCTTCGTGAAATCGCTGCGGGTAAAGTTCGCTTTCATATTCGTAAAATGGAAGTTCAAGAGGCCTTGGATCCTAGCTTAACCCAGTGATTTTTCTCTCTCTACTCTTAAGTCTCAAAATTGTTTTTGCGGCAGACCCCTTGCCTTATTTAGGGCCAGGAGCCGATAAACTTAGTCTTCAAGAGTATGAGAAAATTTATAAAAACTATATTCAAACTAGCATTTTACTTGGATACCCGTTTCTGAAAGAAAAGAAGCAAGCCTGCGAAAGTGCTCTTTATACGATTTTTCGCCAAGCGGGTTTTTTTGGTTATCCTGTGCCGTCCGTAGCTCAGCAAATACAACGCTCTGTAAGTACGATAGACAAAAAAAGAGTGGAGTCATACTGGATGGGAGGAATCATCATTCAGTTGGTTCGTTCATCGACTACAAAAGAAGTAGAACGGCTGGTTTTAGTGAATTCATCTTCTCCTAAAGCTACATCTTTGCTTCTTCAAAAAGTAAAAAAAGAAATTTTACAGTTAGAGAAAGATCCAAAAACAGGACTAGAAAGGGTTAAGGGGGTTCCTGTTGGATATCCGCATCCTTTTCTTTCTGCTGATGGACAGGGAATTTTTGTTCGCATTTTATCACTAAAAGGTAAAGGCGATAGTTGTGAGCCCATAGAGTTTTTTGATAATTCTTGGGTTGGTGGTTTTGATATCAATAATGAAAATTGTGTCCAGCTACAGAGCGATGCAGATCAAGTATGGGCTGGTAAACTAGAGACGAAAGAATTTAAAGAACGCCAGTTAAAAAGAATGAAAGAAATTGCCAAGAAAAATGCTCTCGATAAAGGGGTTAAAGCTGAAGAGGCTGATAAGCTTATCGAAAAACATTTTATTCATCCTTATACATCAGAAATTAATGTAGTTGGTGGTGCTATGCGTTCTCTAGCGCAATGTAATTTATTGTCCTTTGGCTTACAGCCAAAAAATAAAGCATCTGGTTCAGGGGATGTTAACTCTCCTTCTCAGGGCGAGGGCACAGCAGGTTCTGCGCAATAAGTCGTTGCTCATAGGATAGTATCCTTCTACTATTTTTTAACATGTTGGTTCTTGATTACTTGAAAACAGAAAATATTCATTTTTTTGCAGCCGAGGGGCAGTACCCTAAAATTTGGCGATGGCAAAAAGGTAGAGAAATATTTTTCAAAATACCTAAAAAAGAAGAAAGCTATGAGTTTCGGTTTTCATTAGAGGTTCCTGGTGATGAAAACCGAGCAACAATAGGTTCTGTATATATTGACGGATGCCTAATTTTAGAAAAGCAGTTTAGTGGACGAATGTCTTTTTGGTCTGAGAATGTTTTCATTCAAGACGCTGAGCAAATTCGATTTACGATTTCACGAGTAAATAGCATTGAGTTTTCATTTGCTCCTCAAGATCCGAGAGAGTTAGGCTTTTGCTTTACGAAACTAAACCTTATTTCTAAAAGGTTGCTTAATTCACCTTTGTGTCCAATGCCGTTCACCAGAATAGAGCTTAACGGAGGCAAGAGTTTTGTGCCTTGTTGTGCGCCTTGGCTTACCGATGAATATCATAATTTAGCAATTGAAACCGAAGATGTTTGGAATAGTCTGCAGGCAGAAAAACTTAGAGAGTCAATTTATAATGGAGATTATAAGTTCTGTAAGAGAGACCTCTGTCACACAGAGTTTACTACTTATGATGAAATCGAAAAATTTGCTGAATCTCAAAAAGAATTTTTGCTCACGCAAAAAGCTATAGATGCTATAAAAAATGCTGAAACTAAAATGCCTACGCCTACAGAAAGCACACTCTTGGCAGATGCGCGATGCAATTTAAAATGTCCAAGCTGTAGGCCTGACTATATTTATCAATTAAGCGAAGAGGCTGAAGAGAAGAGAGAAAAAGCAGATCTTGCTTTAAAGAAGTTCCAGCCTAACTTAAACCGACTACGAATTGCAGGCGATGGAGAGCCTTTATTTAGTAAGTACATGAGGGACTTAATTAGAAACTTAGATATGTTTCCGAAATTACAGTTAATGGAGTTACATACTAATGGCTTATTGTTGAATGAAAAAACAATGACAGAGTTATTACCCGGAAGTAAAGCTATTAACCGAGTGCTTGTTTCTATTGATGCGGGTGATGAAGAAACGTACAAGAAGGTTAGGGGAGGTAATTGGACGGTTTTAAATGAAAACCTTCGCTGGGTTTCAAAAAAAAGAAAAGCCGGCGAATTTTTAAGTTTTAATATTTTATTTGTTTATCGGTTAGAAAATTATAGATCAATGTACGCTTTTTCAGTCTTAGGCAAAGATCTAAATGCAGATGGAGTTTATTTTTCTCCTTTTCAATCTTGGGCAAGAGCAGAGTTTTCTTCTTACAAAGAAGAGGCAATTCACTTAAGTTTCCATAAAAATAATAGTGACTTTTTAAAAGAGAGAGAGCGAATCGTAGATGATTTTGGCTCACTTGTACATTTTACGTAAAACTATGAGTTATAGTGTTTCTAATAAATGAAGCAATTCATCTTTAGATAAATCAGCTGTTCTTTCGCTGCCACCTACAACACCTTCTGCGAGCATCTTTTTTTGTTTTTGTAAGCCTAAAATTTTATCTTCCACAGATTCTCTTGCAACTAAACGGTGGATGAATACAGGATTTTCTTGTCCGATTCGGTGCGCACGGTCAGCAGCTTGATCTTCTGCGGCCGGATTCCACCAAGGGTCTAAAATATAGATGTGATCAGCCGCAGTTAAGGTAATTCCTACGCCTCCGGCCTTTAGAGAAAGCAACATAACATTAGGGCCATCTTCTTTTTGAAATCCACTAACTACTTGGTCTCGATTTCTAGTTGATCCATCTAATCTTGAAAACGTTATATTTGCAGCTTCTAGTCTTGGTTCTACAAGATCAAGCAGTGAAGTCCATTGAGAGAAGATTAAGGCTCTATGACCTAAGCCCACGGCTTCTTCTAGAGATTCTAATAATAAGTTTAACTTCGCAGATCCAAAAGACGAATCAATTCCTGATCCAGGAACTAAGAAAGGATGGCAGCACGATTGACGAAGTCTTAAAAGCATTTCTAATGCAGCAAATACTGATCCACTTTCTTGTAATTTTCCCAAAACTTCTTTTTTTGAAGCAGCAACAATTGAACGATATAAATTTTGCTCTTCTTTCGAAAGATCACAGTGAAGTACTGTTTCTGTTCTTGGTGGCAGCTCTGGAGCTACTTCTGTTTTCTTTCTTCTTAATAAGAAAGGTTGAATTCTGCCACGCAACTTATCTAATTTTCTTGTATTTCCAGAGCGAATAGCATCGCCAAAGCGTTTCGTAAACTCTCCCCGTGACCACAAAAGGCCAGGGTTGATATATTGAAATTGGCTCCATAAGTCGTCTAATTTATTTTCTATTGGTGTTCCAGAAAGTGCGATCTTAAAAGATCCTTGTAGCTCGTGAGCGGCCTTTGCAATTTGGCTTTCTGGATTTTTAATTGTTTGGGTTTCATCAAGAATAACGGTATCCCAATAGATCTCTGTTAGCTTTTCGCTATCTAAGCGGAGTACTCCATAACTAGTGAGATTGATTTTATCTTCTTCTAAGGTTCTATTTGTTCCATGGTATAAATTTACTTTCAAAGAGGGTCTAAACTCTTGAATTTGATCTGCCCAAGATTGAAGCACACTAGTTGGGCAAACGATCAAGGTTTTTCCTTCAATACATACGATGCTTTGTAGGGTTTTTCCTAAACCCATATCATCAGCCAAAAGCGCACCTAAGCCTGCTTTTTTCAAAAAAGAAAGCCAATCAACACCTTTTCGTTGGTAGTCTCTAAGTTTAGCTTTCAAGTCTGTAGGTAGTGGTGCTCTTGGAATTCCATTGGAGTCGGTTAGTATTTTGCAAAGATTTTGAATACGATCAGGCACATGTATGCCTTCTTCTTCACAAAGTTGCGCAAGGTCTGGAATAAAATGTTTCGGTAACGGATCTTTATCAGATTTCTTTGCCATCAGCATGGCTTCAATTCTATCTGCGTAGCGTAGCATCCAGTCATGGGGCAGGGCCGCCCATCCACCGCCTTCAAGAGGCACGAAAGATCGATTTTCTTTCCAAGCTTCCATGACTTTTTTTGAGTCCACTGATCCGGCACCATCGGGTAAGTGAAAGCCAAATTGTACACTATCATTTTCCCAGCTAAAATCAGCTGTGAGCTCGCCTCTGATTGTGAAACTTGCGAATCCATTTCCTGTATGGTCCCATTGTCCCTTTTGTACTTTTGATAAAAATAACAGTGCCGATTCATCTTCAAAGGTGCTTTGCCTTCCGACTTGAATTTGTAATTCTTGGTGAAGGCGCTTGCGTAGGCTTTCTTCTTCGGCAAGGTCACGCTCAGGAATTTCGGTATTATCGTGAGAGATTAGTTGATTGTTGATTACCTCGGCAACAGGAGGCGATCCATAAAGCATAGAAGCGTAGGCCGAAAGCTTCCGATCAGTTTCTGCCTGAAGGTGTAAAACCACTTTTGGTTTATACTTAGCTACTTTTGGTAGTCGCTTGGTTTCAATATTGATAACCATTCTAGCTTCAAAAGAGGGTAGAATTTCGGATGCAAAAGTTTGTAGTTCATCTGGTCCATAAGAACGAAAGGCCTCACGTTCTTTACTGGTAAGTGCAGGTTCTCGAACAGCCTTTAAGGTTCTTCCACAAAGGGCAGCACCGTTTTTAAATAACTGAGACACGCTGCTGTCAGCATGCCACTCTAGCTTAACCCCTTTTCCATCATCAACGACTCTGGCTTGAGAGCTTACTGTTTGAGCAGAAATGGATACAGGTTCATCGGCAAATAAAACCTTTGTAGAGGATTGCAGTGCCGCCATTAATCTTGTGAGGGTATAGCGATCAAGGGGGTTTTGAAAAGATCCACCAAGAATATGATCAATGGCGTAGTCATCTTTGCTGGCAAGAGTGGGAGGAGACTTTGTTCTCCCCGATTGTAAGCCACCTACTAAAGAGACAAGACTCTGGTTGTGTAAACGCTCTACTTTTTTTCCCGTAACTAAAAGGCGATCAAAATATAAATATCCATTTTGGGGGTAAAAGCGATACTCAATGCGAGATGTGGCTCCTACTTTAATGGTTGGGCTTTCGGCTTTTTTTGTTTTGCCCTCTTTATAGGCAAGAAAACCACCTATAGCATGGGCACAAGGATCAGCTCTATCTCCACAATCACAGTGCCAATCTTCTTCTTGAGGCCAGAGGGTAATTTTGGGAGAGACTGGTTGTTTGTGGTAGCGAAGTAAAATTTCAGATTCTGATTCAGACTCTAAATAGAAAACGCCATCTTTGGACAAATTGGTACCCTTTGTCCATGCAGTAGAAGCAGCAGCTTTTTTTAGAGCAGCCTGAAGAGCGCTCAATCCTATTTTTGCCATACAGAGGTCTAGGACTCTAACATGTTTCTAGAAAAAGCGGGGAAAAATCACACGGTAACGCTTAGGGAAAAAGCTAAATCTATCAAGCATTTAAACGTTTGTTTGAAATATTTAAATAAACGTTTGAAAAAATCAAACGTTTATTTTAAGTTGCTTGCATGGTGAATAAGAATAAGTCCCAAGAAAACGAACAGGATACTCGTGAACGTCTGATGAAAGCAGCAGAGAAAATCTTTGCTCAAAAAGGTTATGGCGGGGCGACAGTTAAAGAGATCGCTGACTCTGCGGGTGTAAACATTAGTCTCATAAGTTATCACTTTAATGGCAAAGAGGGCATTCTAAGGGCTTGTGTAGAGCGATTTGGAAAAGATCGATTACAAGATGCGCAGCATTTGCTTACTCCACCAGAAAATCTTGAAGATATGAAAGCTAAATTAAGAATTTGGATGCTCGGTTTTTTACGTTGCCATGTAGAGGATCAGAGTATTTGTGCCGTTTTACATAGAGAAAATTTAAGAATGACTTCTGTCTTGTGGGATATTTTTGAGTCAACTTTTTTAAAAACATTTGAATCTATGGTGAAGTTTTTTGAACAGGCAAAGAAAAAAGATCTTATTCGAAAAGAAGTCGACTCAACTCTCATCACGGGAATGTTATTTGGTTCACTTGTTAATATTGGAGACAATCAAGAGGTGCAAGAGCGGTGGATGGGGGTTTCTATTGCTAATGAAAAGTATCGTCAACAAGTAGTCGAGCAGTTTTTAGATATTCTTCTAGTTGGAGTGGTAAAAAACGTATGAACTTAGTCTACATTATTTTTTCTGGCTTAATGCTAAACCAAGCGGCTATTGCTGAAGTAAAATCTAGTCAGTTGACTTTAGATACTTATATAGGACAAGTCACATCAGAGGGAATAGGATATAAAGCAGCACAACAAGCGGCTGATGGTTATGAGTTAATGTCTAAGGGCGAAAGTGTAGTGACTTTTCCCTATTTATTTGGTTCGTATAAAAATACCGATGACCGTCAAGAAAAAACGATTGTTGTATCTCAAGGAAACCGTACAACTATAAGCCAATACGCAATTGGGCTCGGTTCAAATACCCCGATTGGCTTAAATGCCAAGTACTCTTACGTGTTAGCCAATACCGATATTATGGGGGCAACGGCGATCACTACACCAAAATTTTATAATTCCTATAACCAATTAGAGCTTACGCAAAGTCTTTTGAAGAATGGATTCGGGAGTGAAACAAGAGCACAGCAAGCAATTGTAAGGTCTAAAAATATGGCAGAATCTTATGCGAATCAATTTAGTGCTATAAACCAGTTGGTCGGTGCAGAAGCAGTATATTGGAGGTTAGCTTTTGCGCGTAGATCGGTTGAGGTTCAAAAAGATGTATTAGCTAGAGCAGAAAAAGTTTTAGAGTGGGCAAAAAGAAGAGTGAGTTTACAACTTGGAGATAAAGCCGATCGTTTGCAAGCTCAAGCTAGTTATGACTTACGTCGCATGGAGCTTATGGCGTTAGAAGATGAAGAGAAGAGTGCCTCTCTTGCATTTAATACACTAAGAAACCGTGACGACTCTTTAGTTAGTGAAAAATTATTCATTCCAAGCATCGAAAAAACACTAAATATGAATGCGTTAGAAAAAACTGGCACTCGTCTAGACGTAAAGGCAGCTGAACAACAAAAAGAAGCATTAGTTGCGAGCTCACAATTAGAAAAAGAAAAATTAAAACCTACGGTAGATGTATTTGCTAATATTGCTTGGACTGGTTTTGATTCCGATAGGGGAAGAGCTGTAAGTGAATCTTTTGAAAAAAACCATTCTAATATAGCAGTAGGAGTAAGTTTTTCTATCCCTCTTCAAATTTCTGCAGTTACGAAAGGTATTCAAGGAGCGGGTTTAACGCAAGAAGCTGCTCAATATAGTTTAGAACAAAAGAGATTAGACGAAGCACGCGACTGGAAAGAAATTCAAAATAAACTTAATGATGCAAAAAAGAGATTACAGCTTTTAAGTACTGTAGAAAGTATTCAAAAAGAAAAATACGAACACGAGCAAGAGCGTCTATTGCGAGGACGCACAACAACCTATCAGGCATTAAGTTTTGAGCAAGATTATGCAGCTACACAGTTAACCACCCTACGTACGCAGAGTGAAGTTCTTCAGCTTTTAGCTAGAATGAAGCTTTACCAAGGAGAATAAAATGAATCTCGTTGATTTATCTATTAAAAGACCCATTTTTATCACTTGTTTAGTGATTGTAATGTTAGCTGTTGGCTACTGGTGTCTACGGACATTGGGGGTTGATCTTTTTCCAAATGTTACGTTTCCTGTAGTGACGATATCAACACCTTATCCTGGAGCAAGCCCAAATGAAATTGAGACCTTAATTTCAAAGCCCATAGAGGATGAGTTAAGTACGGTTTCTGGTATTAAGCGCTTGAGCTCTAATAACTCAGAAGGTCTATCAGTAGTGATTGCAGAATTTACTATGGAGACTGATGTAAAGTATGCAGAACAACAAATAAGAGACCGTGTTTCTAGTGTTAAGAGAAAATTACCTTCAGACATAGATGAGCCAGTAATTCGTAGAATTGATCCAGGAGACAACGCTGTTCTTATTTTATCTATGGATGCAGACTTACCAGATTTAGAGCTATATGAAATAGCAGATAAAGTTGTTCGACCTAAATTAGAGCAAGTAAACCAAGTAGGCTTAGTAGAAATTTACGGAGGACGTGAGCGAGAAATTCATGTTGAACTCGATAGAAAAAAATTAAAGTCTTATGAAATTCCTGCAACTCAAGTTGCCGCAAGGCTAAAAGCAGCAGGAGAAAACATTCCTGTAGGTAAGGTAACTGAAGGTAATCAAGAAATCGCATTTCGATCAATAGGCCAATTCAGTAAAGTCGATGACATTAAAAACACAGTTGTGAATTTTTTTGGATCTGATGTTCCCGTAACGGTAGCAGACGTAGGAGCAGTAACCGATACTATGAAAGATGAAACTTCTCGCGCCTTTGTAAACGGTAAAAAATCTCTTTTTGTAATGGTGTATAGACAAAGTGGTGCAAATACTATCGCAGTAGTTAAAAACGTATTAAAGCAAATAGACAAAGTAAATGTTTCGCTGAAAGATGCCAAGGGTAAACCAGAAATTCATGTAGTCAGAGATGCCTCTAAATGGATTCAAGCAAACGTTACCGATGTACAAGAATCTATTTTTATAGGGATCATCTTAGCGGTACTTGTGGTTTATTATTTCTTAGCTAATGGGCGCTCTACTTTTATTACTGGTTTAGCATTACCTAACTCATTAATTGGTGCCTTTATTCTTATGACACTGGCTGGGTTCACTATAAATATTATGACCCTGTTAGCACTATCTTTGGCCGTGGGATTACTAATCGATGATGCCATTGTGGTTAGAGAAAATATTTTTCGTCATATAGAGATGGGAAAATCCCCTGCGCAAGCAGCAAGAATAGGTACCAAGGAAGTTCAACTAGCAGTAATTGCTACGACCTTTACTGTATTAGCTGTATTTGGTCCTGTGGGATTTTTAAAAGGAGTTGTTGGGCAGTTTTTTCGTGAATTTGGATTGACCATTTGTTTTGCTATGTTGATTTCATTATTTGATGCTCTTACGGTTGCTCCTATGCTCTCTGCTTATTTTGCAGCTAGTGCCCATGAAAAGAAAAAAGAAAACATTTGGGATAGAACTGTTGGCCGATCAGTAAAAGCATTTACAAAATTTCAAGACTGGTTAGAGCTACGTTATGAAGGATTACTAAAAACTATTACTTCTCGTCCGTTGATCACATTAGGGCTTAGTGTAGTTGTGTTTATTTTCTCTGTATCGACGGTGATTTTTGTGCCAAAAACATTTTTGCCAACACAAGATGCTGGCGAGTTTCAAGTAAGCTATGATTTACCTCCGGGTACAGCATTAGATGAAACCAATAGAGTAGGTATTGCAATCGATGAAATTATTCGTGCTAATAAAGAAATACATCACTCTGCCATGATTATAGGTGGTCAAGACGGGTCGCCTAACGTGGGCAGTTTTTTCGTAACCCTAGTGCCATCAAAAGAAAGAACCGTGAATACTTCTGAAATGAAGGCAAGAATACGTGAGCAACTAAAATCGTTTGCTTATGCAAACGTAGCGGTAAAAGATTTTGATGCTGTTGGTGGTGGCCAACGACCATTTAATTTAAATATAGTTGGTCAAGATCAAAAGCAATTAGAGGAGTATGCGCAAAAAGTTTTAGCGGTAGCAAAAAAGCATCCCGGTTTAACTGATGTCGATGTGAATTATCGACCAGGAAAACCAGAGCTCCAGATAGAAATTGATAAAAATAGAGCCGATAAATTAGGTGTGAGTACCATGCAGGTGGGCTCTGAATTAAGAGCGCAGATCGAAGGGATAACGGCAGCTAAATTTAGAGAATCAGGTGAAGAATACGACGTTAGGGTTCGTTTAACTGGTGAGCAACGTGATTTAAAGGCATCATTTAATGATACCTATGTTCCCAATATTAATAATAACTTGGTTAGGTTAAAAGATGTGGCTAATGGCATAGAGACAGAAGGTCCATCAAAAATAACTCGTCAAGATCGATCTAGGTATATTCAAATTCAAGCAGATATTGCCCCTGGTGCGGGTATGGGCGATGTTATGAATGATTTAAATAAAACCATTAAAGATGACATTAAGCTACCTAGTGATATGAGTTTTGCATATGTGGGGCAGGCAGAAAACTTTCAAGAGCTAGGTGAATCTATGGGGACGGCTGTTGTGTTTGGGGTTTTATTTATTTTTCTAATTCTCGCATCCCTGTATGAAAGTTTTGTGACTCCTTTTACCATTATGCTAGCATTGCCTTTAGCGCTATGTGGGTCTTTTGTAGCGCTTGCCATTACAGGAGAAAGTTTAAATATATTTTCTATGATTGGAGTAATCATGCTCTTGGGTGTGGCTACGAAAAACTCTATTTTGTTAGTAGATTACGCGAATCAAAGAACTGCCGAAGGTATGGATCGAGCAAAGGCTATGATTGAAGCAGGTAAGATTAGGCTTCGTCCCATTCTTATGACAACGATGGCGCTTATTGCAGGTACAGTGCCGATTGCCATTGGTTTAAATGAAGCTTCCAAGCAGCGTACATCAATGGGTGTTGCTATTATTGGAGGCTTAATAAGTTCTACCTTGCTTACTTTATTGGTGATACCCGCGGCCTATCTTTATATAGATAGATTCCGTGTATGGAGCAGTAAAGTTTTTTCTCGATTAGTGGGCAATGCGCCAAGAGAAGAGATGGCTGGTGTAGGTTCTTCGTATCTGGAATCAACTATTCACGATAAAAAAGTAGACTAAGGCTTAGTAGGCTAAGAGAAGTTAGCTTGTCCCTCGTTTACTAACTCACTGTTTATATATATTTTGTAATAAATTGGGCAATGCTTGGCCATCATAGCGCTCACCCCACAGTATTTGGTTTGTGAAAGTAGAACGGCTTCGATGGCTTTTTCTTTATCAATTTCACCATTTAAGTAAAATTGTAAATCCACTGATTTAAAAACGGCAGGATATCCACTTGTAAGTTCAGCTTCTGATTCTATAAAGAATTCCTTTACATCTTGTTTGTACTTTCGCATTAAGGCCGCCACATCCATGGCCGTGCATCCGGCAATGGCAGACAGACAGAGCTGTTTTGGTGAGAGAGCGGTTCCTCCACCTATGGGCGCTTTTGCATCCATTGTGGTGCTTAGGCTTCCGTCAGTGGTTTCGAATAGCATTTTATCTTTCCAGATTGTTTTTAATTTCATGGGTTTCCTCTTAAAACTTAAACAACTACTAAATTCACTAATTTCTTAGGCACATAGATTTTCTTTTTGAGCTCTTTATTTTCTAATTGTTTTATTACTTCCGGTAACGCTAGTGCTTTTTCAAATATCTCAGCTTCAGTCGCATTAATATCGCACATAAACTGCGCGCGCAATTTGCCATTTACTTGCACAACGATTTTCATTTCACTTTCAACTAGCCATTTTTTATCTACTTTTGGCCAAGATTGCTTCGTAACAGAAGTTGTATGTCCTAATCTATGCCAAAGCTCTTCAGCCATATGAGGAGCAAAGGGAGACAGTAGAATTAAAAAAGTTTCGATAAAGCTTTTTTCTTTTACTTTTGATGCACTAAATTGGTTCACGCAAATCATGAACTGTGAAACGCAAGTATTGAAATTTAAAGAATCCATATCTTGTGTGATCTTTTGTATCGTTTGGTGAAGTAGTTTCCAATCTTCGGGCTTTGCAGAATTTTCTGTGGTGCTGATTTTATCCGCATCAGTGTCGTCATGCAGCCAGCGCCAGAGTTTATGTAGAAAGCGATGTACACCGTCTATACCGCTAGTATTCCAAGGTTTTGATTGCTCTAAGGGCCCTAAGAACATCTCAAATAAGCGTAAGGTATCAGCCCCATATTGCTCACAAACTGCATCAGGGTTCACCACATTGAATAGGCTTTTACTCATTTTCTCTACAGCCCAATCGCAAAGAAAAGCTTCTTTACCATCGTGGCTTTCTGTTTGAAAATCAGCATCCTTTAGGTCAGGTTTTGATTTTTTATAAGCCGCGACGTCTAAAAAGTCATTTTGTACTAAATTCACATCTACGTGAATTTTCTGAACGTCCTCTTCTTTTACTTCACCCTTGCTCACATAAGATTTACTTACATAGGTCTTGGGATTTTTCTTCATGCGATAGATTAAGTTTGATCGCCCTTGAATCATTCCTTGATTGATGAGTTTTTTAAAAGGCTCAGTAAAAGGTACGAGTCCAATGTCATGTAAAAACATACACCAAAATCGCGCATAGATTAAATGTCCGGTGGCGTGTTCTGATCCACCTAGATAAAGATCTACGGCTCCCCAATAGTCGATATTTTCTTTTGAAGCGATAGCGCTCGCATTTTTTGGATCCATATAGCGAAGATAATAAGCAGAGCTTCCCGCAAAGCCCGGCATGGTAGAATATTCGTAAAGATATCCCTCTTTAGTTTTCCAAGATTTTGCTCGAGCAAGCGGTGGCTCACCTTCTTCGGTAGGTAAGTATTTATCTACCTCAGGTAAAACTAAGGGGAGTTCACTTAGGGAAAGCGTGTGAGGTATTTCATTTTTGTAATAGACAGGAAAAGGCTCTCCCCAAAATCGCTGACGAGAAAAAATTGCATCGCGAAGACGATAGTTTGTAGTGCGGACTCCTAACTTATCGTTCTCGATTCTCTCACAGGCCTTTTCAATAGCCTCTTTAGTAGATAAATTATTTAAAAATTCAGAGTTTATCGCAGAACCTTCATGAGTTTCTAAAGCAGTGCTTTCATAGTCGTGCTCGCCGCTTACTACAGGCACAATCGGTAATTTGAAAGTTTTGGCAAAAGCATGGTCACGGCTATCGTGGGCAGGCACGGCCATGATCGCTCCTGTGCCGTATCCGCCTAAGACATAATCGGCAATCCAGATAGGGATTTTCTTTTTTGTAAATGGATGTATGGCATAACTACCTGTAAAAATACCGGTAACGTTTTTTGCCTCGGCTTGACGCTCTCTTTCGGTACGAGATTTCGTCCATTTTATATATTTTTCTACTTCAGCTTTTTGTTCTGAAGTTGTTAATTTTATAACCCATTCGCTCTCAGGAGCTAAGACCATAAAGGTTACGCCAAAAATCGTATCAGGGCGGGTCGTAAAAATACGAAGTTTTTCATTGGTCTCTAAAAGAAAATCGACCTCAGCTCCCTTAGATTTTCCGATCCAATTTCTTTGCATTTCTTTAATCGACTCACTCCACTCAATTTTCTCTAAACCTTGAAGCAATCTCTCGGCATACGCGGAAATGCGTAACGACCATTGCTTCATAATTTTCTGTTCTACGGGATGACCTCCGCGAACAGAGAGGCCATTACTGACTTCATCGTTCGCTAAAACCGTACCTAATTTTGCGCACCAGTTTACCGGTAAGTCAGCTTGGTAGGCGATGCGATAGCATTGCAAAATCTCTTCTTTCTTTTGTTCGGAAAAAAATTGCCACTCTTCTTTGGTAAAAGCATCGTGCTCATTATGGTTTGCTTGTATTCCAGAAGATCCATTTTTTGAAAAATGTTCTGTAAGGTTTTTTATCGGCAATGCTTTATCTTTGTCTTCATCGTAATAGTGATGAAACATTTCAATAAATGCCCACTGCGTCCATTTATAATAAGAGGGCTCAGAAGTATTTACCTCTCTTTCCCAATCAAAAGAAAAGCCTAGTCGATCAAGTTGTTTCTTATAGGTTTTGATATTTTTTTCTGTGGTGACCGCTGGATGTTGACCTGTTTCGATCGCATATTGCTCAGCAGGCAATCCAAAAGCATCCCATCCCATGGGGTGAAGTACATTGAATCCTTGGTGTCGTTTGTATCTACTTAAAATATCAGTTGCTATATAACCTAGAGGGTGGCCAACGTGTAAGCCCGCGCCAGAAGGATAAGGAAACATATCTAAAATATAATATTTAGGTTTTTGTGATGGAGTTTCGGTGCGAAACAATTTGTTTTCGCTCCAATAGCGCTGCCAATAGTCTTCGATTTTTTGGTAGTTATAAGGCATGCGAAAGAGACTAACGCAAAAACAAAAAATCTACTACGTTCAAGCACAAATCTACCGGCTGCGTTAGATTTGAAGAATCTCTAAATCTTTACCGTTTATGCGTTGCAGCTTTTGAATTAAAGCAAAAAGTTAAACTTGAATTCTTGACTCTTTTAACTTGTTTTCGTACCAATGCGGTTTGAGAAAAAATTCAACGAGGGTTAATCAATGCAACAAGTTCTTTTGTTTTCTTCTGTAGTCGTAGGTCCTTTTGCTCTACTGATCGCTTTATTTTTCTATATTCGTATTAAGGGGCTTCCTGATGGTAACGAAGCAATGAATCGAATTGGACAATATGTTCGCGAAGGTGCCATGGCATTTCTTGTAAGAGAATATAAAGTTCTAAGTATTTACTCTTTAGTGGTGATGGTTCTTCTTGGTTACGCCCTTGGTTGGATTGCCGCTATTTCGTTTTTAGCAGGAGCTTTTCTTTCTCTCTTAGCAGGTTTTTGTGGAATGAAAGCAGCGACAATTGCAAACGTTCGTACGGCACAAGCTGCACGAGAAGGAAAAAAACCGAACGCTCTTTTAACTGCCTTAGATGGTGGGGCAGTTATGGGTCTTTCAGTAGCTGGGCTTGGGCTTTTTGGTTTAGGGGTTCTTTCGATTCTTTTTAGTGGAACACATTATTTAAGCACTGTTCTTCATGCCTTTGCTGTGGGAGCAAGTTCTATCGCGCTTTTCGCAAGAATCGGTGGTGGTATTTATACAAAAGCTGCTGACGTAGGCGCTGATATTGCCGGTAAAGTAATTGAAAATATTCCTGAAGATGATCCTCGTAACCCAGGTGTTATTGCCGATAACGTTGGTGATAACGTTGGTGATGTGGCCGGAATGGGCGCAGATATTTATGAATCTATGGTGGCAGCAATTGTTTCTGCTATGGCCATTGCTCTTACTATCCCTGTTGAAGGCATTCAAATGCTTATGGCAACTGATGCAGACGAAGAAAGCACAAGATGGATGGCTGTGATGATCCCCATGATTCTTTCTGTATTAGGATTAATTATTTCAATCGTAGTGATCTTTATTGCAAGAGCAATGAGAGGTGGAAATCCAGCTTCTGTTTTACGAAATAGTTTGTTGTTTCCTCCTTTTCTTTTAACAATCGTTTCTGCTGTTGTAATGCCAATGCTTGGTGTGAGTCAGGCAGTAACCATTGCGTTAGCAGCGGGTGCTTTCGGTGGTGGAATCATCGGTCTAGTTACCGAGTATTATACAGCAGCAAGTCCTGTGAGAAAAATTGCTGAAGCTTGTACAACTGGTGCAGGTACGGGAGTGATTCGTGGTCTAGCTGTTGGAATGGAATCCATTGTGATTCCTATGGCAGTGGTTGCAATTGCTGCTGGTGTATCGAATCATTACTTGGGTCTTTATGGAATTGCGATTGCAGCTGTTGGTATGCTCGCGGGTACAGCGATTGTAATGACGGTTGATGCTTACGGTCCGATCGCTGATAATGCCGGCGGTATTTCTGAGATGAGCGGTTTAGGAAAAGAAGTACGAGACATTACAGATGAGTTAGATGCTGTAGGTAATACAACTGCTGCTATCGGAAAAGGTTTTGCCATTGGTTCGGCTATCCTAACTGTATTGGCACTTTTCTCTGCATACAATATGGAGATCAATCACGTTCGTGAAGCCAATGGATTATCAGCGCTTACCTTAGAGTTGACGGATGCAAAAGTGTTAATCGGAATCATTATTGGATCGATTCTCCCTTTCATTGTTGGTGCATCAACAATGACCGCAGTAGGTAGAGCAGCAGGTTCTATCGTTACAGAAATTGGTAGACAGTTTCGTGAGATTAAAGGTTTATTAGAAGGCAAAGCTGATCCTGAGCCGGGAAAAATTGTAGACATCGCAACTGTGGCTGCACTAAAAGAAATGATTTTTCCAGGAACCGTTGCGATATTTGCACCTATTGTAGTCGGATTTTTATTAGGTCCAGCTGCTCTTGCGGGTACACTTGCAGGTTCATTAGCTGTAGGCGCAACCATGGCTCTCTTTATGGCTAATGCGGGTGGAGCATGGGATAACGGAAAAAAATTCATTGAAAAGGGCAAGTTAGAGGGACACAAAAAGGGTTCTGACGCGCATAAAGCGGCCGTTGTCGGTGACACGGTGGGTGATCCGTTCAAAGATACTTCTGGTCCTGGAATTTCTATCTTGATTAAAGTGATGAGCGTTGTATCGTTACTGATAGCACCGCTCATTGCTATGCTTTAAATCAAAGAAGATTTACAGATAAAACACGGACGAGCATTCAAGGATGAATGAAGGATAGTAAGAGTAGTGAGGCTAGCTCAAAAAGCTTCAAAGTCGAGGCGTACAAGCTCGCGGACGACCGAAGGTGTACATAAAAGTACATCGAAGAGAGGACGCGAGTGATTGCAACTTGGATTTTTTGAGCAGACTCTAGTGCCAATTGGAGGGGAACTATGAAAACGATATTACTATCTATCTGTATACTATTATTAACACAACAAACACGAGCTGAAGAAACTCTACCTTATTTGGACGGAGACTTTGGCTGCGTAGACCAAGAAACAGCAAATAAATATTTAGGGGACTTCAATGTCAACGTACGTTCCTTTGGTGGAATGGAATTGTGCGACTCTAAAGTGGATACGAAAAAACTTATCAATGATTTATTGCTTATTGATAAGTCTAAATTTGAAGCATCAAGCGATCATTCTTTTATACGTGGATTCGTAGGTAGAGATGATTATTATCGTTGGATGAAGGCAGAGACGCGTTCTGTCAGAAGAGGGCACGATATACCTTATGCGACAGCTTATAACAGCTGGGGTAATTTTACGATGCAAGACGGGTGGGCTGCCCTTTCTACTTTGGGTCGTGTAGGTACCATTATTCACGAAGCAAGACATACAGCAGGTTATAGACACTATCAGTGTACTTCAGGTCCATATGCTGGATCTTCTGTGAGTGGTTGTGACACAACATATTCACAAGGTGGTTCGCACGCTGTAGAAATGGAGTATTATGCAAGAGTAGTACTCGAATCTAAAAACCTACATCCCGTTTACCAGAGTATGGCAAGGCTTATGGCACTAGGGCGTTCAAACTTTGTGTTTAACGAGACCCCGATTCGTAAAAGAGAGGCACTCGTTGGTCTTAGTGGTAATAAGCTAATGATGATTGATCAAAATAATATGTTCGAAAAAGAGATTCCTTCAACTGAAGGACGACTAAAAAGAACATCTGCTGGCGTGAGCTTTGTAAATGGTAATCGTGCACAAACAGTAGATTTGTATAATAGTCGTAAAGAAGTACTAGCTGATGATTATTCTTACTATAAGCTGTTTATGACTCCTCGTGATGGTGGGCCAGCAGATGTTATGGATACATCTGAGTTTGACCAAGCAAACCTTCGTTTCTTTGCTGTTATGGATTCAAGAGGGCAGCTCTATAGTTATAATTTTCCTCAAGGGGCCTGGTTTAGGCCGGTCAGTGCGGGTAGTTCAGCTAGAGCTCTAGTGAATGTGGCTCCAAATGGACAAGAAGGTTTGTTTGTGGTTTCAGAGGATGGAACCATAACTCCTGTAGACATTCGCTCTCGCTCTTTGCGTTCACCACTTTCTGAAAAATGGTCTAGTGAAGATTCTGCAAAAGTAAATTATAACGGAAGTCTTTTAACTTTAAAAACAAGTGGAGAAGTTTATGTGGGAGCTGAGATATATCCTTTATTAAGAGATTATCGATTCACTGATCTTCTTTCTGTACCACTTTATGATGCATTTGAAGTGGTTCGTTAGTTTTGGAATCCTCCTGCTTTTATTAGCAGGAGGATTTTTCTTTTTTTATGCAAAGCCCATAGAGGTAGAATCTGCGCAAAATTTTGGTTCAAAAGAGGTTGATCCTCAAATTCAAACTTTAGTTGTAGATTTCTCACAAAAAAAACCAATAGAGCGGCTGATTGGTTTTTATGAGAGTGAGGCTAAGCGCATTGGTCAAATCGACGATGATCCAGCTCAAACGCAAAAAAGATTAGAGTCTGTGGCGAGTGTTCTTAGTCTTGCAGAATTAGAGTGGTTAAAAAAACAAGCAATAGATCGTACTCTTGATGGCGATGCACGCTTTTTTGCTGTTTATTTATTAGCCCTTAATGCATCAGATGATTCTTTAACGCTATTGGAAAGCATTGCGGTTGAGGCTGTTCCACAATCTAAGAATAAGGGAATTGTAGAGCTTGAAGTTCAAATTAGAGCACAAGCCATAGAAGGCATAAGTAGGGTACGGAAAAACACAAGAGCTAGGGACATACTACTTGATCTTATAGATAAGCAGGAGAATGTCTTTTTGCAAGACCGTGCTCATCGTGCTTTGTATGGATGGGAAACAGGGTCGTCACCAGAAGAGCAAGATAAAGATGCCTTAAAAAAAGTGCTCTATAAATAAATTTATAGAGCGTCTTTTATTGGATTTTCTTTTTTATTAGATTTATTTGAATCGTCATCACCTGATCCACGAATAGGAGTTTCTCCTTCATTGTCAGGCAGTTCAGCTTTTTCGGCAGCTTTTTTAGCTTTTTCACAAGCATCTGCAGCTGCATCTGGGTCAGCTGGGCATGAGCCAGCCATTTCTTTTAATGCGCTTGTAATATCTTCGTTATTTGTTTTTAACACACCTCTAGAATCACCAGCTAAAGCATCGATACTTTCTAGAGCAGAGATACTACAATTTTTAATCTCTTCTTCTTGGTCTTTTTTCGTTTCTGATCGTTTACTCTCTAAGGCGGCTATTTTTTCTTCTTTAGTGCTTCCTTGAAGCAATAATGCATCAGCTTCGTTTAAGTTTCCTTTAGTGTTTCTGGCTTGTCTTACACATTTGTCATGTTCTTCGTATAAACGATCTTTTTCGTCTTTGTCAGGATTCTTTTGACTCTTTCTCATTAAGCGCTCTAAAGATCGAATAGAGCCTGATAGCGTCGTGCCTTTACAGATAGATTCAGCACTGCAACTACCAAGACGTTTTGCGATTTCTTCATAATCTGCTTTTTTAATATCGCACTGAGCTTTCTTTTTAGCAGCGTCTACTAGCTTTTTATTTAAAACATTTTTCCTTTCGCCTATCGCACCAGCTAGAGATTCAGGCGTATCTAATTCAGAATAAGAAGCAGTACCGGCAAAAGCCGCTTTCATACTTTTAGGCATATCGTAAAGACCAGTTTTTTCGTTTGCGACTAAGGCCTCTCCTTCGATTTGTTTTGTTTTAACGGCTTCTTTTACGCCAAAAAGATCAAATTCCTGTGTTAAGGCACCTGCCGCATCAACAAACATTTGGCTTATGGCACCGAACTGAGCTCCTACAGCTGACATGGCTCCTTGTATTGTTTTATTATGTTGTTGAACAAACTCTTCTCGTTCTTTTGTTTGTTTTGTTTCTTGTGATCGATGATGCGCTTTTGATTTATCTAAGAAGCTAATGCATTCATTGAAGCCCTTACATTGAACTTGTGATTGCGAAACAGTGGGCTTTCCTGTGTTTTGATCTAGGCTTACAGTAGAAACATTTAGAGTTGTATTTCCGACGTCTGCTTTTTGTTGTGTTCCGTCTGCTAATTTATAAAATTGCGCAGCTCCTTCGATTCCCGACTTTAAATTAGCTCGTAGTGTAGCTAGACAGTCGTAGGCTTGATATGGCGAGTCTCCAGCGGTACATTCAGAAGAAAATTTTTCTAGGTCATTGTTATAAACTTTTGAAAACGATTGTTTGAACTCGCTCATTTGATTGCTAACTATATCAACCCAGTTCTTAAGCTCTGAAGTGTATTGAGCTTCACTATCTTTAACAGCATTATACATGCCTTTATACTCGCCGCCTTCAGAAGAAAGATCTGCAATGAATTCTTCTCGCGCTTTCTGATAACACTCACGATATTTTTTTCTAGCAAAGTTAATAATGGTTCCGTTGTCTACTTTTGCACCGGCAAATGGTTGTCTACCAATTTTATTCAAGGTGCTAGTGAGCATTGATTCAAAGCCTTTATCAGATTCAGTTAAAAATGCATTTGGATTATTTATATCCATGTTTACGAGCGTATTGCTTTTATCGAAAATATCACCCTGAGCTAGTCTAAAGCTTTTCATGAGGTCATCTTTATTATTTTTAGCTCTTTTTTCTCCACCAACGGTTTTTCCACTAGCTCCCGCTATATAATTCATCACGCAATCAAGGGGAGCCATTGGTTGACCAACATCACATTCCATGAAAGGGTTACTACTAAAACACGCTTGTGTTTTGTTAGAGATGCTTTGGTACCATTGTTTCGCCATTTTTTGGCGCTCTCTTTTTAGTGTAGCTAGCTTTTGCGCGTAACCTCCGGGCATTCCGTTTTCTGCTTTAAACTCTGCTCTTCCATAGACAACTTGTTGTAATTCTAGGCTCAATTTTTTTAAACTATTTAGGCGCGCTCTGTAACCATTTTCACCGTCTACCTCTGCTTCAATTTGATCAGCGATTTCTTTATGTGAACCAATAATTTGCTCTCTTACATTCCAGATATCGGTAGCTGTTTGTGTTAGTTGTTGAAATGGCCCTTGAGCGGCGCTAGCAATTTGATTTACGTTATTTTGCAAAGTACGCATACATTGCAATTTAGTATTTACTTCATCGATTTTATCTAAATTAGCACGTATAGAATCCATGAGGTTACCGTAATTTTCACAGGTAATTGGTTCAAACGTTTCTAGCTGAGAAGGAGCATATTTATTTTTTTTATATTTTTTTACGTCTTTAACAGCATTTTGCATACACATCTGCGCTTCAGCTAGTTTTTGGCCAAGCTGTTGTTGGATTTGTTGTATGGCTCCTGTTTGTTGACCAAGATTTGCATTCTTTGCTTGCATCATAGCAAATTGGTTCATCATAGCTTGCATTTGCTGTTGATTGACACCAATGGCACCTATGGCTTGTCCGCCTGCATTTAAAATTCCATTAATGCTCTGTAGTGCTTCAGTAGCGCCGTCGCTTTTTTCTTCGGCAAGAAGGCTCTGATAGGGTTGTAGAGAAAATGAAATCACAAGGACTAGTGTTCGTATTGTCCAGCGCTTCCAGGGTGTCATGAGGGGCCTCCGAGGGGAAAAACTTTACCTCTTGACTAATCGGCTAAAAGCTTGATTTTCTTTAGCAATTTTCCATACAACCCTATAAAAAACTCTAGTAATTATAGATAGTTGAAAACGACAGCCTAAGTTTTTACCTTATTGCTCAACTGGCCCATGAGGAAAGTGAGGACTAAAGCAGAAATTTCCTATTCCATATTGTGCGCACACTCCCCCAGGAGTAACCATTTCACACTCCCAGTCAGAAGAGCAACCAACTGGTTTTGGTTTAAAATATTCAGGTCCGTAGCCAAGGGTCTTACAAGAATTACGAATTATTTTGGGGGTTGTTTTATTGGCCTTTGCGATTTTACTTAATTTTGAGCTGGACATAGTCCAAACCGTTCTACAAAAATCAATAATTTGTCGTTCACTAACGTTCGCAGCTGTAGACTCTAATGCTACAAACGATGATAGTAATAAGCTAAATAAAACAAAAGTGCTTAATCTCGTATTCATAAATTCTCTTTTCTTATATTTCAAAAAGTAACTGCCAATAAGTGCCGCCTTTATACTATAATTAACGCAAAGCTCAAGGATTTTAATGCAGCAAATTAAAGACTGAGAATCTTTTGGAAAATTTTAGTTACCTGTGTGCGGTCGACTTTGAAGTTTTGAGGCCCAGCGATGTATCTTCTCCAGAAGTAGGCAAGCTTTGCATTCTGTGGCAATTCTTGTTTGGCTAGAAGAAACATATAAATGGCATGGTGGTCTTCTTTTGCTGTGATTCCTTGAGATAAAGATTTTTCAGCAATTAGAGGTTGAAAAATCTCGAATGCAGCATCAGCTTCTTCATTGTCTAATAATCCATCTTTATTGCGGTCAAAGCGTAAATATAAAAGCTCTATATAGTAGGGTAGAAGCACAAATGCATTGCTATCACCTTTTGTAAATCGTTCATTGGTTCTGTCTTTACGTAAAAAACTTTCTAAGTCATTAAAATATGCTTCACGTTCGCGATCATTTTTAGCGAGGAAGTGTTTGGCTAGTCCAGGTACATGCCACCAATAACGTGAAATAGCGCTTCTAAAAATTTTGCGATAGCAATTTGGTTCGATTGTGCTGATTGAGGTGTCAGCTTTTGGGTTAGAATTACATTTAGCTAAAATATCAGAATGAACAGCAGCGCCATGTTGTAATGTCGAAAGAAGTAATGCCTCAAGTTCGATTGCCTCTGTTGCTGTTAAAGATTTTTTGCCGTCAGAAGCTGGTAAAAATAAACTAGCCTCCATTAAACGTTTTGAAATATCTTTTTCTAACTTTTCTTTATCAAGCCCCAATTCTGTAACAATTGGTAATACGTCTTTTACAATGGTTGCGATTTCTTCGTCATTTAAAATATTAATGTCTTTAGCATAGGCCTTAAAGAGAACTCTGTTGAGTGAGCGAAGTAAGTGTACTCTAGAAAGGTGTGCGTATGAAAATTTCGGACTAACGCCATCTTCTGGTATATAGATAGTTTTCGATTTAGCAGGAAAAACAATTTTTGTAAGATTGGCGCTTTCAGCAATACTTTTGACTGCTAATTTAGAGATTTCACTTTTTTCTTTTGTAGCATCTAATAAAGTTTCTTCTGGTAGGGCAGTTATCTGCTTACTATCTAACGAAAGATCTAAAAAATCGTTTTCGTTTGCATGATACTTAAATATAAATTGAAGAGCTCTAAGGCCTTCAGAGGCATATAAAGCGTTCGTTTTAAGATTTTGTATAGTAGCTAAGGTGATAGAATATTCCTTTTTATGATTGTCATTTAATAATTTACCAAAAACCAATCCTAAAAAATCTTTCGCTGTGCTTAGATCGGTTGGGAGCATTTGATTTTTATGGAAAGCTTCAAGTACTTTATCTATTTCTATAGATTGTATAGTTTCATTTTTATGACTTTTTACCGCGTACTCTAAAAGTAAATAAAACTCGTCAAAAAGTTTTTCTAAATTACTTAAACCTTGTCCATGTGAATGAGCAATTCCGGCAGAGAAATAATATTTTGAACGCAAAACTAAGCCATAATATCTTGGAGCGAGAGAGAAAATTCTTTGCCAATCGTCTGGAGTAATTTCTTCGCTATTATGAGAAATTAGTAACTCTTTTGCTGTGGGTAATGAGTCACCCCAGCGCTTTAGACTAGTTGTCCATGAGTCTGGTTTTGGGCCATCATACAGAAAAGATTCGATTTCTGTTGCAAGCGTGACTAGTCTAGCAACTTTATAGCTACCCTTGCCAGATTCGAATAAGCTACCAATTTTTTGCATGGTAAGTTGAAATTGAATTAGAGCATCTTCAAATTGTTCTGCTGTGAATCGGCCGCTAACGATGTGCCTAGGTAGTAAAGGCATATAAGGAAGAAGTTTATTTGTTCCACTTTTTAAAATAGCCAAAAGCTCTATGATTTTTTGAAATTCTTCTTTACTTATTTTTTCTTCCGACCCACCAAAAAAACCCACTTTTATCGCCATAACTTCTTTTACTAGTGTACGAGGTATGGTTTTTCCTTTTAAAAAATATTTAGTTAAGAATTGACTAAACTCATCAGGTGAATAATACCCGTCTTCTTTACCTTTGGTATTGTGAGTAAACATAACAACAGCTTTTTCAAGACAAAGCCAGTAGGTGTTTAATTCGTCTTCTTTGATTTGACCATTAGTAAATTTATCTAGCGTTTCGCCTGTTTTTGAAAGGCAGCCTTCTTTAGCTGGGTTGACTGCAATTTCTTTTTTATTTACCTGTTCGTTTAGCTTTAGAGAGCAAGACGAAGCTAAAATAAAACAAAATAAACTAAGTAAGCTGGTTAAGTTAAAATACATAACTAACCCCCGCTCTTAGTCTGTCGTTTCGTTGATAGCGGCTGATAAAGTCTACTGGATCTCTGCTATTTGATCCTAAGATATCAATTCCGAAATTTAAAAAAGTTCTAGATATTGGTTTAATATAAGCGTCTGCTATAAGAATATTGCCTGTGTTATCTGAATCATAAACAAATTTGGTTGAAAATAAAAAGCGATCAGCCCAGCTCGAAACAATAGGGGTGAATAGAGCTGCACTCATAGCGTTTTTAAAGGCAAAGCGAGGTTCGAAAATATTTGTTCCTGGAGAGATAAAGGGACCTTTATCAGAAGGATTGCCACCGTTTCTATGAAAGTAAGAAAACTCAAAACGATAGTCTTTAAGTTGGTTGGTAAATGGCTTGGTTTTATACGTTATGCCAGATAAAAAGGTGTTCGAGGCTCTTTGAATATTCCAATTAGTCGGAGGATAATCTTCCACCGGTCTTTCCCATAGAGCGCTAGCAACAATATTATGTTTTGGGTCTATGAAGCCAACATCTAAAGAATACAGAGTATGAAATAATACTCTAGGGCGTATTACTGCTGGGATTTGTAAAGTTGATAAATCAAGATTTCCCTCAAAGGATAAATGAAATTGATTCATGGGTTTGTGGGCAATTGAGCCTCGAGCAAAGAAGCCTCTGCTTTTACCTACGCGAACACTCGCGCCTAATGCTTGTTTTTGGATTAGTTTTTTTACGGGCGGAACCTCTAAGCTAAATCTAATATCGGTAGATTGATTAAATAATGAAATACTAGAGGCTGGACAAGAAAACCAAGGCGAAGAGCTTTTGCAGCTACCACCACTAATATCAAAAGGAGCTCCTTGTTCTGGAACATAAATAGGAGCGCCAAAACCTGTGATGGTAATAAGATCTGACTTAAAGGAAGCAAAAAGACCAAATAGGCCATTTTCCCTAGTGTTAATATAATCCCAGCGAAATCTTGGTTGGTAAAGGCCTAGTCCCCAGTGGCTATCTAATGCACTCCACTCGTAACGCTTTCTTCCAACGTATACATGCCAGCTTTTACTTTCTAAGCCAGCATAAGCTTCGCCCACATCAATATAGCGGTAATGGGCGTTTCTAACTCCATAAAGAGCTTCTGCCTCTATTCCAAAATGAAAAAGACCTTGATTTCCTACTGCCCGCGTTCCGAGGATGAGGCTGATATTTCCTGTGCCTTCATCAGAGATGGTTTCTCTTGTATTTGATAAGTATGAGTTTGTGAGAAGACCGATCTTAACATCGCGATCTCGTAAGCGAGGTTGAGTAGTGGGAAGGGCGAATGCATTTACTGCACCAAGGGCGTAGACGAGAAGTATCGCCATCTGAATTTTCCACATTCGCTTAAACAACATAATCACTCTCTCCTGTATCCATATAGATACAGATAGGCGTTAATAGAGTAGCAAAGTGTACTTAAATAGTCAAGAAAAAGAATAAAATAAATGCTATAAATTTCAATTAGTTAGGTCTATTTGATTTTACGTGCTAGGAAAACACCATCTCTAAGAGGCAATAAAATAGTTTCAGCTCTAGGGTCTTTAGAGGCTAGTTGATTACACTCATCTATGGCGAAATCACTTTTCTCTGTAGGGTTAAGTACCCTGCCACTCCAAAGGGTGTTGTCTACAATAAGAAGACCACCAACTTTTAAGAGATCCATGCCTAAGTTCCAATAATTTGAATAATTTGCCTTATCTGCATCAACGAAAATAAGGTCAAATGATTGCCCCTCTGTGATTAGTGATTTTGCTGTATCAACTCCATTGCCTAAGCGAAGCTCTATTTTGTTTCCATGAGGTGATTTAGACCAAAATTCTTTAGCTATTGTAGTGGCCTTTGGGTCAACATCACAGGTGACTATTTTCCCATCTGTAGGTAGGGCTGATGCCATAGCTAGAGTGCTAAAGCCAGAAAAGGTTCCAAATTCTAAAATACGTTTTGCTTGCGAAATCGCCACTAGAAGGCTTAGGAAACGTCCTTCTAGTAGACCAACTTGCATTTGTGGCGCACTAAGCTCGGCAAATGTTCTCTCTCTTAATTCATCAAATAGTGGTGAGAGTGGGCTTGTGTGCTTTCTACAGTAATCTTCTATTTCTTTATTTACGATATTCATTAAATTCCCTATTGCTCGATCTTTCGCTATAGGTTTTACGTGTAGTAAATAAAAATCTCAAGAAACTTTCTGTTTTTGCTTTTTTCGATTTAGCAGAGCGGCCTTTTTTGCCTCAGTTAGAAGAATAGATTTTTGGTTGGATATTTTTTTCTCTTCTTCTGTACTCGCAGTATCAGGGTGATGTTTTTTTATCCAGTGGCGAAAAGCAGATAAAATAGTTTGGGTTTTTGCGTTTGAACTTATTCCTAATGTTTCCGTGGGAGTGCCATAAAACTTAGGAAGAGAGAATTTAGGGCGAGCTTTTACGTGATGTCGGTGTACTTTTTTCGTATTAAGTGAGTTTTTTCGGGCTGTAATAGGTATTACTGCTGCCTTAGGTTTGCAGTCATCTGGGATGCGAATATTGTCAAAGTAGTTTTCTTCTCTTTGGTAGGAGGCATTTTTATTAACCTTAGAGGAAAGAAATCGTTTCGCAATATGCTCTGCATGCGCTTTGAGTAAAAAAACTAATAAAATTAAAGTACTTAGGGTTGCTTCTTTTGGACGTAATAAGATGTCTATTAAAGACAGCGCAATTGTGATGTTTAAGATTAGAAAAACCACAATTCGTAATCGACCAAAATGAAAAATCTATTGAAAACAAATCCTATAATGAGGTTTGAGCTGACCTTGCTTGTGTTAACAGCATTAATAAATAAATTAGCTCATGAATTTGCGCCTCTAAGGCCATTTTTTCTGCTCTTAGCTTTCTCTTCCAGAGCTTTACTTTTACTCTAGCCGTTTTTCTATTTTCTAAAGACTTTTTCTCTAGCCAGTCGTGATATTCGCGCCACTTTATTTGGTATTCGTGAATTTTATTTTCTAAAGAGGCTTTCATTTGCTCCACTTGCTGGGGAATCTCTATAACAGCCCAATTTGATTTAAAATGATCAACGCTAGATTCAAGTCGAGCCTTTAAAATCAGAGCATCCGAGGTTCGTTGTAGTTCACTACATAGTCCTAATTTAGACAAAGTCCAAATAAACCATTTGCTAGGATCCCACTGAAACCAGTAAATGCCATTTCTATAATCATTAGCGAACGCATGATGATAATTATGATATCCCTCTCCATTTGTGAAAAAGGCCAGCCACCAGCAATCTCGCGCAGAGTTTTTTGTGGAGTATGGACGCGACCCAAAGGTATGTGCTGCAGAATTGATCAAAAATGTACCGTGATGGACGAATACGGTTCTAAAGATTCCGCCCCAAATGAAGCCAGCCCAGAAACGGTCAAAGAGAAAATAAGAGAGCAGTGCAGGTAGTATAAATCCTACAATGGCTACAATTGGTAAATAGTATTTATGCTGCCAGCGAACTAAGGGATCGTCCCATAGATCTTTTGCATTTTCATAAGAACGACCTTCTGGGTCTTGGTAAAAAATCCAACCCATATGAGCGTAGAAAAAACCTTTTTTAATAGAGTAGGGGTCAGAGTCTTTATCTACAAATCTATGGTGGTAGCGGTGGTCTGAAGACCATTTATAGACAGAATTTTGAACGGTCGCAGCGCCAAAAACTAAAAAGAAAAATCGAACTATCGGGTGGCAGTTGTAGGTTTTATGCGAAAAATGCCGATGATAGCCAGCAGTGACAGAAATTCCCGTTAGGCAGGTCATTAAGGTGAAAATAAAAAAATCAGAAAGAGTAAGGCCATTATAATAGATCGACAAGAATCCCAGCACTAGAGCTAGGATAGGAGTGATAATTATAAAGGAAGCGTTCACTACGCTAAGTTTTCCGTTCCATACAGGGTTATGTTGCCAATTTTTTTTCATGCATACCTCTCGTAGGCATTCTAGCTTGGAGCAAATCGATTTTGCTAGACTTTTCTTAGCTGGTTGACTGCATCTAACGCAGCCACTTTGTATGCTTCGGCAAAGGTTGGGTAGTTAAATACCGTATCTACTAGAGTGTCGATGGTGATTCCTGCGGTGCTTAAAATCTGACCGATATGTACTAGCTCTGTGGCCCCATTGCCGATTAGGTGTACGCCAAGTATTTTTCTATTTTCTGAAGAGACAATAAGCTTAAGTAAGCCAAAGGTGTTTCCAGAAATTAGTCCTTTTGCCAGTTCAGAAAACTTAGATCGGCCGATTACATATTTCCCACTTCGTTCTTTAATTTCTTGTTCATTAAAGCCAAAGGTAGAGATCTCAGGTATTGTGTAAATCCCCGTAGGAATTTTAGGCTCTAGAACAGAGGAGGTTCCACTAAAAGCAGTATAAGCCGCTATGCGACCTTGCTCAAAAGAGGCGGCAGCAAGAGAAGGGGCTCCTATGACATCGCCGACTGCATAAACCCCCTTTATATTAGTTTGATAGTCTGCTCCAACCTTAATGAAACCTCTTTCGTCTCTATCTACCCCCAAACTATCCAAGCCCAACTCTTCTGTATTGGGCTTTCGGCCCATAGAAACTAAAACAGTATCAAAGACGAATTTTTTGCCATTAAGTTTTATTATTAAGTTCGCAGATCCTTTTGCTCCAGGTAATAAGTCTATTTTACAGCCTAAATGAAGGTCTATATTGTTTTCTTTAAATGAATTTTCTAAAAGTCCACGTATCTCGTGATCTAAGTTTCTTAATAAGTCTCTTCTTCTGTCTATTAAAGTTACTTTACTGCCGAGGCGGTTAAAGATAGTTGCGTACTCACAGCCAATTACTCCTGAGCCTATAATTAGCATTTTTTTGGGTAGCGATTTAATTTTAAGAATGGAGTCGCTGCAGTAGATTCCTTTTTTGGTTATCGAAAACTCGTCGTGATGAATGGGCCTTGTGCCAGTTGCGATTATAATTTTTTTTGCGCTGATCTTTTCTATTTTATTTTTACTTACCACTTGAACAAGTTGAGCAGTTTCTATTTGTGCAGTTCCCTGAATAATCTCTATCTGGTTTCTTTCAATTTGGTGTTTAATTGTTTTTGCTTCGCTTACTACTATTTGTTGCATTCTTGCCCATGCGGTTTTAAAGCTTTTGTACGATTTATTTATTGCAGCCTCTCTTAGGCTTTTACTTGGTATAGTTCCAGCAAAAGTGCATGAACCTCCAATTTTATTTTTTTCTATTATTGCGACTTTTTTTCCAAGTTTTGAGGCTTGAATTGCTGCCTTGAATCCGCCTGGACCAGAACCAATCACCACTAAATCAAATGTTTTCATATTTATCTATTATGGATGCATTACCTGCGAGGGTTCAAGATTTCAGTTTGAAAACATGGTAGCGGTTAATTAACGAATGTATTGAATTTTTTTCTTACGTTCGCTAATTGAATGAAAAATAAATAAGGTTAATCCAAGCCAAATAAATATAAAAGCCACTAATTTAGTGAAGTCGAATGACTCTTTGTATACGAATACTCCAAGTAAAAATTGTAGTGTCGGAGCTATGAATTGAAAAAAACCTAAGGTTGATAGCGCTAAGTGTTTTGCAGCTTCTGCAAAGCAAAGCAGAGGAACTGTTGTTACAACGCCACTACAGAGTATTGCTAGGAGCTCAATAGTTTGCGTGTGATTAGAGAACAAGGCGCTACCATTGAAATGATAGATCAAATAGAGAAAAGAAATAGGCGATAATAAAAGAGTTTCTAAAAAAGTGGCATCTATAGTAGTGGCCTGCAGTACTTTTCTGCATAAGCCGTAAAGAGCGAAAGTGAACGCAAGGCCTAGAGATATCCAAGGTAAAGTTCCAACTTTCCATGTCAAAATTGAAACACCTATAGCAGCTAGAATACACGCCGTAACTTGTAGGCGATTCATTTTTTCTCGAAAGAAAAGAGTCCCTAAAGCGATATTTACCAATGGATTGATAAAGTAACCAAGGCTTGCCTCTACAATTTGATTATGATTAATGGCCCATACGTATAAAAACCAATTTAAGCCTATGAGTAAGCCAGAGCAGGCGATCAGTAAAGTTTGTTTTTTCGTACGCAAAAGTCGAAACGACTGTCTTAGCTGAGAGCGAAATTTAAGTACTATAATTAAAAATAGAAATGAGAATAAAATTCTGTAGTGAATAGATTCTACTGCAGGAATTCTAGTAATCAGCTTCCAGTAAGCAGGCACCAGGCCCCACCAAAAAAAGGCGATTGTAGCAAAAAGGGCCGGGTTCATGCTTTACTTTAGTGATGGTGGTGGCCACCCGGACCATGGGCGTGGCCATGAGCTTGCTCTTCAGCACTTGCTTCACGTACGGAGATAATTTCAATATCAAAGAATAGCTCTTTACCTGCCATCGGGTGATTGCCATCTAAAACGATAGAGTCATCTTCGATTTTTTGTACCATAAATACAGGCGCATGAGCTTCTGGCCCCGTTCTAAAATGGTCACCTACTTTAATTTTAAGATCTGCAGGGAATTGCGTGCGAGGAACACTCATAATTAAGTCAGCGCGGGTTTCTCCATAAGCATCTTTTGCTGGTACGGTTACTTTCTTTTTAGTTCCTACAGGTAGGTCCTTTAATTGGCTTTCAAGTCCTGGAATAATGTTGCCTGCGCCTTCTAAATAGGAAAGGGGCTCTCTGCCGTCAGAAGAGTCTACGACTGTTCCGGACTTATCTTTTAATGTATAATGAATACTTACTACGTTTTGTTTTTTCATACTTACCTCTTGATCCTGAATCAACCATAAATTTTCATTTGGTGCCATAAAATAATACGGTACGCTTATGGTTAGAAAGTTCAGTAACAGTTTTATGGAGTAAACTATGCGTCCAATATTCGTGTTTTTTTTATCTCTTTTATCCTTGGCAATAATTTCACCAAATTATGCTTATGCAAACGCTAATTCGTCTGGGCAAAAATCGAAAAAAGAAATGAAAAAGAAGTCATCTAAAAAAGCAAAAACTAATAAAGCCAAAAAGAAGAAACAGAAAATAAAACAGAAAGCTAAAAAGGCTAAGAAAAAGAAAGCGCCAAAAGCGAAAGAAGTTCCACAAGCAGCTGAAGCCCAAGAATACCAATCTCTAGAAGATGCAGATCCATTGCCAGCGCCTTCAGTACCTAACGAATAAAAAAAGCCCTAAAAAATTTAGGGCTTTTTTAAGTCAATCAGGTTTTTGGGTTATCCAGTTTCCTGGATGAAGATGGTTTATCTCGAACTTCATTAGAGCAAAAATACATAATGCATATTTTATTATTCATGATATGCATAATTAATAATGCAGACACCTATTTATGAACTTTCTATTTTAGCTAGGGCAGTGGCTTTTAAAAATTTATCTGGCGCATCGCACCACATAGGACTAAGCCAGCCCCAACTTTCTCGTATTCTGAAAAAAATCGAAGATGAATATGAAATTACACTTCTTGATCGAAGTTCAAAGAGAAATTCAAGTTGGACGAGTTCGGCGCAAAAGCTGGCTAATTTTTATCATCGAAAAATAAGACATATGGATAGAGAAATTTTAGAAGTGATTCAAGATGCTATTCCTAGTCAAATTAATATAGGAGCCTTAGAAGGGTTATTGGAGCTAACCTTTCCTTTTTTAGAAAAGCTTTACGAATTTTCGCATATAAAAGTCATTGAATTAGACGTTTTTGATCTTGATCGACTAGAGAAAGGTTTTTTTCGAGGGGATTTAGACCTAATTTTTAGCTCTAGGGAGCCTGGAGTTAAAAAGCATAAATATTCATCCCTTCTTGGATACCAATCATTAGATTATATTCAAACCAATCAAAGATATCACGTATTAAGTAGTTTTGAATTTCATGTAAACAAAGAGAAAAAGCATACAGGCGAAAAGATTTTGGTAAGTAACTCACTTTCAGTAAGAAAAAGCTGGCTACATCATATAGGTGGTCACGGAACTCTACCGTCAAAGCCTAAGCTTAAGAGTAAAATTAAAAACGATATGCAACCTATATTCTTATTAGCAAGAGACGATCTTCACGGAAAGCTATGGGATGCTTTATATAATGTAGATTACTCTGCAAAAATTCGGTAATGCCCAGTGCGGTTTAGCTTGCTAAGCAAAAAGCTTAAATATTTATCTTAGAGCTTTGCTCTAAGATTTTAAGAATAGAGTTGGGTCTTAATCCTATTCGATTAGTAGTTGGATTTAACCATTGATGAATACGTGAATCTTTTTCATCTTTCGCGGGCTTCCAGTCTTCTACATAAGCATCCATAATTTGTAATACAGCGGCTAATTGAGATGCTTGAGGCGGTTCTCCAATTAATTGGTAGGGTTCTCGGTAGTAGCGTACAGCGCTAAATATTTCAGGAAAAATCTGGTAGTGCGATAGGCATAAAGCTAAAATGTCTTCAGGCAGATAGCCATATATCTTTTTTTCTATACCGGCTTGGTAAGTGCGATTTTTAGATACAAACTGAAATCCTTTTTCTTTTGAATGGGCAAATAAACGACTCATTTGAGTGTACATAGCGGCTGCAATAAGTGAAGTCGCTGGAAACGATAGTGCTTGTGAAAAATGGTTTGCAAGTACTATCGCTCTTTTTATTTTAGCGAGTATAGCAGGTCTTTCTTTTAATTCTTCTTTATACCACGCTTCATTTTCGAAAATGAGATCAAATAAGTCTATGAAAATTCCGCAGCTGAAGGCAACTTCGGGATGCATTAGGTTTCTTGATTGAATAAAATCTTCTAGAGACAATGCCGTTTTGAGAAACTTTGTACTTTCTTGTTTTTCTTCATTAACGCTTAAGTCTGGTAGCTTGCCATTCTTTATTCTGTAGATACGACTACCAACTACAAGATTGCGTGTAGCGATAGGGCCTAGCAAAGCTACTATTCTATGAGAAGAAGGCTTAAATTCTTTTTCTGACTCGTTCGTAGCTGGATTCATTAATTTTGCACATAGAGAAGATAAATTATGCTTATAACTTTGATTCTTTCTTAAGAGAGCGGCTATATCTGATATAGAGACATCTGATTGGCAAAATCTTTGTAGTAACCTTTTAGAGGTAATGCCTAAGTCAAATTTAAATGACTTTGTTATCCATTGGTTTATCAAGGTATATTCTGCCATTTACTATTTTAGGTTGTAGGCTTTCTTAAACGAAGTCAAATTCTAATAGGTTTTGTTGCCAAATAGAGGGCTAGAGCGGTATCTTTTAAGAATGAAGACTACAGCAAAAGATATTATGTCATCTAAGATGATAGTAGCTAAAGAAAAAATTAATGTAGAAGATGCAGTTAGATTGCTTGTTAATCACAAAATCACAGGGCTACCTGTAGTTGATCAATCTGGAAAAATGTTAGGTGTTGTCTCTGAATATGACATTATAAATCAAGTGGGTAGCATAAAAAGCATTGACCCTAAAGACCTAAGTAAACCCATTAGCTATACAAAAAATGTTGAGTCGGTAACAGAAGATACATTGCTAGAGCAGGTATTAGAAAAATTTATTAAAGCAAAGTACCGAAGATTACCAGTATTAGATAAAGAAGGTAATCTTAAGGGTATTATTACCAGAAGAGATATTATGCGGGTTTTATACTATCGTGCGAAGGTAAATGAATGAAAATATCTCTTAAGACAGTAGAGGGTATATCCATACTTGAAGCTGTAGGGGAGTTTGATAGTAAAAATTTCAAAATTTTAAGCGCAGGTATATTTAAGCTTATGCGCGATGGTAAAAATAAAATTGTACTTGATATTAATGATACTAAGGAAATCGAAAAAGAAGTTATTCGAGAATTGGCATCTATCGATATTCGTGCGCGAGAATTATCAGGACGAATTGTTATAGTTGTTAAAAAAGAATCTTTACGCAACGAGATCGTATCTTTTGCAAAGCCGCCAATAATCCCCGTATATTCAAAGATTGAAGAGGCGATAGGTCATTTTAAAGGCAGTACAGCAAATGAAGAGACGACGCTATCTGAGAAAGATCGCATTCTAGCAGAAAAAGATTCTATGATTGCTGCTTTAGAGGCAAAGCTGAATGCATTAAATCCTAAAGAAATTGTTCTTTTAAAAGGAGAGATCTCTGAATTAAAAGATCAAAACAAAAAGTTAATTCAACAATTAGAGGCCTTGTTACTTAAGGGTAGAGAGCCCATATCAGATGCTGCTTTACTGGAAAAAGTTTCCACACTTGAAAGTGCAATAAAAGAATTTGAAAAAGGGGCGAGTAAATAGATGCCATCTTTAATCAAATCAATATGTACTAACTGTACTTTGTGTGAAAGTGTTTGCCCAACTTCAAGTATTAGAAAAGGGATTAGTAAGTACGTTATCGATAGAGATACATGTTTTGATTGTAAAGAATGCGTTCCCGTATGCCCCGTACAAGCTATAGTTGAGGTTGATGAAGAAAAGTAAGTTATTCTAAAATTTCTTTCAATGAGCTCAGAACTTCTTCGGCATGACCAGGAACTTTTATCTTTCTCCACTCCTTTATCACTTTGCCTTTTTTATCTAAGATAAAAGTAGATCTCTCAATACCCATAACTTTTCTTCCGTACATATTTTTTTCTTTAATGACATCAAATTTTTTACATAATATTTCTTCTGGGTCTGAAATTAGAGAAAATGGGCATTTCATTTTCTCTGAAAAATTCTCATGTGATTTTAAACTATCTCTCGAAACGCCAAAAATATCTGCGCCAAGATTGAGAAATTTTTTATATAGTTTTTTAAAATCTAGCCCTTCTCGTGTGCACCCAGGAGTATTGTCTTTTGGATAAAAATACAGAATAGTATATTCTGCATCTAATTTTTTTAGATTAAATGTTTTATTTTTAGTTGATTCCCACATGATCAGGCCTTTCTTTTTTTGAGGTCTTAATTAAGAGCCCTGTAGTAATTATTAAGGCCCCAATAATCTGCCAAAAATTTAATCTCTCATCCAGTATAAGAGCGCCGTTAATAGCACCAACTATCGGTTGAGTAAAAAGAGTAAGTGACACAGCGAATACACTTGCTCCCTCTAGTGCCTTTGTCCAAAAAATATAGGTAATCGTAGTTCCAAGTGGTCCCATCCAAAAAATGGCAACAGCTTCTTTATAGGAAAGAGATTGTAGGTCGCTTAGGGTTGATGCTAACGGTATGTTCCATAGAAGTAGACTTACCGTAAGAATAAATATGCCTAATGTTAGCCCTAATGAAAATAAGCTAATCGCATGAAGTTTACCGCCTATGGCGCGACTAATTATTGTATACGTTGCCTCCATCGGCATGGCGGCTAATAGAAATAAATTCCCCATATTGAATTCTTGCAGTGATTTTCCTAGCTCACTTGGACGAACATTAGATAATAGCAAAAAGCCGATTAGCGCAAAAAACATAGCTAAACAGTCTCTGAATTTGATTTTTTCTTTCAAAAAAATCCAAGCTAGAAATACTGCTGCAATTGGCTCAATAGAAACTAAAACAGCGTTTTCTGTAGCTGTTGAACGAGCTAACCCAATATACTGTGCTAAAGGTGAACCGTAGAAAGTAACGACACCTACAAGAAAGACAAATAGTATTAGTTTTTTGTCTTTTTTAAGACGAGGAATATCTCGATTTAATGGATTAGAATAGCTCTTAAAAAAAAGAATTAAGATGCAGGCTAGGGAAGCAGAAAAATATCTTAGCCACGAGACTTCCATGGGAGAAAAGCGTTCCATAAGAATTTTTCCCATAAGAGGGTTTGTTGCCCATATTGCATTGCATACAATTAATCCTAAAAGCAGCGTGAAAGACATGCTGCTCATAGTATTTGTTTTTTTTGCACTCTGCTATATCTTTGTTCGTAATGAATACAAATAGTTTTGATCTTTTTAATCCCACCCAAGAACATAAAATGCTTCGTGAAATGGTTCGTGATTTTGTACTTCAAGAAGTAGAGCCTCAAGCGCACCAGTACGATCGAAAAGAAGAATTTAATTTACCTCTTTTTAGAAAACTTGGTGAACTTGGCCTCTTAGGGATTACTGCAGCTGAGTCTTATGGCGGAGCAGGAATGGACGCCGTTGCCGCGTGCATTGCTCATGAAGAAATTTCTTATTCTGATCCTGGATTTGCTCTGGCTTACCTGGCTCACTCAATGCTTTGTGTAAATAATATTTCTCAAAATGCCTCTGAAGCACAAAAGCAAAAATATCTGCCTAAACTTTGTTCGGGAGAATGGATAGGCGCAATGGCAATGTCTGAGCCGAATTACGGTACCGATGTTCTAGGAATGGAGACAAGAGCTGTAAAAAATGGCAGTAACTGGATTATTGATGGTCGTAAAATGTGGATCACAAATGGAGTTGTAGATGAAAAAGCAACTCCAGCAGATGTGGTTTGGCTATATGCGAAGACTGATGATTCTAAAGATTCAGGCATATCAACTTTTCTAATTGAAAAAAATCATAAAGGATTTTCAGTCGGTCAAAAAATCAAAGATAAGTTAGGAGTTAGAGCATCTAATACGGCTGAATTAGTTTTTGATAAATGCTCAGTGGATGAATCTCAATTAGTAGGAAAAACAGGAGAATCTGTTCACCACATGATGAAAAACTTAGAATTAGAACGATTGACACTCGCTGCAATGAGCTTAGGTATTGCAAAAAAAAGTTTAGCGGTTATGACTAAATATGCTCAAGAAAGAGAAGCGTTTGGAAAACCTCTACATAAATTTGGACAAATTCAAAAATACATATCCGAAAGTTTAGCAGAATATAGAGCAGCCAAAGCTTATGTTTATTATACCGCAAATCAATTAGATTTAGCTAAGGGTGGTAAGCGAATAGATTCAGACGGTGTGAAGTTAGTTGCTGCTTCTATGGGTAAGACTGTTGCCGATCGAGCCATTCAAGTTCTAGGTGGATACGGCTATGTTGGCGAATATACTGTAGAACGATTGTGGAGAGACGCAAAGTTAATAGAAATTGGTGGAGGTACTCTAGAAGCACACCAAAAAAATATTACTAGAGATTTAACAAAAAAACCTGAATTATTAAGTGAGCTATGAGAACTCTTCTTATTCTCACTATATTGCTTAATTCGACCTTACTTTTTGCGAATACTGAAGGTGAAAAATTTGCCCTTCCCTCAAAGGCTGTGGATCAAAATTTAAAAATCGAAAAAGAAAACCAGCCGCGTGAAATCGTAATTCAACCACCTATAATAGAAACAGCAACAACTACTTGGGCGAGAGAAAAAATGAGTTCACTTTTGTCAAATGATAAATTCATTGTGGCTCTTGGAGAACTAAGAGAAAAAGCTAAAAGCAAAACATTTCTTTGGATAGAAATAGGATTCTTTTTATTGATGATTCTATTTCGAACTTGGAGGCAATCAAAATCGAGAAATTGGTTTACTCGATACTCAGTTGGATTAGTGCTTACACTATTCATATGGAGTGGGGTGTTATTTTTGATTCCTGCTTTGTGGATAGGCGAGCCATTTCATATTGTTTTAGGGACTATTTTTCAGGTCATTTCTATCTAAATATTTCAACAGTACTTCTCTACTGTTAAATTTGGCGTTTAAAACGGATAGAAATGTAAACATTCCGGCCATTTTTCTATCTAAAAATAAAACTTCTCTCGGTGGGCTTCTTAGTGGAAATCTTTTAAAGATTTTCCAGGTAATATCAGAAACGCGCTTTGGCAAATCTTGGCTTTGGTGCCAGTCGTATTCTTTATCGGAAGAGAAAGGCTCTACGATTGCTGTGCAAAGATCTGTAAATAATGATTTTAATTCTTGTGGATCATTTTTATTTAGAACGCCTAATTTTTCAGCAGCCACTTCAAATGCCTCTTGCTCATGAAAAACTAGCGCCGTAAGCATATTTTTATAAGATTTTAAAAATGTCTGGGAAACATCACGTACTGAACCAAAATCATATAGAATCACTTTTGCAGATTCGTTTTCTAATCGAATGCGGTAATTTCCAAAATGTGGGTCAGTTTGTACCTTATTCCAAACAAAGAGTTCACGAAAATATAAGTCTAATAAGCTTGAAGCGATTTGATTTTTTATTTTTTGAGGTAAATTTAAAACTTCATCACTGTCTACTTTTAAGCCAGGCATATAGGATAGAGCCAGTACTCGTTTGCTTGATAGCTCAGGATACGACTCGGGGAGTATAAATAAAGGGTCGCCTTCTAGTTTTTTGCGAAAAAAAGATAAATTTTCTTCTTCTAATAGATAATTTACTTCTCTCTTCATCATATATTTCATTTCTTTGAAGAGATTTTCGGTTTCTGGTATTTTAGGCAACCACTGTAAAAGGGAAAGTATTCTCTTGAGATTTTTCAGATCTCCATCAATAGCTCTTTCAACTCCGGGATATTGCACTTTTAACACAATTTCGAGATTGGTTCTTTTAATCACTGCTCTATGCACTTGGGCTATTGATGCTGCAGCTATGGGCTCGCGCTCGATTTCTATTTTTTTATAAGTGCTTTCACTAAGCTCTTTCTTGAGTATTTTTTCTATTTGTTTCCATTCTAAAAAAGAACTATCGCTTTGCAATGTTTTTAGAAAAGCATTGGCTTCTTTTGGCAAAAAATGTTCACCATAAACAGAAAGCATTTGCCCAGCTTTCATTAGAGTTCCTTTGAGTTCACCTAATTCTCCCGCTAAAGAAGCTATCTGCGAAATTAAGAGATTCTTTGCCTTTTTTTCTTTTTCTTCTTGAGATAAAAAATTTTTAGTAATTCTATTCTCTGCTAATTTAAGACCAGTTTGAATACCAAGTAGGGCTAAATTTAGTGAGCGGGAAAGAGAGCTTTCTTTAATTTTTTTAAGTTGCTTCGCCATCAGCAATACCTCTTAAGTGTATAGATTATATGATAACAAAGCTTGCAGCTAGCGGTACAATTTGCCACTTTAGGGTCATTGCCTATGAAATACAAAACGTACGCCTCTAATAATATCCAGGGGTTAGCTCTCTTTTTTTTAAAACCCTAGGACAAGAGAGAAAGAATGAAGCAACAATAGAGATCTTAGAAAAAAGGCTTTCCTAATGATCGAAAAATTAGTAAAAAGCTTTTTAAAATCGAAGGAGTAAGTATGTCTGAATCACCAAAATGGAAGCTTAAAACCGGTCTTGCTGAGATGCTAAAGGGAGGCGTTATTATGGATGTAATGAACGTCGAACAAGCAAAAATTGCAGAACAAGCTGGTGCCGTTGCTGTAATGGCACTTGAGAGAATTCCTAGTTTAATTCGATCACAAGGCGGTGTTGCGCGCATGAGTGATCCTAAAATGATTTCAGAGATTATGAATACTGTGAATATTCCTGTTATGGCAAAGTGTAGAATTGGTCACTTTGCTGAAGCTCAGATTTTACAAGAACTTGGCGTAGATTTTATAGATGAGAGTGAAGTGTTGACTCCAGCAGATGAGGAAAATCATATTAATAAACATAAGTTTCAAGTCCCATTTGTATGTGGGTGTACTGATCTAGGTGAAGCGCTCAGACGAATTGATGAGGGTGCTGCGCTAATTCGAACTAAGGGTGAGGCCGGTACTGGAAACGTTGTAGAAGCAGTTCGACATATGCGTACTTTGATGAAAGAAATTAGACAAATCCAAAAAATGGATATAGACGAGCTTTTTGCTGAAGCAAAACGTTTAAGAGCATCTTCTGAATTGGTGCGCTATGTACATGAAAATGGAAGGTTACCTGTGCCAAATTTTTCAGCTGGCGGTGTAGCAACTCCAGCAGATGCCTCTCTTATGATGCAATTGGGAGCCGAAACAGTATTTGTTGGTTCTGGAATTTTCATGGACGCTAGCCCTATAGAGGCAGAAAAAAGAGCGAAGTCTATAGTTCTTGCTACAGCTCAGTTTGAGTCTCCAAAAATTTTATTAGATGCTTCTAAAGACTTGCCTCAAGCAATGAGAGGAATCGAAATGAAAGCTATCGAAGCAACTGAACGGCTCTCTACTAGAGGTTGGTAAATGCCTAGAATTGGAGTTTTAGCTCTACAAGGATGCGTAAAGCTTCATCAAGAGAAGATTCAAAAACTTGGTGCTTCTTCTATTTTAGTTAAAAATAAAGAAGATTTATTTATGGTTGATGGGCTAATTCTACCTGGTGGAGAAAGCTCTACGATGATTAAAATCTGTGATCTTTTTGGTTTATGGAATCCATTATACGAAAGAGGTGGGCAGATTCCTTACTGGGGAGTGTGTGCAGGTTCTATCTTAATGGCCAAAGAAGTTCTGAATCCGAATCAAAAATCTTTAGCACTGATGAATGTTCAAGCTACAAGAAACGCTTACGGCAGACAAATACAAAGCTTTGAAAGTAATGCTATCGTATTCCAAAATAAACCCACTTCTGGCTTTTTTATAAGGGCTCCTAAGTTAATTGCTTTATCAAAAGACGTTCAATCTCTTGCGACATTTGAGTCTGAAACCGTAGCCTGGGAAGAGGGCATGCATATGGTTTCTTCGTTCCACCCTGAACTCACAGATTCTTGCGAAATGCATAGTTATTTTCTTTCAAAAGTGAAAGATTCTGCACTCTAGCCAAAAGACTGTCTCCGCGAAGAGACAGCCATAAACAGCTATTTCTATTGATTTTTTTGGTACAGCTTATGCTTCATATGTTCTTAGATGAAAAGGAATGGCATCAGTGCGAATAAATTATGAATACTTTTTCTACGACTAGATAAAAGTTTTTCAGATTGTCTGTAAAGGTGCGTTGTATGAAGCTTAAGATACTTTTAGTCTTTCTAATCCAAGTACCAGTTTTATCATTAAGTCTATTTATTAATAATAAAACGCACTCTTCTGTGTTTCACAGAAAGCCAGCATCTGAATCTAAGATGTTTGAGTCAAAAGACGTCTTTTTACCTAACTATTCGGTTTATAGCGACGCAAATGGGACGCGATTGGTTTTGGCCAAAAAGAAAATTACCACATCATTACTAACTGAAGTTCAACTAATCTCTGTAGTAGATGGAGCAGAAAAATCAGGTTCAAGTAAATATGTGTATGCAACAGCTAAGATCGGCACCTCTAGCCACAATAGGTATAAAATATGGGTACATGGATCAGCTGCCACGCCTTTAGCAGTTTCAGAATTAAAAGGAGCCGGTAACACTAATAACCAAATGCCTTGGGGTGACCCTAGATTAACAGAAATGTATCAAAAAAATTATAACCAAAGAATTTCATGGTTTGATCATGTAAAACAATTTTTTGACCCTAATTCAAAATTAGGAATGCAAATGATTGCCGGGATTTCTGATACCGAAGACTTAAATAATCAGGAAGAATATTATTATGTGGTTAATCAAGAAAATGATGTTCCGATTTTAGCTGAAAATGGCCAAGATACTGGGAAGTTCTTAGATCCAGGTAGTGTAGTAATTGTTTCGCTTTTAAGAAAGTATAGTTTTGATAAAAATAAACAACAATATATCAAAACTCAAGACTTTATATCTTCATTAGTTAAATTTAGAACAGCTGAAAATTTTTATGGCGATCCTATTATTCATGGTTACTTGCATATCGGAAACTTAAAAGAAGCCATTCGGCCATTAGAAGATTTGAAAAAATTAAGCGAAAACTATGATAGATATATTCCAGTTTTAAAAGGAATGTTTCATGCTAGTGATAATAATTTAACTCTAGATCAAGCTCTACGTCAGTTTCATAGCACAATGTGTACTGTAGAAGGTGTGAGTAAAGATGCATTATTAAAAAAGTGGCAGAAATTTATCGAATCAAAAGAATCTGCGGATGCAAAACAGATAGCTAAAAATGCTCAACATGTAGATATTGTAGCAAGAACAATCATGGGTGAAGCCCAAACAGAATCACACTTATATGATCCAAATAGTATTCAAATATTAAAAAACAAAATATTTCATCCGATGGCCGTTAGCTGCCAAAGGGACATCATTGCACTTTCAATTAGAAATAGGGCAATGACGAATCAATTTTCAGCATATGGGCATAGATACCTTGGAGACTTCACAGGAGCAGCAAGCACCGGCAGCCAATATAATGCATGGTTTGATAACTTAGTTCCTCATGCTAGTTATCGAATTACCAGTTGTTTTTATAGTGCTAATGAAAAGTACTTAAAGTCGCGTTTTAGTAGAGACAAATCGTATAAAACATACCAACAAAGATATCAGTCACTAATTAAGCGTTTACCGTTAATTTTTGGTATAGAAAAGCAAGAAAACAAAGCTGCCAGTGAAGACAATAGGTACCTAAATAAATTGTTTTTAGCCAATAGAGGTAGTAAGCAAAATAATTCAGCAGATATAAATGCAAATATAGTTGCTAGCTTTCGTCACTACTATCATCCAAACAATGGAGGATTAAAAAAAGGAAACGCGCAATTTGCAATTAATAATCAAAACCAGACCAATGTAAAATTTGGATATGTATTAGCAATGCTTGATAGTGATATTAACTCTGGTCAGTATAGAATATATCCAATCACTGACGGAAAACTGACAAGATTTGATAAAGATAAAAATCCCTATAAATTTGATATTCGCTTAAAAGGAAGTGGTTATTCAGCTGAGCTTTTCGGTGAAGTTCGTTTATATAAATTTGAAATATTAGTAAAAAACAATTGGGTAGACCCCGATAATTTTTTTCAAGAAAATGAAAATGAAAAAATTACGGCCTTACTAATGGAGCCACAATTAGAAACAGAAATGATTGCGGCAAATAATCTTTGGGCGCTCTTGCCTAATGCAGTATTTCCGCATTGCTTTGAAAAAGATGGGCAGATTTCTAATTCTGCACTTAAACATGGTGTTAGAGTACCGATGCATTGGTTTTCTAAAGAAGTACGAAATCATGCTGCATACTCATTTAATAAATTGCTTTATAAAAATAATGAAGCCCTACAAAAGTTTATGGGTGGTTCATATTATGCTGTAGATCGAAAAAAATCTGGCAAAAAAAGTTTATATACAGAAAATGGAGAGCCCGTACAGTTACAGTGTGTTGATCCAGTCTATTATTCTGAGCAACACAAAGAAATTAAAAATGGCCTGCCAGAATTTGGAGGCTACTGTGATCCTAATATTATGTTAGTTCGTGGGATTTAAGTAATAATCTGGCTCTTTGCCTGACTTCCATTTGATATTACAGCCTAGGCTAGGTTTTTGATTGTTTACTACTTCTTTCTTTTGAACCCACTGGTCTAAGGCAAATTTAAGGTCGTCTCCAGTTACGGGAACATCATTACCGGGTCTACTCGCATCAAATTGACCTCTATAAATTAATTTGTGAGTTTCATCATATATGAAAAAATCAGGAGTACAGGCAGCCTCATATTTTTTTGCAATTGTTTGATCTTCATCTACTAAGTAGGGAAACTCCATAGACCTTTCAGTAACCTCTTTTTTCATATTTTCAGGAGAATCATCAGGGTAACTTGCATAGTCGTTACTATTTATTGCGTAAACAGAGAATCCTTTTTTTTGATAGAAATTTCCGACTGCTATAATTTCATTGAAAATATGCTTAACAAAAGGACAGTGATTACAAATAAACATGATAAGTAAAGGCTTGCCTCTACTATCATTTAAGATGAATGTTTTTTCAAAGCTGTCTTTCAAAGTGAATGGATACGCTATAGAACCTAAGTCTTTCATTCGTGATGGAGTTCGTGCCATAAGTTTTCTCCTTTATTCTGTTGGTTTTTTTAAAAATATTTCGAGCGCTGTTTCGGAGTCTGCATCTAGAATATCTACACTATCTACAATAGCAAGCGCTGGGCCTCTTTTGGCCCATTCAATTAGATCAAAGACTAAAGTGCTTTCACCATGTAGAAAGGCTTCCACAGTACCATTTTTTTTATTTCTCACCCAGCCGGTTACACCTAGTCGCTTCGCTTCATCGCGTAAGGCATTTCTATAGCCGACACCTTGAACTTTACCCTTGATAGAAATAATTTTTTTTACTATCACGAATCAAGACTAGCAGTAGAACGATTGTTCTTCAACTCAATCCACTTAGAAAAATACTTTGTAGCAGAATGTTCATTGCTCATTAATACGTTTTGTATGACTTTTTTAGAGATTTTATCTATAGGTGACTGATTATAAATAATCTCTAATATTTTAGAAAATCTACTTTTATCCTCTGAAGGAGAAAACTCTCTAATTCTATTCAAGCATAAGTGTTGAATATTTTGCCATAGGGCAGGGTCTTGAATGATTTTTTTTAGTGATAAAATAAACTTATCTATGCTTGAAAAAACTTCAAACTCAGTTGGAGTGGCCA
>JAMLID010000022.1 GCA_023954355.1 Oligoflexia bacterium | reverse complement strand
CAAACTGAACCAGTAATATAAAAAAACTTAAAAATGAAGTAAGTAACGACAAAATCGCTGATACAGAAAAAAGAACTTTATATTTTTTTGAATTCTGATTTTTAAAAAATAGAAAAAATGCACACATAAATAAGGCATTAAATAAAATCGCTAAAGCTGTTGGTCTTGCCTCTTGTCCGTAAATATAAAAAAACGGAGATAGTGAAAAAAGCACGCCAGAAAAAAAAGAATAAAATGTATTTTTTGTAAAATGCATAAATAGAAAAAATACCAATACTGATAAAAAACTTATTGCTATTGCTGAGGTAAGTCTTGGAGCATTTTTTAAATTAAAAAGTCTCATACCCATAGAGGATAGAAAAAAATATATTGGGGGATGTATATTTACTGAAAGTAAGACATCTAGAGAATTAGTATTTGCTTGCTCTGACAATAAAGTATTTAAATTTTTAGTTGAAGAGCCTAGATTTGATGTTTGAATATCTTTAAAAACACTGTTTATATTAACACCATTTATAATGGCTATTGCTATTGCCTCATCTGACCAGAGCATTTTTTTATCGATATTTTTGGACAGAAAAATAAAAGAAACGATAAAAATAACTATCGCAAAAACATAATTCGCTACAATACTTTGCTTGAACCCTCGATAGTTCATTAATTTTCTAATACCGCTCTATATTTAACCTGATTTTTTTTCAATTTCTCAATCGCTAAATTTATTTCACTCATAGAAAAACTTTCTATTTCAGGAAACACACCTTCTCTTTCTACGAAATCTAACATTCCTCTAATCTCTGACGGAGACCCTATAGGGCTAGCACTAATTCTCAAGCGTTTTCCTAAAAGTTGAAATACCCCTAAACTAATATTATCTGGAGGAATGCCAACAAAACACAGAGTTCCGTCTCTATCCAATGCATTTAAATAAAAATCCATATTTGGGTTCGCGTTAGAAGTAACAAGTATAAAATCTAGCTTTCTTTTTAATCGATCGTTATTTTGTTCTAAATCAGTAAATACAAAATTAGATGCCCCCAATCTTGCTGCTTCTTCTGCTTTATCTTTTGTATGTGAAAAGACAGTAAGTTCATTACCCATTTTTTTAGCAAACTTAACTGCCATATGCCCTAGACCACCTAACCCTACTATACCAACTCGTTTTTTTTGATTATTTAAAAATTCACGTAATGGACTATAAACGGTAATCCCTCCACAAAATAGCGGAGCTGTTTCAGCTAGAACCAGCGAGCTTGATAATTTAAAGCAAAATTCTTTTTTGGTAATATGAAATTCAGCAAAACCTCCACTCACAGATAAGCAAGTCGCTTTACTTTCTTCACAAAAATTTTCATGCCCTGTAGTACAGTCTATACATGTACCACAAGATCCGCCTTGCCATCCAATTCCTACAAAGTCTCCTTTTTTCAAATTGGAAACATTTTTGCCCAAATCAACTACTTCACCAATAATCTCATGTCCAGGAACAACGGGATATTTTATACCACCCCAATCATCATTAATGATATGAATATCACTATGACAAAGCCCACAATATTTAACTTTAACAAGAACATCATCTTGTAATAATTTTTCTAACGGACGATTTATTTTTTCTAAATTTGCGCCTTTATGTTTCGCAACCCACAATGCGTTATTTGAATAGTTCATTTTTTGTCTCTCTAGAGTCTTTTTAAGGTTTTTATTAGTTTAGACGTGAATTTGAAGATAACCTAGAAAAACGATGCTAATATAAAATTTTTACCCTTAACCTAAAAAGGCTTTGTGAATTCAAAAAGTCTTTTTTGATATTGTTTTTTGACCATACCAAAAACTGATCCGTCGCCAATATACTCTCTATGCTTAATCAAAATTGCCTTTTCACTCTTAATATATGGGTTTTCTTCATCGATTCTACCTGAAAAATCACTTTCACTATTAGTGCTAACTACATTATCAATTATAATATTTTCTTTACTTTCACTAACACCACTTGAAGCAATTTCACGAGAAATTTCATCCACAGACTTACTTGTAGATGATTTAATAAATGAGTCTAAGTCTTTCATAAGATCTGAAAAACTTACTCCGGCTGTTAATTGAGTATTTTCTTTTTTGTTTTGATATTTTGCAAAATAATCGGTAGCAACTTTATCTGCAACTTGCTTTAGTTCTTCAGGTTTTAAATTAAGCCCTTTAGCTTTTGCAGCCACTTCGTATACATTGCCTTCATCATTTACAGTTTTTATGAACTCTTCTGCCGAAATATCAGTTACTTGTTCCATTTTTTCTAAAACTTTTTGTGCCGATGCTCCCATATTAGAACGCTTAAAGTTTAATAGATCGGATGACGAAGCTTCTGAAGCTTTGGTATTATTTGATGAAACAGAATTATAACTGTTATTTTGGTCTTTTATACCATCTGCATAATTTATAATTTCTTTGGCCTGCTGAATCTGATTTGTGCCTGAAGAAAGGTTTTGTAGTCCATTATAAAAAAGTTTTTGAACCTCTTCTGTGCTTCCCGTTTTTGCCTTTTCTTGTGCTGCTTCTGAAATTTGTGTGACACCCGCGGCAGATTGAACAACTCCAAAATAAAAACTTGCCTGCCCCACTTGTTCTATATTCGCAGTTTGCTGTGATACTACATCTGTAGAGCCACTATTAGCTTGAAGCTTCTTTTTTAATGCATCAATTTCTTCTGGGGTCATTGGTCTAGTCATCTTAAAATTGAGATTTGGTGCGGGAAAAGGTGGTTGCGGTGCGGGAATAGTAATTTGGCCAGCAGCAAATAATTCAGGCATAGAGTAAATTGTGAATACTCCTACAAAAAACAGACTTATAGATTTATACCTAAAATTCATGTACTCACCCTAAGATTTATCGGTACTTCAATGATAATTCTTTAATTTTACTTAAAAATCAGGCGCTTGCTGTCTATCTACTCAGCCCCTTTAGACTCAGCTTTAACTTTATTCAAGAACTCTGCTTTTTCGCTATCAGACATAGCATTCCATTTTTCTAAGTTTGCTCTAATAAGATTTTTTTCACTTTCTGAAAGAGTTTTCCATTCTTCAAATTTTTTTCTAAGTTCATTTTTTTCACTTTCTGAAAGCGTTTTCCACTTAGCATAATTGTCTTGAACCTTCTTTTTCTCTTCTTCAGAAAGATTTTTGTAATTATCAAACGCCTCTTGAATTGCTTTTTGTTTTTCTGCAGATAAAGATTGAAAATACTCCCACTTTTTACGGTAAGCTTCTTTTTCACTTTCAGAAAGGTTTTGCCAGTCTTTAGATGCTTTGTCTTCTCCAGACGCCCAAACAGTAGTAGTTGCAATACTTGAAACACTAAAAAATAGCGCTGTTATAATTAAATACTTACCAAACTCTCTTCTTCTCATCGTGATCCCCCTCCTTTTTGGAGTACACTTTTTCGAGCTTCTTCTTTCATTTTTTCATCCAATCCTAAATCAATAACCATTTCCATCATTTCCAAGTTTTTCAACATCTCTAAATTTTTAGCCACATCTGCATCTTTACTTTTAATATCCGCAATATTTTTTGTATTTTTTTTATTCACAAAAAACCTACATTTTCTTTAAAACATCATAATTTTCCAAGACAGCTAGCTCCTCTAGTAATGGCATCTCTTCTAACATTTCAAACTCGACACCAGCTACCGATTTAGTACTATATTCGTTTTTTGTATTTAATTTCCCCTTATTAAATAAAAGAACAAGCACAACTGCTCCAAGACCAACAGAGGGAGCCAATAACCAAAATAGATTATTTTTTCGGGACCTATTATAACTATCATTCAATTGATCCAATTTACTTTCGGCTCTATTTAAAATTTTTTCTTTTAAATCTGGAGAAACATCTTCTTTAAATAAATGTTTAAATTTTTCTCTCATACTGCCTCCAGTTTTTTCTTTATATTTTCACGTGCTCTAAATATTAACGATTTCACAGAGGCCAATGAAAGATTTAATTGTTTTGCAATTCCTTGATATGTGTCTTCGCCATCTAACCACAAGATAAGAGCCATTCTTTGTTGATCGGGCAAGCTATCTATATGTTTTTTAGTAAGTGCTAAATCTTCTAACTCTACCATATGTTCTTCAAGATTAAAGTCGTCTGGGATTTGAATCTCTCCCTCTTCTTCGCTGTTCTCGTCTTGATAGCGACTAGACTTCTTCATTTCAGTGAATGCCGTATTTCTAGTGATCGTCATCAACCAGGCTTTAAAATGCCCGCTTCCTTTATAGGATTGATTATTTTCTAATACCTTCATCCAAACCTCTTGAGTGGTATCTTCTGCTGTCGCAGTATTTCCAGAATAAACCCTCATACAATACCCCAAAACAGCTGATCCATGTCTATCTATTAGTTCAGAGAACGCTGCCTTTGAGCCCCTCTTCACATCTTCCATTAGTTCATCATCGCTTTGTTTAAATAACATCCTTAAAAGTTACCTGTCTTAAAAAAATTTACAAGACAAGTTAAAGAAAAACAGGGGGTATACTTCCCTCGTTAAGTATACCCCCTTGAAACTAGAGCGCTGATTCAGAACTTCCATTTTTATCATTCGTCATATCCGCAGACACGACTTCAGTTTCTTCTTCACGGTCAGATTCTTCAGTATCTTCACCCGAGTCAGCAGGCAATTTAATAACTACACCTTTCTTAACCTTTTCTTTAATTGCTTCTATTTCTTCTTCAGATAATGGTGGCTTTGCATTAGTACCGCCTTTTTGTGGGGCCTTAAATCCAGCCGCTTCAAGGGCTGCTACTACTTTTTCGTGATCAATTTTACCGTCATTTTCTGATTTTACTTTTTCTATGATTTCGTGAAGCTCTTCAGGTGTAGGAATCCCTGCAGCCTTCATTTTTTCTTGGATTTCTTTTGGAATCTGGTGCCACTGCCCTTCACCAGCATAAGTGGTAGATATAGAGAAGAAACCGATAAATGCGATCAACCCGATTAGTTTATTGTACTTCATTTTTACTCCCGTCTTTGGCTCCTAGCCTTTGTTGCTTATGTAATAGAAACTATCCAAGTTAGATAAAGTTGCGCCCTAATATATAGATATAATTTTAGCTATTTTAAGCTGTCTCTCTTTGGAGACACCCCTATTTGAGTGAAATAATAATTTATGCGCAACTTTTCTTAGATTCCAAAGTTTCTATAGAAAGCAAACGGGAACAAGGGAGATTATATGAATATCAAATTTTTAGGGTTAATTATAGCAGCAATCGCTTTACCAATAACCGGATTCGCTGAATCTAAAACAGCTTGTTTAATTCACGTTAAGACTAACCATCCATTTTGTGTGAGTGCTGCTAGAATATCACCACAAGCGGCCAATTATTACAAAGTAAATACAAGTTTCGCAGATTCTGAAGGTCTTGCAAATATGAATGCTGCTAGATGCTTAGAAAGAGCGCTAGAGTATGCTAACTGGTGTGGAGATGGAGCAGGAATTAAAACTACAGGTGCATTCGCTTACTTTGTAGTAGATGGTAGAAGTGTAATCAATGCTTATGCAGACACCGCTACACAAAAAACCTCTATTGGCGATGGATTGGCTAGATTTACAAGATTCAAAGATTAAACTTAATTTGTTCACTAACCCCCAAACGAGAACTGAATCCTAAACAGATTTAGTTCTCGTTTTTTATTTTTAACTTCCTATAGATAGAGCATCTTGTGATTCATATATTTTGATGCTATACAGTTATGAAAGTAGTGCTGAAGCACCGCTAGAAGAGGTGCATTACGGTAGAATTTCCCCGAGGGAGAATGTCCCAAAGAAAGGAAAAGAGGCCAGTAATGCCGAAAGAAAGAGAGGCATATCCCTCTCTTGTCTTGGTGAGACCGAGTAAAGTCGACTCACTGTCATGGGAAACCATGGAGAGCTTCTGGAAAATCGTAAACTTAGGGTTTCTTTTTACAAAGAGATCACATCGGTTTTATTTTTCTCATTCTCCATGTTCCCATGTTCTCTTCATAAATATTAAGGAGAATGGAACATGAAAACACCAATCGCATTATTAGGGGCTACTGGACCGGTAGGTCAAAAAGTTATTTCCCTTTTAGAAAATCACCCTAGATTTGAAGTGGTTGAATTAGTAGCCAGTGACTCAAGAATCGGAAAAAATTTTGGAGAAACTGTGCATTGGAAAGATGAACAACCCCTCTCCGATAGAATAGCTTTATTAAAAATGAAATCTACCTCAGAGCTAAATTCTAAATATATTATTTCTGCTCTTCCTTCTGAAATTGCCACTGAAGTCGAACTACAACTTATAGAAAAAGGGCATATAGTCTCTTCTAATGCTGCTTCTTTTCGCATGAAAAGTGATATTCCTTTATTAATCCCAGAAATTAATCCACAACATTTAGCACTAGTGGATGAGCAAAAAACGAAGGGTAGACTCATCACCAACCCTAACTGCTCTACTGTTTTTTTGACTTCAGCAATTAGACCACTTATGGATCTAGGTCAGATAGAACATATAAATGTTGTTACTATGCAAGCACTTAGTGGTGCTGGCTATCCTGGTGTTTCCTCTTATGATCTTTTAGGTAATATTATTCCGCACATCAATGGTGAAGAAGATAAAATTCAAGAAGAAACTAAGCGCATCCTTGGTGAGCCTCATAAGCCAGCTGATTTTTCTTTAACTGTTCATGTAAATCGCGTGCCTGTCGTGCATGGTCACACAATTGTAGCTCATATACGTTTTAAAGATCATATCTCACTAGAAAAAGCAGAGCACTCTTTTAAAGTGTGGAAAGATAAATGGCCTAATTTTTACGAACTTCACAACACAAAAGACCGTCCACAACCTGCTCGTGATCTTCATTCGCAAGATATGAGAGTACATATTGGTAGATTAAAGCAAGGTGGAGACCGACAAACTATCGGTCTAATTGCACTTGGGCATAACTTAGTTCGAGGCGCAGCAGGCGCTGCAATAGCTAACTTAGAAACACTCAATAAATATTTGGGAGAGTTATGAGAATTCATGTCGCAAAATTTGGGGGAACCAGCATGGGAGATGCCAGCTCTATGAGAAAAGCTGCATCTATTGCAAAACAGGATCCTCATAGTTGCCTTGTTGTGGTCAGTGCGGTTTCAGGTACAACCAATCAACTACTAGCAGCCATTAATTCTATCACTTCTAAAAACCAAGAAGCTTTCGCAGATATTATAGGTGGCATAGAAAAACGTCATAGAGAAATAGCATCTGCTCTTCATCTTAACCAACAAGACTTAAGTATATTAGAATGTTATTTTTTAGAATTACGAGAAGCTTTTTTCTCTAGAGATCTATTAGAAGAAAAAAATATCGACCATATACTTTCTTTTGGTGAAAAATTTAGCTCTTTTCTCTTTTCGTCTGCTTTGCGAGAAGAAAAATTAGATGTGATTTGCGTAGATTCTAAAATATTGCTTGCTACAGATTCTAACTTTGGAAAGGCAGAACCAAACATACAAGAAACAAAAGAACGATGCTCTGTTAATGCTCTACCTTTACTAGAAAATAAAAAAATTATTGTCACGCAGGGGTTTATTGGCTCAGATAAAAATGGAGAAACAACAACCCTTGGCAGAGGTGGTAGCGACTATTCAGCAGCTTTATTTGCTGAGGCTTTAAGTGCGTGTGAATGTAAAATTTGGACTGATGTTAATGGAATTTATAGTACAGATCCAAGAATAGAGAATAACGCAAAAGTAATTACTAATATAACTTTTGATGAAGCAGCAGAGCTCGCTGCATTCGGAGCAAAAGTTTTACACCCAGCCACACTTTACCCGGCAATACGTTCAGGGATAAAAGTATTCGTAGGAAATACATTTGATCCGGAAAATGGTGGTACTTGGATTCATAAAGAATTAGAAATTTTGCCACAATTTAGGGCAGTTGCTATTCGTAAAAACCAAACTTTAATCACAGTTTCTAGTATAAATATGCTAAATGCCTCTGGATTTTTAGCAAAATTATTTACTACTCTTGCCAATCACGGATTAAGCGTTGATTTAGTTACTACTAGCGAAGTAACTGTTGCTCTAACAATAGATGGTGCCTCTTTGAGTTCTTCTGGTAAAAGCGTTTTACAAAATAAAGAATTAATTTCTGAACTTGAGAAAATTGCAGATGTTCAAATCGAAGAAGATTTAAGTCTAGTCGCTCTTATTGGTAATAAACTTACAACTACACCCAAGATCGGAGCAAGAGCGTTCACGAGTCTAAAAAACACAAATGTTCGCTTGATTTGCCATGGAGCAAGTCAACATAATATTTGCTTTCTTGTGCCTACAAGCGAATGTGAAACTGTTGCTAAATATCTGCATGGAGAATTCATATGAAAATTGCTTTAATTGGAACCGGAAAAACAGGCTCACTCGTTGCCTCTCGTTTAAGAGAAAGGCATGATTTATTAACTTTTAATCGCAGTAACCAGCCAACGATTGAAAAAATCAAATCGGTAGATGCCGTTGTTGTTTTTCTACCTGCTTCTGGTCTTACAGACTTAGCACCATTACTACTGGAATCTGGTATCCCAGTAATTTTAGGGACAACTGGCTTTAATTACGATGCACTACCTAAGCCCAATGCGCCTTGGATCTATGCGAGCAATTTTTCAATAGGTATGAATATAATGTTCTATATTACTAAGCGACTTGCACGCATATCAAAAATACAAAAGACTTATTATAAAATAGACGAAACACATCATACGCAAAAAAAAGACACCCCAAGCGGAACAGCACTTAGATTGAAATCATATTTTAACGAAGAAGTTGCTATCGATGCAAAACGCTTAGACGATGTATGTGGTATTCACAAATTAACCACGAATTTCTCTAATGAGATATTGCGTTTAGAACATGAGGCTCTTGATAGAAGCGTTTTTGCTGATGGTGTGGTTTTCACCCTTGAAGAACTTCTACCCAACTTACCTTCAGGGCTTTATGCGTTTGAAGATTTATTCGAAAACAAAATCCAAAAGGAGATTTTTTATGTCTAACTCTGTTAAGAATTTTTTATATACAGCCATAGTAACACCATTTGATCTATCAGGTGAAGTTTCTTACTCTGAACTAGAAGCTCTTATTCGGCTACAAGAGAAAGCCGGGAACGGAATAGTTATTTTGGGTAGCACTGGCGAAGGGCTCGCGCTAGAAGAAGAAGAAAAAAGAAAAATTATTCATTTCGTCTCTACGCTCAAATTAAATACCCCTGTTTTGGTTGGGGTCTCTGGTTTTCAGCTCAATCAAACAATTGATTTTCTACATTTCGCAGAAAAAGAAAATATAGACGGGTATTTAATGCCTGTGCCTTTATACGCTAAACCTGGGCCAGAAGGGCAAACACATTGGTTTACCACTTTAATGGACCAAGTAAAAAAGCCTGTAATGATATATAACGTACCATCTAGAACCGGAGTAAAACTGCATCTAGAATGTCTTTCAAAAATCGCTAAGCACCAAAATGCTTGGGCTGTGAAAGAAGCAAGTGGTTCATTAGAAGAGTTTACTGCCTATAGAAAAGTAGCTGAAAATTTAGATTTTTATTCAGGTGACGACGGCCTTACTCCTGAGTTTACAAGAGCTGGTGCTGTTGGCTTAGTATCGGTTGCATCAAATGTTTGGCCAAAGGCTGCTTCTACTTTTGTTAAACAATGCTTAGAGCAAAGTCTTAGCAATGAGTCTTCACAGATTTGGAAAAAAGCCGCGGATTCTCTATTTTTAGCGAGCAATCCTGTTCCGGCAAAAACCTTACTCTCACTTAAGGGGGTTATTCAAAATTCTTTCGTGAGACCTCCATTGAGTGAAAATGATTTAAAACAAGCTAATGTTCTAAAAGAGCAAGACTCCATTATTGAAAATTGGCACAAAAACTTCTAGAGAAAGGGATGAAAAATGAGTGAGTATCAAAAAATTTTAGATGACTTAGAAATAGGAAAGATCAGAGCAATTAAACAAAATACTGATGGTACTATAAGTGCTAATGTTGAAGTAAAAGAAGCCATTTTGGCTGCATTTAGAAGCGGTAAAAATATTGAACTTACACAAGCTACCGAAGGTCTATATAAAGGCTTTGTAGACAAAGATACTATTTTACCCAGAAAATTTCGTGAAAGTGACTCTGTTAGGCTTGTTCCAGGTGGAAGCTCCGTAAGAAGAGGTGCTTATGTAGCTAAGGGCGTAATCATTATGCCGCCTGCTTATATCAATATCGGTGCTTATGTAGATGAAGGAACCATGGTTGATTCACATGTTCTTGTCGGCTCCTGTGCGCAAATCGGTAAAAAAGTGCATTTGTCTGCAGGTGTTCAAATTGGAGGGGTACTCGAACCAATTGGTCAAACTCCAGTTGTCATAGACGATAATGCATTTATCGGAGCAGGCGCAATTATTGTAGAAGGCATACATGTAAAAAAAGGAGCCGTAATTGCTCCAGGTGTAGTGCTTTCAAAAGGTGTATCTATTTACGATGCAGTAAATGAGTGTGTTTTAGAAAGAGGTGCTCCTGTACCAGAAAATGCCGTAGTGGTTCCTGGAACTCGTCCGCTTAAAGCAAGTGAATGGGCAAGTAAGCAAAACCTCTTTCTACATTGCCCTATTATTATTAAATATAGAGATGAAAAATCAAATGCCTCTCTCGTACTTGAAGAGATTTTGAGATGAGCCTCTCAGAGCGTGAGTTAAAAGAATCTTTCTATCTTGCTAAAGGCAATACGTATATTTACGACCTTGACCGTATGGAAGAACACTTGCGCTCGCTTCGTACTGAAGGGATTCGCCTATGGTATGCCTGTAAAGCGAATCCCCTTTCAGCAATTTTAAAAACTGTATCTAAGTCAGGTCTTTCTGTTGATGTAGCCTCTATTGGAGAACTTAATCAGGCCATTCGCTCTGAAATTTTACCAGAAAACATTCTTCTTACCGGACCTGCTAAAACAAAGCTCTTTATTTCTAAAGCCCTAGAGATGGGTGTGAGAACATTTGTTATTGAAAGCCGCGCGCAACTAGAATTATTAGCTCGACTTTCAAAAAACACTCAAGTGAATGTATTAATTCGTTTACAACTTTCGTGGGAAGGAGAAGCAAGTATATTAGGAGGAAGTCAAACTTCTGTATTTGGATTAAGTCCCGAAGAATGGGAATCACTACCAAAGTTTTCTCAGGTTAAATATATAGGAGTACATGTATTTCAATGGGGAAATATTTTATCCACAGCAGAGCTAGAAAAAATTTGGATTAAAACTGCTGAAGAGGCAAAAAAATTTGCTGAAAAGCAAAATTTTGAGCTAAGTGTTTTAGATTTAGGTGGCGGTCTAGGTATTGATTATTCGCAAACGAGTCTAGATCAAGAAATTCACTGGAATTCATTAAAAGAAATTTTTAAAAGTGTTCAATTAAAATCTGAAGCTAAAGAAATTTGGCTAGAACTTGGACGCTATGCCGTCGGATTATTTGGCAGTTATATAACTCAAGTCGTCGAAAGAAAAACTGTACGAGAAAAGGAATTCTTAATTTGCTCTGGCGGGATTAATCACTTAGTTCGGCCGGCTTTGGTTAATGAATTTTTCCCGGCAGAGGTTTTAGAAAGAAAAGACTTGCCTCTTAAAGAATTTAACGTACACGGACCTTTATGCACAGCTTTAGACAAATTGGGAACCTATTCTCTTCCTAAAGATACCTCTCCAGAAGACTTTATTGTTTTTAAAAAGGTTGGTGCTTATGGATTTACAGAAAGCATGCCATTTTTTCTTTGTCACGATATGCCCGGTGAAGTTATAAAAAAAAATGGTAAGCTTAGTGTTTGTCGACCTGTAGAAGGATCAGAAAAATGGTTGAAATAAAAAAAGTCCCGGTTCGAACTCTTGCTTCTGGAGATTCACTACATATAACGGTTTACGATTTTAAAGGGAGCCAAAAAAATGCTCCGAAAGTATATATACAATCGGCAACACATGGGTCTGAGGTACAGGGCTCATTAGTTATTGCCAAACTTTTTGAATTTTTAAAAGAAAACCCACCTCTAGGTGATGTTCGATTGGTTCCCAATGCGAATCCCATGGGGTTAAACCAAAAAGCTGGCGACTATACATTTGGACGATTTGATCTGACCAATGGAGATAATTATAACCGTCGTTATTTTTTACCTGTAGAAAATATGAATTGGGAACAATTAAAAGGGCTAACGGAAGCAACCTTATATTCTACATTTAAAGAAGAAATGATGAAAAAATTATTGGAAAAGAAAAATAGTTCTATTTCTTTTCCTGATGCTTTGGCACTAACCCTACAAACGCTCTCTATAGATTCTGATTTATGCTTAGACCTTCATTGCGCAAATAGAAGTGCTCATCATATTTATGTACCTGAGTACGCAAAAGAAGATGCTGCTTATTTTTCTATACCATTTCAAATTATTATGCCTAAAGATAAATTTGGTGGAGCTATGGATGAGGTATTTTTTAGGCCCTGGACTATGCTCGCAGAACAACTAAATCTCTCTCAAATAAAAACGCAAAGCTTTACCATTGAGTTAGGCAATCACGAATCCATTTCGTCTTCTCAGGCAGAAAGTGACCTTGCAGGAATTTTAAATTACTTAAGGCATAAGAAAGTCATTCAAGGCGAAGCGGAGAAAAAAAATCCTGTCAACTGCCCAATCAACCAATATATGACAATTTACTCTGCTGTTGGTGGGTTAGTAGATTATGTCGCTCAACCAGGAAAAAGAGTTAAAAAAGGTGATCTATTAGCGCGTATTTTGCGTTTTTCTGATGAGCCAGATTTTTTTGAGGTTAAAAGTCCTTACGATGGAATACCTATTGTTTTTTATTCATCTTCGATTGCTCATGAGGGAATAGAGCTTATGAGAATCTTATCTGACGTTTAAAACCAAAAATTAGCACTAGTACCATTTACTTATTAATTCACCAGCTTTTCGCAACAGCTCAACGTTAGCACTATAGCTAATACGAATATGTTTTTTCCCTGCGGTACCGAAAAATTCACCAGGCACTACTAAGATATCATTTTTATTCAAAAGAGCTTTCGCAAACTCTAAAGAGGTAGAATACTTTTTTGGTATTGGCAGAAAAGCGTAAAATCCTGCCTTAGGTTTTTCTATTTTTTCACTTAGCTTACCCAGAGCTTGAAAAAAAATATCTCTACGTAATTGATATTCATTTTTGTAGTGATCACGAATTTTTTCAAAAGAATTAGACAAAAGTGCATTTGCTAGATGCTGACTAGGAACAGAGGCACAAGTAGATACATACTGATGCGCAACAAGCAGTGTTTTATATATTTTTGGGTCAGTTGATACCACCCAACCAATTCTCCATCCAGTAAGTGCGTGACTTTTCGAGAGAGAATTTACACTAATTATAGAACTATTTTTTTTAGCAAGTGGTTCGTACAATTTCTCATAATCAAGTTCAGCATAAACCTCATCAGATAGAATTTTTATTTTAGGAAATTTCTTAATAATTTCTTTAAGCAAAGTAGACGACAACTCTGATCCCGTAGGATTCGAGGGTGAATTCAATAGAATCACTTTGGTTTTTTTTGTGATTTTTTTTGTGATTAGCTCTAAATCATAATGAAAATTCTCATTCACTTTTTTTAAAAAATAAAATGAAGGTTTAGCGCCCACCATTTTTACCATAGGTGCATATGCGAGAAACCCTGGGTTTGGAATTAAAACTTCATCACCCGGATTGAGATTAGATAAAAGTGCTATATAAAGTGCCTCTTGAGCACCATGAGTTAAGATCAAACTATTTTTTGGTAAACCGTAGTGCTTTTCGAAAGCATCTCTTACAAATGCGAATCCAGCATTCTCGGAATAATCCATTCTATATTTAGTATTGGCAAATAATTCAGGCACTATATGGCGTAGTTCTGCAGGCATGTCTTCATAAGGCTTACCAAGACATAAATCTATTGTAGTTGGCTTGGCCATTGCCGAAAAAGCGCGAAGCGGAGAAATATTTGTCGGTAAATTACGATTCAAAACAACCTCAATACGTATTTTGTACAACTCCCAGTAATGAACGCCAAGCACCTTTTATCACCTTAGTAAATGCGATAATACTATGAGTCATTTAGTTTCTCATTAGACGATCTCTCTGCTATATGCTACTTAATCGCCACTGAAATATTTATCTGAACTAGGCCATTAGGTCTATGTTGATAAAATGTAAGTTCTTAGGAAAGGCAAATTAGTCGACCGAACATGCGTATGAAAGGTCGAAGTTTTTTTTACGGAGAGATGGCCGAGTGGCCGAAGGCGCACGCTTGGAAAGCGTGTAATGGGTAACACCATTCGAGGGTTCGAATCCCTCTCTCTCCGCCAGATTTATTTTTCTCATGAAGTGGGGAAAATAAATCTGGAGAAATAAGAAGGGATCGAAGTGAGGAGGCCGGCGTCCAGTGGACGCTGAGCGAACGTGAGGTTCGCGAAAGGCCGACGAGGTGGTCAGGCGGAGTGTGAGCTTTGAAGCGAGCACGAGCGCTTGACCGAATCCCTCTCTCTCCGCCAGATTTATTTTTCTCATGAAGTATGTAATGCCCCCACGAAATCAAACTATGCCTTGAGTCAATTCTTAATCTCAAAAGCAAACTGTATAAATATCTTTCTTTAATACTTGGATTTCATGCTTTTGTTTGAAAAAATTTTCTCATGAGCGATCTAACACTATTCCTGTCTCTTAGTTTATGGATTGTAGCCTATTCGCTCTTATTAATTTTTTCCTGGCAAACATTAAATATTCAAACCGAAAATGACTCTTGGAGCTTCCGTCTCTTAAAAGCACTTTTTCTATCAAACTCTTATATCATATCTGGAGTGTTGATTTGTTTCGCTTTTGGTATTTTTAACAAAGCATTTTTTTTTAGTTCACCCTTATTACTAGCTCTTGGTCCATGGATTTATTCAAAATACTCCGCAAAACAATCTCTTTCGTTTTTAGCTAAACACGACAAGCTAATATTATTTTCGTTATTGATATTCTTTGTTTTATTTGTCTTCAGTGGCCTCTCACTACCAGCATTTCACCACGATACTCTGTCGTATCACCTACCAGCAGCCGCTCTTTCTTGGCAAAAACAAACTTTATTTTTTTCTACTTGGCATCCACAAATAGGTACAAATCCACTAATGGCTGAACTGCCTAAAATTTGGGCGTTTGCTATTTCTTCTAACGATTCTTTAACAAATATCCAGCAAGTCCCATATCTTCTTGGACTAGCGATTGCTTCTTTTTATCTTGCTACAGAATTAAATGTCTCTGCTTTTTGGGCACGACTAGCAGCCATTTCTGTTTTGCTTATTCCAAAAATCTTAGATCAAGTTCTTACTGCTAATATAGACATTATTGCTTCTTTTTATATGGTTTGCTCTTGTATTTTCATTTTGAGAAAAAACTATTTTTTGTCCATGATCGCTACCGTCTTTTTAGCCAATATGAAGTATACAACTTTATTGCCGGCCACTATATGCGCATTGATAATTACTTTTATTTTATTTAGAAAGAACAAAATCACAGCTGCTACCTGGATAGTTATTTTTACGTTTTTCGGTTGGTTCTGGGAATGGAAAAATATTGTTCAATTCGGCAATCCAATTGCTCCCTACCAAATTCTCGTTAACAAACCCATAAATACTAATATTCAAAACTTAGTCCCAAATCTTTTCATAGAAAAAGGCAAAGAAGACCAAAACAAATGGGATGGATATTTTATAAACAATATAGAACGTGCTGCCGGAAACAAAGGCCTCTGGCTTTTACCGCGCTACTATCAAGCATGGAGCGATTCTTATTATGTTCCTTACGACGAATTTAGTGCGCGCTGGGGTCCAACGTGGTTTATCTGTGTTGTGCCTTTTTTATGTTTTTTTATTTTTCATATTTTGCGAAATAAAAATAAAGAACTAATTCTTTCAAGTCTATTTGTTATTATTTTATATTTTAGCATTATTAAATCTTGGGAGCTTCGTTTAGGACTATTTATTACTCCCTTTGGATTCGCTATTACTGCCTGGGGTTTTCATAAGCTACAAAAAGCCTTGCAATGGAATTACGTTTTCTCACTAATATATATATCTACATTAATATGGTCTTCTTATCAGGCTGTTTCTGTTTTCCCACAATATCTTTCTTTTATTTCTCAAGAATTTAGAAAACAGCACACACCTTACAGTGGTTTACTATATGCGGGAAAGAATGATGCGGCTGCAGAAGTACAAAGCCTCGCCGCAGCCCTTAATCAAACAAAGGCTGCATCTGTTTTAATCGACTATACCTTTGGATCACAACACCACTATGGGATGGTAAATGCCCTACTTTACCCTTATTTTTCCTCTGATTGGAATAGAAGAATGTTGTTCTCATCTAGCTCGGCTAATTCGCCAGACTTAGTAATAGAAATTGTAAAAAAATCTGGCCCTCAATACATTATTCTTCAGCCGGGATCTCTTGTAGACAAAAACTTATTACTGCAAAACGGTTATCGATTATATTTTAAAAATAAAGCAGGAGAACTCTATGAACAAACATAATCTCTGGGCTTTTGTTTTATTATTTTTCATATTTTTTCAGTTCTTAATATACCTTTATTGGAATGGCTGGCTACCCAAAAGAGGGTTATACGAAAACAACTTTCAATTAAGTAGCAGGAACGCCTTCAGCCAAGAAGAAATATTTGGAAGTAAATACTCTAAGTACGCCCGCATACCCCCAGGGTTAAAGTGAATATCATTTTCCCAATAATAATTTTTACCAACGCTAGAAAAACTTTCTGAATCCAATAAATCTATTCCAGACTCTACTAAACAGGTCTTTATTTTCTGCCTATTTTCTAATGTCAATTTATACGTACCCACTGTGGTATGTTCTGGAAATGGTAAAAGCACTGCTTTAATCGGTATTCTTTCTCTATCTGCAAATTCTTTTATCTCTTGAAATGCACCACAAGACTTACATCGGTTAGCTTCTTGTGAGTCTACTATTTTTTTCCAATTTGTCTCATACGAAACTCGCTTTAAAAATTTACTGAAAAAATTTTCTTTACCTAGCAAAAAATCTATTTTCTTTTGCCCCGATGATTGAAAATCTTTTATACTAAAATTTTCTGGATGCCCCTCTTTAGAAATTGATTTCGCTAAAGCGCAAAAAAACCTATCATCGTCCCAATCAGTATCAGAGATAAACCAAATAATTCCATCAGGCTTATAGATTGGAACTAATTTTTCTAAACGATCTTTTTGGAAAAAAGTACCTGAAGAACGTATTCCGGCATTTACAAACAGAACCTTTAAATTTTCCTGCAATAAAGCACTTATTGTTTCTTCTTGTTTTAGCCACCAGCCTTCTACAAAGGAATCACCTAAAACTAATATCTTACTCTTAGCTTTTAAAATATCGGTTCGAGAAATTTCTCTTAATCCATCTTCATTCGTAGAAAACTCTATGTCTCCGCGAGGGGTATTGATTATACCTTCACAACTAGGATTAAATCGATGATGAAACCCCTCACCCACCTCAAAACAAGGTGGCAAATCTAGCCTAGGATCTTTTGGGCTGTAAGGAAAAAATCGAAAACCTAAATAAACAAATGCGAAAGTAAAAAAAACAATACTAATATTAATAAATTTATTAGACATCTCTTTACTACTCACCAGCTTTTAACTTTAATTCAATACTCAGATTTTCTACCAACTGCGATCATCATGTTGGAAGAATTTCCTTTTTTGAAAGGCAATGGCGAAAGCATTCGATCAATTGCCTTTAGCATATCCATTGAAAAAAAGTACCTAAACATCCCACTCTTAGTTAAAAAATGAGAGTTAAAAACATCCAGTAGCAAAACTTCGAATCCACCTGCCGACAACAAGCTCTTCAATTCTTCGGGAGTATATAAAAAGAGATGGTGAGACGGATCAAATTGTTTGGCTTCAAATGCCTTTCTATCTTGTGAAATCTCTTTATAAGTGGGTAAGTCATTACCGCCATAATCTCCATTAGGGGTGGTTAAAACAAATAATCCGCCTGGACGTAAGTTTTTATAAGCTGATGCTATCAACTTTTCTGGCCAAGCTACGTGCTCAATCACTTCTCCCATGAGAATACCATCTAATTGTGATGAATGTTGGTACTCCATTAAGTTCCCTTGAACAAATTGAATGGATCCTTGTGTTGGTTTTTTTCGTGCGTAATCTAAAAAATCATCCAATAAATCTACACCAGTTACATCATATCCTTTTTCAGAAAGAGTAATAGCAAAGTTACCAGCAGCGCAGGCCATATCTGCTACCTTAGCGGGCGCAGGTAAAAACCTCTGAAAGGCCGTAATCACATGATGCATCCGCAAATGATAAGAAAATGGACCAGGTTTTCTTGGGTTAGGATGAAAATACTGGCGAACATCATCACCGTAGCAAAAATCTTTTTGAAATTCGTTTTTACACTCTGCCTCTGAAGGTAACCTCATAGCTAGTTTGTACCAAAAAAAGTGCCCTGATTCGAGTTCTTCTTCTAAGTAAATCCTCCATACAAGCCTAACTTAGTGAGCCAATACTTTTAGAGTTAGAAAAAAGATTTACAATTCAGAGAATCCTAGTGAAAGTGGCCCTATGAGTCTTTCATTTCTTAGAAATTTTTACCAATCAACATATTTTCCCATTTATCTGTTATTTTTTTTACTTTCTTTATCTGTTACTCAACTTGGGGGCACCAACGCTAAATCTAGATTTGCCGCTTTAAGAGCAATTACAGAAAAACAAACCTTATCAATTAATGACTACAAAGAATGGACCCACGATTGGTCACTAGCCCCCAGTGGAAACTATTACTCCAATAAGGCTCCAGGTGGGGTCATTCTCGGACTCGTTCCTTTTGCTTTAGCTGAAATTCCAACGCAAATTTTTGCAAAATCAAGCGATGAAAAAGGACGGATTCCTGAACCAAACTACGGCCAAATATTATTCTTGGTCTTACTAAGTCAAATGATTCCTTTTTGTTTTATAGTTCATTTTTTGGCAAAAAAAATCGAAGCCAAGTCTGGCTCACAAATTTCATTCTTTTTTGTGCTGGCCACTTTATTTGGAAACACCGCTGCTATTTATATGAATTGTTATTTTGGCCATGGACTAGCAGCTATTCTTTTTCTTTCTGCTTTTTTCTTTTTTTATGAAGATAAATTTGTAGAATCATCTTTTTTTATAGGACTTTCTTGTTTAACTGATTATAGCGCCTTACTGTTTGTTCCTTTTTTTCTTATCGCCACCCTATTCAAAGCAAATCGCGTTCAGAATTATAAAAACATAATAATTGGCTCTACTTTACCAATGATCTTTTTTCTTTGGTATCACTGGCAAGTGTTCGGTGGCCCATTAGAATTAGCAACTAAATATATTAACCCCGAACAGGTTTCGCCAGTTCCCTCAAATGAAGGTTTAATATACGGAACTTCACGCATAGCCTTACCAAAGTGGGAATATTTCAAAGGACTTTTATTCAGCACAGAAAGAGGCATTCTTTTCACTCAACCCTGGGTATTTTTTAGTATTCTAATAGTTTTCTTTAAAGCGAAATTAGCAGAAAAAACTTTTCTTCTCGGCGGATTCTTAGCTCTACTCCTTGCGATCTCTTCCGTTAATTATTGGCATGGTGGTTGGACAATTGGCCCAAGATATATATCCTTTGTTTTTCCCGCCTTTGCATATGCTCTATGTATGAATTGGCTCCCAAATAAAAAAATATTATCCCTCTTCGCTTGGATAAGCTTAGGCGTAGCTTGCGCGTTTCGGATTTGGAGCTTCCCTTTTTCTAATCTCGCACCTTTAGAAAATTTATGGGGATACTTTTTCACTCAATTTATAGAAGCCAAAAAAGCAACTCCGTACGCACGTCTAGCCATGGGGTTAATCTTTACTGCGGCATGTAGTTTTTGGATGTGGCGCAGAGCAAAATTATACAAAGCATCCACTCTACTATAAAGCAAACGCCTCTAGAGTAGATCGCTCAAATTTAGAAATGGATGTGAAAAATATATCACTTGCTCTACCCTCTTTCACTTTGGTATCTCTCAATTTTGGTGACCTGGCTCCATGCAAGCCGCCGGGGCTAACCCCGCCAGGACCGGAAGGTAGCAACGGTAACCCATAGGTAGTTGTGACATGGCCTCGCCGGGTCGCCGCTTTTAATTTTATGTCATATTTAGTTTTAGCCAGAAAATATCGACCAAAACATTTCAGCGATCTTGTTGGCCAAGATCATGTGGCAAAAACTTTTTCTAATGCGTTTCAATTAGATAAAATCGGTCAAGCCTATTTATTCACTGGCACCCGTGGAGTAGGCAAAACCTCTGCCGCCCGTATTTTTGCTAAGGCTCTTCGCTGTGAAGATAAAGACTATCAGCCCGGGGCAAAAAACTACGGCCTTTCTTGTGAAAAGTGCCCTAGCTGCATCGAGATCAATCAAGGCTCTTCCATTGATGTTTTAGAAATCGACGGAGCTTCTAATAACGGTGTTGAAAGCGTAAGAGAAATTAGAGAACAAGTTAAATTTTTACCCTCTAAAGGAAGTAAAAAGGTCTATATCATTGATGAAGTGCATATGTTAAGCAATGCCGCCTTCAATGCCCTATTAAAGACACTAGAAGAGCCACCAGCACACATTCTATTTATATTGGCTACTACTGAGGTACAAAAAATTCCCTCCACCATTCTGTCTAGATGTCAGCGCTTTGATTTCAAGCGAGTGCCACAGCCTATCATTGAAAGACACCTATCAAACCTCTGTGAAAAAGAAAAAATTCAGTTTACCAATGCTGCCATTAGGCTAATTGCTAAAAAAGCAGACGGCTCTGTTCGTGATTCGTTATCAGCTCTCGACCAATGTATTGCACTTGCAGGAACAAACTTAACAGAAGACTCTGTTTCTTCGTCTTTAGGCATAATGGGCGATTCGTTTTTTCTTAAAACACTGGCATCGTTAACAGAAAATAATTTATCAAATGCTATAGAGTTACTCGATAATGCCTTTTTATCTGGTGTAGAAATGAAATTTTTTACAACCGGCCTAGCAGATGCCATTAAAAATTTAATTTTAGCCAAACTAAAAATAAAAAATGACCTCACAAATTTAGACGAACAAGATCAAGCGCTATTAGATAAAATTCTATCTCACTTCTCTGTCGATGCCCTTCAAGCCAGTTTTAAAATTTGCCTGCAAACCATAGACGAGTTAAATCGCTCTCCTTTGCCTAAAGCATGTGCAGAGATCATGTTAGTAAAAATATCTAACACTAACGAACTAATTTCTCTCTCCACCTTACTTAAAGGAGGCGCTAACTTAGCCACCAAGCCCGCATTAGCTCCAAGCCGACTAGTTAGTTCAATAGAAAAAAAAAACACAATAGCTAGCCCAAATATCGCAATAAAGAGCACTGCAAACAAAAGCCTAAGCTTTAAACATTTTATTGACTTCAGCTTAGATAAAAGCCCGGTTCTAGGTTCGCTTTTAGAGCATACTATTTCTTTAACAGAAGATATCGAGTGGCCAACGGCACAAGAGTTTCGATTTGCGTTTCAAAAAACGCAAAATTTTTTCTTACAACAGGCACAGCATCAAAAAAAGAAAATCGAAGATATTTTAGAGCAATTTCTAGAGCGTAAAGTAGAGGTTGAATTTATACTTTCAGATAAAGAAATAACACAGGGCAAAGTAAGTAGGGTTGAAAAAAAGGTGCGTTCTTTTGAAGAACAAAAGTCTGAGGCAAAAAATACCTTTCTAGCGTCAGAAATAGTGAAAAATACCAAAGAAATTTTTGGCGCTGAGCTTTCAAGTTTTGATATAGATAAAAGAAATCAGTAAGGGAGACATTATGAAAAGAGGCGGCGGTTTCGGATTTGGAAATATGCAACAACTGATGCAACAAGCACAGCAAATGCAGAAAAAAATGGAAACAGTTCAAGCAGAACTAGCTTCTAAACAAGTAGAAGCAAGCTCTGGTGGTGGTGCTGTAAAAGTAGTACTAACAGGCAAGCAAGAGCTCGTAGAACTCACCATAGCACCTGAGGCCCTCGATGGCGCAGATGCTGAAATGCTTTCTGATATGGTAAAGGCCGCTTTTACGGAAGCACTAAAAAAATCTAAAGATCTTCATAGCGAAATGATGGGCGGAGCTTTTGGTGGTTCTGTACCTCCAGGCTTTCTATAAACAATGCAAATAAATACCCCTACGGATGCTTTATCCGCATTAGTTCACGAACTTTCTCGCTTGCCTGGTATAGGTGAAAAAAGCGCTACTCGTCTTGCGTTTCATTTACTCAATGCAGATAAAGAAAAGGTTTTTCGCCTAGCAGATGCTTTAAAAAATGCTAAAGAGAAGGTTCATCTATGTAGCCAGTGCTATACTTATACCGAAACAGATCTTTGTGAAATCTGCGCTTCACCAGTAAGAAATGGAAATACCATCTGCATAGTAGAGAGGCCAAGTGACTGTAGGGCCATAGAGTCTTCAAAAAAATATACTGGACTTTATCACGTTTTACATGGAACGCTCTCTCCCGTTGAAGGGATAGGGCCCGAACAAATAAAAGTATTTGAATTAATCAAAAGAATTAATGAGCAGAAATTTTCTGAACAAGAAAATTCAGAAGTAGTTCTAGCGCTAAATCCTAGTGTAGAGGGCGAGGCAACTTGTCTTTATATTTCTAAGCTTTTAAAGCCTCTAGGTATAAAAATTTCGCGCATTGCCTACGGACTCCCCATGGGCGGATCTCTTGAGTACGCTGATCGAGGAACTATAGGTAGAGCTATGGAGAATCGAGTGGAGTGCTAACTTTCAATTCTCAGCCAAGCATTAATGGATTGATTCAAAGAATAGCATTCGAACTAGATGCGCATATTGTTTTCGTAATAAAAGAAGACGGACAAATCTTATATCATTCTGATTTTTCCAATAAAGATGAGTTGGCAAAAATTGCGGCTCTTGCTACTGCTTTACTATCAGCCGCAAGCTCAATGGGAGCAACAGAAGAAGACCCTAATAATTCAATCTTAAGAATTTCTTGTGAGACTGCTACAAATGACATTTATTTTTGCTCCATAGATCAAAATCATTGGTTGTTCTCTATTTATCCGCATCCACAAAATCCTGGTAAAACGCGAATGATCCTTAGGAACTATGCGGGTTTGATGACTAAAATTTCTAAGTCTGACTCTCAAACCCAAGAAATAGAACAAAAAAGTAGAGTCAAAATGTCACCACTTGCTCAAAATGACCGTAGTTTGTTTGCAAATATTACAGATGATGAAATCGACAAACTCTTTGATGAGGCACAAAGCTGAGGAGAATTTATGAGCTTTGTGAATTACAACAGCAAAGAAATTAACTGTAAAATCGTATACTTCGGACCCGCTATGAGCGGTAAAACCACTAATTTGCAGTATATTTATACCCAAACACAGCCCGAAGGTAAGGGTAAAATGATCAGCCTACAGGGAGAAAATGAGAGAACATTATTCTTTGATTTCCTACCCTTAGCCCTTGGAACCCTAAGGGGTTTTAAGATTCGTTTTCATCTCTATACCGTCCCAGGGCAGTCCTATTACGATGCCAGCCGCAAATTAATCCTAAGAGGAGTAGATGGCATAGTATTTGTTAGTGATAGTCAGGTGACAAGGATGGAAGCAAACCTTGAAAGTTTTGCGACCCTCCAGACCAGTTTAGAGGAGCAGGGCTATGAAATTGAAAGAATTCCAATCGTTCATCAGTTTAACAAACGCGATTTACCTAATGTTTGTCCGCTCTCAGAAATGGCCAAGGTTCTTAATCCGCAAGGAGCGCCACAATACGAAGCTGTGGCCAATAGCGGAGTCGGTGTTTTGGAGACTTTAAAAGGTCTTTCAAAACTTATTCTCAACGATCTAAAGGGACAATAAGAATTTCTTATTCATCCCCCAAAAACCGAAAAAGTAAAAATACAAAAAACATGGAGTTGTTATGAAGAATCAGTCAAAAAATTTAGATTTATTAGAAATTGAAAAGCTACAGGAAAAACTTAAAACTCATCGCGCAGAAATTTTAGAAAATGGAAAAACCATTTTAATGAATTTTAACGTGGAAAAAGATGATCTATTAGATGAGGCAGATTTAGCTTCAAATGATATAGAACAAGGCATGAAAATGCGCCTAGGAAATAGAGAGAGCCTTTATTTCAGAAAGATTGAAGAAGCTCTTTTTAGAATCAAAGAGGGTACTTATGGTCTTTGCTTAGATTGTGGTGGGTATATTGGAGTTAAACGGTTAGAAGCAAGACCCACAGCTGAGCTTTGTATTGAATGCAAAGAACAGAGTGAAAAACAAGAAAACCTCAATATGGAAGGCAGAAAACATAAAAGCCTTGGTGATGTTGTAGATTTTAAAGCTTAAGTTTGTTGTTGTAGTGTAGCCAAGACGCTAAGAATGAAATTAGGGCATTTCGTTTTTAGCGTCTTTTTTATTTATAAATAAGTCACAGAGGTTGGATATTTATTTTTTTCATAGACACTAAGAAATGTTCCAAGATCAAGGCGCCTGACGATGGCAACCGTGAGCTGGCCTAACTGGCCTGCGGAACGGGGGCAGAGGAAAAGGCAACGCAGAGATTGGACATTTTATTAGTGTCTATAGCTAATCGTCGCAATCAGAAAATTCATCCGCATAGTCTTCGTGTCGATCTAATTTTCTTTTATTAGCTTCGTCGTGAGAAATTTTTCGATTAATTTCCAGACCTTCAATTTGCATCATATCAAAGTTGTATTTATAAGACGCCTTTGCGCGACACTCTTCTACTTTTGATGAAACACCATTAGCATAAGCCGAGCTTAGTCCAAAAATAGCTGACAGTAATAAAGGCAGGGCGAACATAATAAACTCCAAATCTTCTTATAGTTCGCAAGATTGGAGCCAGTGTAAAACCAATAAAATTCAAATACTTACAAAGCCACACGCCAATAAAAACTGTCTAAACCTTAGACAGTTGAAAAAAAAAGCGCCAATGAAAATCATTGGCGCTTCTTCAGAACTCTTCTTAAATTTAGAGAGATTCTTCTAGTGATTTGGCTACGTTGATTCGTTTTCCTGTCACTGTTTTTCCACTAAGAGCACCTATGGCATCGCCACCGTCCATTAAACGTCTCTTAATTTCTTTATAGTCCGCATTTGGATACTGAGACCATACAAGAGCAGCAGCTCCAGCTACGTGAGGGCAAGCCATAGAAGTTCCAGATAGCTTTCCGTATTTACCACCAGGAGTTGTACTATATACGTTTGCTCCAGGCGCACCCACATCTACAGTCTTCACACCAGTGTTTGAGAAAAACGCTAGTCCGTCAGTTTCTGTAGTAGCAGCTACTGCTAAAATATTGTCTGAATCAAGAGCAGCTGGAAACACAGGTGTTCTATCGTTATTTGTACTATCATTACCAGCAGCTGCAACGAACAATACGCCAGCTTGGCCTGCTCTATCGATAGATTCTTTTAAAGCACCGTTTGATCCATCATCACCTTTACCACCCCATGAGTTAGAAAGCACTTTAGCGCCTCTGCTCACAGCATAGTCAATAGATTTGATCGCAGCAGCAGTATCACCGCTACCTTGAGCTGATAAGAATTTTACCGCCATCAATGATACTCTCTGAGAAACCCCAGAAATACCTTTTCCGTCGCCACCTACAGCACCAACAGAACCAGCGCAATGCGTGCCGTGCTGATTGTCATCATAAGGAAGATTATCATTATGTACAAAATCCCATCCAACAACATCACCAGTAACATCGCTACCTGAAGGGTCAACACCAGTTGCTAAACCTTGACCAGCATTCGGATTTCTCCACATATTGAACGCAAGATCTGGGTGGTTATAGTCAATACCAGTATCAATTACTGCAACGATAATGTTCTTTGATCCTTTTTGTTTTTCCCAAGCTTTAGTTGCAGATACTTTTTCAATACCCCAAGCCTTGCTTAAGTCTGGATCATTAACCGGAGGATTCACCTCAGCCGGTGGAGGAGAAATAGCAGGTCTTTGCCCTCTTGGTGGAGGTGTAGGTCCGCCTCCGTCTCCAGAGTCTTCGCATCCTGGAGGAAAAGGAATTCCAGGAATAATACATGGAGTTTTTCCACCATCATCTGGAGGAGGCTGAGATCCACTATCTTCGCACCCTGGAGGAAAAGGAATTCCAGGAATAATGCATGGCTCAGCTAGAGACTTTGGTTTTTCCATCTGATTAGGAAATGCATAAACCATATAGTTTGGTTGAGCATATTCTACCATTGGATCTCTTTGTAACTCTGCAACCGCTTGCTCTACGCTTAAGTTATTGCTGTTAAAAATAAGATGCTCGAATGAAGAAAAATTTCCACTATACTTCTTCACATCTAACACACTAATTCTTTGATAGAGCTCAACTACATCTCTCATAGAGCGAACAGCGCTGTCTCTATACTTAACGATAACCTCGCCCTCTTTATAGGCCGGTCTATACTCACCATTTACCAAAACTGTTGGTGCAGTCGCTTGAGCACTGATTGCTCCTGCGAAAAATAATGCTGACAATAGCATTACAAATTTATTGATTTTCATTTTAATCCCCTCCAATAGGTCAAAACTTGATACGTATTCTTCAGTGATACGTTTTCAGATCACCTAAAATTTGAACCTGATTAGTTATTTTTTGGGATAAGAATTTTCTATTTCAATCTTACAAAAGCTAACAAAAAGCATATAAGATTTACAAAAAAGCCCTGAGATTTCTCTCAAGGCTCCATAATTTCAGCTATTTTATTCGCTCTTAATTTATAGAAGAGCTCTGATCTTGTTGTTGGCGACGAATAAAGGTCGGAATATCATATTCATCATCTGTAAGATTCGTCACACCTAGGCTTCTTGCAATCTGCTGAGCTCTTGCCAAGCTCTCAGAGCGAGTATCTTTGCCTTTAGTTGGCTCTACTGCAACCGAGCGACTTTCTGCCTTTGTCTCAAACAACTCTGGCTGATCTTTCTCTAGATCGACAAAATCATCCTTAGAGCTATCATCATTCGCTTGTAATGAAGAACTCTCTTCTCTAGATTGCTGTGTGCTCTCTTCTGGCATTTTCTCGGGACGACTCATAGACATCTCGTCTATTTGCTGATCAACCTCATCAAGCGATGCTGAAGGAATAATTTCATCAATCGATTCCATTTCTTTTACTGCTTGAGAAATTTGTTCTTTTTTCATTGCTGGCATAATAGGACCGGCTGCCATTGCTCCAGCACCTAATATGTCTTTTTGCTTACCATCGCTTACTTGCATTGGCCTTTCAGGAATAGGTAAAGGAGGCTTAGTCGTAGAAGCTCTCATATCAGATGTTCTTGCCATAGACGAAAGTGAAGCGGCTTGTGTTCCCGCTCCTAAATTTGAGGAATTAGATCTTTCTGTTCCTGTGCTGAAACCCAAAACTTTATCTATATTCGCATTTGCTCCAATACCCGTAGCGATCACAGTAATTTTAACTCTGTCTTTGATATTTTCATCAATTACCGATCCGAAAATGATTTCTGCATCTTCGTGTGCCGCTTCCATAATTAACGTTGTAGCTTCATTTACTTCAAACGCTGTGAGATCTGATCCACCAGTAATATTGATAATCAATCCTGTAGCCCCATCAACTGAAATATCTTCTAGTAATGGAGATGAGATCGCGTTTGTTGCTGCTTCTACTGCTCTATGTTCTCCCTCACCAACACCAGTACCCATCAATGCTAAGCCCTTATTAGCCATAATAGTTCTTACGTCAGCAAAGTCTGTATTAATTAACCCTGTGTGGTTAATAAGATCAGAAATTCCTTGTACTGCATTTAATAAAACTTCATCCGCTTTTTTAAAGGCATCCATAAAACTCATGTGGTTACCAGCGATAGAAAGCAATCTTTGGTTAGGAATCGTAATTAACGAATCTACACTCTCTCTCAGAAAACGAATACCATCCATTGCTTGTCTCATTCTTTTTCGCCCTTCGAAATCAAAAGGCTTAGTGACAACTCCAACAGTTAAAATACCTAGTTCTTTGGCAATTTTTGCAATCACTGGAGCTGCGCCAGTACCAGTACCGCCACCCATACCTGCGGTTACAAAAACCATATCTGCACCCTGAATAACATCAGCAATTTTATGGTAATCTTCTAAGGCTGCTCTTCTACCAATTTCTGGATTCGCTCCCGCACCTAATCCTTTTGTAAGCTCGCCGCCAATGGCAATTTTAACTTCTGCCAAAGAAGCAGTTAGTGCTTGCTTATCGGTATTCACCGCTATGAACTCTACCCCACTTAACCCTGAACGGATCATGGTATTCACTGCGTTTCCACCGCTACCACCAACTCCAATAACTTTTATTTTCGCGCCTCCTGCGGCATTTGCTGATTTATCTAGCTCAAACATAGTTCCTCCTGCACTCTCTCTAAGGCTTTAGATCCTTAAAACAAATCCTTTATCCATCCCGTCATGGCATCTCGCATTTTTTTGCCAACACCATAACTATTAGATTTCATATTTTTCTCACTAATTTTTCTAGCTGCGTACTTCAATAACCCAACACCTGTTGCGAATTTTGGAGAGTTAACTATATCTCTCATTCCACCAGTTCCAGTTGGGAATCCTCTTTTAACAGGCATCTCAAATACCATTTCTGCTAATTCAGGAACTCCCTCTAGCATAGAACAGCCGCCCGTTAAAACTACACCACTGCCGATAAGATCCATGTATCCGGTCTTCTCTATTTCTGCTCGTATAAGCTGAAACATTTCTTCGGCTCTTGGTTCAATAATTTCTGCCAAAAGTCTTCTCGCAACAATTCTTGGTTGTCTTCCACCAACACCAGGAACCTCAATTGTCTCTTCTGAATTTACTAAATCTTTTAAACAGCATCCGTGGCGAACTTTAATTCGCTCAGCCTCTAGTTGAGGGGTTCGTAATCCTACAGCAATATCACTCGTAATATGATTGCCGCCTACATTGATAACTCCCGTGTGAACTAGAGCTCCTCCAGCAAAAATACAAATATCTGAGGTGCCACCACCAATATCCACAAGAGCAACGCCCAACTCTTTTTCATCTTCAGAAAGCACAGCCTCTGCGCTAGCAATTGGCTCTAACACTAGCTCTGTGACATTTACTCCAGCTCTATTTGTACATTTAACTAAATTTTGAATGCCTGAAGTTGATGCAGTAATAATATGGATTTTTCCCTCTAAGCGAACACCATTCATTCCTACTGGATCCTTAATCCCATCTTGACCATCAATAATATAATCTTGAGGAACCAAATGGATCACTTGTCGATCAGCTGGTATCGCAATGGCTTTTGCAGCATCAATCACACGATCAACATCACTTGCATCGATTTCTTTATTTTTTACAGAGACAACTCCAGAGGAGTTGAAAGATCTAACATGGTTGCCTGCGACTCCCACATAAACATTACCAATTTCTAATCCAGCCATTAGCTCTGCTTCTTCAATAGCTCGCTGGATTCCCTCAACCGTAGAATCAATATGGATGACCGCACCTTTTCTTAGACCAGTCGACGGTCTGGTGCCCATACCGATAATATCTATACCAGTTTCAGTGATCTGTCCGACGATCGCACAGATCTTAGTTGTTCCAATGTCTAACCCTACAAGGTATTCCTGTTTGGCCACAACGACCCCCTCCTTAGGAGCGTACCGATGGCGATGCAAAGCATGGACACGGTAGCCTATATAAATAGGGTAGAGTCAGGAACCAACTTTTACAACCACTTTTTTGCCAAGCTCCAAACGAATAAGTTTAGGGATTTTGCTATGTTTCAAAACATAACGCACAACAGCTGACCATCTCTTTATTTGACTATCGTAGTCAGATTTAGCAAGACTGACCGTATATGTTACCGATCTATGCGCTCCCTTTTTCGGACGCAAATGCTTTGGGGGAAACGCTAATGTTAGCAGATATGTGACCCCCGCATTTTTTTCGGCATTTTGTAGAGATATCTCACCCAAGTCATCCATAGAAAAAGCATTATTAGCATTTAAAACCTTCAATAAAGAAAGTGCTCCCTGAATGTCATCTTTCAACTCTTCCAGGCTTGGCTTTTTTACTTCTACTTGTATGAGTGGGTAATTTAATGAATCGCCCTCTTTTATTTGATAAAAGGCCACTCCTTCATCATTTACATAAAAAAGATCACCCATACCCAAAAGAGCCACAGGCTCTTGTGAACGGTATCGAATCTGAATTTTGTCAGGTAAAACACGAGAAACAATCGCAGAACGCACCCAAGGGTCTTTTTCTATACGTTTTTTTACTTCTTCTAAATCTAAAGAAAAAATATTCGCCTGCTTAGGAATACTGGCCAAACTTATTACTGCCTCTTTAGTAGACGGCCCCTCTGTTAAAACCTCAACAACTCGCACACTAAAATGCTCTGAGGTCAGAAAGTAGTGCTTAATTTCAATAAGTAAAAAAATAAAAATAACTATGCTAAATGCCGCTGGTATACCCACAAATAAAAATGTTTTAGAGGCTTTAGATTTCATTGCAAAAATCGCATCTCCAAAATTTTAACTTCTTCTACTAAATCAATTCCAAAACGATCTTTAACCGACTCTTTTGCTAATTGGATCAAACTCAAAACATCTTCTTTTGTTGCTCCTCCAAGATTTACTATAAAGTTTGAGTGCTTCGGGCTAATTTGTGCTGCACCTATAATTTTGCCTCTTAGCCCACATTCATCAATAAGCCTCCAAGAATTTTCCCCTTCAGGATTTCTAAAAACACTACCACAGCTCGGCATTTCTATTGGTTGAGCACGTTTTCTTTTTTGAATCATATCTACAAGATTTTTTTTCAAATTATCTTTATCTACTTTTTTCAACCGAACAAAACCACTAGACACTAATTCATCAGCAAATAAAATACTCTGATGCCGGTAACTAAAAGAGAAATCTTTCTTCTCTACTGTTCTCTCTAGTCCCTTTAAAGAAATAATTTCTATTGACTCTAAAACTTCGCTAACCCACTCGGCTCTAGTGCCTGCGTTCATATAAATAGCGCCCCCAAAAGTACCAGGAACACCCGATAGATATTCTAGACCGCTTAGCCCATGCTCACCGCAATATCTTAAAATTTTTGCATTCAAAACGCCTGCACCGATTTTTAGAAAATGTTTCTCTTCTAAAATTTCGATATTCCATTTCTTAGTGTTAATAATGACTCCATTAAGAGCTTCTGTTGGTGCAAGAAGGTTAGATCCGTTTCCTAACACAAAGTAAGGGAGCTCGTTTTTCTGAATAAACTCACCTATTATTTTTACTTCTGCATTTGTTTTTGGAAAAAACATGAAATCTACAGCACCACCGATTCTGTAAGTAGTATGCTTAGATAGTGGCTCATTTTTTAAACATTCAATATTGCTCAAAAGCTCCATTTTATTTCAGTGCTTTTAGTAAGTCTTCTCCGACTGCATAAATGCTTCCCGCACCTAGCGACAGAAATAAATCTCCTTTTTGTAGCAAAGGAAGTATTTTTTCTTGAAGATTTTTTCTAGCGTCTCCTACATAAAGAACTGATTTGTGACCGTGTGATCGAATGTCTTCAACTAACTTCTCACTATTTACACCTGCTATAGGACTTTCTCCAGCAGGATATATATCGGCAACCAATAACACATCAGAATCATCAAATGACTGCACAAAATCGTCATAACAATCTTGTGTTCTAGAATATCTATGTGGCTGAAAAATAGTTACAATTCTACCATCCCAAGCTTTTCTTGCCGCAGCTAATGTTGCTTTAACTTCTGTTGGATGATGGCCGTAATCATCAAAAACCTTAATCCCAGCTTTCTCGCCCTTAAGTTCAAATCTTCTACGTACACCTTTAAACTGCGCTAACCCGTCACGCACTTGTTCAAAAGTTAATCCAATTTCTAACCCTACTGATATAGATGCTAATGCATTCAATACATTATGCCTGCCAGGAATAGAGCAATGAACAACTCCTAGTTTTTTCTCGTTTTGCCAAACCTCAAAATTTGATCCGAATTTTTCAAACTGAATATTTCTTCCTTGTAGATCTGCTTGAGGTGAAAAGCCATATGTAGCATATGGTTTTTTAAGCTTTGGCAAAATTGATTTTACGTTTTCATCATCTAAACAAAGAAACGCTTTTCCATAAAATGGGATGCGATTCACGAAATTTATAAAAGCATCTTTAATATTTGCTATAGATCCATAATTATTTAAGTGGTCATTATCAATATTCGTAACCACTGCAATCGTAGAAGGAAGATGCAAAAAGCTTTTATCGCTTTCATCTGCTTCAGCCACAAGAAAATCACCTTGACCTAACTTTGCGTTACCTCCAAGAGCATCGACCCTACCACCAATAATAATTGTTGGATCAAGCCCAGAGTTTTGTACTATTGTTGAGATAATACTTGTTGTCGTGGTTTTACCATGAGTACCGGCTATGGCGATTCCCATCTTCATCTTCATCAACTCTGCAAGCATTTCTGCTCTTTGAATAATAGGAACTTTATTTTGCTTGGCTGCTTGAATCTCTGGATTTGTATCGTCAATAGCGCTCGAAACCACCACAACATCAGCACCACATAAATTCTCTTGCTTATGTGAAGAAAATATCTTTGCCCCTAATTTAGCTAAACGTTTTGTAATATCAGAATCTGAAATGTCAGAACCACTAACTTCGTACCCCTGAGAAATTAAAATCTCAGCAATACCACTCATCCCAATACCGCCTATACCTATAAAATGTACTTTTCTTTTTCTACTTTTATATAGCATTAAATCTCCATCGCTATGCTACTAGCTATTTTTTCGGCTGATCCCTCGACCATAAATTTTTGCACGTTTTTTTCTAACGTTTTTAGTTTCTGTTTATCTTTCTTAAGAGAAAGCACTAAATCTGAAAACATACTAGCAGATGTTTGAGTTTGAATACAACAGATCGCAGCATCTTCTTTTTCTAACTCTCTAGCATTAGGCACTTGGTGGTTGTCTTTCGATACTAATGGAATCAAAATAGCCGCTTTTCCTATTGCCGCAAGCTCTACTAATGTAGATGCACCCGCTCTACAAACAACCAAATCTGACCGTCCATAGGCGACCCCCATATCATCGATAAATTCACAAATTTGGTACTTATCTGACAAATATTCTTTCGCTTTTTCTTTATACGATTGAAAATCCGATGATCCAATTTGATGATAGATAGATATTCCGTTTTCTAAAAGAGTCGGTAGAGAATCAAATACTAATTGATTGATTCCCCTTGCCCCCTGTGAGCCACCAAAAACCAAAATATGAAATGATTCGCCATTCCTTTTTTGCAATTGGATCTCTTTCGCCTTTTGCACCATTTCTTTACGAAATGGGTGGCCAACAACAACTGTATTTTTTTTAGGAAAAGCCTCTGCCGTTGAAGCGAAATGTAAGAAAATTGTTTTACAAAAAAAACTCATTACTTTATTTGCTAAACCTGGCACCTTATTTTGTTCAAAAACAGCACACTTCACACCTAATAGCGAAGCTGCCAATAAAAAAGGGGCACCAGAGTATCCACCAGCACTCAATACGTATTGTGGAGGATTTCTTAGAACTTCAATAAACGAAATATAAATTGCAGCAAAGACATTGAGCGCTGTTTTTATAAGAGTAAAAATTCCTTGCCCTTTAATTTTACCAGCAGGAATCCATAAAACAGGCTTTTGCGTTTTCTCAATTAATTTTTTATCTGCCGCAGCTTTAGACCCCACATACTTAGATTGAATTTGATATTTACTTTCAAGCTCTTTAGATACCTCTAGTAGAGGAAAAAAATGCCCTCCCGAACCACCAGTAACAAAATAAACAAATTGAGAGCCTTCTTTTTTCATTTTTAATTACTTTCTCGAATACGAGAAGACGCATTCAAAAGAATTCCTAAAATCATCAAAGCACATAAAATAGAAGTACCCCCACTAGAAATGAACGGCATATTCATCCCTTTTGTTGGAAACAAACCAAGAACTACGAATGCGTTCCAGAAAACTTCCATTCCAATTAATAACGTTAATCCCGCTACAACTAAAGCGGTGTATGGCTCTTTGGCTTTTGCAGAGATTCGAATACCTCTAAATAACAAAAATAAAAAACTCATTACTAAAAGAGCTATTCCGATCCAACCCAATTCTTCGCCAATCACGCTTAAAATAAAATCATTATGCGCTTCTGGAAGATAAAATACCTTAGCTTTACTGTTTCCGAGCCCAACACCAAATAATCCACCTCGATAAAATGCAATAAATGACTGAATAATTTGAAATCCAGAGCCCTGCGGGTCAGCCCAGGGATCTAAAAAAGTAAGAAGTCTTGCTCTACGATAAGGAGCCAAAACCATCAATAATCCCATAACTGGAACTATCGCCGCCGCTGCCCCAAGTAAAAATTTTAATCTTACTCTTCCCATATAAAGAAGCATAGTTGCTACTGCTATTACTAAAGCTGCACTACCAAAATCTGGCTGCGCTAAACAAAGTCCAATTAATAATCCCGTAGGAATAAAGAATACTAAGAATCCTTTTACTAGATCGTCTTTTTGAAATTTTTCACTTGTTAGCATTCGAGAAATCATTAAAACAAAAGCCACTTTAGCAAATTCTATTGGCTGTAATGAAAATCCTAAAATATTTATCCATCGACTTGCTCCACCGGCTTTTTGTTGAACACCTGGAACAAGCGCTAAAGCCATTAAAAACAATGTGGCAATAAAAAAGATATGTGAAAACTGGTGTAATCTCTTAATTGATAGAAAACGAAAGAAAAACGTGGCACTAAAACCCACGCATAAAAAGAGTAAGTGTCGATTAAAATAGAATAGGCCGTCACCATATTTTTCTTGGGAAAAAATATAGCTAGATGAATAGACCATTACCAGACCAAACAAACTAAGGCTAACACCTACGAGCAGTAGAATGCGATCTACATTCCCTGAAAAATCAAAGAAAGAGGAACTAAATTTCCTCCACGTACTTTTTGAAATAGTTGCCGCGTTCCTCATAGCTTACAAACATATCGTAACTCTCACAGCCAGGAGACAACAAGATTATATCTCCTTCGCGTGATTTTTGATAAGAGAGTAGAATCGCTTCTTCAAAAGTACCCACTAAAAATGTCTCAGAATAGTCACCAATACACCGATTAATGTGTTCTTTGGCCTCACCCACCAGTATCAGAGTTTTCACCTTAGTTTTTACAATATCAACTAAGCTAGTGAAATCTGCTTGAGCATCGCGACCGCCCGAGATCAATATAACTGGGTCTAAAGGAAAAGACTCTAGAGAACGTCTCAATCCATCAACAGTAGTTGTACGCGAATCATTAAATAAACGAACTCCGCCTTTTTTCTTCACAAATTCTAAGCGGTGGGGAACTCCCGGAATCGTGTCAATCACCTTTTGGATAGATGTATTTGTAACACCTAGCTCCTTAGCTACGTTTACTGCTGCCATTAAATTATCTTTATTATGCAATCCGACTAAACGTAAGTTTCGCAAGTCAAAAGTATACGGTTCTACTCCTTGAGGGCCTTTCCAAACCAGTTCACGACCACTAGAAGCCAACCAACTGCCCTTATAAAGATTTGCAAGCTCTTGCCCCAAGCTTGATGGATCTTTTCTTCTATATACGCGCTTAGATGCAGTATTTCCTGCAACTATAGACTTTAGATTACTATCCCGAAAATTATACACCAAGATACTCTTCTCATCTAAATTACGAAGAAGGTTTCTCATGGCAATCCCATAAATTTCTGGGCTTGGGTATTTCTCCGGAAACGGCGGCTGTAACGCGGTTAGTACAGTTACTGCTGGACGAAACTCTTGAATCATATCCATTTGGCTAGGAGTCATTTCAAGAATGACAAAATCAGGGCGGGCACTTCTTAAAAGTAAATTCGCTAGAGGCTCTCCGTGATCGCCTGAGAAGAAAGTTGATTTTTTTTCTGCTTCTAAAAATGCTTTTACCAATAGTGCAACGGTTGTTTTCCCCTCTGTACCTGCGATTGCAATAATTGGCGACTCAATCTCTCTTGCCAGTAATTCTACATCGCTCAGTATTGGAATCCCCGCCGAACGAACCTCGTCTAGAGGCTTCGTATCCATACGAACACCATGACTCAAGAGAACAATCTCAGAATCTAAAAAATTTGCACTTGTATGCTTACCGTATTCGACCTCTATATTTGGTTTAATTGCTTCCAACTCTTTTGCTAAGTCGGGAACATTTTCTTTCGGGTTCATTTCGCTTACGAAAACTTTAGCGCCTCTTGAAGAAAGTAACTTTGCCAAAGCCACACAAGATTTACTTAATCCCATAATGGTTATTTTTTTATTTGCATACATAGCGCTCATTTTTTGTCCTTTTCTAACGTAGCTTTAAAGTTGATAGAGCTAAAATTGCTAACAATATGGAGATAATCCAAAATCGAACAATCACCTTCGGCTCTGCCCACCCCTTTAACTCAAAGTGATGATGAATCGGGGCCATTTTAAATACCCTCTTTCCCCTTAATTTAAAAGAGGCCACTTGAATCATCACCGATAATGCTTCCATGACAAAAACTCCGCCAACGATCAAGAGTAAAATTTCATTCTTTGTAATTACTGCTAAAGATCCTATCGCGCCGCCTAGCGCCAAACTGCCTACATCTCCCATAAAGACTTGTGCAGGATGCGTATTGAACCACAAGAACCCCAAGCCAGCTGCCGCCATTGCTGCAGCAAATACCGACAACTCTCCAGCTCCAGCAATATAAGGAATCTCTAAATACTGGGCAATTTTGCTATGTCCGGCGACATAGGCCAATAATAAAAAAGTTCCTGCTGTAGTAATCACAGGACCAATTGCTAAACCATCTAGACCATCCGTTAAGTTAACAGCATTAGAGGCTCCAACAATCACCAACATACTAAAGGGGATATACATCCAACCTAGATCAATAACAAAGTTCTTAAAAAAAGGAACTCTAAGCTCTGAGTTTACTGCAGTAAAATCTTGAAACAACCACGCAGCTACGCCTGCCACTATAAATTGCACCAGTAGTTTTTGCTTGGCACTAACGCCCTTAGAATTTTTGTATACCACTTTTTTCAAATCATCTACGAAACCTAAAATTCCATAGGTAGTCGCAACAAAAATAACAATCCAAACTCCCTTATTCGTCAAATCGACCCAGAGTAATGTAGAGAGTAATAGAGCAAAGAGAATCAGCACCCCACCCATGGTAGGAGTACCTTTCTTTTTCAAATGACTTTCAGGCCCTTCTGCACGAACAACCTGACCCATCTGCAAGCGCTTCAACCACTGAATAAATATTGGGCCTAGCAGCAATGATAAAACTAAAGCCGTAATGGCGGCTCCTAGAGATCGGAAAGTAATATAGCGAAAAACATTGAAAACACTGATCTGGTCAGATAGTGGAAAAAGCAGGTGATACAGCATTTTGTATCTTGTTCAATTTTTTGAATTCGTGTCAACCCCTTCTTTCTCTATTTTTTGTAAAAATTCCTTTGCTACCTCTCGATCATCGAAAGGAAATATCTGTTCGCCCACAATTTGGCCCGTTTCATGCCCCTTACCAGCCAATAAAACAATATCACCTTCTTTTGCCATATAAATAGCTAACCGAATCGCCTCTCGCCTATCAGAAACAACCTGCGCGTCTTTTAAACTGCCCTTTTCTTTTTGATATGCTGCAACTATAGCATCAATAATCTTTTGCGGATCTTCAGAGCGAGGATTGTCACTAGTAATAAATGAGTAATCCACCATTGTAGCAGCTAGTTTGCCTAATTGATTTCGCCGGTCTGGATCTTTGTCTCCACCAGCGCCAAAAACTAAAATCAGTCGTTTTTTACAAATTGGCCGTAATGTATTGAGTACATTTTTCAATGCATGCCCCATATGTGCGAAATCAACAAAAACAGAAAATGGCAAAGAAGTCTCTACTCTTTCTAATCTTCCAGGGACGGCTTTTAACGAACAAATACCCACTTCTATCTCTTTAGCAGAAAACCCTAAGGCGAATCCTGTAGCAGCAGCCGCCAAAGAATTTTTTTGGTTATAGACCCCAGCCAAAGTTGTTTCTACTTTTGAAGCTAATTCTCTTTTTAAACGTATATCAAAAATGCTCCCTAAGTCTTCTGTATGAATATTTTGCAACTCTACGTCTGCGTTAACTCCACCAAATGTACATATATTACGCCCTGCTTTTTTAAGCTCATTAGACAATCGTTGCCCATATTCATCATCTTCGTTCACAACTGAAATCATATTTTTATCTGCATACGGAGCGAAGAATAGCTCTCTTTTTGCTTGAAAATATTTTTCCATTTCTTTGTAAAAATCTAAATGATCGGGGCTTAGATTAGTAAATACTGCTGCAGTAAATGGAACTTTCCAAACCCTCAAGAGAGATAAAGCATGAGCAGAAACCTCCATAACACAATAATCTACTTTAAACTGTTTGGCTTCATAAAGAAAAGATTGGACATCTATAGCCTCTCTTGTTGTGTGAGTAGAAGGGTATGATTTTCCTGGATGCCGACATTCTACAGTTCCCATAATTGCTGTTTTTTTTCCAGCAGACTTCAAAATAGATTCAATTAAATACGCTGTACTTGTTTTCCCTTTGGTACCTGTAACGGCAATAATTTTCATACTATTGCCAGGAGTTTCATAAAATATATCTGCTACTTCGGCCATTGCTCGACGAACATCATGAACAAAAACACATCTATCTTTTATAGAATCACTTATAATAGTGCCCTCTTGAAGAACAAAGGCTGAAGCCCCTCTTTTTTCTGCCTCTTGAATAAATACCGAGCCATCAAGGCGAAATCCTGGTACGGCAAAAAACAAATCTCCACTTTTCACTTTTCTCGAGTCAAAAGAAAGACCAGAAATCTCTCGATCTTTTACCGTGGAAGAATCAAAACCTAGGCCTAAGCCTGAAAGCATTTTTTTCATATGCTAGTCTCTAGTGAGCCTTACACTCACTAAATCTCCTCTCTCTAGTTTAGAGCCGGGTTTGGGGGATTGATTTGTTACTATGCCACTACCTTTAATTTCTAAACGAATCTCTTTTTGGCTAAATAAATCTAAAACCTCTTTTGCAATATATCCTTTTAAATCTGGCATCAAAATACCGTCATCTAAGTATTCTAAAGTTTTTAGTTTTACGATTCCAGAATCTATCTGATGAACCTCATCCTTAATTTTTATTTTTTCTTTAACTTCAGATTTGCCAATTAATAACGACGGGTCTGAAGAGATACCCTCGCGTGCTAAAGATGCTACCATTATCCTTTGAAATACTGGTGCGGCTGCTTCCCCTCCGTGGTAGGGAAACTTTGGTTCATCAAGAACAACATGGATGACATAATTCGGACGCACACTTTTTACAAATCCAGCAAAACTGGCGATGTATTTTCCAGAACGATACCCTTTACCCTTCACAGGTTTTTGAGCTGTACCAGTTTTACCAGCAACTCTAAAGCCAGAGATTTGCGCTTTAGGAGCCGTGCCCTCTTCACCAACAACAGATAACATCATGGTAGAAATTTTATTTACTATATTTTGGTTAAAAATTCTTTTTTTAACCTTAGGAGATATTTCTGTAATTAATTCTCCATCAAAGCTACGAATCTCTTTGACCAACCTGGGACTTACTAGTTCACCTCCGTTAGCTAAAAGCGCATAAGCTCTAGCAATCTGTAGGGCATTAACGGTGAACCCATGTCCAAATGAAATATTACTTTGTAAAATCTTAGACCATTTATTTGGTTTGGTGATACTTCCTGAGCTTTCACCGGGTAAGTCGATTTCTGTTTTACTGCCTATACCTACGGAAACATAACCTTGGTAAATTTTTTCAGCTCCAATTAAATCCCCAATTTTCGTAGCACCAACATTGCTTGATTTCTGTAGTACCTGCTCTATGCCTAGCCATCCCCATTTATCTTTGGCCTCAGATTCACGAATCCAATGATTTCCTATTTTATATTTTCCATACTCACAAAAAACTTTTGTTCTTGAGTTTATTGAACCATTACTAATTCCAATAAGTGCTAAGATTGGTTTAATAGTCGAACCTGGCTCAAAGGTATCTACTAAGGCACGGTTTCTTCTACTATCTGCCGTGCTTTTACCGTATTGATTTGGGTTAAACGTGGGATAAGTTCCCATAGCTAATATATCTCCTGACTCTGCATCTAAGATAATTGCTGAACCTGAAACAGATTTTGTCTCTTGCACACCCTTCGCCAATTCTTCTTCAAGAGTATACTGTAGTGCTTTATCTATAGTTAAAACTAAGGTGTTTCCATCTTTTGCATCAGCACTTGGCTTGCGGCCCATCAGTTCATCATCATATTGAAGCTCTATACCTTCTAACCCCCTTGAATCTAGACCTGTAAATCCCAATAAGTGCGCCGCCAATGTCTGATTAGGATAAAATCTTTTCGATTCTTTCGATAATCCGATAAAAAGAGACCATGTAGGATTTTTAGCTAATAACTTTTCTATTTTACTAGTTTCTTCTTCACTGAGCTGCCTCTTAATCCAAACAAAGCTTTTATTCGAAGATAACTTACTATCTATTGTCTTCTCTGACATTTTTAGTATCAAGGCGAAGTTCTTAACTATGGCGATCTTATTTTTTACTCGCCCAGGATTCACAAATAAAGACTTCACCTCCATACTCACAGCGATTGGCTCTAAATTTCGATCCAATATATATCCACGCCTAGGCGATCTAGGCGGATCTTGCCTAAACTGCCTCTTCATTGCTGTATCTAACCTTACAGAAGGCTTGAGCATTAAATAAGCAGAGCGAACTACTACGGCTGTTGCCATTAAACATAGCACTAAATAAGCAACGCCTAGCCTAACTCGAAAGTTTTTATCCAAAGACTACTCCTTAACTTTCAAAAAAACGACTTGATTAGGCTTTGGCCGATTTAAATGAAACTTTTCTTTGCCTAGTGCTTCTAACCTTTTCGGAGAAACAAGTCTTTGCCACTCATAATTTAAGCGATTGTATTCTAATTGTGCTTCTTGTTCTTTTCTTTTCAACTCTGTTTTTTCTAGTTTTAAACGAATATTTTGCAACCGAGTCCAAACAAAAAAAAGTGTGACTAAAGTTATTGAAAAAGCGAATACTAAAATTCGAAAATTGGTACTACCTGTGCCGCTATTAGCTTTCTTCATTTTTCTTCCCTAAAAGATTGCTTCTTTTAAAGAATTATAAACTATTTTCTTAAAAAAACCCTAAGTTTTGCGCTGCGAGATCTAGGGTTTACTTGCTGCTCTTTATCCGTAGCAATAATAGGTTTTTTCTGTAACAAATACCCCTCAGGTTTACCACAGCGATCACAGGTAATAACAGATAGGGGACAAACGCAATTAGCTGTTAAAAATTTTAGCCGCTCTTTCACTAGACGATCTTCTAAAGAATGAAATGAAATCGCTGCAAAAACCCCTCCTGGGTTTAAAATCGCTGGAATCTCTTGAAGTACTTTTTCTAGATGAGAAAGCTCATCATTGACCGCAATTCGAATCGCTTGAAATGTTTTAGTCGCTGGATGAATTCTTCTACCCTCCTTGAACTTCGTACTAGGCAAGCAATTTTCTATAAGCTTTGCTAACTCTAAAGTGGTTTCTAAAATTTTATTAGAGCGAGCTTCAATAATTTTACTAACAATCTTTCTAGAAAATTTTTCTTCGCCATATCGAAATAAAATCTTTTCAAGCTGTTCTCTAGGCCACTCATTTACTACTTCTTTTGCGGTAATTCCTCTCGATTGATCCATTCTCATATCTAAAGGGCCATCATGAGAAAAACTAAACCCTCTCCAAGGCTGGTCTAGCTGAAAAGAACTAACCCCAGCATCCAAAAGAACCCCATCAACTTTTTGATAGCCTAGCTCTAAAAGCTTTTCTCTGAGTTGAGAATAATTTGCATGAACAAAATGAATTCTGCCGCTCTTTATATAGTCTGTAAATTTTTCACTAGATCTTTCAAAACTTTCTTTATCTAAGTCAAAAGCAATAACTTTTGAATCAGATTTTCTCTGTAAAATCGATAGAGTATGACCGCCACCCCCGAATGTGCAATCAACATACACGGGGCCGTGAGCACTCAGAAGAGATTTGACAGACTCTTCTAACAAAACTGGCAGATGCTTAAATTTACTTTCAAGACTCATTTATTTGTACGGTTCCCAAAACTTCCTACATACACTGAATTGTACCAAAAATATTCAAAGCGGTCAGGGAGGATCAAAATGTTGCGCTTATTATTTACCATCAACCTAACCATATTAAGTTTATTACCTAGTATGAGTTTTGCCCATAGCAACTTAGAGGAGCCGAATTTATATTGGGCTTCTATAACTGCTGAAACCAAAGAGAAAAGAACAGAATTAGTAAATCAGGGCTTTTCTATTGAAACCATTGTAGAAGATACAAGTTACGGCTTTGCTAACCAAGAAATCCTTGACTCTTTGAAACTACAGGGTTTTGACGTTAAAGCAGAATTTCCCGCTGCGGAATTTATCAGACCCCAAGATTTCCCTAATAATGATAGCGTTTACCATAACTACGCAGAGTTAACTGATGAACTTAGAAAACTAGTTGCCCAATACCCTAAACTTGCCCATATGGATACCATCGGAAAAACCCTAGAAGGCAGAGAAATGTGGGTAGTCAGAATAAATCCCAATGTAGACTCTACTTTTGAACAAAGCGGAACTCCTGGGATCGTTTTCATGGGTGGCCACCACGCAAGAGAACATTTATCGGTAGAGATTCCACTTCTAATGCTTACTCACCTACTAAAAAATTATAATGTGGATCAAACAATAACGAATCTCATCAACACAAGAGACATTTATTTTATCCCACAAGTAAACGCTGATGGCTCAGAATACGATATTGAGTCAGGAAGCTACAGACACTGGAGAAAAAACAGAAAGCAAAATGATGCTCGTTGTTTTGGTGTTGACTTAAATAGAAACTATAGCTTTCAGTGGGGTACTGGTGGCAGCTCGACGAATCCATGCTCAGATGTATTCATGGGAGCAGCACCATTTTCTGAGCCTGAAACACAAGCAATTAAACTGTTTGTAGAAACTAGGCCAAACCTTAAGATTCTACTTTCGTTCCATACATTCAGTGAATTGATTCTATATCCTTGGGGACATAAATATGATTCGATTTCTGACGCTAGAGACTTAGGAGCGTACGAAAAAATGGCAACAACCATGGCTCGTTGGAATAAATATACCCCACAACAAGCAAGTGACCTTTATATTGCTAGTGGTGATACTACAGACTGGAGTTACGGTACTCTTGGAATCTTCTCTTTTACATTTGAGTTATCTCCAAGAAACATGTGGGGAGGCGGGGGCTTTTATCCAGGACCAGGCGCAATCCAAACAACCTTTAATGCGAACTTAAAGCCAGTACTTTATTTGATCGACTTAGCTGATGATCCGCATAGAGCTGTTACTGCTCCTGAAACAACTTTATTTTTTAGAGATCAAGTAACTAAGCTCTAAAAGTACAGCCAATACTAGAACGGTCTCGTCGCAAGAAATTGAGCGGGACCAATACTAGGGACTAGTTTTTGTAGAAGATTCGACAGAAGCTAGTCCTTTTTCTTTACCTAGTTCGTCTTCAATTTGTGTATCAAATTTTTTAGTTTTCGAGATGCGTTCATATCTAGGTAGAAAATCTTCTCGATTTTCTATAGGAACCCTAACGGTATATCCTATTGGTATTCTCCTCTCTCCCTTGTATACAGTAGGAGTAAGAGCAGGATTTAACTCTTTAAACGTAAATAAATCAATATCCATACCGGCAAGAAAATCTTCTACAGACATGTAGTGTGGCATCACAAATTCATCGAACTCTAGTTTTTTCGCCCTAGGAATTTCGCCAATCAAAGTATCACTATTTTTAACAACATACATTGCACCAACAAAGCATACAAAAAAGTTTTTAGAAGCAAAGCCAAAGCTTGGGCTTTGATAATTTTCTATAATCTCATTCAACTTATCCGAACCTGTGGTTTTGACAGCATTCGCTACACCTGCTCTACCATGGTTGTATGCTGTAATTGCCAATGACCATTTACCTAGCGCTTTATAATTTCCACTCATTAGTCTAGCAGCAGCTTCTGCTGCTCTCATAGGATCATTTCTTTCATCGATAACGTCATTTACACGCAAGTATAGTTTTCCAGTATACGGCATAAATTGCCATATGCCAGATGCACCAACTTTTGAAACCGCTTTTTTATTAAAGCCACTTTCTACGAAAGGCAAATAAGATATTTCTTCAGGTAATCCGAAATTTTTAAATACGTCTTTCATCCTAGGCAAATATCTACCTGAAATAAAAAGCGCATCTTCTAAACCATCACGTAGTCCAGCTTGTGTTCTTATATTTTTTAAATCGCCAGCTTCTGATAAATAATCTAATTTTGCACTATCAATAAAAATATTGAAAATTTTCAAATCAACACCAGATAACTCAGCTTTCGTCTTATCTATATCTTTTTCGTTTTTCAAAAATACTGAATTTACTTTTTTAATCGATCTAACAACATCTCTTTCATTTTTATGATGATCTGCTTTTAGGAACTTTTTTGTATCAAAAATCATAAACTAGGTACGGATAAATTAACATCGTGAACAACGTAATCCCAAGAATGGTACTTGGAATAAATATTAACCCAAAACATTACACGAGGCCGAAGATCTGGCTCAATTTCAAATGAAGAAACGTTGTCTGGAAGATTTTTAAAATTACCAAAGTATAAGTGCTCAAACTTTTCACAAAAACCCGTTGTACTGGTTAAAAATACCGTGATTAAAAAGAATGCAATTGAATAGCTTCGATTACTTTTTCTTCCCAACGTTTTAGCTCCTGCAACTTGCCGGGTCCAGGCTCTGGATAATTAGAAATCAAAGAAAAAATTACTTTTCTTCCATTCTTATCTTCCGTAACACCAGACAAGGACGAAATCGTATGTTTACTCCACAGTGTTCCTGTTTTTGCTCTCACTTTTGATGGATCGAAATTTTTTGATAAATTTCTGAAGCGTGAGCGCAAACTTCCCACTTCACCACCTATTGGCAGCCCACTTATTAGATCGGCAAATATGCGCATATCTCTGAATGATTCTTGAAATATTTCTACAATGCAGTTGGCCGATAATTTGCTATCCCAAGACAAACCAGAGCCATTAAAAATTTTAGCGTCCTTACACTGATTTATTTTATCTAAATCGCCTTTAACCAGATCAAGAGACTGTTCATAATTTGCTCTTTTCTCTCTATGACCGGAGAGGCTAAATAAAACCATTTCTGTCATAAAATTATTACTATACGTGTTTAATAGTTGCAGTATTTCTCTTAATTGAGGGCTTTTACTTTCTGCCAAACTTTCACCTAAATCTCCCTCAGTTAAAAAGACCTCGCCTCCGTATGGGTTCTCTACCTCGATACCTTCTTTTTTCAACATTTCATATAAGCTATAGGCTAAATATTCCGATGGATTCGTATTAGAATAATACACGATACCAGGACTAGCGCTAGACCCAATAGCGCCCTCTACTACAAGCTTACAGGTATTGTTTCTGATTTCATTTACGGCTATCGATCTTGATCTTCCAGACTGAAATTTTAATTTATTTTCAATTTTACAAAAAGAACTCTCTTCTGGGCCCAAAACTGCAAATATTTTTTCATCAGAAAGCCTTTTGCCGTAGTGAATTTCATATGAATTAAAATTAAAACTCGTCGAGCTTACTATAGCTGTAAATGGCTCTCCGCTTTCATCCCAATTACTTAGCCCTTTATAAAATTTATCAAAATTCCATTGATTTACTTTGATAGACTTATATTTCTTTTTACCCAATCTAGCTACAGACCGAGCCAATATCCATAGTCTCTCGCTGGTAAGATATGGATCACCATCAGAGGAGATGATTAAATCATCTCCTTTTTTGAATATCTCACTCTTATACTGATAACCAGCGCCCATTCTTTTTAAGGCCGAATAAGAGGTTATTAATTTCATATTTGAGGCCGGGACTAGATACTTATCTCCCTGGTAAGAAAAAAGAGAGGTTTTATCTCCTAAGACAGAAATTGAAACAGATACATCGGTTTTCTTAGGTAAAAAATTTAAAGTGGTTTCAAAAGGCTTTGAAAAACTATTCTTTTCTTCCGCAAATGAATTTAAAGAGAATAAAAGAAATATAAATATAAAACGACACATACAATTTAAACTCCAGTGATGATAAAATTCTAACCAATGAAGCCCCTATTCAACAGGTTTTTATTTTTTTCTGCATTGACTCTCTTTTCTTGCTCAAATACTAATGTTTCTCCGCAAAATACACTAACTACGGCAATTACAGCACCCGTCTCTAGCTTAAATCCCCTATACGCAACCGACGCAAATACTCAACACATAAATGAACTTACACACTCTAGTTTAGTTGCTATTTCAGAAAAGCTCATACCAGAACCCTATTTAGCTGAGTCGTTTTCATATATTGACCCAAAAAGAATTAAATTCGTTCTTAGAAAAAACTGTACGTTTGCTTCGGGCAAACCCATAACCTCCAAAGAGGTTATTCACTCTTGGGAAATATATACTAACGAAGAATTAAATTCTCCTTATGCCGAAACATTAAATAGGATTAAAAAGATTTCCCTTATAAATGATTACGAATTTATTTTAGAAACAGAAAAAGCAGAACCTGGATTATTAACTGACTTAGCAATTCTTAAAATATTAGATGCTTCTTTAGAGGAAGCAAAACTAAAACCTAATAGCTTAAACGGAGTCGGTCCTTATACTTTAGAACAAATATCAAATTCAGAAATTACTCTAAAAAAATCTTCTGTTCATAACTGTATTCATAATTCAAAAATCCCTTATATAAAAATTAAAGTAATACGAGACGATTTATCGCGTTACCTTAAATTAGTTCGTGGTGAAATAGACATTATTTTAAATGATTTAAACTATAGAAAAGTAGATCTAATAGAAAAAGACCAAGACACTAATTTAGTTGTACTGAAAAGCGCAGGAATTGCTTATTCTTATTTAGGTTTAAATTTTAGAAGCCCTAAATTAGCCAATAAAGAAGTAAGAAAAGCACTAGAACTAGTTTTTGATATTCCTAAAATTTTACACTTCAAAAGCAAAGACATGGCAACACAAGCTAGAAACCTATTAGCAGATACAAACTATTACGCCAATCTTGACTTGCCGATTATTAATCAGAACTTAGAGCTGGCAAAAAAGCATTTAGATAATGCTGGTTACTTTAATGGAGAAAATAATAAGCCAGTTTTAACTCTAGAGCTAAAAACGACTACCAATATGGCAATAGTAGAAAATGCTAAAGTGTTAGCTGCTCAAGCAAAAAAAATTGGAATAGATTTAAAGCTGCGCGCCTTCGAGTGGGGAATTTTTTACAATGATGTAAAATCAGGAAATTCAGAAATTTACAGTCTACGCTGGGTGGGAGTTACCGATCCTAGAATTTATTATGAAATTTTTCACTCCACAGAACAAATGAGAAACAATAGAACTGCTTATAATAATAAAAGAATGGACTCATTACTTGAAAAAGCAGAAGGCTCTTTTTCTATGGAAGAACGCAAAAAGCAATATCTATTAGCACAAGAAATAATAAGAGAAGATATACCGTATATAAACCTTTGGCATAATATGAATGTTGCTGTTTTTAGAAAAAACGTTTCCAATATAAGGCTTTATCCCAATGGTGGATGGAAGACCTTTTTATATGCGAGTAAAGAATGAGATTTTTTTATTATGAAAATCTTCTAGAAAAAAATCATTCTATTTCATTAGATGAAATAGAATCAAATCATATAGCTAAAGTGCTAAGACTAAGTCAAAACGATGAAATCTACCTCATGAATGGTCGCGGCCAAAAGGCAAAGGCTGTTATTAGTATTATTAGGAAAAAAGAGGTCATTGTTGACGTCTTAGAAGTAACAACTGAATTTCAAAAGAACCCAAAGCTTACTTTATGCCAAGCAAATCTTAAGCCTCAACGCATGGATTGGTTAATCGAAAAAATAACTGAAGTCGGAGTCGATGAGGTTAAATTGTTTGCCTCCCAATACTCTCAAATAACGAATTTTAAAGTTGATAGATTTAAAAAAATAGCCATTTCCGCATGTAAGCAATCAGAGAATTCTTTCGTGCCTACGATTACGCAATTCCCTACTTTTTCAGACATATTGAATCAGCCCAAGACTGATATAAAAATTATCTTAGATCCTCAGACAAAAATCTCTCTTCAAAAAGTACTTTCTTCTGCCGGTGACCTACAAAATGTTAAAAATATTATCATATTAGTTGGTCCAGAGGGCGGCTTCAGCTCACAAGAGATAGAACAAGCAATTAACGCGGGCTTTCAAGCATCTTCTCTTGGCCCTAGAATTTTGAGAGGAGAGACGGCGGGGATCGTATCTTCAGCTCTTTGCCGACACTTCATTGATTTTTCAGTTCCATAGGATATAACAAAGAAATGAACATGGATTCACCAGAGCTAAATGAGTTAGATGATTTAACAGAAGAACACTTGGGTTTTTCTGCTTTAAGCGAGGGGTTAGGATTTCAGAACAACCCTAAAATCACTGATTCAAATACCGCTAAACCCGCTACTAAAAGTAGTACCTATCAAGGTTCAGCCGCTACACTAGCCGGCACTGTGAAATATTCGTACCCCATTCACCGAGACAGTAAAACAAACACAAACAGTACCTCCAATGTAGCGAATAATACTGCTTCAGTACAAGATCCTGGAGCTCCATTAGTACAAAGATTTTTTGCATTCGCCATCGACATATTTATGGTCGGAGTCCCATGTGCTTTTGCGTGGAAGTTTAGCTTTGGTGCACAAGCAGTCGAAATTTTCTCTTCTGATATAAAAACTCCATTAAGTCTTTTCGCAGCGATTCTTTTCACATCTATACTAATCTCAGAAAGTTTTGGTGGCCAAACTCTTGGTAAAATGATTTTAGGCTTAAGAGTTGTTGAAGATGATAAATACCAAAAACCCACTGGCTTAAAACATGCAGTTTTAAGAATGATCTTGTTTACCTTAGGCACCACACTAGGATTCCTTGGCTTACTAGCATCCTTCTGGGATAAAAAGCGCCGGCCCTGGCACGATAAATATAGCGGATCTATCGTTAGAAAAATTTCTTAATTCGGTGATTATTAATGCTGCCAACCAAAAAAAAGATCTTAACTCCCAAGGCCGCTTCTCAGTGGGTAAAAAATCAACAGAAAAAGAGAAAGAAGATCGTATTCACCAACGGGTGCTTTGATCTTCTTCATTCAGGACACATTCAATATCTAGAGCAAGCTAAATCTATGGGCAATTATTTATTGGTCGCTCTTAATGGTGACCTCTCTGTGCAAAAACTAAAAGGCAAGGGTAGACCAATTGTTACTCTAAAAGACCGCTTAAAAGTTATTGCTGGCTTAGAGTGCGTAGATTGTGTCACATGGTTTCACACCGAAACACCAGCCAATATTATCAAAAATTTATCTCCAAATATTTTGGTCAAAGGCGGCGACTGGAAAATAGAAAATATCGTTGGGGCTGATCATGTTATGAGTAAAGGTGGCAAAGTGTACTCTCTTAGCTTTGTTAATGGAAAATCGACAACTTCTCTCATCAAGAAAGCTAAACAAAAATGAATCTAGAGTACTATATTGACCTAGCAAAAAGGGTTTTAAAAAAAGACCAACGTGCTCTAGCAAGGCTCATTACACTTATAGAAAATAATGATCCAAATATTAATATTCCACTTAAAGTGATTTATCCTAAGTCTGGCCATGCTCACTTAATAGGAATCACTGGTCCTCCAGGAGCAGGTAAGTCTACACTCACTGATAAATTAATTAAAATTGCAAGAAAGCAAGGTCACTTGGTTGGAGTCATATGTGTCGACCCTTCTTCACCCTTCTCTGGGGGAGCCATTCTAGGGGATAGAATTCGCATGCAAGAACATGCCGCAGATGCAGGAGTGTTTATTCGATCAATTGGCACTAGAGGGAACGAAGGTGGCCTTTCACGCTCAACTGCTGAAGTTGCAACTGTTATGGATGCCTTTGGTTACGATACTATTTTTATTGAGACCGCTGGTGTTGGGCAGACAGAACTTGGAGTGCTAGATATTGCAGACACCATAAATGTTGTACTTGTTCCTGAAAGTGGCGACGACATACAAATGATGAAAGCAGGAATTTTAGAAATTGCTAACATTCTCACTGTAAATAAAAGTGACCGACAAGGTGCAGATCATATCGTAAAAGAACTTAGTGCTATGCTAGAAATCGGAAACCACAATCAAACTTGGGCTATACCCGTAGTAAAATGTTCGGCTGATAGAGAAATAGGCACCACTGATGTTTTTGATGCTCTAATGAAACATAAAAAATTCTTAATTGATTCTGGACTAATGAAGAATCGCAGAATTAAAGCTGCACATAAATCAATATCTGCCATAGCCTCTGATCAACTAAAACTATATTTGCAAGAAAAACTGTCAACCAAACAAGGCCAAGAACTTTTAAAAGAAGTGGTCGAAAGAAAACTCGACCCCTATTCAGCGGCCTTTGATTTACTAAAAAAATAATCTTTCAGGGCTTTAGTTATTCATCTGAAATATAATATTTTTTAGATATCTGCCTTCTGGCATTTCTGGAACTATAGAGTGGTCTCTGCTTTCAAAACCTCTATAAATTAATTTTCCGACTCTATCATGATCTAAAAAACAGCGGCTCAATAGCTCTTCAAATTTTTCATAAAAAAGATGATAAGAGCAGCTTGAGCTACTCAAAAGTCCCTCTTTCTTTAAAAGGGACAGGGCTATGCGATTCCATTTTTCGTATGCTTTTATTCCCTGGGTAACCATTTTTTTCGATTGAATTAATGCCGGAGGGTCAATATTCACAAGATCAAATTCTTTTTTTGGCAAAAGCTCTTTAAGATTTTCTACATCTTCAATTAAAAATTCAAAATTCCCAGATATTTTATTTATTTCAATAATTTGTTTTATCGTCTCTATAGACTTTTCTGATCTGTCACAAAAAACAATTTTTCTATATTTTGCCTTAGCTAAACCCAAACCCCAGGCACCTAAGTGGCAACAAATATCAAGCGCTGATTTTTGATCTGCTAAAGAATCATTTAATGCTAATCTTTTTAAAACGTTTCGATTTTCTCTTTGATCAAAAAAGAAACCTGTTTTTTGGCCGCTCAAAACATCAATCGGAAATCGAATTCCATGCTCCATGGCAAATACATCGCCTAAAGACCCTTTTATGAGTTCTGATTTTTTCTCTATAGTCTCTAAATCTGAAGACCTAGTATCACTTCTATAAACAATAGCGTTTTTTGAGCCCTGAAATACCTCTTTTTCAGCTGCTTCCAGTGAAGCAACTATTAAAGAGAGATGCTTTTCTACCCACTTCGCGTGAGCTTCAATTACCCAAGCTCCTTGAAATTTATCTATAATCAAACCAGGTAACTCGTCTCCCTCACCGTTAATCGCTCTATAAGTAAGGCCGCACTCTTCTTCATTAAAGAGCATATTTTTGTGTTTAAGCGATTTAATTAGCCTCTCTTGAATGAGATTTTCAGAAAATATCGTCCTTTTATCTCTAGAAAATATTCGTATCGCGATCAAAGAACTAGCAGAGTAAAACCCATATCCCACAAATTTCCCTTGGGTATCTTCAACAGAAACTATACTTCCAGACTCAATTTTTTGAGAAAAGCTTGTTTGATCGATATCATTACTAAAAATCCATGGATGACGAGACCTTCTTCTTTCGCTGGGATAGCGATTCAAGCGAAGCAGTGGTAAATCTTGAGTATGCATAGAATCCCCTTTTTAGATACAAATTGGATTCCCCTATATATACAAGATGTTTTAAATACTCTACATGCAAATCAATTTGATGCTTTTATCGTTGGTGGCGCTGTGCGAGATATCTGCCTAGGAAAATCCCCCAAAGACTTTGATATAGCAACTAATGCCACTCCTGAGGCTGTAGAGTCTTTATTTGACTACACCAAGCCAATAGGGAAAAAGTTCGGCATCATGATGGTCATAATTGAAAACCAATCCGTAGAAGTAGCTACTTTTCGCAAAGACGGTATTTATGAAGACCATCGTCGACCCAATAAAATAAAATTCGGCTCCATCGAAGAAGACTCTGAAAGAAGAGATTTTACGATGAATGCCCTCTACTTTGATTTTCAAAGAGGTGAAATACTTGATTTTCAAAATGGCTATAAAGATATTCAAGACAGAAAAATTAAAACAGTTGGCGATTCTAATCGGAGATTCTCCGAAGATGCTCTTAGAATTCTCAGGGCAATTCGATTTAAATCACAGCTGTCTAAATATAACTTTCAGATTGATCAAGATATTATCCAAAGTATTAAAAATAACATTCACACTTTGTCTAAAGTAAGTATAGAAAGAATTTCAGATGAATTTTTTAAAACAATAGAAAGCGATACCTTTTTGAATGGCATACTCGATCTAGAACAAATGGGTATTTGGCGTGAAATTTTTTCTACCAATCAGATTAGTGTTTCAAATAAACAATCACCGAAACTGAAAGAACTAGATCAAAAGCTTTTTCTAATTCAAATTTTAGATAAAAATTTTCAGCTGGAAAAGTTGAAAATAAAAAAAGAATGGAAGAAAAATATAAACCTTCTTTCAAACCAATTCCAATTAGCACAAAAATATTCTGAATTAAGTCTTGCTCAAAAGAAGTATTTTTTACGTGAAAAATTTATTAATGAAATATTAATAATCTGTGATTATTTGTCTTTAGAAACCGAAGCAATAAAAAAAGACAAACAAAGATGGAGCCAAAAAGATTTATTCCCTCAATTATTTTTTACACAAAAAGAAATCATTGACGTATTCAAACCAGAATTAAGTAAAGTCTCCGATTCGTACAAAAAACTAGAAATCGCCTGCTTGGAAAATAAAATACTTTCAAAAGAAGATGCACATAAATTTTTATATAGATTATTTACGCTCGAAAGCTCAAAAAAATAATACTAAGAATTAGACTTCATTGTTTTCATAAAATCTGGCTCTAAGCTTACAAGCAATGTTTTGTTCTCAGTATAAGAAACTTCTGCTAACGTTCCCTTAATAGACTTTACATATTTTTTTAAGGTATAATCTACTTCTACCTTTTTGTCTCTCTTCACTTTAGAATAAAATACACATATTTGCGCAGCTTCAAGCAAGGTCGCTAAAGGAAAAGATTTTCCTTTCTCTGACTTTATGATTACGTGAGAGCCAGGAATACCCCTAACATGCATCCATAAATCATTCCCTTTAGATAATCGAAACGTAACTTTTCTATTTTCTTCTTGGTTTCTACCGCAGTAAATAGTGAACCCATCAGATGATTTAAAAACTAAATACTCTTTAGGTTCGATTGAGCTACTTTTTTTATCTACAGTTAAATCTGGAACATCGATAGCGTACTTTTTAAGAACTGTGTCTAACTCAGATAATTCTTCAAACGATTTTGCATCTTCTAATCTACGAATTAGGTCTTCTATTTCGACAACTTTTTTTCTAATTTCATCTAACCGGTCAGCTGAAGTTTCATTGGCTTTACCCAATTTTTTTGCTTTTTTAAAAATTATCTGCGCGTTATCACTATAAGAAAGAACCTTATTCAGCTTAATCTCTTCACCATCTAATAGAACTGTATCACTTTCAGGAAAATTATTTGGCCCTAATTTATATAAATTAGCAGAAAGAGTTTTGCCCTTCTTTAAATGAAGTTCTGCTGTTTGTGCATTCTGATATTCAGATTCGGCATTTTTAAAAGCAGACTGTATTTTTTTAAAAAAAGATTTTACATTTGTTCTGTAAAGCTTCTTTAAACGAGAAAAATCAGATTCTTCAACAGAGTCAAAAAACTGTTCCGAAACTTTATAATGCAAAT
>JAMLID010000021.1 GCA_023954355.1 Oligoflexia bacterium | reverse complement strand
GATCTTCATCTTTAGACCGCTCAGATTCAGAAACTCTTGATGTTTTGAGAAATAATGTTCTCGTATCTGAATTTTATGCCAAGGACGTAAGCCCTAAAGCGAATCAAACAAAAGAAATCGGCAGGCTCTCTCGCCTTCTCCAAAGAATAGAGTAAAAAAAATCTTAGAATTTTTTTATAAAAACCGTGTAAACTCAATATCTTATACACTATTGTGGTATCGCTAAACGGACGATAGAATAATATAAGGTGAATTTCGTACTGGGTATTGGGAGAAGAACAATGAAATCAATCCGTTGGCTTATATTATCAACACTTTGTATTGCACTACTACCATCCTGTTTAAACACTGGGGTAAAAACTTTGGGTAAAAAAGTTGTCGGAGGCACCGGGACACCTACAACCGATGCAGATTCTTTCTCTATCACAGCTGCTTATCGCAAAGATGTAAGTCCTGATGATGGCCTAACCGTTACCCTTCAAGGCACCATAGGCGTTGCCTCTGCTAATTTGGTAAATCTATGTGGTGCCGCCGGCGCAAGTTGTACCTGTGAGTTCTATCAAGGCACATCAGATACTGCTCCAAAGGGAAGTTCATCTGTAGGAATCAGCTCTTCGAATAACAGCTATAGCTGCGTGATCAATAATGGTGGTGTAGATCCAGACCTTTTCACTTACGTAAAAATAAAAACAACTGATGGAGCAAAAACATCAGGACTAATTAAAATCGACACCACGCTAACACTTGAGCAAGTTCTTGGATCGTTAGATAAAAAGAAAGTACGAAAAATCTTTCGCTACGAATGTCAGCGAACCTTCTTTGAAGGAGAAGGGGTAAATGCAAATGCGATTAACTGTACAGCCTCTCAGCGCTTAGGTATCGTCTCTGCACCCTATAACTTCTACTTATACCAAAGCCAAGAAGATACAAACTTTCCTGCCTACACAGTGTCTACCTTTGATGGTGATATCTGCGAAAGAACAGATTTCTTTAAAGTTAACTGCACAGGTGCAACCCCTGTACTTCGCTATGGCCTCTACAAACAATCTGCAGCACCTTTTATTGTAGGTGTAACAATGACAAAAGCACCAGAAGGCGACAATTCTACTGAAATTTTTGGATATGCGGCCCTTCCTGATAATGCTGGAAACTGCCCACTTGGTCTTATTAAAATTCGCCCTTATGTAGTTCAGCCACCATCGATTATTGCAGGTATGTTTACAAACCCAGACGGACAACCAAGTCCAGGATCAAGCTTTATTAACGTAAGCAATAATTTAAATAACACCTTAGTAGAGGCTGAAACCGATGCCCCAGCTGCTAATTCTTATACTGTCACAAGACAACCAAACGCCTATACTGGAGGCCCTGGCTCTGGTGGGCCTCGCTGTAATGCGAACCCACCACCACAAGATGAAAATATTGGTAGCTGTAAGAATGCTACCTTTGCCGGCTCTACTACCGCGCTCACTGCTTCGTATAATTCTTTAACCCCCGTTGTTTGTGCGATTCCACGAGATCTACTCACAGGAATCTAATTGAGGATTCATAAAGATTGAAAAAACTGTATAAAATTAGAAAAGTTGTGACAATTGCCCTCTTTGTTTTTGCGGGCACCTATATTTTCGTCTCTTGTTTAGATACGAAGCCAAAGACCTTAGGCAATTCTAAAATTGATTTTACTGCAACCGATACAGCCAATGTAGATACTTTTAAATTTAATTTTGCTTATAGAGATTCAGCTGCTGCAGCCCCTCTTAATAAATATGTGTACTTACAAGGGGCCGCCAATACAAAAACCACAATGATTGCTACTTGTAATTCTGCTGGTACAAATTGCGTATGTGAATTTTTAGACGCTACAGAAACAGAGTTAGAAGAGTCTGACTCTACAGAGATAAGCTTTGATTCAAATGGAAACTACTTTCGCTGTGAATACGATGGTGTTCTTGGAAGCTTAGCAAAAGTTCGCATTCGAAATTTAAACTCTACTGCGATTAGTCCTATTTTTGATATATTAGACGATACGTCTTTAACGGCACAAAAACTTATTGGTTCAGAGTTGAATGTAAATAGAATTAGAACTGTATCAAAGTACTATTGCGATTATCATTTTTTACAAAAGATTGGCACAACCATAACCTCTTTTGACTGTTCTGCCCAAGCTGCTTCAGGTTGTGGATCTGTATATTGTATTTTAAAGCTACCTTTTCCCTTTTACCTATACTCAGATAACCTTTCTACGAACTTTCCTCTAAGAATTGCTGATGCCTTATATAACGGTGGTTCAACGGATAAAATTTGCGATGTACAAATCAAACGCCTTGATTGCACTGATACTGGCACTGGAACAACTACAGCAGAGCAATTCGGTCTCTATTCAGAGCAAACAGGAATCTATGAAATCCCTGTTCTACTTGCAGCAGGCCCATCTATGCCTACCCTGCCTTATGGATTCGCCGCAAAAACCAGTACATTCCTAGGCAATACCGTTTGCCCTCCAGGTCTAGTGCGTAGAATTTTTTATAATGCCACAACAGCGAATATCGCTGACACAAACCTACCTGGTTCGCTAGTAGCGAATGAAATTCAAGATCCTGACGCTGCAGCTCCAGCAGATCTCACCACACAGCAATACATTGGTGGAAACTGCACAGGAACCTCTTGTACAGCTCCAAATTACGGCTTTGTTACCAATAGCACATCCTTTGCTTATTCGGACGCAGGGCAAACAGAGTTTTGTGTAATTCCGACTTCGTTATTAGATTAAAAAAAAAGCCCAACGCATACGCATTAGGCTTTTTCTTACACAAAAGAGAAAACTACTTATTCTCTTTTGCTCTCTTCTCCTGGTATTTTTTCACCATTTCGTCCTGAACGTTTCTAGGAACCGGCTGGTATTCAGCAAACTCCATGGAGAATTCACCCTTACCCTGAGTTGCAGAACGAAGATCCGTTGAATAACCAAACATTTCTACAAGAGGTACCGTTGCTTCAATAGTCACATAGCCCATATTGGTGCTTGATCCTTGAATCACTCCTCGTCTTTGGTTTACCTGACCCATAACAGAACCTTGAAACTCTTCTGGAGCTTGTACTTCAAGCTTCATAATTGGCTCAAGAATCGTTGGCTTCGCATTAGCATAGCACTCTCTAAATGCCGCCATAGCTGCAATTCTAAATGCAATATCCGAAGAGTCTACATCGTGGTATTGACCATCTTGTAATTTGAAGCGACATCCTACTACTGGCATTCCAATTAAGAGACCTTTTTTAACTTGCTCTTGAAATCCTTTATCGCAGCTTGGAATATATTCTCTAGGAATAGTTCCACCCACGATTTCATCCACAAACTCGTAAGGATTTTCTAAATTTAGAGGAGTAATCGGCTCTACAACACCAACAACTTTTGCAAACTGACCAGCACCACCACTCTGTTTTTTGTGTGTATAGTTGAATGGTGTAGCTGCAGAGATTGTCTCTCTAAATGCAACTTGAGGCTTACCAGCAATCACTTCGCAATTATATTCACGTTTCATACGTTCAATATAAATTTCTAAGTGAAGCTCACCCATTCCACTCATAATGGTTTCACCAGACTCTTCATCTCTCCAAACACGAAGAGTTGGGTCTTCTTTAGTGAATCTGTTTAGCGCTTTAGAAAAGTTTGCTTGACCACTCTTATCTTTAGGCGCAACAGCCAAAGAAATTACTGAAGCCGGAATAAACATAGAAGTCATGGTGTATTTTACGTTTCCATCGGTGAACGTATCACCAGAAGCACACTCAATTCCGAAGAAGGCTACGATATCTCCTGCTTTAGCTTCTTCTACGTCTTGCATTTGACTAGAGTGCATTCGTACAATTCTTGGCACTTTGATTTTCTTATCGCCCGCAGAGATATTGTAAATCATATCTCCTTTTTTCACAGTGCCCGAATAAATTCTCATATAAGTAAGCTGACCGTATCTTCCATCTTCTAGTTTGAATGCGAGCGCTACTAGTGGAGCAGAAGTGTCACTTGGGATCGTAATTTTTTGCTCATTATTGCTTTGGTCAAGAGCTTCGTTTTTTACTTCTGTTGGTGCAGGCAAATACGCACTTACACCATCAAGAAGTGGCTGAACACCTTTGTTCTTGAATGCTGAACCCATAAATACTGGAACAAATTTAAGAGCAATCGTTTGTCTTCTAAGAGCAGCCACTAATTCTGTTTCAGATATTTCTTCTTCCATTAAAAATTTTTCACCGATCGCATCATCAACGTCGGCTAATTTTTCAATCATCTCTGCGCGCTTTTCATCAGCTAAGGCTTTATTTTCTGCTGGAATTTCTTCTACGCGAACGGTTTCTCCATTTTCGCCATCGAAAAAATAGGCTTTCATTTTTACAAGATCAACAACACCTTTGTGTAGGTCTTCTAAGCCAATAGGAATCTGCACAGGAGCTGCATTTAAGTGAAGCTTTTCACGAATTGCATCGATCACTCGAAATGGATTCGCTCCAGCTCTATCTAGTTTATTAATGAAAGCTAAACGAGGAACGTTATATCGCTTCATCTGACGGTCTACAGTAATTGACTGCGACTGAACGCCAGATACACCGCAAAGAACCATTACCGCACCATCAAGAACTCTTAGAGAGCGTTCTACTTCTACAGTAAAATCTACGTGTCCAGGAGTGTCGATTAGGTTAATATTAATATCTTTCCACTCACAGAAAGTTGCAGCTGACTGAATGGTAATCCCTTTTTCTCTCTCAAGGTCCATAGAGTCCATGATCGCACCAACACCATCTTTACCTCTTACTTCATGGATGGCGTGAATTTTTCCTGTATAAAACAAGATACGCTCAGAGAGTGTTGTCTTTCCCGAGTCGATATGGGCAGAAATCCCAATATTGCGCACTTTATCCAGTGAATAGGTAGCCATTTTTCATCCTTTCAGCCTTTAGAGCTGGGTTAGTTTTGTTAAAAAATCGTTGAATGTATTTCCTAAATGATTGAACAGAAAAATACAAGAATTTCTTTGGGTTTGCTAGCTTCAGCTCAAGGAAAAACTCTCATCTTTCCTACTCTTAAATGCTGACTTTATTTTTCTTGCGATTGCACCACTTCCTAGCTATTATGCACCGCATTTAACGAATCTATTTTTAAGGGTATTCTAATGAAAAAACAAAACCTACTTTTCTTTAGTATTTTCGCACTCCTTTTAAGCACTGCTGCTTATGCCGATGAAGTTTTCCGCTGTAAATCCATAGAGTTTTCAGAGCAAATGAGCGCTATTATTAGAGCCGATAGCAACGGCAGAGCAGGAAGATTCGAAATGGATTATTGGAATGGTTTTCCGCCGGTTGGTATTCTATACGCAGAATATAGAATGAGCCGTATGAGTCGAAATGGCATAGTTCTTATTACTGAAGTAGATAGCTTAAATAAAACTAGAAAAGCCAATCTCACTGTACCAAAAAACTACCAAACCCTAGATACATTTACCCTAGAAGTAGAACTTATTGAACGAGGGCGAAAGTCTAACTATAAGTTAAAGTGCGATCACTTTTAATCCCACTTTTCTTACTCGGGAAGACACTGAAACGATAAAGCGTGGATATCTTTGTCCATCATATCACTAAATAGCGACAACACTAATCGCTGCCTAGCCAATGGGCTCAATCCGTTGAATTTTTTAGATTGTATTTTGAGCAAAAAATGCCCACCACCACCGGACTGGCGGTGCCCTTTGTGCAAATGCGATTGATCAGCTATTTCTAAAATAGAGGGAGAAAAATTTTCTTCTATTCGTTTACGAATTTTTTCAGCAATTGCTTTTGAATCAATCATTCGTTTATACCTTTAGGTTTGTCTCTAGAGTTAAGTTCAGGCCTTGTTCTTTAGAAGAGAGATACGATTTTTCAATAACCTCAACACAAGCATAGCTCTCTAAAATTTCTTTATTTACGTAATCGTTCTCATCTATCGCTTTTAAGAATAGATCGAACATAGAATTAAACCATTTGGTGTGAGAAGCGTCCATCCAATCACTCTCGATAGTAAATTTCTTCACAGAATAATCGTTCGTGCCTGCATGTGATCCTGTATTTGGAAAGCCAATCGATAGCTCTGCCTCATCATCATTTACAGAAATCGCACCTTTAGTTCCCTGTACTGTATAACAAACTTTTCTCATCCCAGCCGTCCAAGATAAGTAAGCATGAGCAAATTTTTTATTCGGAAACTCTAAGCTAACTGTCAAATTATCTTCTGTATCCCACTCTTGATTTAAGGTGACAGCACGAGCATTTATATTTATCGGAAGAGACTTCAACCACGCAAAAGTGAGATAGAAAGAATGGGAACCATGATCCATTCCAATGCCACCGCCACTATAACGAAACTCTCTTCTCCAGTCTGTTTTCCACTCTTTTACTCCCTTAGCATGGGTATTTCGAAACGTTTGCAGAGTAACACTTGTAATCTCACCCAGCTTTGCTGAGTCAATCGCCTCTTGAATTGTTTTAACTACAGGTGCGTGTTTGTAGTTATGACAGGGAAACAACACTCTTTGAGATAACTTTGCCGTTTCTATCATTGTTTTTGCTTCTTGCGTTGAGGTTGCTAGCGGCTTTTCACATAAAACATGCAAACCGGCCTTTAAGCCTGCGATTGCAATCTCAGCATGATCACAGGGGGGAGTAGCAATATCTAAAATTTCTAAATTAGGCTCATTTTGTATAAGCTCTTGATAAGTAGAGTAGATTTTTGCGTTCGGAAGGGTTTGTTTAGCGATTTCTCTTCTTTTTTCGCAAATATCAGCAATTGCTACTATTTCTACATCTTCCCTTTTTAAAAAAGCAGGGACATGACCCTTACCTGAAATAAATCCGTACCCAACTACTCCGACTTGCCATTTTTTCATGTGAGCGAATGTAGACGTTTGCCAAACACCGGTCAAGTCTGGAATGATAGATTCCAGTAGGGGTTTTATAAACGCATATGGATTTAGAACAAATTTTTTTAGAACTAAATACGCTCCACTTTCAGCAATCGCTACCCACCCCCCTATTGCAGTGGAATAAAAAGCTGAGAACAACTGCAGGCAGATTTTCTCCAGGATCAAAGCGCTTTGCTTTTGCTCGCCTAGCAAAAATTGAAATAGCCGATTATTTAAAAGCTTTGCCTGAAGGGAGCATGCACGTTCGCGACACAATACTTCACGAAATGATCCATTATTATCTATGGTTTCATAATAGGCCTTACGGTCACACTCCCGAATTTCACAAAATTATGAAAACCGTCGGGGCAAAACGCTATAACCCCGTGCCACAGCTTACAGAAGTTAAGCATTGGTACTATTGTAAAAACTGCGGAAAAGAAGTTCCCACAAGAAGACGCTTAAAAGAATCTGCCTGCTTAGATTGTTGTAAAAAATGGAATAGAGGAAAATACAGCAATAAATATGCTTTGGTTCGTTCTCACGAAAAAAAAGAGAAAAACTTAGAACTAGTAGCCGCTCATGAGGCATCACCCACTGTAGAGAAAATTCTTTCTAAAGAAGAGATCTTTAGCAAAATCGAGCAAATAAAAAGGGCGATTTGGAAATCGCCCCATTCTTAAAACCAAAGAAATAAAAAATTATTTGGTTTTCTTAGCTTGACCAAGTTTTGTTTTCTTCACTCGGCTACTATAGATCTTTGCTCTTGCTTTTTGTAAGCGATCAGAAAGTAGATCATTTTTAGCCTTCATGATTGCAGGAGTGATTCCACCTAATTTATCAATAGTTCGAATCGCTCTTGTAGAAAGCAATAAAGAAAAAGTTTGTTTAAGTTCAGGAATTTCATAACGCTTTCTTCTTAGGTTTGGCATCCATCTCGTACGAGATTTGATGTTTGAGTGGCTCACTTTATTTCCGTAAGCTGGGCGCTTTCCTGTTAATTCGCATACTTGAGACATAAGTCCTCCAAAATCTGAACTTTTTTCTCTACCATAGAGAGTGCCATAAGTTCAAGAATTGGCTAACTTTCTATTCATTCTTTTTACTAGGCCTGGTCCTTGGTAGATAAAAGCAGTATATAACTGCACAAGATTAGCACCAGCGTCTAAACAAGAAAGCACATCATTTTCAGTACTTAGGCCACCAACTCCGATTATAATTGGCCTAGCCCCTAAGTAGGCTCTCGCTTTTTTGATAAGGGCTATGTTTTCTTCGACTAACGCACGGCCACTTAGCCCACCCTCTTCAGCGAGAATTTTTGGGTCACAGCCTTTTAAAAGAGCAAAGTCTCTACGAATACTCGTATTTGCAATCACAAAACCATCTAAACCCACATCCATGGCAACATCAAAAACTAGTTGCATAGAATCCCACGATAAGTCTGGAGACAATTTTAAAAATAAAGGTCTTTTTTTAGCTCCTACTTTTCTCATTTGTACTTCAGCTTCAGTTCGAATTCTTAAAAGTAGCGCTGATAAACGATCTTTCTCAAATAATGATCTTAATCCAGGCGTATTTGGTGAACTAATGTTCACTACGAAATAATCTCCCAAACTATAGAGTCGCTGAATAAGTAAAACGTAGTCTTTTTCTGCATCATCAAGTGAAGTATCACGATTTTTTCCTATGTTAATTCCTAATGGAATCGGTAACGAATAAAGAGCCCTTATTCGTTCTAGGCGATGGGCCATAGACTCCATCCCTTGATTATTAAATCCCAAACGATTAATTAAAGATTCTGCCTCAGGAAGGCGAAAAATTCTTGGCCCGGGATTTCCCCTCTGTGGTCTTGGCGTTACGGTTCCAAGCTCTAAAAAACCAAATCCCATGGATGTTAGCCCATGCACCATTTGTGCGTTTTTATCAAAACCAGCAGCGATTCCTATGGGCGAAACTAGAGGAAATTCTGCTAAATAAAATTTTCCCTCTAACTTAGGGTGCACAGCAACTTTTTTATTGCGCTTCAAAAAACCCAACAGCTGTATCCATTTACACGCAAAAAAATGAGCCAATTCAGGCTCTAATAAAAAGAGAAACCATCGAAGTTTTGTCCACATCTCTACGTTTGTAGCCAATCTTTACTAAAAAGAGAAGCCTGATTCATAAAACCATTTATGATACCAATTTTGTAAAATTTGCAGAAAGCCTAAAATAAGATAGAATTTTTTTATGAAAAAACTCATCTATTGCGCATGTACTTTGTTTCTTATTTTCTCTTGTTCTTCACAAAAAAAAGCTAGCTATAAGACAGAAAATAATCGCCCTAAGTTTTCTTCAGCACGGTCTTTTTTAGAACCCCCTAGCCAGATCATTAATGCCGCTCATGCGGTATTAGATGAACTCACGCAAGATAGCGACCCCCCTGTGCCTGGCAATCTTAGAAAAGAAAGCAACGAAGTAGAAAGCGGTTGGATATATGGCACATCTGAAGACAAATACTTAGTTTATGATTTTAACGGAAAGCCTAGAAGAAAGCCTTTGGGTGTGAGAAGGCAAATTACCTTTCATGCCGTGCCTTCTCTTTCAGGCAGCCAAGTGACCATCAAATTAAAAGAAGAAGTAGAAGATTTGGATAAAACCACAGGCGAAAGAATTGGTTGGAAAAATGTTACTGCCGATGCGGCAACTTACGACATATTGTTTAAAAAATTGAGTGAAAAAATACGAGAACGCTAAGCATTAATATGGCGCGCTGTGCTTTTTTTCGCACACCTGATTGATCATCTCAACGTAAGAATCATAAAAAACTCGTTTATTCGAGAGCTTATCAATTTACTTTTTCTACTTGCTAATTAAGAAATCGAACCTATCTTTCCCTTAAGATGAGTGAAATCGTAGTCGTAAATCAAAATCTGCCTCCAGTACTTCCTATTGTCGCAATAGAAGGCAGCCCTGTGCTTCCTGGACTTATGGCAACTCTTCAATTGCCAAAAGGTAAAAGCATTACAGCTGTTGAAAAAGCTCTAAGCGATAAAAGTGTTGTTGGATTAATATTACCAAAGAAAAAACTCCAAGAGCTACCAGCCCCCCAAACAAATACAAACCAAGAAATAAAATACGAATTTGGTGAGCTTTTTGAAAAGGGTGTAAGCGCCAGAGTGATTAAAAAAATTCTCATGCCCGATGACTCTGTGACTTTATTGGTTCAAGGCATCCAAAGATTTTCCATTGACTCTCATATACACTCAGAACCATTTTTAGCTGCTTCTGTATTATATTACGAAGATCTCAATACGAAAGATAAAGAAATAGAAGCTCTAGCAAGGGCTGTAATTTTACAAGTGCGACAACTTTCAGAAACAAATCCTTTTTTTACGGAAGAAATGAAATTAGCCATGATCAATACTCCTAGCCGAGGCACACTGGCTGATCTCGTTGCATTCGCAATAGGAACAAGAGGTAACGAAGCACAAGATTTCATTGAAACTATTGATGTTAAAGAGCGCTTAGTAAAACTTTTAGTACTACTCAAAAGAGAGCAGGATTTATCCAATTTACAAAAAAAATTAAGTTCTGAGGTTGATCAACGAGTCAATAAGATACAGAGAGAATTCTTCTTAAAAGAACAACTAAGAAGCATCAAAAAAGAGCTTGGCATTGAAGAGGATGATAAGAGCCGAGAAACCAATATACTAAAAGAAAAAATTGCAAAAGCAGATTTACCAGAGCATGCAGAAAAAGTAGCAAAAGAAGAGCTTAGACGATTACAGACTATTCCTGAGTCGAGTCCTGAATTTAACTTATCTAGAAATTATATTGACTGGATCGCCTCCCTTCCGTGGAGTAATTCTAGCGAAGACCGCTTAGATCTTCGCTATGCAAAAAAAGTTCTAAACCAAGATCATTTTGGCTTAGAAAGCGTTAAAGAAAGAATTTTAGAATTTTTATCTGTCAGAAAATTAAATCCAAACTACCATGGAACCATTTTGTGTTTTGTAGGCCCCCCAGGCGTGGGCAAAACATCTCTTGGTAAGAGTATTGCAAAATCTCTAGGAAGAGAATTCTTTCGTTTTTCTTTAGGTGGAATGAGAGATGAAGCTGAAATCAAAGGACATAGAAGAACTTATATTGGCGCATTGCCTGGAAAAATTTTGCAAGGCCTCAAACGCATAGGAACAAATAATCCTGTCATTTTACTCGATGAAATCGATAAGATCGGTATGAGTTATCAAGGAGATCCAGCCTCTGCACTTTTAGAAGTACTTGATCCAGAACAAAACGCAGCTTTCTTAGATCACTACCTTGATGTTTCGTTTGACTTATCAAAGGTTCTTTTTATTGCAACAGCAAACCAAGTCAGCTCTATTCCTGCGGCATTATTAGATCGTATGGAGATTATCGAAATCCCTGGGTATACTTTAGAAGAAAAAGAAAGAATCGCCTTTGACTATGTCATTCCTAAATCGCTAGAAAAGCATGGAATTGCCGCTTCAAAAATTAAGTTACCTTCTAATACTGTTCAAAAAATTATTCGCGATTACGCTCGCGAACCCGGAGTTAGAACTCTTCAGCAACAAATCGATAAAATCGCAAGAAAGTCTGCAAAAATACGCGTAGAGAAAAAATCTAAAAAAAGTATTTCTGTTAAACCGCAGGAACTTGACAAGTGGCTAGGGCCACAAAGGTTTTTCCAAGAAACAGCAGAAAGAATCAGCCAAGCAGGTGTAGTGACAGGACTCGCGTGGACTGCTGCAGGAGGAGACATTCTTTTCATTGAGGCCTTAGCACTGCCCGGCAAAGGAGAGTTGAAGTTAACTGGTAAGATGGGCGATGTGATGACAGAAAGTGCGAAGATTGCGCTCTCTCATGTCAAAAAGTTTTTGTCCCAAAAGAAAGATAAAGTTCGTAGCCAACTCGAGGGGGGAGACAAATGGATAAGCCCAGAACTTTGGTTTCAAACTCATGACATTCACCTGCATATTCCTGCTGGCGCGGTGCCTAAAGATGGCCCTTCAGCCGGTGTAACTATGGCCAGTTCGATTCTATCGCTTGTCACAAATAAAAAAAGTAAGCAAAAACTCGCTATGACTGGTGAGCTTTCGCTTGTAGGAAAAGTTTTACCAGTTGGTGGAATAAAAGAGAAAGTCTTAGCCGCTAAAAGGTCTGGCATACAAACGATTTTACTACCAAAACAAAACCAGAAAGATCTTATGGAGGTGCCTAAGCGCCATCTATCTGGAATTAAATTTTATTTTCCTGTGAAAGTGGACCAAGTTTTTAAAATAGCACTAGAAGAATAAAAATCTGTTCTCACAAAGAATGCTTTGCCGTATTGTTTAAACAATGTGTGGCATCGTTGGAATCCAATCTCAATCATCAGTTGAAAGTATAAGAAGCGCTATTGTGCCAATGATTTCTGCACTCAAACACCGAGGCCCAGACTATCTAGGTATTGAGTGTGTTTCTAACAAAGAGTTCTCTCTAGGTTTTGCACACCAAAGACTATCCATTCTTGATCTTAGCATGGATGGTAATCAACCAATGTATGCGAAATCTAAAAACTGGCTTCTTATTTTCAATGGCGAAATTTATAACCACCAAGAAATTAAAAAATCTCTAGCCCATATAGCATTCCAAAGTACATCCGACACAGAAACATTAGTTGAAGCAATCGACTTCTTTGGATTTGAATCAACTCTCAAAAAACTAAGAGGTATGTTCGCTATTGCGGCCTATGACCTGAAAAATAATAAATTATATTTGGCCAGGGATAGAATGGGAGAAAAACCCCTCTATTATGGTACCATTGAAAATGATTTTGTTTTTGCTTCTGAGCTAAAGGCCTTTACCAGTCATGAAAAATTTAGAAAAGAAATAGATGAAGAAGCACTTCGTGAGTTTTATTTTTATGGATACATACCTGCTCCAAAATCAATTTACAAATGTATTAAAAAATTACTACCATCTCATTATGTAGTTATTTCAAGCGCTAAAATAAGCAGCCCTATATGCTACTGGAATCTTCAGCAAGTAGCTGAGCAAAAAAAAGCTAACTTATCTTTTGATGAAGTTAAAAAAAATCTTAAAGAAAAGCTTTTAGAGACCGTAAAACTACAAAGCATATCAGATGTTCCTCTGGGTGCTTTTCTTTCTGGTGGTATAGACTCTTCCCTACTCACTGCGCTCCTAAAAGAATCTATAGGCAATAATACACAAACCTATTCCATAGGTTTTGGCGATAGAGCTTCTGATGAATCAAAATACGCAGAAAAAATAGCAGCTCACTTACAGACAAAGCATACAACATTAATTGCGTCAGAGGTGGAAGCACTTAACTTAGCAGAAAAAATTAACGACATTTACGACGAACCTTTCGCAGATGTTTCACAGATACCTACCCTACTTCTCGCTAAACTTACGAAAAATCATGTTACCGTTGCTATATCTGGAGATGGTGGAGATGAAGTTTTCTCTGGATACAATCGATACTTGGTTATAGATAAGTGGAATCAATATAAGACGCTAGCTCAATACATACCAATGCACTTCGCAATTCCCATTGCCAAAAAATTTCTCAGTTTTAGCGGTTACCCTCAGGTTGAAGAAAAAATTAGAAAAATATCTGAGCTAAGAAATGCAACATCCACTCAAGATGCGTATTCTATATTTACAAGACAATCGATTCTTTTAGAAAATGCCCATGCGAAAGTTTTCGATCTACAAAATACAAAACTATCAGCTCAACAAAACATACAGCTTTACGATCAGATTTTTTATTTACCAGATGATATTTTAGTAAAAGTAGATCGCGCTACAATGGCCTATGGACTAGAATCAAGAGCACCTTTCTTGGATCATAGCTTAATCGAATATGCGTGGACTCTACCAAGAAATTATTTAATCCACGAAGGTAAAGGCAAGCATATTCTTCGTTCTATACTTAGCGATTTTGTTCCTAAAGAATTATGGAGTAGACCTAAAGCTGGCTTCTCTCCCCCAATTGATAAATGGCTAAGAGGGCCATTATTAGATTGGGCCAACGATCGACTCAGCCCGAGCTCAATAAAAAACAATTCTTATCTATCAGAGCGAGATAAAGCAACCATAAAAACAGTCTGGAATCTTCACAAAGAAGAAAAAACAGAAATTGGATTTCAACTATGGCCTGTATTGATTGCTCAAGATTGGTTACTAAAAAATAAAATCATTTCTTAAGAAATTTTTTCAAGCAAGTTCATATAGATTAACTGTTTTTTTAAATATTACTTCTTCAGAAAATTTATTTTTAATAAGCTCATAAGAATTTTGCGTATATTTTTTTCTAAGCTCATCGCTTGCAAGTATTTTTTCTAAAGCCAAGGCGATTTCTTCTGCTGATTCTTTTCGTACTAAAATTCCATTATAATCATCTTTAACAACCTCTCTACAGCCAGGTACGTTTGTTGTCACAAGCGCACAATCCTCTAGAGCTGCCTCGAGCAGAGATTTTGGTAAGCCTTCTCTCCATGATGGTAAAACAAAAATTTCAGCTTTTGCCATTTCGGCTTGTAAGTGATCAACGTACCCAAGGTAAGTAAATAGTTTTAACTCTAGCAACTCATTAAGTTCTTTTTGAGATAAAGACGATGGATTACCTTTATCAAGGCTTCCAGCAATGAATGCCTGAAAATTTATATTTTTTTCTTTTAAAATCTTAAGGGCATCTATGAATTCAAAAATTCCTTTTTCTTTTATTAATCTAGAAGCAAATAAAATAGATTTAGAATTTTTTTGAGCTTTTTTATTTTTCGATATTTCTATACCAGAACCTGGAATAATAGAGACAGGGTTAGCAGCTAGTTTTTCTAACTTAGCAAATTGAGATAAGTCGTCTTTATTTTGGAAAACAAACCTAACTCGTTTGAAGCATCCATAAACAGCATAGATAGAGCGTAATAAAAATCGCAGAATAGATGCTTTCATGCTTCTTGAAATAAAAATATGACCTAAGCCTGTTACTGAATTCACAACTAAATTCGTATTCGAAATAAGAGCTATTAGGGTTCCGTAGAGCACACACTTGGCCGTGTAATTATGTATAATATCTGCATTAATAGAGCTAATTGCTCTAGCAATTTTAATTAAACGAAAAAACTCAGTTAACGGATTCGTACTTTTTCTATCTAATTCGACCTCTAAATATTCAATACTGGAGATAAAGTGCCTTGTATAGTCATCTCTAGGCGCAACAAAATATACCTGAAACCCTCGCTCTTTTAAAAAGAAGGCAAGCCGTAAACGATAATTATACAAATACCAGGAGGTATTCGCAAAGAAGACAATTTTTCTCACCAATTTATCATCTCACTCTTACATGATTTTTTCCATTTAGCCGGATAAGTATTTAAATTATTACTCTTTTGTATTCAAACTTCAGGTTTCTTAACCGATAAGTAAATTACTATGGACGGTTTTCAAGCAGTTATCCCCTACGCACTATCTAGCTTTTTAATTTCATTTTTTGCCGTCGCTATAATCATTCAAATTTCAAAAAGTACCAATCTAAACGCCAAATCAGATAAAAGAAGGCTACAAAAAAATCCCATCCCTCTATTCGGAGGATTCGGCGTAATCATCGGCGCGACAATCTCTCTAACTTTTTTTCAAATAAATCATCCACAACAACTTTCAACTGATCTTATGTTTCTTGTGCCTGCCCTTTTCATGAGCCTAGTTATTGGGGGACTAGACGATTACTTAGAAATAAGAGCAAGGTGGAAGTTTTTATCTCAGAATATAATTACAGGCCTCATTATACTTTCTCTACATAATATAGCCACACCTGCGGATAGACTATTTGGACTTAACACTTTTGCTAGCTTTTCTTTAGAATGGTTCTGGTGTCTTGGAATGCTAAATTCTATTAATTTAATAGATGGCTTAGATGGTCTAGCTTCAGGGATCGCCATGATTGCAATTTGTCTAATTTCGATACTTAACGATGGCCTACAACAACCTTCATTAAATTTCATGTATCTAGTTACACCTGCCATTCTAGGCTTTTACTTATGGAATAAATACCCAGCAAAAATATATATTGGAGAATCAGGAGTACTAGCAATCGGAATATTTTTGAGTGTTGCCAGCCTTTCTTACGACAGTGAAAAAACAACTGGAGTTACATTAGTCGTACCTCTATTTGCTTTAGGCGTACCAATACTCGACACTCTCTTAGCAATTGGGAGAAGACTCTATCGTGGCACTGGACTAATGTCAGCAGATAGAGAGCATTTACACCACAGAATGATGAGAATTGGCTTATCACACCCTGCAGCGGTATCATTTATTCATATCATTTCTCTTTACCTGGGCTTCATAGGCTATCAAATACATAGTGAAGGTGAGCTCAAATTCACTGCAATGTTTATTATATTGAGCGGACTTGGAATTAATTTATTCTTACTTATGTCTGCCGAAGGTAAATTATTTAACTTTCTACGTTCTTTTGCCTCTCAAATGCTAAGAACAATTGACGAAAATAGAACTGAGGTTGAGTCTGCAAGAATGCGTATAAGAACTATTCAAACCGCCAATATTCCCCATGTACTCTTGCGAATCAATTTAAATTTAACGATAAAATCTATGCTTGAAAGAAGCCCCGGAAAAATCAAAATTTTTTATCAGACTATTAGCAATTACATTTGCGGTGAATCCTCTCAAAGAGAAATTCACTTTGAAAACTCAACTACTGCAGTTGTATTAATTAGTCTAGAAGAAGAACAAAGCTCTGAGCTAGTAATCAATCAACTTAAAAAAGAGCTTGAAGGTTTTGAGAAAAAAGAAAAACTAGATTTATACTTATATTTGCCTAATTCAATTACTGTTGTTTCTGAGTACAGATATAAAGATGGTAGAGCACAATATGCTGCTTAATGCTTCTTATATTGCACTAGCAATATTCTTAAATTCGTTGGCCCATTTCTTAAGAGAGTAGTTATTCAAAATAAAATTTCTAGCCTTACTTCCAAGCTCGGATCGAAGTTCTTTATTATCAATTAATTTTATCAATGCACTATACCAAGCCTCATCATTTTGAGGCAAAAAACCAAGATCGCCTACAATTTTTTTATTTACTCCGACAGGACTAGCAATTACAGGAATTCCACATGCCATATATTGTATTAATTTAAATCCACACTTCCCTTCTTCCCATGATGAATTTAGAAGCGGCATAATACCTATATCAAACTTTTGCACTTCGCTAATCTCACTTTCTTCTTCCCAGTCTATTCTGGTTGAAGAAAATGATAAATCTAAATTCGATGCTCCTATCAAGACAATTTCTATATCTTTTTGTTCTTGCACTTTTGATAAAACAGACTCAATTGCTTTTAAATATTTCGTAGTTGATGGCGAGCCTATCCATCCAATGCGCACCTTATTTTTCACTGTTGGATTTGGTATATATTTTTCACAGTCAACTACTGTTGGGACATACACCACATTATTTGAATATTTTTTCGCATACGAAGCTAGGTATTCGTTACCTACTGTTACAACTGCGGCACGAGCAATAATATTTTTAATTTTTGATGCCAAAACAGATCTAATCAAAAAATTTTTATGATCATTATATTGATGAAATATTGCATCATCAAAATCTAACCAAACTTTATTTTTAAAATAAAACTTGGATTCAAAAAAACTCGGTATATATGGAAACATTTCATAATTCACCCATATAAAATCGTATTCGTTTGCTCTTTGTAAAAATTTTAATCGATTAATATATGAGTCAAACACACTTAAAGACTCAAAAAATTTGTTCTTATTATGTAATAAATAATCATCATCTAACAAAGGTACAATATCAACGGATATGGTTTTATCGAGAGATGGCAAAAACTGCTCAATACGATACCTCGTACTCGCAGCACGTCTAGAATATTTAGGTAATACTAAAGCTTTTTTCAATCTACCCCCTCTACTAAATCAAGAAGCCTTTATCTTTAGCCTCTAGGAGTAGTCGATCTATTTCAGGCCAAATCTCTGGAAACCCCTGCTCAATCTTGGGTTTATTATAGGCAACTACCTGGCTATACGCTATATTATGCTTTTTCCACGTATGACCTTTTGTCTTAAGATTTATTAAAATAGGAAGTAAGCGATCAATTGCTGAAACAAATTGAGATTCAATACATTTTCTCTCTTCAAACTCTATCCAAATATCCTTAAACTCCTTAGCGCTATCTGATATAGAAAAAATACGCTCTGCTGCTAATGCTTCTTTTTCTTCTTTTTTACTATTATCTCCATACACGATGGTGTCACCAGCATCAATTTCTACAATATCGTGTACTAGTGCCATTTTTACAGCTCTTAACTTATCAAAATTTTTATTTTTATTTAGATATGAAGAAAATAATAAAACAGCCATCGCTAAATGCCACGAATGTTCGGCAGAATTTTCGTTTCTTGACTCGTCTATCAAAATTGTTTGTCTATATATAGACTTCAGTTTATCTAGTTCAAAAATAAAATTTAATTCACTGTTCATAGAATCGCTTTTTGACATTTTAGTTCACTACACATAAATTAGTCTGGTAAATCTTAAAATTCTATAAGAAAGACGAAAATGAAAGATTTTGTACTATTTTTTTCAACCCTGCTAGCTGTGGTTGATCCTATTGCCATCATCGGCCCTTTTCTGAGCATGACTGCATCTGAGTCAATCTCAACCAGAAAAAATACGGCCTATAGAGCCTCTTTTATCTCTTTTGTACTTATGGTTTTAGTCATGCTTTTTGGCCAAAAAATACTTGATACTTTGGGAATCACTCTTCCGGCCTTTCAAATTGCTGGTGGTATTTTATTATTCATGGTTTCTATTGATATGATTTATGCTAAGCCACATAGATCACAGCACACTAGAGAAGAAACCGAAGAGGGCATTCAAAAAGACGATGTTGCTGTTTTTCCTCTAGCTATCCCATTAATTTCTGGACCGGGCACAATCGCCTCTATACTTATGCTTTCGAAAAATACACAGGGGATATTAAGCTATTCTATTCTTCTTTTAGCAATACTTTTAGTTTCTATACTGACCTTAGTCGTCTTACTATTTTCTAATCAAATATTTAAATTGATTGGTAGCATTGGCATAAATACTACTAGTCGTATTATGGGAATAGTACTTTCAGCACTGTCTGTTCAATTTATTCTTACTGGAATTAAAGCTGTATTCTAAAATTATTCCGCTTTTTTTAAATTATGAAATTTATACATTTCTTTCATATTATCTAAAGTAAGTTTTGCTAATGCATTATTTAGCCCACTTGACTCATTAAATCTATTTGATGCAAATATTGCTGTTTTTGTCATTGCCTGAATAAAATCTCTTTGCCTTACACTAATAGTTTCATCATAAGCACCCAACCAGTCAGGATACAGTCTTGCTAGTAAATCAATCTCTGTTTTTTTATTTAAAGTTTTTGATAAGTACATAAGAAAGGGATCATCAGTAATATCAAAATTTTCATCCGCAATTCTTTTTCTTCTTTCATTAACTAAGATTAAATGCTTTTCTTCAAATTTTTTTATTTCATTTTGAAAGAAGTCTTTTTCATAAGCAGACATAAATTTTTCAAAAATTTTAAACAAGTCTGTCCCTGGAGTATTTGTACTCTGTAAAAGAGTCTTTGGAAAATAATGCGCTACTGGGCACAAATGTATTGAACTACCTTCATAAAGAACTTTTTCGTCGTCAGACAATTTTAAAATATCAGTATCATCTAAGTCAGAAAATGGCGTCGCCTCAATTTGTATTTTTTTACCTAATAAATTCTCAAGACTCACTCTAAGTACTTCTACTGCATCCAAAAAAGCCAACTGCTTGTTCTTTACCTTATACCAAAGCTGCATTGCTAAAAGATGAAAAAGTGAGTGATTTAAAAAATACTCACTCCGCTCATTGCTTTTATTCTCTTTTTTCCAGAAATTTATTAACGATTTAAAAAACTTAAAAACTTGCTCTTTTTTTAAGTTTTTATTTCGCTTTTTTGAGGCAAATCCCTCTTCTCTAGTGCGGTCTTCTGTCTTCACTAAGATGCTCTCTAATTGCAGCCAATTGGTATTAGAGCATAAATCGAATGTCAATTGAGTATCTTCATCTGCTGGCATCGACTTAAACCCACCAATTTTTTCGAGCACATTTAGGCGCGAAGATATTTGATAAGTTGCTACTCCATAAAATAAATTTGTTCTTGTATTAAAAAATTCTAATATGGCTCTTTTTACTCGAAATGACTGATGACTATTAAGAAGCTGCTGCTCTGGACATGCTCTTAGTTCGAAATCTCTTATAAAGAAAATGCTTTCAAGGGCTTCATATGTTTCATAATAATGAATTATTTCTTTAAACGAGTGCTCTATAAATTCTGTATCAGCATCTAAATGCAGAACCACCCAATTTTTTTTATTTTCTGTATTTAGCAAAAGCCATTCGACACCAATTTGTCGAATTTTTCCCATATTTTTTATAAAGCCCGAAGTTGATAAATCAATAACGTGAATGGAAAATGAAAAAAGATTTCGTTGGTCTTCAAGCCACTTAATTGTTTCTTGATTTTCTATTAATGCTTTTGAATTAGGATCATTAGCCACCTCTACTGAGTTATTGACCAAAAAAATGACCTGCATTTTTTTACCCATTCGATCTTGCGACTCTAAAGACTTTAAAAGTCTCTCTAGGTTTTTAGAGTATAACTCACAATAAACCGGAACAATAAAAGCCAATCCTTCTAGATTAATAAAGCTAGGAGTAGATTCTTTTTTTATAAAATCTTTTTTTAAATATAAAAAATTGTCACCCATCTAGTTACTTACCAATACTATTCGTTTTAAGAAATATTACTTGCTATCTACCTCCCATCTATTCTACATTGACAATTGCAATAAGCATAAAAATTCATTACGAATTATGATTCAATTATTTTTCGAAAAGACAATTTCTGGTTTTACTCTCGAGCTTTCACATTATAAGAAAATTAGGCTTATATATTTTATCCTTTTTTTTATTTTTATTCTGCTTTCACCTTATCCTCAAAATTGGGGAGAAGTAGACGCATCTTTTTGGAAGCCCGTTTCATTTTTTTCTTTTCTTTCTATTCCTCAACTTTCTTATAATCTCCTGTTAGCCTGTAAAACTATTTTTTTAGCTTCTATAATAGCATCAGCACTTAAGCCCAATATTATTATTTCATTAACAGCGCTTTTATTTGGTTGGATTTCACTAGGATACTCACAAAATTTTGGTAAAATTGACCACTTTTATAACATCCCAGCGCTTATTTTATTTTTTGATTTTATAGTTTTGCTCACCATTAAGATTAAACCGCGTCTAGAGCATGAATTTTTCGTTTCTTATTTTAGAGTTGTTCAATGGGTCGTATGCCTCATGTACAGCTTCTCGGGATTAAGAAAATTAATCGCCTCAGGAACTAGCTGGGCAACTTCAGAAAATATGCAAATCTTGCTATGGACACACGAAAAGCCAACTGGAATATGGCTTGCGAATATGGGTATATTGCCAAACCTACTAGCAAGCGGAGCATTGATCCTAGAGTTATTTTCGTTTTTACCACTTCTCATCCCCATCTCTACTCCGATTTTTCTTCTGTCGTGGGCACTAATGCATATTTCTATTTACTTATTTCTTGGTCCCTCTTTTTTTACACATATGCTGTCTTATTTCTTTTTTATTCCCCTTCTTGTCTCGCTAAGGAACAAACAAGTAGCCACGCAAGTACTAGACAATTTTCGATACTTAAAAAAAATATGCTACGTGCCCATGAGTATCTATCTTGCTTTGGCCATACATCAAGTTGCTTACAAAAAAGACAGCTGGCCGCTATCTAGCTTTCCTATGTACGAGCATGATTTGAGTAAATATCCGATTGAAAAATATATATTAGAAGATGAAAATAAAAATATAATCCAGTTAAGTGACATTAAAAATTTTCCAAATATACCGACTTTAACAAGAAGCCTGCGCAAATCTTACGAAAAAAATGAGACCGAACTTTTAGAAAAAAAACTGTCTTATCTACAAAAACTGCTCGCACACAAGCCCTCAAAACTAACACTAGTAAGACTTACATGGCCAAGCTTAGGGGATTACAAAAAAAACCAGTAAAATCGAGGGACTTCTAGCAGTTTTCTCATTTATAGTTCTATTGACAATATAGCAGTAGAAAGATATCAAATGCGCTGTCATCAACAACAACATTGATACAAGAGGGGAATTTATGAAATTTTTGGTCTTATTTTTTAGTTTACTTATTACATCTTCAGCCTATGCAGACACTGGCGTTGAGGGTGAACTTATCATGTCTCTCTTTGGTAGAATTCAGTGCAAAACACTTAAAGACACTAAGGGTCCTGCCTCTGGATATAAAATCAAAGAATTTAAATTGAGTTTAAATTCAGACGAATTAACGCTCGGTGGATCTTTAGATTCATATAGATGCGTTTTATCTGAAGATAAGCCTACCTGGGTAGCTCATGCATTAGGCTCTGTTGTTGAATACAATAGCTTTGAGGCAACGCCAAGACTTGTTCGTTTGTGGTTTACAAACAATCATTTATTAGCAATTAATCAAAATTATCAAGCCATAGCAAATGTTTCATTAACAGAAACAGAAAGCCAGAATATCTCTATGCAGATACCACTTTCAGCAATTTTAACAGAAGAAAATAGAACTGAGCTTGATCTTACAGGTACAACAAACACTGAATTCAAATTTGGCTTAAGAAGCACTGGTTTTTATACTTTAGACAACGGACCAAAGCAATCACTAGGTCAAAAGTCTGGTGGTTCTTATCTAGTTAAACTTATTTTTAAACGCGATAAAAGCGGAAATCTATCTGTTAGCTTTCGCTAAGATCAACTAAGAAATCATGCGAGCTCGCTTGAAGTAATCTGGATAACTTTCAGCGAGCTTGCCTTCTTCGTGACAATTCATCACAAATCCAAACCTCGTGCTCGTGCTAAATTGTAATTTCTCCATAACCTGATCAAAAGCATCCAACTGAGTTTTCTTTGATCTCACTGAAAAAATCACTAGATCTGATAGTTTAGCGATCTGAATAACTTCAGAATATGGTAGCGCCGGAGGAGAATCGATAAGTATAATATCGTAAAAATGTTTCATGGCCTCAACCACTTCTTTAAAGTGTTTGCTTGAAATCAACTCTGTACTTTCATTTGAAAGTTGGCCTGCTGGTAATATGTCTAGATTATCATATAACTTCTTAACAATAGTTTTTTCGCTTTCGTTATTTGGTTTTGCCAAATAATCAGATAACCCACTTTCAACCTGTAATCCTTGCGCAATAGTGAGTGATCGTCTTCTTAGATCAGCATCAATTAAAAGAACTCTCTTTCCACTCATTGCGATAGACTTAGCTAAGTTTGAACATATTGAAGTCTTCCCCTCACCTGCCCCTGCACTCATAACAGAAACCACTTGCGGTGAACGATCAGTAGTCACTTTAAAATTTAATACTCTTGCACGTAAATTTTTAAAGATAATGTCCTCAAAAGAATCTGGTAATAATTCTAATGTATGAGTGAATGATTTATTAGATCGTCTTCTTCTGTAGCGAAATATAGAATAAAACATTGTCTTCAAAAAGCCCCGGCCTCTTCTTCTATCTAAATTAGGTATGCTACCCAAATAAGCTAGCGGAAAACCCATAAGATCTTTTCTAGACCTAACTACAGGGTTCATAAACTCGATCCCGAATGCCAATAAATAAGCGACTATAGCTGCAAATATTGATCTCTTAATTACTGTAGAAGCTAAATTTTTAGTTGCTCTAGCAGAGCCTGGAACAGGTCGCTCTAGAATTTTAACTTTATTATTGCTAGAAATTTTTTGTATATCTAAGGATAAAACCTCACGCTTTAAATCAGAAAAAAGCTGATATTGCACTTCTCTTTGCTTATAAAGTGCCTCTAGCTCTTTTTGTAAAAGCGGCTTTGTCGAATCTACACTAACAATTTCTCTTAAGATCTTCTTTCCGCTTTTAATTTTTAGTTTTAATGCTTCTGCTTTTTTTTCTAAATACGATAATCTTGCTACATCACCATATTTATCGATAGGGCTACTCGCTTCAGCAGGCGCTCTTTTTGTTTTTTCTAGTTCTTCATTAGTCTCTTCTAAATCTTGCTGCAAATCGATTAAGTCACTTTCCATTTTTGCGATTTCAGAAGGAGAGTCAGAAAAAATTGCGCCTAATTTATAATCTTTTGATTTTGAGTTGGATATTCTTTCAGCAATACTTTCGTCAATTATATTTACTTCTTCTTGAATTTCAGCGATTTGCTTTTCTAAAAATTTTTTCGCGCTAGATAAGTTCTGTGACTCTCTTTCACTAAACGAATAGACAACATTATCTACCAATATATTCAATGCCTCTACAGCATCATCACCTTTACTCAAAGTCAGCGATAACCTAAACGTATCTGCATTATGTCTAGATAGTTCTACTGTATCTAATATTAATTCACTTAATCCTGTCTTATCTAATTCTGAATTTTTTCCTAAAATAAGCTTTTGATATCTTTGATCGACACCATGTTGGATCATAGATTTAGCAACTTGATTTGAGAACTCTCGACTAGACATAAGCAATATATAAGATTCCATGATTTGATCTTTTTCGTATTGCTGATAGGTACCTAAACCGGTAATTTTCTCCGTTACTGCTTGTAATGTATTTGACCTAGAATCTTCTAAACGAATAAATCCAGTTGCTGTAAAGCTTGGACTACGGGCAAATTGCACAGAAGTTAAAACAGTAGTCGCAAACATAAATAGCAAAGCGACAAAAATATTTCGCTTAATAAAGCTAAGAATATCGTCTATTCCAATATCTTCTGTTTTGTTAGTTTTAGCCATCCGTGCTTCTACCTCTAAAATACTTTTCGGACTAGGGCTGTATATTCTTTAGACAGAATTTTTCGCACTCTAAAAAGTAATGTCAGGTTTTAGGAATTAAATATTTTAGAGACAATAGGCTATTAACTCCTTTGCTTTAATTAGAATTTGTTTGTTAAATTAAAACTAAATTAAACAAGGAGTTATATGTTTTTTACTATTTCAGGTATAGAGAGACTTAAAGGATTTCGTAAAGAAGAAAGAGTTCATTTACGGCTTTTTTTCATTGCTGGATGCGGCAACAGGATCATCATTTAACGTGTATAATTGAAGCGTGGGATTAGTTTAAAAACTCGGGCTCTTTGGAAGAGCCTGTACTTAAAGAAAAGCCACGATCTGGTATAAGAAGTCGCTTCAAGGAAAGAAAGCCGCTAAAATTTATTATCTTAGATAAAAAATATAACTGATGAGCAGAAGTAAAGTTTAATTATGATTTAATGGCACCCGCTCGATTTTATTTTGAAATTATAATCTATTTAGGCCGATAAGAGGTGATGACTGGAAAACGAATACCCCTTATCTTGTGTACACTTTTTTTCTTATTCCTGTTTGAAATTAATCTGTCATTTTCTTCTACAGAATGTAGCCCTCGAAATTTTTCACTTATAGGACAAAATTCAAAAAGTATTGAAATTAGAAATTTAGTTGAGCAATACACTCATGAGGTTAATAAGCCAAAAAGAAAGTATATAAAAAATAAAATAAGAAAAGCACTAGGAGTAGATGAAGTCAATTTAGAATACTTTTTGAGTCTTTATGAGAAGAAAATTAATCCTAAGGCGAAAGAAACAATTTACATCTCTAGTGAGGGTAAAATTCCAGACAATAGTACTGTAGTTTTTCCAACAGCAATAGCTTCTAAAGAACTGATGAGTCATTTACCTTATGTTGGATATTCTGATTTACAAAAAAATGCAGAGATGTACCAACAGTCGGCTAAAGGTGTTGCCGTATGGGTAAAGAAGATGCAAGCAGGCACTGGTTCGTCAATGACTAGAAGTTCATATATAGCGAAGCTTAAAAAAGTAGACCCTAAAAAAGTAAAAATTGGAGCAAAAGGGACAGACCTATACATTGAGGTTGGACCAAAAAATAACATTTCAATCGCAGAAGCACAAATGTTACAGATGATACTAGAAGCAGAAAAAGGCACCTACGGGCAAGTTATACTCCATGATATTGTTAGCTCTGAAACGGATAAAGCAATTGAAGATCTTTGGTCGAAGCCAAGCTTTAAAGACCCAACGAAAAGTTATTTAGATCTGGTTAATAATTCAACTGCTCTTGATAGAAGCGGAAAATCCAATCAATATTATATGCCTACAGTGGATGAATCTGGAAAATTATCTTTGAATAGAACTGCGCCTGCGGGACATGGGCTATTTGGAGTTGAGTCTTTGCGGGCAGCATTTGTAGACTCTATGAGACCAAACGTAAGTAATAAGTCGCTGGTATCGGTCATAGGAAACGGAGAAGATTTAAGTAGTTCGGCAGATCCAATAATCGTGGGCTGGATGAATAAAGAGAAAGTACCAATTGCTATGATTACTACTGAGAAAACGGCTAACGATTTAAAAGGTGGGCAAATAGCGCTTGTTAAAAGAAAAGATGAATCTGTTACATTAACAATTGTAGAGCAAGCACAAGCGAAAGAAGCAGGACAACAGGAGCTATTTGAAAAACTTGGCCTGGAAATTAAAAAAGGAAATCAAAAATCATTTTTTAATACGAATATGGTAATGGTGAATTATGAGATACTCGTTCCTAAAGTGAAAAAATTAGTTGATGAAATCGGTGAAGATGAATTTATGAGAATAATTGCACCAGATCTAATCGAAAACTCGAAAGAACAAATAGATGTAGATCAAATTGTAAGAAAGTATATTCAGTTAGAGGGAGCTATGGGATCTAGTTTTCTTAATTTAGACAAATTTTGGCGTGAAAAATATGGGGAGCCGTTGGTACATATTGTAAATATAGAGAAAGAGCACAGGACGGATTTTTTTTCTCCCATAAAGTCAGCATTTGACTATTTTATGCAATTTTATTCTGATCGCTTTGTATTCAATCCTAAAACTATGCGATTAGAAAATAAAAACCCAAATAACCTACCTTTTGTAAGCTTAAAAGATCCTGCTAGTAAAGATAAGTATTATCAGGATGTGCAAAATGTTTTAGATTCTTTCCAAGGAACAAGTATTATAAAATTAGATAATCTAAGTATTGAGGGAACAGTGAATCTCAGTGGAGCGACATTAGTTGGAGATGTGCGTATTGTTAACAAAAGTAGTAAAGAATGGTCATTTCTTGATTGGAAGCGTAAAGAGATTAAGTCGAATAAATTGGAAAATGTGAGCATAGTTATCGAAGAAGATGGAAGTGTTCATATATCTGAAATTTAATTATCTTTTTTGCATTTTTAATATTTGTCTATAAAAATTATCATCATTTCTATCGCTTAGCACAGCTTTGATGTCGCCATGCGTTCGAATTTATCCCTAGCGGAATGATAGATACTACTATACAGTTTTTTGTGTCACTCTAACTAGGAGCTAAGCATGAAGAATACAGTTTTTATTTTAGGTTTGATTATGATGGGTTTTTTAATGTCGTTGTCTGCGAAGTCAGCAGATTGTACTAATATCTATCCACCAAATAGTCCGTTTTATGAAGCTAACTACCAAGACAGGCTACCGTTACCGAAGAGTACATTCAAATTTGTTTCATATAATGTTGGTCTTTTCGAAAACTTTGATAAAATTCTCAACGACCTGTCTACTATCGACTCTATAAAAAATGCTGACGTAATTCTTCTTCAAGAAGCTGCAGGAGATATGGGTGGGCCTAATAATAAAGTGGATGAATTAGCTCGAGCGCTTAAAATGAACTACGTTTTTGCTCCTGCCATGACTCTATGGGAAAAAGATTATGGAAATGCTATTTTAACGAAATGGCCAATTGCTCAGTACCAAAAAGTATTGTTGCCGTTTTCGGATAAAGAAAACTGCAATCAAAGAATTTCCTTGATGGTTACATTGGATGTAAATGGAAAAAGAGTTGTCTTGAGTTCAGTTCATTTGAGCACACGTTTCTCTGATAGTATTTTTGGTAGCGATAGGAGTCGTTCAGAACAATTAAAGCCTGCTATAGCGGCAATGTCTAAGTCTGGTAGCGACTATCTTCTGTTCTCAGGTGATCTAAATACTTTTAAGGGGTCAGGCTATGATTATATTGTTGATATGGCTTCTGAGCATGGGTTCTCTGATGTGCACTTAACGCCCGGATGGACTTTTAGAAAGTACAGCTTCAATCTAGATCATATTTTTGCTAAGGGCTTTAGGCATCTGCAAGATGGAACTGAAAGAAGCGCTGAGGGTAGCGATCATGTTCCTGTTTGGTCCATTCTCAGTTTCTAAATTTGCTTATTTACAACTGGAACATTTAATATTAGCTCGAGGAATTTTTTCTTACATGAGTCGGAAAAGCTCCTCTTTGGTTTGTTAAAAGGAATAGATTCACTTCCTAGCCCATCAGTGAACTCGCGAACTTTATTAGCAAATGCATCATCTTCTATTATGATTCCAGTTTCGGTATCAGTGTAGACTGATCTTGGATTCATATTATGAGTTGTAATCATAGATCTTTTTTCACCTATTGGGTTTCCCATCCCGTCCATCGCTCTGCCAGCCTCTACTATTTTTGCATGAGCAAAATCGGGGCCTTGGTGTTGTAAAACCTCAAGACCTCTTTCTTGAAGTGCCATGGCCTGATTTTCGAACGCACGAATCGTTATCGGCGCATCAGTAATGTGCTCAGCAACAGTTTGTAACCTAACCTTCTTGCCTTTCTTGGCAGCCTCTACGAGACTTTCCTCTAAATCAGGTACAGGGCGAACATAGGGTGATGTGATTCGTACTTCATCGTAAGCAGTATCCACCATTTCTTTAATAGCATTGGCTACACCTTTTCCTTCTAATTTATAACCATCTTTTCCGGGTACATCGTGTACATATTTTATAGATTTTACCGGCGTTAATCGATCCTCTAATTTGACTAAATCTCTGATAGCAGCAAGGCCCGGCTCATCTAATTGTTTAATATATCGGTTAATGGATCTTTGTGCTCTTTTAAGAGCCTCATCAGATACTTTAGATGTATCAATCGGAGTAGCCAATGGACCGTCAAATTGTTTAATAAAAAAATCTCTAGCATCATTAGCTATATTTTCGTCCTTTACGACCGCCTCAATACTTTTATAACTTTTTCCTGACTGGCCGTTTGTTTTTTGAAGCCTAAAATTTACGTTTTGTACGTTTCTATCGCCTTCGATCAAGTATTCACCGTCGATAATTAATGTTTTAGCGTGTGATCTTTTAAAGTTATTAGGATTTAAGTAAGTCTTTTTTGTACTTAAATCTACTTGGTTAAATATTTTTACTTCAACTCCTTCTAACTCTAATGCTTTGATAATTTCCGGCTTTACTTTAGCATCTAGCCATCTTTCTGGTCCCCATCCATCGATCATAAGTTTTACACTGGGTTTTAATCCTTGTGCCTTCTGTCGTCTAGCAGCTTGAACTAGTTCTGCAAAGTGAATCATTCCGGACTTATTTCCATCGTGTAAATAATAAGAAGCCAGTACTTCTTTATTAGAGCCTCTATACAACTGCAAACGAACAGAAGCCACTTCGGCTTCATCCCAGAAAATCGCTGCTTTTGGTCTCGCATCAACTTTTTCATTTACAGGAGGTCCACGCGCTCCTAATGGGCGTTTTTCATTTGGAACAATAGCTATAGATTCTGACTTCGACAATGGTACTGCAGGTTGATGTAACGCCCAATCAGCCACACTTTCAGGATGAATCATGTCTCTCATCTCTTTTTGCGCTTTGGCAATTTTTTCACCCAGTTCATTATCTTCTAATAGTTGAAATACTTTGGTCCCGATTTCATCATTCCTGTTTGTAGTTAAACTTAAGTTATTCTCAGCAAAAAATTTCGAATTATATGTCTCTTGGCCACCATTGATATCTAGTAGTACAGCTTTTTTACCCATGGCCACAATTTCTGTGGAGGTCAATCCGCCAGTTTTTCCCACTACTACATCTGCAGACTTCATATAGCCATACAATTGATCCTGTGGGACTAAAGGAAAAACTTTTAAATCAATATTTGAACCAACTGTACTCTTGAGCTTGTTAAGAGCCTGGAAGTTTGTTTTGCTTCTTCCAGTAACAGCTACGATCTGTACAGGTTTTCCATTCGCCTGTTTTTCAATCGACTTAACCATCTCAGAATAATCGCCAACTCCTGCTGATCCTGATGTAATAAGAACGAATGGTTTTTTTTCTGTAAACCCTAGGCTATTATAAACTTCTCTTTTAGCTTCAGGTGAAATCGTGTCTCTTGCTTTTGGATTGACGGGGATTCCAGAGGTAATAACTTTATTTTCTGGCATACCATAAGAAATAAATTTCTCTCTGATTTTTTCATGAGGTACAAAGCTCATTTCTATTTTGTCACCGAGTCTTTTAAAATAAACAGGATCAGTATAATCAGTTAAAACTTGAGCTATTGGAATTTTATTAAGTTCACCTTGATCTCGAAGTCTATGCATTACTTCGGTAATGTGGTTTTGTGTAGATATTACCATTGTTGGATCAACTTCTTTTATATATTTCAAATAGGCATTTGGTCTTTGGCCATCTACTATACCTAAATCTCCTAAGGAGGCTATTTCTGCACCTTCTTTCATATGAGCCTGGTACCATTTATCATATCCGGTTGGATTTCTTTGTGTCATAAAATCGTAAAGATGATTTACGACTTTTCTTCGTACCAATGGTTGAAATTCCCTTGCATCTTTCAATATGATTTCAGCCTCAGGGTATATTTTTTTTACTTCGTCAGCGATGCCCTGAGAAGCGCTAAGGTGGCCATTACCAATAGAAGCCCAAAAGATTAAAATCTTAGGCCTAGGTTTAGTTATTCGTGATGAATCTTCGATTGTTTTTAATGAAGATGCATTGTCCTTAGCTAAAACAGTGGTTTCAGGTATTAGTGATACGTGTAAAAATAATAATAGGAAAATATGATTCAGAATTATTTTATAAGCCACTATTCTTAATTTTTTAGCCATATCTAAACACCATATATGTCGCAAAAGTTATAGATCTAAATAGATCTCGGTACTTAGAGCAGTGGACTTTACTTAAAATGAAAAAATTTAAGTGGACTTTACTTAAAATGAAAAAATTTAAATAGTTAGCTAAAAAAACTTAAATTTTATATATTGGCTTTTGCATTTGCTAGCTAAAGTTTAATGTTTTGGCACACACTTTCTTCGCCTAATTTAAGTAAGCAAATCACCAGTCATACACGCTATCGAGTCATAGTAGACGTTAGTAAAGCACTTAATTAATAATTCATTTTATTAGAAATAGTGTATCAAGCAGGCTTACGAGCTTTCATCGCCTCAATCAATACAGGTATGAAAGAAATAACAATAATAGCTAAAACAACTAAGTGAAAATTCTTCTGAACAATCGGTAAATTTCCAAAAATATTTCCCGCAACCGATATAGAGACCACCCAAACAACTGCGCCAACTACGTTATAAGTAAAAAATTTCGGATAACTCATTCCTGCGACTCCAGCAACAAACGGAGCAAACGTACGAATTATTGGTATAAAGCGCGCAAGAATAATAGTTTTACCACCATGTCTATCATAAAAATCTTGTGTTCTCTGTAAATGCTCTCTTCTAAAAATTTTTGATTTTGGATTTGTAAACAACTTCATTCCTACAAAACGTCCTATTGCGTAATTAACTGCATCGCCAATAATTGCTGCAGTTATTAAAACAACACAAAGTAACGGTAAATTTAATGAAGCATTCTCTCCAGAAGTAAGTGCTCCCAAGGCGAATAATAGAGAATCACCTGGAAGAAATGGAAAAATAATCAATCCAGTTTCTGCAAAAATAATGAGAAAAAGAATGACATATATCCAGGGACCAAAGAGTAAAATCCATTCATTTAGGTATTGGTTAAGATGCAGTACAATGTCTAAAATTTGATATAAGTGTTCCACTAAAGAACTCTAAAATGAGGTTATTTATTCTACAAGAAAATTAAGATCTCTTAATTCGATTTGGGCGTAAATGCCTCGCCAAAGGCGCTATGGCACAAAGCGTAGCAAGATAAAACTTTCAGTAAAGAGAAACTAAAATGCCATTGTCTTCAATCGGCTTAATTCATTTTTTTCATCTTCTGGTACGCTCGTTCCCGCACTACCAGAATAGCCATCTATCACTATCGACTCTAAAGAAACATAACATTTCTGTGCAATTTCTGTTTTCTTATTTTCTTGAATACAGGCTTTTAAATACAACTCTCCAAACCGGAAAAATAAATTACTAGACGTGATTGAATATATTTTTCCCAGGTAATATAAGGCCTCACCTTTTTGCTGCTGAGTAGCGCTTTTATCCTCTAGTATCTTATGGAACAAAACAGAAGCTCTTAATCGTCTGATATGAAAACTACGACCCAATTCAGAGACCAAAGTAAATTGATCACCTTCCAAAAGCTTTTTACCCTTGCTTAAAAGTTCTTTCGGCTTTAGGTCTTTTTTGCTCTTACTTTCTTTTGACCATACAAGAAATTCTTTTGCCCAATTATCAGATTCTTTCACTAAATAGACTGGTAGCTCTTTGTTCTTTGTAACTCTTGTAAAGAAAACAGCCCCCTCTTTCGGATCTTCTTGTACTTTGGCAAAATAAATTGCCATCTCTAATAAAGAGTTGCGAATATCAGAGATATTAGAAGAAGTTTTGGGGTAACTTTCTATAAGATCTTCGTATATAGACTTGCCCTTAGAAAATTGCCTAGTTGCAAAATAGTAGTCTGCTCGTTCTATTTCTTTCATTTTTGTCATATCTGATTCGGGCCAAGAAAAATCTGGAGTAGATTTTCTCGTGTGACAATTGATACACATTTGAAACGAGCTTTTTACCATGTTCTTCACATATAAAAAATCACCTTTGTCGACTGCTCTTGACGTATCTTGAATATGTTGCTTAAGCATTTCTAAATTTATGCTCATAGCCACGTCATCTTTAATATCTGATCTTTTGAGGCTTTCTAAATGTCCGCGGATCGCACCTAATGAGTTTTTAACTTTTTGGCGACTATCTAGTGCTGTAAATGAGTTTTCAGTAAATAAATATTTCTGCAGTATTGTAATCTCCTCTGCCAGTGCATGCATTTCAGGTCTAGGATCAGAAGCGTATCCATTGCTCGCACAGCAAAAAAGCACTAAAAAAAGAAATAATTTACTCATACACCCTCACCCTCAAATTATTGCTACAGACTCATCGCTATTATTACTTATATACTATTGACTAGCTAATATTTTTTCTATTGAATATGGGAATGAAAACAATCTTTTATTTTTTGCTCATGCTAATACCTATCAACGCAATATCACAAGAAGATCGCACTGTGTCTGTCCGAGGAGAGGGTGTACTGAAAATAAAACCAGATATCGCTTATTTAAACCTAGATCTTATGACTAGAGCTAAAGACGCAAAATCAGCCCAATCTCAAAATGCCCAAGAGATGGATAGACTTATGAAAAAACTTAAAAATCAGTTCAAAATAGACAGCAAAGATATACAAACAGTAAATTTTTCATTGCAACCAAATTATAGGTACGACAAAAATGGGAAACAAATCTTTCAAAACTTTCAGGTAAATCACTCTTTGACCATTAAAATTAAAAAAATTGATACTCTAGGCAGTATTTTAGACCAAATATCTATTGGCGGAGACGAAGATAAATCATTACAAATATCAAACATAACTTTCGATACTGACAAAAGAACAGAATATGAATTGAACGCACTTGAATCTGCCATGAAAAACGCGCTAAACAGAGCCGAAGCACTAGCAAAATTTTCTAACACTAAAATCGCAGGTGTTCGAAGAATCTCTGATAGCACTATTAACTATCAGCCGTATCGAGCTCAAAACGTACGTTCATTCGGGAAAATGGAGATGCTGGATGCAGCCGCCTCTACAGAGATCCAAGCTGGAGAAATCACTGTTAATACAAATGTAGCAGTCGAATACGATTTGAAATGAAAATTTAGCGAAAGAATAGACTCTTAATCAAATTTTTAAGAGACTTCTTTTGCTTCAGTCGCTTCTTATCTTCTTTCATTGCTTTCTTTAAATTATCAAAAAACTCTTTTGCTTCCTTTATTTTTTGTAATTTTTTACGATTATTTTCTTTATATTCTTTCTTTTTAGCCACTAACCAGCGTTTAATCTTTTTCAATTTTTTGTCTTTTTTAACAACAGTCTTATTATTAACTGTAATTTCCATTGAATTACTAGCCATCGACTGACTTGAATCCATGACATCTATTCTAACTTGATACGTACCTATTGCCTGGTATAAATGATTTAGCGAAAAGCTTCCACCATTAACCTGAATCTGTTGAGACTGCCCATCTCCATAATTTACTAAAATATAAAACTCAGAATCATGCATATCAGGATCAGAAACAATACCGTTCATTTCAAAGGGCTCACCTAAAAATAGAGATTCATTTGACTCTATGGAAAGCTCAGGGGCTCTATTCGTACAAATTAAACTTTGAGATCCTTTGTAAAAAATTTCAGGGTCAGAAATACTCTCATCCAAATCACATGCGCCATTTTCATCGATATCAACCTGTTGTTTACCTATCCAATAATATATTTCATGTCTTCCAGGAAATATATTAGCTGTTTGAGTCATATTGTTGTCATACCCAGCTACGGCATTTAGATAAAAAACAGGAATCGAAGAGCGATAATTTAAGAAGTTCAACTGAATGGGCATTCCAACTAAGCTAAGTACATCTGTGCCGAATCCATCTAAAGACGTATCTAATGCATCTTCATAGGTGACTCGCCCTTGGTTATCTATCGTGAAATCTAGTGCATTATGAAAATTTCCGTCCTGAGTGACAGAGGTGTATCCAACACCGTAAATGCCAGGTAATAAATGTAGTTCTCTAGGATTCTCTTCTGATTTTCTCCAGCTTAATAGACCAAATAAATAAGTGTCATTAGCAGCTAAGTGTGATTCTATATAAATCCTGTGCCCTTTGAGATGTAATAGTGATGATCCAGAACCAGAAGCAATCTCATCAGCGTTTATTGTTGCGGTCCCTTCTGCATTGACCTGAAACTCCACACCGTTAAAGCTCACATTACCACTAGCCTCTTGCATATAATAACCAAGACTGTGCTTTCCGGGTAATAATCGTAGCTCTGCAGGATTGTTCTCTGCCACTTCCCAAGAAATAACATTACTCACCCATAAGTCTTTTACAGATAGGCTTGATTGAATCTGAATGGGAATACCAGAAATTTGTAAGTGAGAAGTGCCTCTACCGCTGAGAAATTGGTCTAATTCGTTTGAGTAAGAAAATGTTCCGTTAGCTTCAATGGTAAAATCAAATCCAGAAATACCACCATACCCGCTGGGACTCTCCGAGACATATCCAAGAAAATAATTTCCGGGGTCAATACTCAAACTAGAAACACTATTATAATTTCCTTTGCCAAAAATTTTGAAACCATTGGTGCTTAATTGACTAGCATCAACGCTCACCATGGCAGCAATCGATATTGAAGGAATTAGTGCTAAAAACCAAAAGACAAAGCAATGCGCCCAAAACGAAAGTACATCTCTTTTCATGAACACATCCCCTTCTACGTCAGTAGCTAAGCCCACCTATATAACAGGATAAACAAAATAATGCACTGAATCAATATATTTTAATTAATAATATCGGATACTTATATATTATTTTCTTAAGTGTATTAACCTACATTAACAGTCATATGAACTTATAAATGATCTTTTATTTTTATAGATCTAGGAAGATACAGTCCTCAATTGTTTCTTTTAACGAACAGTGTTTTTACATTATTCACAATAATAAACAATAAAAGAGTCCCCATAATATGATTAAATCTATTTAGGAGGCCGTATGAAAAAATTAAAAGCTATTTTAAACAACCAACAATCTCACTGGGTTGGAGACGGCTTTCCCGTGAAAACTATTTTTAGTTATCACAATCATCCCCAAGAGCTTTCTCCATTTTTGTTAATGGACTATGCACAACTGACTAAGTTTTCTCCTTCTAAGCATAGAAGAGGCGTAGGAGAACACCCTCATCGAGGTTTTGAGACCGTCACAATTGTTTACGAAGGTGAAGTAGAACATAAAGACTCTGCTGGCGGTGGCGGCCTTGTACGAAAAGATGAAGTTCAGTGGATGACAGCAGCTTCTGGATTAGTTCATGAAGAAAAACACGGAAAAGACTTCTCAGAAAAAGGTGGTTTCTTCGAAATGATCCAGCTATGGGTAAATCTTCCACAGAAAGATAAAATGAATAAACCAAGATACCAAGCTATAACAAAAGACAAAATTTCAGAGCATGAAATTCATAATGGATTAGTGAGGCTTATTGCTGGTGAATTCTCTGGAGCTAGAAGTAGCACACTGACGCATACCCCTATAAATTTATGGGATATTCGTTTAAAAGCTGAAAGTAAAAATACTTTTCAAGTACCAGAAGGACATTCTGCTATGCTCTTCGTACTCAACGGAAGCATTCATTTGCAAGATGGAAGTATAATTAGTGGGTCTGAGCTTGCAGTTTTTGACCCAAAGGGAAACTCATTTTCCATTGAAGCCAAAGAAGACTCTAAGGCGTTATTTATGGGAGGTGAAATAATTCATGAACCTATCGTAGGATATGGTCCATTTGTTATGAACTCACAAGCAGAGATATATCAAGCTTTTTTAGATTACGAATCAGGCAAAATGGGACAGCTTGTTAACAATAAAGCCTAAGGTAATGGATCGTTCGGAATTGGAACATAATCATTCTCTTCCGGTACGATCCCCATTTTTTGCTGTCTCCATAAATCTGCCGCCTCACGTATAGATTCTTTTTTTGAAGACACAAAATTCCACCACATATACCTAGGCTCAGGGTGAGGATTTCCGCCAATTAGAATTAAGCGAGTATCTTTCTCTAACTCAATAGAAACTTTTTTGGGATCAGAAATTATCACTAAGTCTTCGGCATTGGCTTGGCTTTGATTAATACGGCCGCCGCCTTGAATAAATAAAAAGCCTAACTCCTTTTCTGCGAATGATAACTCAGTCCTTAGAGCATCCTCAGAAAGTAAATCCATAAATAAAGTTCGAGAAAACATTTTAACAGGAGACTGAATCCCCATATATTCTCCAATTAATAATCTACCCTTCAAGCATTTAAATAATTCGACTGCAGGGAGTTTCTCTTTTGCATAATGCACAAAGCTTGGATCAATATCTTCTTTTTCTTTGGGTAAAGCTGCCCAAATTTGCACCCCGTGAATTTGTTTTTTCGGATAGCTTCTTCTTTCATCTACTGGTGTTCTCTCTGAGTGAACAATACCTCTACCGGCAGTCATTACATTTAGTTCACCAGGCTCTATAATCTGAATCGTACCTAAACTATCACGATGCAATCCACGACCAGAAAATAAATATGTTACCGTAGATAATCCTATATGCGGATGTGGCCGAACATCTAAACCATTTTCTTCATCTACCGTAACTGGCCCCATATGGTCTAAAAAAACAAAAGGTCCAATACTGCGACACCTGGCAGTTGGGAGAGTTCTTGCTACAATAAAGCCACCTAAATCTTTTGGTCTACCATGTATAACAATATCGTCTTTATGCATGCTTATTTTTAACATCGTAGAGAAAGAAAATAAAAATTATAGTGCTTTATTTAATTTATTCTCTTCCAAACATAATCTAATGGCTCTCCGCCTATATGAAAGCGAACAACTAGGTCATCTAGAATAAAATAATAGGGTGTTTTTGTTTTTCTTCCCTTCTGCATATCAGGATCATAAGCACAATCCGCCGTATTATTAGGATCAACCCAAACGACCTCGTCAACTATATGGTCATTCTCTATATAAAACCTACCTTTTCTAGAGCAATGGTCTCCCAAGCCCTCATGCCACCAATATAAATGACTTTCTCCATCTTCATTAAATTCAAAGTGTAGTCGTAAAGTAGAGCTTGGTCTTTCGGGATATTCTTGACCCTGGTAAATCTTTTTATAGTAAAACCAGTGTCCAACTATTGAAGGGGGCATCGCCTCAGTAGTTAATGCATAAAAAATTGAAAAGAAAAAGAGTAACATACTACTTCCACCCACGTGCTTTTGCTTTTTCTAAAACAAATTCTTTTTGCTCTGAGCTTAATAAATCAGCACACGCACTTACTAAGCTAGGATAAAAATCTTCAAACCTAGCACCCGCCCCAAGCCGAACTAAGGTCTTAAATGCAAGTTTTGCTGTTAATTTATTTCCTAACTCGCCCTTCATATCCCAAAAGGTGGCCCCGACTATAGAGCCGTTCTGATATACACCTGGAGCGAAGTCTTTAAAGGCAATTAATTTATTTTCTAATGTTCTTCTAAACGGTGCTTTTAAGTAAGAATTTTCTCCCATTCTTGGAGTATCCAAAATAAGCGCTGTAAATAAATCAGCAAAGCCCTCATTAAAACCACCACCTTCTCCCTCTGAAGGTAATCCTACATATAAATCAATAATAGCATGCATTGCTTCATGGATTAAAATTGTAGGGTCTTTGAGCATATCTTTATAAATCTGCCCATCGCCACTACCAAGGTAAATATGATTCTGATGATAAAAAGCTGCATTACTTACGCCATCTTTACCAACATGTAACTGCACATTTATTTGCTGTGGAAGCTCTACTTCTAGGTTATTTTTCATCCAAGAAAAACCCTGGTCAATAATATAGTAGGCTTGACCTAGATCAAATCGTCTATCATTTTGTGCAAAAAAGAAATTGAGTTCTGGGGACCAAACTTTTATGTCTAGCGAAGAAAATACTTTGATCAATCTGCCAGTCACCGTACCATCTCCTAAAAGATTATATAAAGTAGCTTCTTCTAGTTCACTTAGTTTTGGACCCTTTGGAAAAACATAGGCTCGTCCGTCAGCACCATCCCAAGGAATCTTTCCCTCTTCAATGACCTTGCCACTCAATTTAGAAATATGAATATAGCGAAGCTCATCCGAATATTTAGATAAATATTCCACACGCCAATAGGGAATCCAAATTCCGTCAGAATTCTGGGCTAATTCTTGTGTTTCTTTAAAAATCTTACTTGCCGACTTTAATGCAGGAATATTTTTTTTTGCATTAACTAGAACTTTCTTAAACTCAATACCACCAGTGCTCAGAATAGTTTTTGTGGGTAGAACTTCATATACTTCGCCGGCTGCATAAATCACTTTTTGGTTGTTATCGTAAATCGTTTGCTTCCACGTATTAGAAATACTCACGTCACCAAGCATTTGCTTACGCTTATAAATTTTTTCACCTACTGCTGTTAAGGTTTCTACCACTTCTTCTGGTTCGTTACTTACTAAAGAAAATAATGCCGTGCTAAATTCTTCATTGCCTCTGTATTTCTTCAAGCTTTCTTTTGCATAACTTGAATTAGAAAATATTGTTAAAATGAAAAGTATAAAATAAAATTTCATAATCAAAGCTCCAATAAAGTAAAAACCTCCCTGGTAAAACCAGGGAGGGGAAAAGACAATCACTGCCCTATTGTTCTATTGTCAGGCTCTTTTCCATATATGTTCCATCGCCATTCATAAATCTTACTTTATGCTCGCCGATATTTAATCGACCTAACTGAACCTCTTTATGAAAAGGCACAATTACTGTCAAACATAGACCTTCAGTTACATTAGCAATTGTTCTTACTTCATGTAGACTAGATCCAATATGATCTACTCTAGCTTCTTTTAGTTGATAGCAGCTATGGGGAAACCATCCATTCACTACGACGAATACATCCGAACCAGAATCGAATCCGTTTGGAATATAAACATCGTTTACTGGAACTATTTTTTCATGAACATCGCCTTCTTTAGCGAATGAAGAAAATACTGGGATTAAAAACGCAGACATCATTATTAATAGGGTTTTCATATTTTATGCACTCCATTTATTTGTTGTTGACCATCGCTAGTCTTTGCAAGTCACAGAGCAACCTGCGTGCCAAGAATATTTTTGTGTGAGCACCGCATTTATTTATATTTAGAAAATTTTCCAAAAATTTTTGAGACATTGTTGAAAATCAAGGAGAAAAATATTCTCAATTTTTGTTCAGCAATTTTTTTAAAGATTCGATCTCTTTTCGTAACGCAATAATTTCTTTAACATCAATACTTACTTCTTTTTCAATTTCTCTAACTTCACTTCCTAAGCTAGAAACATCTCTTCTGACTTTACGCATTACTGGCAGAACAAGAGTAGCTGCAAATAATGCAGTGTAGCTCCACAAAAAAAGGGAACCAAGAAACATTAGTAGTATAGCGATATACATTCCTACTTCTGTTTTTGGAAAAATATCTGCATTACCAGTTGTTGTTGCGATAGAAATTGCCCAATAATAAGAACTTAAAAAGCCAAAATTAAACTCATTGAGTTCTTTTTCTACATAGTAAAATGCTGTGGCAGACGCAAATATTACGGCATGTAATCAAAAACTTATATACCAAAAAAGAGGCAGTCTAAATAGACGAAAAATCCAAGTCAGGAAATCGTTAGCACCCTTTAACGAAAAATTTATCAATTTTTTCAAAAAATTATTATTCCTTATTTAGATCTTATCGCAATTCATTGAATAATCTTGCATATAACAAACCTAGAGCGATTGGCTTTGAAAATAAATGAACTCTTCTTCTATTAGCAAATAGAACAACTTCATTTTTCATCTTCTCATCTAATAATATGGGGTTAAAAACTAAATAAAGTAGATGATCTTTCTTTTTTTGCTTTGAAACACTTATGATTTTGTGCGCGGTTTCTTGCGAAACAAAATCTAGATCGATTAATAACGAATCAAATCTATCTACAATTTCTTCAATACTATCTAAGTCAACTTGGGCAATCTCACTATTATGAACTAAAATACTCTTCGATAATTGTGCGCCCTTTTCTAATACTTTTATAAAACTAGAATCTGCCGAAAAAGCCCCTAGCACTTTTTTCTTACGTAATGGCTTTACATCTTTAACTTGAAAAATCTTATCTAAATCGTACTTATACTGCTCCATTACGTATTTGAAAATATCTCTTTGAGAAATAACGCCTATCAGTTTTTTTGATTTAGCATTCGCCACAATAGGTATGTGACGTATGTTATGAGTTGTCATAAGCAACGGAGCTTTTGCTAAATCTTTTAGTTCTAGAGTAAGTACTTTGGTTGTCATTACTGTTCTAACAGGTTTTGACCAAAAAGAACCCTCTTTTATTAGCGCTAAATTCTTGACTACATCTCTCTCAGTGAAAATACCCACTATCTCTTCTTTTATATTGTCACTCAATACTATTAACGCGCCTATAGAATTTTCTTGTAAAATCTGTATACATGATTGAATCGGAGCATCTGCTCTGACCGTCCATAGACGCGAATGATGTGGCATCAACACCTTTTTCATTTAGACTCCATATAAATAACTAAAGCAATCCTGATGCCAGCTAATCTTTACCTAAAACAAATCCACGAATTCTATTCAGAGACAAAATAACCCATACTAATGAGTTAATGTCTCAACAATCACCTGAAAGCCCAAAATATAGCTTGGCTAGATTGGCCTACTTTCTGCACATCTTTTAGAAGATTTGAAGTTTTAAATGAAAAAGGAGAAATCAATGAAACAAGTTCCAAAAATTGAAAAGTATATGACCCCCATGCCTCATTCCATTAACTCAGAGGTCGATTTAAATGCAGCCAAAAATATAATGAGAGAATATGGAATTAGACATCTTCCCGTACAAAAAGGCGGTAAATTAGTTGGCGTACTTACAGATAGAGACCTCAAACTAGCCTCTACATTTGATAAAGTTGGAAACTTTACTGTAGAAGATGCAATGACACCTGATCCATTCACAGTTGATCCTGCTGCTCCTCTTAACGAAGTTGTGAGAGATATGGCAGAGAAAAAATTTGGCTGCGCAGTTATCACACAAACAAATGGCAAAGTGGTCGGTATTTTTACGGCAACTGATGGACTCCGATCATTAGGCGAAATATTAGAACAGAACTACAAACCAATTTTATAATTCATTATGAAGATTATTATCTGGATAGAGCGAAATATAGGAGAAATTTTTTCTGTAGAGAAATCTACTCTAAAGAAAAAATTCTCCTCTAGTCTTAATGTTACCATTGAACAAAATGCTTTGCTCTATCCTAGATTTTTCTTTGAATCGTTGAAAAATATGGATAAAAATAGTTCTATCTATATTTTTGGTCCAGATATACAAAAATATAAATACCAAACTTTTTTACAAGAACACTACCCTTTAATTGCTAGGAAAATTAGACACCTAGGCTCACTGGACTATTTCAATGAAACTAAAATCTTAGAGCAAATAGAAATTAAGACAGTAGCGAATTTCGCAAAGACCAAAGTAAACTAATTACTCCACTTTGGCACGACCACACAAAAATCGGCCCCTTCATTTTCAACACTCTCAACTTCAATGTATCCGTTCCATGACTCTATAATTCTATAGCTAGTGGCTAATCCTAAGCCGGTTCCCGAGCCGACTTCTTTTGTGGTAAAAAATGGCTTAAATAAATTTGACATATTTTCTTTTGAAATCCCGCAGCCACTATCTCTAATTGAAACGGCTATACCTTTTTCACATTCTTGCCCATAAATTTTTACCCAATGCCCTGAGACTCTGCCTTGCTTTTTACTACTCTCAATCGCATGCACTGAGTTCACTAATAAATTCAATATTACTTGGTGCAATGGACCAGGTTGAGCAGCTACAAAATGCCCCTCTATTCTAGACATATCAATAATTAACTGAATTTCTTTTCTTTCAAATTCGTGATTCATTAATTCTAAAACATCAGCGACAACTTCTTTAAAATTAACTTTTTCTATAGCTGTTGTTTTATCTCCCCTTGCTAGGCTTAGCAATGAGCGTATTAGTTTTGAAACACGGTCAATTTGCGAAATAATAACATCAACGTTTTTTTTAACAGAAGCATTTTCACTTAATTGAAGCTCTATAAACTCTGCACGGCCACGTATCACTCCGAGTGGTGTTCCTATTTCATGAGCAAGACTTGATGCTAAAAGGCCCACTGAAGCCAAACGATCTTGCACAAGAATTTGTGCTTCACGATCTATTACTTTCGCTAAAGATTCCCCCAGCTCACGATTACTGTCCTCTAGTTTTTCAGCATAAATTCTTAATTTTTCTTCTGCCTCTTTTCTCTGTGTGGTTTCATATCTAATAGAAACATATTGATACGGCTTTTCGCTATCATCCAAAAACGGAACAATAGTTGTACTTACCCAGTAGAAGCTGCCATCCTTAGCTTTATTCTTAATTTCACCTTCCCATACTTTACCTTGGCTTATTGTTGACCACATTTCGGTAAAAAACTCTTTGCTATGATAGCCTGAGTTAATAATTCTATGATTTTTACCAAGCATCTCTTGTTCACTATACTTTGAAATTTCGCAGAATTTATCGTTTACATGAATAATGTCCCCATACTTATCGGTAATTGCTACGATTGCAGATTGATCTAATGCATGTTTAATGAGCCCAAGCTCTTTTTCAGTAGAGATATAGTTAGCATCAAGCGACTTTGTTTTTTTAGACATTTAGGATAAAAACTTACAAAATTAGTGCCAAAAGTTCTAGAAGAAACCGTAGACGACTCTCAGACTGGCATAATTACTGCTTATTCGTAGGTATTTTAAGCATAGAGAATGAATTTTGAGGTAATAAAGCTCAATACCTGGGTATATTTGTCTCAAAGATGGAGCAAAAATGAGCCATATAAAAGGTCGAATAGTAGTAATTGACGATGATCTCGAGATGAGATCATTATTAGAAGACTACTTCCACACAAAAAATTTTTTTGTACGCACCTTTTCATCTGCAACGTCTGCTTTAGAAGCTTTTCAAAAAAATACTGCCTTAGACGATAACACATCACTTTCTGAAGCCGACTTGATAATAACAGACATTAAAATGCCACAAATGGATGGAATCCAATTTACTGGAAAAATGAAAGGCCTTTATCCAGAAATACCAATTATTGTGGCTACAGCATTTGGTAGCATAGAGACCGCCATAGAAGCGATGCAAAATGGAGCTTTTCACTATATCGTAAAGCCTTTTAAACTCGCTGAAATAACAGCCACTGTAGATAAAGCTCTTGAGCACAGACACCTAAAGAAAGAAAATAAAACATTACGGCAAGAGCTTAAAAAAACTTGGAGTCTAGGAAACGTTATTGGCAAAAGCCAAGGAATGAAAGAAATATTCGATTTAGTAAATCGAGTTTCTCACGCCACAGCTAATATATTAATCACAGGTGAAAGCGGAACAGGTAAAGAAATGATTGCGAGAGCCGTACACAATAGTGGACCAAGGGCATCAAAACCATTTATCGCTATTAACTGTACTGCCATACCAGAATCCCTATTAGAGTCAGAGCTATTTGGTCATGCGAAAGGTTCGTTCACAGGAGCAATCCAGAGAAAGCGTGGCTTATTTGAAGAAGCAGAAGGCGGCACATTATTCTTAGATGAAATTGGCGATATGAACGTTCAGCTCCAATCTAAATTACTAAGAGTCATTCAAGAAAGAAAAATTCGAGCCGTCGGCGATACTCTCGATCGCGCAGTTGATGTGAGAATCATAGCAGCAACTCATAAAGATCTTAAAGCAGCTATCAAAGAAGGCTGTTTTCGTGAAGATTTATACTACCGGCTGAGTGTAATACCTATTGTGATCCCCCCATTACGAAGTAGAAAAGATGATATACCACCGTTGGCCGAACATTTTTTACAAAAGTATTCGGCAGCGAATAATTCTAGAGTTAAAGGCTTTACCAAAAGAGCCATGAATCACTTACTTAGTCTAAAATGGGAAGGTAACGTACGAGAATTAGAAAATATTATCGAGCGAGCTATCGTTCTATGCCAAAATGAGTTGATAGACGAAGTTGATTTACCCAAGCAAGACTCTGACAATCCATCGACATTTTTTGATACGGCTACAAAATCGTTTCCAACAATGGATCAGCTTGAGGCAAAGTATATTCAGTTGGTCTTAAATAAAACTGGCGGTCGTAAAGATAAGGCGGCGCAGATTCTTGGAATGAATAGAAGAACCCTTTACCGCAAAGAACGTGAATACGGATTAGTGCCGCACGATGCTCCTGAAGAGGAAGACTTAGAAGCATCTGCTAAGCTAGAACACGACCAATAGAAATTATAGACCGATGCTTCCTGTAGTTCGAATAGCTTCTTGTAAAAGTGGCTGAAAAACTAAATCCGATAGCTTAGCGTTTTTATGATTTGCACCAGTTTCTAGTAATTGTCGAAAAGCTCTTAACATATCTTCAGATGTACAAATTCCAACAACCTCTTCACTTTCAGTAACCAAAAGGGCAGAAATTTTTTGATCTATCATGATATCTAAAACATGAACTAGAGAATCATTTTTATTTACAATAAGAATTGGCCAGCTCATATAGTCAGAAACTCTAGCCTCATCAGAGAAATATACCAGCTTAGGATCCATTGCTCGATTCACGTCTCTATCAGATAGTATTCCAAGAATATTTCCATTATCATCAGTAACAGGTAAATGCCGAATTTGCTTTTTTTCCATAAGCTCCCAGGCTCTTTTAATGGATGATTTCCAAAAAATTGTTACTATTTTTTTTGTCATAGCAGCATTAACTTTCGGTATGGTTTTGTTCATAACTAAGCCTCCCTACAGCCCTATATACCAATCATTTTAGGTGAAGAAAACCCTGGATAATCACAGGAGACATATTGTCTCAAACTAAATAAATACAAGACAACATGCACATCACTAGTTAATATTGAACCAAATATACTTCGTCAAAATGCATTGATTTTTCGTTTTGATATTTTTTTGGAAATATGAATAATTCAGCCGTCGCTACACAAGATGTTTCATGCCTACACTGCGGAAACCCTTCCCTTTCTGGCAATTCTTTTTGTTGCTCTGGCTGCGAAAGCGTCTATTCCTTCTTGCATACCGAAGGTCTTGAACATTTTTACCAGCTTAGAGAACAGTTTTCGTTTCGTTCTCAGAGAAAAAGAATACATATAGCACAAAATGTTTTCCCTCTTACAAATGAACTAGAAAAAAGTCATAGTTTGCAGCTGTATATAGAGGGTATCCATTGTCTAGGCTGTCTGTGGTTGCTAGAGAAGCTTCCAGATTTTCTTCCAAAAATAAAAACAGCTTCTCTTGATTTAGACTCTAATATTTTAACCATCACTCGAAAAACAAATGAATATAAATGGAATAATGTAATTCAAAAAATTCATGCATTTGGATACGACGTAAAAATTATTGAAAATAATTTAGAAGAAATCAAAGCTAGCGACACGAAAAAGCAGTTAGCCCGGATTGGTATTGCAGCCTTTAGCGCAGGAAATATTATGTTACTTAGTATTTCTATATATGGGGGAGCAGATCCGTACTGGGGAATACGCTTTGGGTGGCTTAGTCTTATTTTTTCTATCCCTTCGCTCACTTATTCTGCTTGGCCAATATACAAAAACACGCTCTTATCAATAAAAAATAAAATGATATCTGTAGACAGTGCTATTGTTTTGGCCTTGATTGCTGGAACAGTCATTAGTATCTGGAGTTTAATCAATAATAACGAACAGCATATATACTTAGATTCACTTAGTATGCTTGTTTTTTTCTTACTATCTAGTCGATTTTTTTTACAAAGAATAAGAGAAAAAATAGGTAAAGAAAGCCCGCTCCTAAATCTTCTCAAAAAAGAATTCTATCAAGTCAATAGAGATGGCATAACCCCGCTCTCTATAGCAGCCAGTGATATTGCTATTAACGACAAAATCACATTAGCTTTAAACCAAGTAACACCTGTGGATTCAAAACTTATCAATGATTCTGCTTATTTCGACTTTTCTCTACTCACTGGAGAAAGCTCCCCAGTTAAACTATTCGCAGGAGAGGTGGTAGAATCTGGCGCTATCTGTCTAAGCGAAGACGCTTATGTACAGTCTCTATCAAAAGCAAAAGATAGTCGATTTGCTAAAATACTAGATCAAATTAGAGCTAAAAAAATGCTCAGAACAAAAAGTATAGATTTTGCAGATCGTGTAGCCAAATACTTTGTTTTCTTCGTACTTCTTGTCTCGGCCTCCATTATTTTTATCGACCCAACGGAGACCGGTTTTCAAAAAGCCCTAGCACTAGTTATTGTATCGTGTCCATGTGTGCTTGCTTTTTCTATTCCACTGGCAACAACCAAAGCACTACAGCTTTCTGCCAAGAAAGGAATTCTTCTTGTAAATGCAGAGAAACTCGATGCACTCTCCAGAATAAAACAAATCTTTTTTGACAAAACTGGGACGCTAACAACTGGTAATTTTGAAATGCTAAAGTGGACGCAACTACAAGGTGATATTTTACAAACTCAACAAATAGTTAAAACAATAGAACAGCAATCATCTCACCCTATTGCTAGATCCATAGTAAAGAACTTAACCAATGTTGCTTCCTTAGATAATTTAAGCTCCTATAAAGAAATTCCTGGAATAGGAGTTGAAGGATCCATTCTAGGATCTACTTGGAGAGTCCAAAAAAATCCTCACGTCGCTGCCATATCTCACTACCGCGATCTTTCTTTAGTCGTTTTACAAAATGGCTCAACTGTAGCTGAAATTCAGCTAGGAGATAAAGTTCGTGAAGAAGCACTCCCAACTGTTTCTAAACTAAGATCTATCGGTTATAAGTTGCATATCTTGTCAGGAGATTCTTTTGAAAGAGTACGATATGTTGCAAATAAGCTTTCCATTAAAAATTGGCACGCAGAGCTTCTACCAGAAGAAAAATCTAAAATTATCTCAACCTTTCAAGATAGCATTATGATTGGTGATGGAATCAATGACGCTATCGCCTTTCAAGTAGCCTCTGTCGGTATTTCTATGCAAGGTGCTCTCGAAGAAAGCGCAAAAAATTCAGATATTATCTTTACAAAGCCAGGCTTGAATAACATTCTAACTACCCTACAAATTGCAAAAAGAACTAAGAGCATAATCTTAGGTAATTTTACAATTAGCCTACTCTATAACGCTATCGGCAGTGTGCTTGCTATTTTAGGAATCATAAGTCCTCTATGGGCCGCAGTACTTATGCCTCTTAGCTCGCTAAGTGTTTTCTTATTGACACACATACAAATGGAAAGGGGTTTTGAATGAATATTCTTTTTCTCTTAATTCCTATTGCAACTGGTATTGGCATTGCTGGTGTTATTGCTTTTATATATGCTGTTCGGAAAGGACAGTTTGATGACCTATCTACACCAGCATATAGAATTTTAGTTGATGAATCAGAAAGGAAAATAGATGAACTCGACAGTAAATAAATATGATTTTTACGATGATGAGATTGTAAAAAAGTTTGTGATTGCCACCGTATGCTGGGGGCTTATAGCTTTTTTAGTTGGGCTAGTAGTTGCTTTACAACTAGCAGATTGGAGATTTAACTTTGGATTACCCTGGATTACTTTTGGGCGATTACGACCGTTACACACAAATGCCGCTATTTTTGCTTTTGCTGGAAACGCCATATTTGCAGGGATTTATCACTCATCACAAAGACTATTAAAAGCCAGGCTTTCTTCAGATCTTCTTTCTAATTTGCACTTTTGGGGGTGGCAATTAATTATTGTTTCTGCAGCTTTGACTCTACCTTTTGGTTATACAACCAGCAAAGAGTATGCAGAACTAGAGTGGCCGATAGATATAGCGATTACTATTGTATGGGTAATTTTCGCAGTAAATTTTTTCTTAACGATCAAAAATAGAAAAGAACAACACATCTATGTTGCTATATGGTTTTACATAGCAACAATTATAACTGTTGCTGTATTACACATAGTTAACTCTATTGCGATCCCCGTTACTTTTCTAAAAAGTTATCCAGTATACGCTGGAGTTCAGGATGCATTAGTACAATGGTGGTATGGACATAACGCAGTAGCTTTTGTACTAACAACGCCCTTTTTAGGATTGATGTATTATTATATTCCTAAAGCTGTAAATCGCCCTGTCTACTCATATCGGTTGTCGATTATCCACTTTTGGTCCCTAGTTTTTATTTATATTTGGGCGGGTCCACACCACCTCTTACATACCTCGCTACCAAATTGGGCACAGTCGTTGGGAATGGTGTTTTCTCTTATGCTTTGGGCTCCCAGTTGGGGAGGAATGATTAATGGACTACTAACTCTTAGAGGGGCATGGGATAAAATTAGGACCGATCCTGTTGTTAAGTTCCTAATTGCTGCTGTGACTTTTTATGGTATGGCTACGTTTGAAGGACCATTACTTTCTATTAAAAGTGTAAATTCATTAGCGCACTATACTGACTGGATTATTGGTCACGTACATGCTGGAGCCTTAGGCTGGAACGGATTTCTAACTTTCGGAATGCTTTACTATCTGGTACCGAAACTGTGGAAAACAAACTTGTATTCTGTAAAACTCGCCACTACACATTTTTGGATCGGCCTACTAGGTATAATTCTTTACATTATGGCCATGTGGGCGTCTGGAATTACCCAAGGACTAATGTGGCAAGCCATGGACGATAGTGGAAATCTATTATACCCAGACTTTGTTGAAACAGTTATCCGTTTAGTACCTCTGTACTATGTAAGATTCGTTGGTGGATTATTATTCTTATTAGGATTTTTAATCCAAATTTTCAATTTAACTGCAACTGTATTACAGGCAAATAAAGAGAAAGTTAAAGACCCTGTAGCAAAGGGAAGTAGAATCCCCTTTAAGGACGTTATTAGTGAATCATCACATCGCTCACTAGAAGGTCTACCAGCTGTTTTTTCAACCTTAGTCGTTATTGCTGTTCTAGTAGCAAGTGCCTTTTCACTTATCCCGGCATTATTTACTCCTACTAAAATGAGTGCAAAAAGTATTATTAGACCTTACTCGCCACTAGAGCTCGTAGGTAGAGATGTTTATATTCGTGAAGGTTGTTATTTGTGTCACTCACAACAGATACGAACAATGAGTAGTGAAGTTTTACGATATGGACCCGCCTCTACCATGGAAGAGTCTATTTTTGATCATCCCTTTCAATGGGGATCTAAAAGAACCGGACCAGACCTAGCTCGTATTGGTAAAAAATATCCTGACCTATGGCACTACAGGCATATGATGGATCCTAGAGAGGTAACCCCGAAATCTCTTATGCCAGCATACGCATGGCTCGCTAAAGATAAAATTTCGTTCGACCTCATACCTAAAAAATTACGCATTATGCAACAGCTTGGAGTGCCTTACTCTGAATATGAAATAGATAATTCTATTGAAACTGCTCAAATGCAGGCAGCAACAATAGCAAAAGAATTGCATGAACATGGTGCTCCTAGCGGATTAGAAAAAACTGAAATGGTGGCGCTCATCGCCTATTTACAGTCCTTAGGGCAAATGTCAATCAAGCCTTTGGAGGTTAAATGATTCGCGAATTTTTAAAGGCATACCCATACATGGAACTAGCAGTAGTTGGACAATTGCTTTTTTTCGCAGTTTTCTTATCTGTAATTTTTTGGATTTTCCGTAAAGGAAGTTCACAGTTTTACAATAAAATGTCGCACATTCCTTTAATGGAAGAGGATAATTAACATGAGCATAAAAAAAGAAGACCAACTATTAGATCATGAATACGATGGAATTAAAGAATATGACAACCTTCTACCAAGTTGGTGGCTCGCAACATTTTATGGCGCGATTGTATTTTCTTTTCTCTATATGGGTTATTACCACTTTGCCGGAGGACCAAGCCTATCAGATGAATTACAGCAAGACTTAGCAGAAATCTACACGAAAAGAAAATCTCTAGAAGTTAAAGATAACGGCCCGACTGAAGAGGCGCTTGCTGCGATTCTTGCCGATAAGAGTAGAGTAGACCAAGGCAAGGTAATCTATGTAGGAAAGTGTGCTTCATGCCATGGCAATTTGGGAGAGGGATTGATTGGACCAAACTTAACGGATAATTATTGGCTGCATGGTGACGCTAGTCTCATGAGTATTTTACTCGTCGTTGCAGACGGAGTAGCTGAAAAGGGAATGCCACCATGGAAGGGAATGATGAAGAAGGATGAAGTCCAATCTGTAGTTGTTTATGTAAAAAGCCTGAAAGGAACCAACCCAAGTAACCCTAAAGCACCTCAAGGTGAAGAGGTTAAAAATTGAGTGATGAAAGTAAAATTAGCCAAAGGCTTCGCACAACAGATGAAAAAGGAAAACGTATTTACGTATACCCTTCTGCTGTTAGAGGTTTTTACAAAAAAATAAGAACCAAGGTTCATATTGCTTTAATTTTATTTTTTCTTTTACTTCCTTGGATTCACTGGAACGGTCAACAACTACTTTTTTTAAATATTTCGAAAAGTGAATTTCATTTTTTTGGCTTGTTTCTAAGAGCTCATGATGCGCCTTTAATCATTTTCTTACTTCTGGGTTTTCTATTTACGATTGCGTTTATTACCTCTTTATGGGGGCGAATTTGGTGTGGCTGGGCTTGCCCTCAAACCGTTTTTACAGAGGCAGTTTTTCGTTCTATTGAACGTTGGATAGAAGGTGGCCCTCGTGAAAGCAAAGAATTAGATAACTCTCCCATGACGTTTCGAAAGTTTCGCTTACGTTTTTTAAAATGGGGCATGTACTCTCTTCTATCTCTAATCATCACTCATAGTTTTTTGGCTTACTTTGTAGGTAGCAAAGAACTTTTACAAATCGTAACGAGTCCGCCTACAGAGAACTGGACTAGCTTTATAGTAATTCTATTCACTACTGGAATTGTATTATTTGATTTTGGATGGTTTCGTGAACAGTTTTGTATAATAGCATGTCCATACGGACGTTTTCAAAGTGTAATACTAGACTCAAATTCCACAGTTGTCGGCTACGATTACTTAAGAGGTGAACCTAGAAATGCTAAATTAAAATCTGATGAATCATCAGGAGATTGTATAGATTGTAATCGCTGCGTTTATGTATGCCCCACAGGGATAGATATACGTCAAGGACTACAAATGGAATGTATTACATGTACAGCATGTATTGATGCCTGCGACGAAGTCATGACAAAAATTAAAAAACCTACCGGACTCATTCGTTACACAACACAAAATGAGTTAGCTAAAGTTTCACGTAAGAACTTTAGAGTTAGGCCTGCAATTTATGCAATCTTAATTGCACTATTCTTTTTAGGTTTAATTTATACCCTACAGAATAAAAGTTATCTCGATATCACAATTCTACGGGTAAAAGGTGCACCTTATGAAATTATTCGCACCAATGAAATAGTAACTATAGTCAATCATTTTAGATTAGATATTTCTAATCAGACAAACTCGCCTCAAAAAATTACTTTTTCTTTATCAAATCAAGATGAAATCCAATTCATAATGCCAATGAATCCAGCTACACTAAATGAAGGCGAAATTAAAAAATTAGATTTTTTTGTTCGCTCACCACAAAAAGTACTTACAGACGGGAGAAAAGCACTGACACTAACGATCACTTATGGCGATACTACAAACCAAAGGGAGATTATACTTGTCGGGCCTAACCTTTAATATCTTATCTATAGCTACAGTTATTACAGCATTTACAATCGCTCTTACAGGAAGCATTCACTGTATTGGAATGTGTGGGCCACTTAGATTAATTGCTAATAATAGCCCCAAAGCCTCTCTTTCCTATCAATTAGGCCGAGGTTCTATATATCTATTACTTGGAGCTCTAGCTGGAAAAATAGGTAGTCTTTTGCCACCTCTTATCTTAATTATATTTTTACCTTTCGTAATTGTCGTCTATTTTTTTAGAAAAAATAAAAAACCAATTTTACAAAAACTTCGCTTTTATCTACTACGAAAAGGCAAAGAAAATTCATTTTTATTAGGCTTTTTTTCAGGACTCTTACCCTGCGGTTTTTTACATGGCTGGGTGATCATTGCCGGGAGTACAGCATCCCTTTCTATGGGATTATTATTTATGTTTATATTTTGGATTGCAACACTACCTGCACTTGAACTTTCAGTAAGAATAGCACGAGCTCCCCTTTTAAGAATTTATCAACGATTCCCAAAATTTTCTCTTGTTGTATTTTTTATGATGATTATGCTCCCTGTGGGCCTTAGGGCATCCATGTATTTTCATGAAAAAAAACATTCAATATCACAAGAACTAACCTGCCACTAAGTAGTGAAATTATTTTGCCCGCCTAAAAGTGATTATCGTTATGCTTTGGCATTGATTTTCAAAACCCATTATAAGATTATGAAATAATGGGTAGAAAAATTTTAAAAAAATTCCCCTCTTTACTTGAAGCAGAAGCTGCTATTAATTTTCTTGAATCTTTTGGAATAAAAAGCGCACATATTGATAATAAAAACATTTCCTCTATAATGCCCCATGCTTCAAGTGCCTTTGGTGGCTTTATCGTGAGTGTTGATTCTTTAGATCACGGGCAAGCTCTTGCTTATTTAAAAGAAGCTAACGAACAGCAAATTGCACCCGAGCTTGTGGGCGAAATCACAGAACAAACCACATTACATTCTCGCACGATGAAGCGAGCAACCTATGGAGCTGTACTTGGTTTTTTTCTACTCCCTATGATTGCCAATATATTTTCTACTATAATTTATGTTTCTGTTTACAAAAAAGATCACCAAGTATTTTGGTCTCATCCATATCTGATAACTATCGGAGCATTTTTTAATATTTTATCTTTTATTATTTACCCGGCCATATTGCTACTGAACTACTTATAAGTCTAAGTTATCTCTTAAAAACTGTAAGAATGTTCTAGCAGATAAGCTCAAGTGCCTGCCTTTTCTTCTCGCTATCCATAAATTAAATTCATGCAAATCATCCATGGGAATAGAAAATAGTTTTTCACTCTTTACTTCTTCTTCAACCATGAATTTAGATAGATAAGCCACACCACCACCTTCAATACAAAATCGCTTTTGTGCCTCTTGGTTATTAGTCTCTAAACTAATTTTGGGCATTTCACCAAATAGCTCTTTTAGTACTTTTGACGGCCTAGTTTGCAGCAATGCTCCAAGAGAACTAATATAACCAGAATTACTAATCACCTCTTTTAGCGTTTTATTTACAGAGGCTTTTTTATTTTTTTTCCACAAATCAGGCTGGCATACCAACAGCATTTGCTCTTCACGTAAGACTTGATAATCTATTTGTGGCAAAAGAGGACGAGAAAATAGAAGACCAAACTCACATTCTGTTTTTAAAATATGTTCGACTATCTCATCGGGTGTACCTGTATAAATACTTGGCGTAACAAGTGGATAATCTTTTTTAAACTGAAGAATGGGATTTACTAAAAGATCGTTCGTTATATGATCAGAGGTTGCAAACCTAAGTGGACCCTTACAAACTTCGCGAATGCCCTTACAAACAGAGCGAATATTTTGGTAGGTCTGAAACATTTGCTCACACAATAAGAATA
>JAMLID010000020.1 GCA_023954355.1 Oligoflexia bacterium | reverse complement strand
GCACAGAAGAGACTTTTGAAAAAATCATTCAATTTGCCCCAAAATTAGTTGCTATTTACTCGGGTCGACTTAGTCAAAATTCTGATATCGAATTTGCTAATATGCTTGAATCAAAAAGCATACAAACAGTATTCGTTGGACCGTATGCCTCAATTGATCCTAAAAAACTACTATTAACTGCAGGGAAAAATAAGCTCGTTATTGAGCAAGAATTTGAATTACCACTGGCAGAACTCATTAGTGGAACTCGAATAGAAGAAATTAAAAACCTTTGGTACTATACGAATAACGAAATACATCATAATGAGAATCGCCCCCTCTATGATCAAAATATATTAGATACTTTTCCACCTACATCACCCTATATACACAAACAGCTAAATATAAAGTCTTATCGTGTCCCTTCTGAAAGTTACCCATTTATTGATGTAATGTCGGGCAGAGGCTGTGCCTGGGGTAAGTGTAATTTTTGCTTATGGGTTCAGACTTTTGTACCAGGAAGTGGATATCGTACAAGATCAATAGATCACTTCATGCAAGAATTTGAATATATTGTCTCTCAACTGCCTTACATCAAAACAGTCATGATTCAAGACGATATGCTAACTAATAATCGTGCAAGAGAAATCGCAGAAGCATTGCTAAAAAGAAATATAAAAATAAACTGGAGCTGTTACGCTAAACCTAACTCCAAGTTAACTCTTGATACACTAAAACTAATGAAAAAATCTGGCTGTGTAAATCTGCATGTCGGATTTGAATCGGGTAATGACGAAATACTAAAAAAAATCGATAAAGGCTCTACAGCTCAACAGGCAATTGAATTTGCAGACTTAGTTCATGAAGCCAAACTGAATATACATGGTGATTTTGCTATGGGTCACTTTGGAGAAACAAAAGAGACCGCAGAACAAACTATTGCTCTTGCTAAAAGAATCAATCCGCACTCAGCTCAATTTCAAATTATGATTCCATTCGAAAAAACCAAATTTTGGAATCAGCTCGAATCTACAAATAGCCTAAATAAAAATGGTGAGCCTGACTACTCAAGAGATGGCGGTTTGAGCGCAGAGCAAATACGTCTTTACGCTAAAAGCGCTTACAAAAAGTTTTATTTATCTGGCTCGTTTCTAAAGAAAGTACTATTACATCCATGGGAACATTTTTTATCTAGACTAGACCAATATTTTCGTGCGATCCCGGCTATATTTTGGAAGCGATGGGAAAAATAGATGCTTCTCGCAGTAACAACACTTTTGCTAGTTTTTAATTTTTTTGGGCATACAATTATTCTCTATTTAATTGGTTTTTTTTCATCTTCTAAGACTAACGAAAACATAAAGAAAGAGAAAAAGTGCATCTGTCTGATTGTACCAGTATTTAATGAAGAAAAAATTTTAGACCTAAAAATTGAAAATACAAAAAAATTAGTAAATAAAACCGAACATAAAATTGTAGTTTATTTCGTCGATGGTGGATCAAAAGATAAAAGCTTAGAGATATTGAAAAGCAAGTCTCTACCATGGCTTAAAACACTAGAGTCGCCAGAAAGTGGAAAAATTCCTCAGTTAAACTATGCGCTTTCTAAATTACAAGATGCAAATTATGTTTTTATTTCTGACGCTGATTCTATAATCATTAATGACGATGCCTTTGACAAAGCGATAGAATACTTATTGCATAAAGATGTCGGCCTAGTAGGTGCGTGGACAACACCTGACCCATCTTCAGCCCTAAGCATAGAACAGGCATATTGGGATAAGCAAAATAGATTTCGCTACCTAGAGACCAGAAAAGCAACTTCTTCTATAGTAACAGCTCAGTTTTATGGATTTGAAACTACATTATTAAAAAGATTTCCGCAGGACTGCATCGCTGACGATGTATATGTTTCACTTTTAGCACATGAAAAGAAAAAAAGAATTGTTTATGCTCATGACATTGAAGCAATTGAAATTCGTCAGGCGCAAAATTTTTATTCTCTATTTTTGCAAAAACTTCGAAAGGCAAATGCTTATACAAAAGAACTAATCCGCTTTTTTCCAATATTAAAAGAAGTAGAAAGCAAACAGAGATACACTGTTCTTTTCAAGTACTACCAGTTCATTATACTACCTTGGGTTTCACTCTTTTACCTTTTTTCATTAATTGTAAACTTAGCATTAGGAAAAGTTGTAACAGCCTCGATCTCTTTTATGGTATTATTTTTGAGCACCTTATTCGCATCCATACTTATTACCCCACCACCTAAAAGAACTCGAGGGGGCTTTCGTTTACTTTCTATTTTTCATACCATCGTCGTTTTCTCCATGGTAAATATTATTTTATTGATAAATGGGCTAATATTTTACACCTGGCAAACAGACTCTAAATATAAAAGAGTAGAATGAAAATTTTAATAACAGGAACAAATGGATTCATAGGTAAAGCGCTAATAAAAAGCCTAGAAAAAAACCATACTATTTATGAGGTTAAAGGACGTAAAGATTTTAAAGAAAAATTAGACGCACTCACTGAAAATATAGATATAATTATTCACGCTGGATTTGAAATTGATTTTTCAAATTCTAAAATAAGTTATGAACGTAATCTAGCGAGCACAAAATTGATAATAGCCACTGCCCTAAGACATAAAGCGCACTTGATTTTTTTAAGTGCTGCCGGGGCCCTTGGAGTATCCTCTAAGCCTGAAATCCGTACAGAAAAGTCATTTAATTCGACCGATTTGAATTTTAAGAGCTACCTAAACTGCTCCTACATTCAGGCCAAAATCGATTCTGAAAAGCTTATTCGAGAAAGTAACATACCTACGACCATTTTGTACCTTACGACAGTTTATGGTGAAGAAATGAATCCATATGCATTAAATAGCTTTAAGTCAAAAATTTTACCACCAGGTGGTACGAGCTATTTATTTTTATGTGATCTATTAAATGCAATTGAATATATTATCAAGAAACCTATCAATGATTCTTTTATCATTAATAGTGGAAACCAGAGCTATAAAGAAATTGCAGGTCAACTTGGAAATAGATATGCACTAATATTGCCGAAAAGTATAAATATAATGTTACCTATTTTTAAGCATCTATTAAATCCCATATTAATATCTTCATTCGGTTATAAGTACTATGCTTACAACAAATTTGAGTCCTCTTATGGGTGGTCGCCAAAGGGTACTTTTTATTAATTCGATCGTTTATTTACCTAAGAATCAGTAGTAAAATTCCACTTAAATGGTCTTCAAAAAAGAAAAATCTTTATCAGATATATGTGTTTTTATTTTTTTTCTTTTTTATTCGATTTGTTTTTACCAGAAGTTAGCGCTTAATATAAACGAGGCACTTTTATTTCGCGATTTAGGCACTCTTACTCTTCCCTCAAAAAAATTAATTGCTCAAAGCTTAGTAAATTTTTTTGAACTGCCTTTATGGAATCCCTTTGCTCTCGGTGGTGCGCCTTTTTTAGCTGATCCAAGTTTTGCCTCATATTATCCTCTAAATTTAATTTTTTGCTTCTTCACTGAAGCTCAGTCGGCACGGGCTATGTCGTGGTTCATTATTATCCATTTGCCACTTATTCTAATGGGTCTTTATAAAGCTCTACAAAAAATTTCTCACTCAAAAATATTATCTATTATATTAGCGATAACAATTGGTGGCTCAGGCTTCACCATGTCTGCCTCTTACCTAACAGGCTCTTTAGCAGGCTTACTCTCTCTCGGGTGGACTATTTATTTCTTGCTAAAATTTTTTGAAACCAATCGATTCACAGCCCTCTTTTTTGCGTCATTCTTTCTTGCACTGCCTGTTCTAGGTGGTGACCCACAGTACACCTTTATTATATCATTAGCCGTTATTCCTTTTTTATTCTTTCAACATAAAGATCGTTTAGTCAAAAAAGTTTACGCCATAGTAGTATTAGCAATACTTACTTTTTTAGTTTGCTCACCACAACTTATCCCAACTATTGATTTATTGATATCAAGTAACAGAGCTCAATTTTCTGCAGATATGTCTAACATTGATCATTGGTCACTACATCCGGTAAGACTATTAGAACTCTTTTATTCCTTACCACTAGACATCTCAAATTATCGAGATGGCCACCAAAGAGTCTTGTAAATGGCCCAGATCCAATACCATTTATTCTATCAATATATCCTGGCCTTCTGTTTATTCCGCTATTACTTTTGGCTTTTTTTCAGAAAAAAAAATGGAGTTTTTTTGAAATAAGCTCAATCACCATAGGTTCATTATTTTTATTAAGCTCTATGGGTAGTTTTTTTCTTTTTTCTCTAAATAGCTTTTTTGCAAAAATATTACCGCTATGGGGATCATTTCGATACCCTGAAAGATTAATTATTTTTTTCTATTTGTTTTTTTGCTTATTTATTGCAAAACGCTTTCAATCATTTAATTGGAATAATATCTTCGACAAGTACTACACCAAGATTCTTATCAAATTTTGTTTAATTTTATTTGCCGCTATTTTATTAAAAATCTTCAGTCAATATCGTATATCTACTATTTCTATTTTTTCGATAAGTTTTATTGCTCTTTGCTGTGTAGGCTACTATTTAAAATTCATAAGAAAAATTCTGCCATACTTTTTAGTACTTATGTTTTGTATTGACTTATGCCTAAGTATGAAAAATATTTTATTTACTGTTCCATCCAAAGTCGCAAGCGCTGAGTGGATTCCCTTTTTACAATTACTGAAAGAAAAAAACTATAAACACAGTTTAGAATATTCAGATCGCTTCTTGGTTTTAAATGAATCTGATCTTAATTGGGAAACTTTAGATAAAATTGGATCTAAATTGAATAATGATATTGAAAAACTAAGCTTACATCAATTTCTAAAGCTCGCGATGAATACTGGTAGTCTTTTCAATGTAAGCAGCCCACTGGGATATGTAACACTTATGGACTCAGTACATAAATTTATTTGGGACCAATTTCCAGAGAAAGAAATACAAAAATTTTTATCAATCAAAGGCACAAAATTTATTGGCGAAGAAACAGCTACTGGTGATTTTATTATAAGCACTAATCCACAGGCACTTCCTATTTCTAGAGCTCCAAATATAATAGAGCTCAAACCCAAAAATATGATCCTACCAAGAATGAAGGAGCAAAAGTGGGACTGGAACCAATCACTTATTATCGAAAATGATACACAAGGAGAGATCCAGCAAATTAATGACATTACTATACAAGTCTTGAATCGATCGTTCCGTACCTTCGATTTAAAGTTATCATCTAAGTCTGGTGTTAATTTTCCTGTTTGGGTCCACTGGAATGAAACGTTTAGCCGGTATCTTCAATTTGAGCAAGAAGGTAAACCACTAGAAAGCAGAAAAGCAAATTTTTGGTCTACCGCATTTCGAATACAACCTATTCATAAAGAGAGTTACATTATAGTAACTGCAAAATATCAAAATCCATTAATCCCTCTAGGACAATCTTTATTTTACATATGGGTCGGACTAGGAATAATTCTCTGCAGGCTCGACAGAAGAAAAAGCACTAACAAGTAAAGTACGATTTCAAGGCTATAAACCAATAAGAACCTGTAAAAAAGTTTCCCTTCATTCAAAATGTAGCTAAACTCATCTTAATGGAAATCAATTATTCATCTTTTTTATTGAGCTACTTTCAAGCATTTAGTTTTTTATTAGGCTTATGCATAGGTAGTTTTTTAAACGTAGTTATTTATAGACTACCGCTTAAAAAGAGTATCGTGAGTCCAAGAAGCCGTTGCCCCGAATGCACATATTCTATACCTTGGTATTTTAATATTCCCCTACTCAGCTTTCTCTTTTTAATGGGCAAGTGCTACAAATGTAAGACATCGATCTCTTATAGATACCCAATTGTAGAATTATTAACTGGTGTTGGCTTTTTCTTAGTATCTTACTACCATGAAAATATTTTTTATTGGCCATTCGGATTTTTCTTCATTTCAGCACTTATCTCATCATCTTTTATTGATTTAGATCACTGGATTATTCCTGATAAAATCACCTACCCTGGAATGTTTATCGGAATCATATCTTCCTTTTTCACCCCAGGTTTTGAAAATCTCGTTCCTTCATTTATAGGCAGCCTAGCTGGACTTTTATTTGGTGGAGGGATTCTTTATTTTATCGCTTGGCTTTACCTTAAACTCACAGGAAACGACGGCCTGGGTGGAGGCGATATCAAGCTACTTGCTATGGTCGGTGCGTTTTTAGGTATACAAGGTGCTGTAATAACTCTCATTATTAGCTCTATAGTAGGATCAATTCTTGGCATATTTTTAATTTTCATTAAGGGCAAAGCAGGTAAATCTGCAATACCGTTTGGGCCATTTATCTCTTTAGGCGCGATTGGTGCATTTTTTTGGGGTCCAATTCTATGGCAGTGGTATATTAAAGGCTGGCAATGAAGTTATTCAGAAAAAAAACGCTCTTCCATGTCGAGCAGCAAATCACTGATCCTGATGAAATCAAATTACGATTCCGCAGAAAAATATTAGGTTTAACTATAGTCTTTGCGCTTTTGCTTTTATCGATTCCTGTTTTTCGATCAACCTCTGCTCGCTTAGAAGCAAGAAGTGAAGCAAGAAAATTTGCAGAATGGTTTTTGAGCTCTAAAGTACTAAGCTCACAAAATAGAACATCTATCAGCATGCATTGGATTAAAGAAAAAAAAATATGGGAGAGAAGAATACACCCAAAAGATACAGATTGTAGAGAGACTAGCAGTTCAGTTTATGGGCCTTATCAATTTTTAGGAGGCTCTAATGAATTTGACTGGAACATTAAACTAGCTAGTAACGACCAGACGAGTATGGAGTCAACCACTCTATGTATTGATCCTAAACAAGGCCTAGTTATCAATGGCTCACAAGTGGCCGATACCCCGTTACTTGTAGCTGTTTTAGGTCCAGAGCCAGAAAGCAATAGCCCCTTAGCCTATATCCTTCTCAACAATGGGGGAACAAGCATGGATTTATTAATAAAATAATAATATATAAAATAACTCAAGTATTAGGACTCTCTTCCGATAAGAGGTAATGGTTAAATTGTCCCTAGCTATTGCCTTTAGTTTACTTGCAAACTTTTCCTATGCAGCCGATGGATTTCAAGCGTGTATGGATGAAGAAAAAGTCATCTCGCTTTATGTAGATGCTAAAGCTGGAAGCGAACTAGTAATTCCCCTTCCTTCAAGAAGCTCTCGTGGATCATGGGTTACAAACGCTATATCATCACTAGCCTTTAACAGCACAGGCTTTCAAATGAGGTTTACTTTTCCTCTCCCAAGGGATCAAGTAAGTATTCCGTATAATATATACCACGCTCAAGTCTCCACTATCGCTAAGAGCGGAGAAGATATAGCAAATCACGTTCAAGACTTTACTGACGAATGCCGTGGCCCAGGGATTTCTGTTTTTCCCGGAGGAGAAGTTAAGTTACTCCCTATAAAATACACCTTACCAGACGATAAAAAAGGCGAGTCTCTAAAAGTGCAAATCTGGGGACATCTTTAAAGAGCGCTTAGTCGTATCTTTTCTATATAAAGATTTAGAATCCCATCCTAAAACTCTACCTATTTTTTCCTTTTTTATGTTAGCTTTCGCCCTATGGAAGCAAAGCCTCATACAGTAGATCTCTTTACCGATGTTGCCCCAAAATACGAGTTTTTAAACTCTTTAATGACAGCTGGCCGCGATGCCTATTGGAGAAAACAGCTCTTAAATGTTTCTGGTAGTGCACTTAACCGAAGCCCAGAGGCTGTATTAGACCTAGCCACTGGCACCGGCGATGTGGCAAGAATGATTTCTGAAAAATGGCCAAAATCTAAGGTGATTGCCACTGACCCAACCCCCGCCATGTTGCTAATTGGAAAACAAAAATCTCTAGAAAATACTGCAAAACCCAGTCATAAAAATATTGAGTGGACAGAAGGTATGGCAGAAAAAATACATCTACCAGATCAATCAGTGGATATTGTAACCATTTCATTTGGATATCGTAATGTAGCCAATGAACACAAAGATGCTGCCCTGAGAGAAATCCAAAGAGTTTTAAAGCCAGGTGGAGTCTTTGCTATTTTAGAGCTAGGTCTACCTAAAAGAAAAATTTTACGAACGATTTACTCTTTTCTTCTAACTAAAGTCATGCCTAGATTTGCTGCTCTGATCGCTCCTAAAGGACCATATCAGTATTTAGCGAAAAGTATTTTAGAACTTCCAGAGCCAGAGACCATAAAAAATACACTCTCTAAAGCAGGATTTATTCCCTACAGCCCACTACCGCTAACATTCGGAATGAGTTGGATCTATATGGGCAAAAAGAAAATCGACGCTTAATTTGTAAGGCGTATTTTCAATTTATAAACTACTGCTAAACTCTTAAAAAATACACCCAATCTAAAAGTAGTATTTTAACCCGAGACTAGCTGAACGAAAGCCACCACTTGTATTAGGAATTCCAGCAGGCAAAAACACCTCACTGTCTCGATCTTTAAAAAAGACCTCACCAACTAATCCTTCGGCATTCAAACTTAAGCTTTGAGGTATTAGAAAATAACTAACCCCTAACCCTCCCTGCATGCCAAGTGCATTATCTTTTAATACTTCATTATAACTAATATGCGTTTGTTTGCGCTCTACCCATGAAACACCAGCATTTAGGTAAAGATCAAATGAACGAGTACGATTCACTAAAGCACTCGGAAAAAGAAAATACTGAATCGAGCTATCAAACTTAAGAAAAGAGACATCTACAGCGCCTACGGGCATGGCATTAAATCCGAAAATAGAATGCTTAAAGCCTAGTTTTACAGCATAGCGCTCATTAAAAAAATAACCAAAATTTAGATCAAGTCCGGGGTTTGAATTTGTATACAATTTTCCAAGATTGCCACTAAAAGAACTAAAATCAGTACCCAAAACCTATAAAAAAATTTTTTACTTTGCTCTCTGGAGAAAGGTCATCAGTTGAACTTATATTTGTATTTTCTACAGCGATTGTTACATCATCAGCAAAGCTCAAAATAGGTGCAAAAACCAATAAGCAAAAAATTTTAACCACATGGATCCGCATAAAACCACCTTTCGCTACGAAAATGCTAGCAAAGGAGGTCTATATTTATAAGTAAATTAAAACGTGTAAATAAATGTATTTAAAACTAACGCATAAGACGTTCAGCCATTTTAGCTAAACTCTGTGGAGAAAGTGCCTGTAAAGCATCTGACTTTGCGTGAATAGGATCAGGATGAGTTTCTAACATCACACCTGCAAACCCCATAGCTATAGCGCCAGCTGTACAAGATTCTAAAATTTGTTTAAGCCCTGTAGCATGAGAAGGGTCAATCATTACAGGAAGACCATAGCGATGTTGCATAAAAGATGCTCCAGCTAAATCTAATGTATATCGCAACTCTCTTTCAAGACCACGAACACCACGCTCACAAAGAATAACTTTATCGTTCCCCTCTGAAAGCAAATATTCGGCTGCCAAAGCCCATTCACGAAGAGTGGCACCAGGAGCACGTTTCAATAAAATTGGTTTTCTTGATCGACCTAATTTTTTTAACAGAGAGAAGTTTTGCATATTTCTTGCGCCAACTTGAATGATATCTAAGTATTTGACAGCATCAGAAACATCGTCTTCAGATAAAGCCTCTGAAATACAAGCCAACCCATTTGCATGAGCTGCCTTTTGTAACACTTGGTAGCCCTCTCGACCTACTCCTTGAAACTCATGAGGAGAAGTTCTCGGTTTAATGGCTCCGCCACGCAAAATTTGAACGCCAATCTTTTTTAAAAATGCAGCTGTCTCAAATATATCATTGTGCTCATCTAGTGAACACGGCCCAGCAACCCAAATAGATTTTGCAAAGTTTTTGATCCGGATAGGAGAAAATGCATTACCCTCTACAACCACTTCATGACCTGGTTGAATTTTATCTAATAAAGGTGACTTCTCTGCATGCGCCAGTACTTGCCCTAAATCTGAAATCTTTTCTGCCAAATCATCTGGACGATAAACGCTGAACTCTGTATTGATTTGAAAAACAATCGGATCAGTTCCAACCACTTGGTGGTCTATTCCAAGCGCAATCAATCTTGATTTTGCCTCACGAAATTGTTCTCTATTTGATAACGTCAGTACCATAGTTTTCCTAAATATAGCGCTCCTAATCAAAATTACCAGGCCCAACTTGCCACAATTTTTCGACTATTTTTTCAAGCTCGCAAAGAGTTGCCCTTATATCCTGGTTTAATATCTGGAATCTAGCGATTTTCTTATAGTTTTTATCTCTTTTCTCAAGAAGTTGCCTTACCGCATCTAAACCATTGAGATTACCTACTTTTTGGCGTTCTGGCTCCTGGCTAATTCTTTCCCAAAGGCTCTCTGGACTTGCCATTAGGTAGGCAATTTCTATATGATCGGTAGCTTCAAAGACCCGAATATTTTCCGTGAAATCTAAAACCCCACCTCCTGTGGCTAGGATCATCTGCTCAGAACGAAAGGTATCGCTCAAAATTTCTTTTAATAATTCATGCTCTTTTTCTCGAAAAGCAAGCTCACCATAATTTTCAATGTATTCAGGAATTTTAGAACCAATTCTTGATTCTAAAACAATGTCCATATCCACTACTGGCACTCTAAATCGCTCCCCTAGAGCCTTAGCTATTGTAGATTTTCCGGCAGCTCGAAACCCTATTAAACAAAAAATTGTCTTCACTATGGGTTAGCCTCTTTAATGATTTCTAAGGAATCCCAAAAACCAGGAAAGCTCTTTTTTACACAATCTCGATGATCTGGTGATATTTGAGGATAAAAAAATTCTAACACACCTATAGCCATTGCAATTCGATGATCCTGTTCAACATTAATTGTAGTCGCTTCGAATTTAGGCTTCCAGTTTAAAAAATCTACAAAAAAACCATCTTCTTTATTTTCAGATGAAGCTCCTAATTTTCTTGAAGCTTCCACTAAAACTTTCGCTCGATCACTCTCTTTCCAATGAAGTTGTTTACAGTTTTTAATTAAAATACTTTTTCTAAATATTGCAGAAGCTGCCCATAGCCCAGGAGCCAAATCAGGATAATTCGCTAAATCAAATTCTGAAACACCCTCTATAAGCTGTCGCAGAAAGACCGTAAACTTTTGATCCCCTTGTATTGAGTTTTTAGAGAAAGAAAAGGTTTTGATCTTTAATCTTTCTAAAATAATTTGTAAAAAAACTAGCGAAGAAGCATCTTTTTCAATTTCGAAATTAACTTCTTTATTTTTTTTATCTTCATTTCTTATGATTTCAATCTGATGATCTGACTCAATAACAGAAAGTCCTATGCCACGAATCATTTCTGCTGTCATTTGTAAATAAGGCCAAGAATTTTTCTCTCCTAATAAGTCTAAACGATATTGCTCTATTTCTTTTCGATAAACTTTGCCCGCTGCTGCTATTAAAATGCCACTAGCAAACTGACTAGTAGTCGTAGTCTCTACTTCTAGAGGTAACTTAAGACCGATAGGAATGCGAACAGGCCATTCATTTTTTATTTCTATCCCCAACGATTCGAAAACCATATGAAATGGTCGTTTTCGTAAAGATTCATCTACATCTACAACTAACTCATCTCCTTTCATCAGCGTAGATAATGCCATCAATAATCTTGCACCAGTCGCCCCTTCACCCATATACACAGGATTTTTTGCCTGTAATCCAGAGGAAGCATCTACTTCCCAAAAGCTTTCATTTTTAAAGATTCGAACACCTAATTTCTCTAAGGCTTCGGAAAAAAATCGGACATCTTCATTTTCTACTGGATCAATAATTTTTGTACGTAATCCACAAGCAGCGGTTAATGCCAGTGCTCTAATCATCATGCTTTTAGATGTAGGCACTTTCTCTAAAATCTTTTTCTCAGCGGCACCAAGACGATCTTCGCCAAACCAAAAGTAATCTTGTACACGTGCCTGAAGAGACCACCAATATGTACCAGGGAGATAATCTATATTTCTAGCCTTAGCCCATTTCTGTAAAGGAGATTCTTCTGCGCCAAAATGAGAATCAATAATTAGCTGCCACGATCTTTCTCCAAATACCGCTAGTGCATTTTCTTGAAATTCGACTGGCCAAGTAGAAACCAAAACAGAGCATGTAGTTTCTGGTAAACGTAAGTTTCCGTTCTCATCTCTACCTACTACTATAGCTTGGTATCCCTTTTCTTGAAGCGTTTCTGAAACAGCTAAAGCTGCCCCACCAGAACCCAAAACTAAAATCTTTTCTCCCGGCAGAATTCTTCGATCCTCTAAGATTTCGACTACGGCTAACCCATCTGTATTTAAGCGTTGCCAATTTTCTTTGTCTTTACGTAGAGTATTTGTCGGTGAAGGAAAAGTAAGCTTAAACGGCTTTGTTACACTTGCACCTAAAACATTCGACTTTGATAATAAGTGAAGAACATTTTCTGCCCAAAGTGCACTCGGCTCATCCTGCATTGGAAAGTTCACATAGCGAATATTTTTTTCTCTTGTTAAGAAGGCTCGATTCCAACGCTCTTCTCCATAACGATTATTAGGATTATCTCCTAAAAGAGCATATAAACTTGGTCGCTCTTTCGTTTTTAAGTAAGGCAAAACATTTTCGAAATGATCTTGTCCTGGTGCTGTTTCGTTCCCTTTTGCTGAAGAGAAATATGTCATATCTCCTGAGAGTGGACTCCAACGCCAAATGCGACCTGCTTCTCCCATAGGGACAACCACTTTAAATAGCTCGAGGCTAGATAGACTTTCTCTAAACTCGAGCAACTGGTTCATTTCACGAACTGAACTCACAGGTGCTGCAAGCTTGATTCCCGCTTTTTGCTCTATGGCTTCTGCCCTTAAGCCTGGTAAGTTTTCTCGAATTTCTTCTAATGTTCCGTGAAATGAAAAAATTACCCTGCGCGCCCGTAAAGGCCACCTCCAACGCAAGCTCTCGCCAGCAAGTCGATCTAAAATAATCCAATCTAAATCTACAGCAAACCATGGACGAAGAGCCATAACATCTGACCACCAAGACTGCCATGTGCCAATATCCCAAGCACAACGACCTCTTGCGATTTCTCCAGAAACTTTTAGCCTCTGTGTAAGAACTAACCTTGGAGCATAATCTGTAGGGATTTTTGCTAAAAATGAAAAACATTGTGCGGGATTTAACTCTAAAAAATCTAAACGCAATTCACAAAGCACTCTAGGGTGTGCCGAAAGCACAGAAATAACCCTCTGTTCCAAAGATCTTGTATTTTGCTCATTTCCTGAGATACATACATATGCCATACTGCGAGTCTGCCATGAATGGAAATACGTTTGGAGAATTTTTTAAAGTTACTACCTGGGGTGAAAGCCATGGGCCAGCAACAGGGGTTGTTATTGATGGCTGCCCAGCTAAAATTCGACTCGACGAATCGATTTTCTTAGAAGATTTTCAACTTAGGCAGGGGGGTAACTCTACTCTAACCACAGCACGAAAAGAAAAAGAAGAGATCGAGATACTTTCTGGGGTATTAAATGGTCAAACGACAGGCACCCCTATCAGCATAGTAGTTCGAAATACTAATATACGCTCAAATGATTACGAAAATGTGAATCAAAAGCCTCGCCCTGGACATGCTGATTTAGGTGTTTTTCTTAAAGAAGGTGCTTATGACCATAGAGGTGGTGGTCGTTTAAGTGCAAGGGAAACCCTGGCAAGAACTGCTGCGGGTGTGGTTGCCAAAGAAATTTTAAAACTAAAAGAAATTGAACTTTTTTCCTGGGTAAGACGAGCAGGGCCTTATGAGCTTACAGAAGAAGATGGGGCTCTTGAGAAGCCAATAGTTGAACGAAAAAACAAAAGAAATCAATCTGAGCTTCGTACATTAGCAAACACTCAAGTAGAATCTCAAACTCTTGGTGTTTTAAAAAAAATTCGCGAAGCGGGTGATTCTTTTGGAGGCGAATTAGGGCTACAAATTGAAAATTTACCTCCAGGGCTTGGTGAGCCTGTGTTTGATAAATTTTTTGCTCTTATGGCTCACGGCCTTAGCTCACTGCCAGCTTGTATAGGAATATTACAAGGCCTTCATGATCGATCTTTACTGCCGGGGTCTGCCATTCGTGACCCAATAGGTCTTGATACAAAAAACAAGATTTCACCCTTAGCAAATATCCATAACGGAACTCTCGGTGGCATAACCACGGGGCACCCTATACTTTATCGCGTTCTATTTCATGCTCCCACTAGCGTTCAGCATCCGATTGAAAGTATTGATCTAGAAACAAAACAGAAAGAAATTATTTCTGTTAGTGGCCGCCATGACTCTTTTCCTCTTCCTAGAGCCGTCCCCATGGTAGAAGCCATGGCTGCTATTACTTTGGTAAACTTACTAATGAGAGCAAAAAAGTTTTAAAAACAAAGTTTTGGTTTTTAAGAGCTGCTTAATATTTGTCTTTTTTATGATAATTTGTTTCTCTGCCTTTAAAACTGGAATCAATACTTCAGATTTTACTCTTTTCTTGTCTGCATAAAATAATCTCATCCACTCTTTGTCACTTCTCTTAAGTTCCTTTGGGGCTTTTAACCCAAGAGCTTGTATAGCCTGAAATGAATGTTTGCTCTGAATAGACTTAGGCACTAACAAACTCTCAACGGCAATCCCCCATAAGACAGCCTCTCCGTGACTTAATCTCTTAGATAGACCTTCTAAAATATGACCAACCGTATGACCCAAATTTAATATAATTCTTTTATTTTTTTTGTCATATAGATCTTCAGCTACAATTCGCTCTTTTATTTTTAACGAAGCACAAATCGCTTTCGCTAATTTTCGATCTACACTTCCAATATTTAAGAAAGCTAAAATACTTTTCATAGGAGCATTTTTTTGATTATCTATCCACAAGGTTTTTAATAGCTCACCCACACCACTGACTCTCTCTTTTTTAGGCAAAGTTTTTAAAAAATTAAAATTTATCCAAATTTCATGTGCTTGATAAAAAGTACCAAAACTATTTTTCACTAAAAGTCCGTGAATAGAGGTATCTATGGCTGTTTTCCCTCCATAGGTTGCATCAACCATAGAGAGTAATGTTGTTGGTACTAATGTGAGACGAATACCTCGCAAATATAAAGAAGCAGCAAGCCCGCCGAGATCCAATACTGACCCTCCACCTATGACAACTAGTTCGCCTTTACGATCAATATTTAGTTCGAGCATTTTTTTGAGTACATTCTCTAAGAAAGAAAATTTTTTTACGCCTTCTCCACCAGCTAAATAAAAAACATTTTTTTGCTTAAGACGAATATTAGATTTCGTATCTATTAAGTATAGAGCGTTCTTTTTCTGAAAAAGCCTTGTAGGCAATCGACTCGAGTAAAAAACCTTAGTTTTAAAAAACATGTATATTCTCAGTAGGTTAGAAATATTTCGTTAGCTTTTTTAGTAACCTAAACTGTTCTTACCTCTTTTCTTGTGCTTTTCAAACCACCATCCTAAGGAAATTGCTAAAATTTTCCGATAGATAGTTATGGTAAAGTCGTTGTCGTCAATCTTGTTTCTCAGTCTATTCTCTTTGGCAGCTTATGCTACAGATAACGGAGCTGAATTTAGAATCCCTTTGATTCCTGAACCCGACTCACGACCTGATTACGAAAATAGAACAAATCGTAAGCCTGCATTTTTAACAGCCGAAGAGCTAAGAATCCAAAGCGAAAACGAAGAACTGAAGAGAGCCTTACAGCCAGGAGATTACGCAATCATTCAAAATTCTGTTGATGGTTGGCAGAATCAAATTGTTCGCATTAAAAGTATTTATGACACTCTAGTTGTAGTTGAAAAAGAAGATGGAAACGAAGCTCATATAAAATACAAAAATTTATCTCTAAGCATATCGCCAGAAGTGGCTTGCGTGAAATCGCACGGCATAGATATTTGTAAAAACGAAGAAAACGTACACTATCCACTACCGACAGTTTCTTTAGGCTATCCCAAAGGAAAAGTAGTTCGTGCTTTTAAAAATGGTGCTGTAGTTATTCGTGATGGTGGAGATTTTGTTTTTGATGCTGAGCAAATCGGGATCGCAGTAAAATGTAGCCCTGAAAGAGAAGACATTTGTGAAGGCGATTATGTAATGGCTGAAGGATTCCGTGGCGCTGAGAAATTCACGTTTAAAGGCCCAATCGAGAAAGTTTTTTCTAACGGTATGGTTTATGTGAAAAGTGATGTCTTTTCTATTCTCCCAATCAATGTGTCTTCTGTCAGCAAACGCCTAGCCACTTTAGATGAAAATAATGACCCAAGCATTCTTACTGAGATTAATACAGATGCAAAAATGCCTTTTAGAGTTAATCCTGAGATTGAGCCTTATCGCGCTCCTGCTGGTGTACCAATCACTAAAGATGCTGAATAGAAAACTATTCGTCACCCTCTAGATAAGTGTAACCATCTAATCCTTGCTCATAAAAATGCAAAAACTTACGCCCTTCTTGAATGGTCATTTTTTTTGATTTAAGAGCATTTTCAACCGCAAACCTCATTCTTTCCATTAATGCAGGCTTGAAATACTCTACATAAGCAAGAACCTGAGACACAGTATCACCTTCCACTAAATGTGTGATTTCGTAATCGTCTTCTTTTATAGAAACATATACCGAGTCGGTATCACCGAATAAGTTATGTAAATCACCCAAAATTTCTTGGTATGCGCCTAACATAAAGATACCTAGATAGTATTCTTGGCCACTTTCAAGCGGGTGAACCTCTAGAGCATGTTTCACATCTTTAACATCAATAAAGCGATCAATCTTACCATCTGAATCACAAGTTAAATCCACTAGAGTTGCGCGCCTAGTTGGTTCTTCATTTAACCGATGAATTGGCATAATAGGAAATAACTGACGAACAGCCCAATGATCTGGTGCCGATTGAAATACAGAAAAGTTTCCAAAGTATGTATCATGAAGCTCTTTATCAAGAGCCTCTAATTCTTCTGGTCGCTCTACCATATCTTTACTAAGTTTTTGAATTTTTCCAATGATCGCCCAAAAAAGCTCTTCTACAGCGGCTCGATCTTTTAGAGTAAAATAACCCAAATTAAAAAGCTTAACAGAATCTTCTTTAAGTTGGATGGTATCATGATAAAGCTCACTCATATTTTTTGCCGAAAGCTTTTCATGAATTTCCCAAAGTTCATGTACCTTCTCATGGTCTTCTTCAGATGGCTTTGTTACGGTATTAGTTTTTAAAATTTCATGAGTTCCCAATACGTTAAAAATAAGCGCAGCATGATGAGCAGACAACGCACGACCAGACTCAGTCACGATATCTGGATGAGTTATATTTTTCTCTTCGCAAATCGTTTGAATCGCACTAACTACGTCATTTGCATACTCTTGTTCAGAATAGTTTACAGAGTTTTCCCAATTTGTCTTTGAGCCATCGTAATCTACACCTAATCCACCACCAACATCTAATATACGAAGATTAACTCCCATAGAATGTAAGTCGGCAAAAATACGACACGCTTCTTGGAGTGAGTCTTTGATTGGGCGAATAGAGGTAATTTGTGAGCCAATATGAAAGTGAAGTAGCTCTAAGCAGTCTATCATGTTTTCTTTTTTCAAGAATTCTACGCCATTCACAATTTCTAGTGCGGTCAACCCAAACTTCGATCTTGGTCCAGAGCTATCTACCCACTTACCCGCACCTTTGTTTTCTAATTTTGCTCTAAATCCAATTCGAGGTTTAATACCCAGACTATTTGCAACCTGGATAAGAAGCGGCAATTCTTGATAACGATCAATTACTACAACAACATTTTTACCTAAGCGTGATGCTAGTAATGCTGTTTCGATATATTCTTTATCTTTAAAACCATTGCAAATAAGTAGCGCTTCTGGATTTTCTAAAATCGCCAGGGCAACTAAAAGCTCAGGCTTTGAACCAGCCTCTAAGCCAAGATTGGTTGCCTCACCAAATTTAACCATAGCTTCTACTAGGTGTCTTTGCTGATTTACTTTAATCGGAAAAACGCCTTTATACTTGCCAGAGTACTTGAAGCTTTCAAAGGCGTTTTGAAAACAATTAGCAATAGTCTTTACTCTTGACTCGACAATGTCAGGAAAACGAATCCAAAGAGGTGCACGTAAACCACGATCTACAAGATCGTTCACCAACTCGTAAAGATCTAGTTTGGGTCCGCTATCACCTTGAGGAGTAACAATAACTCTACCTGCTTCGTTGACACCGAAGTAGCCATTTCCCCAGCCTTGAATGTTATATAGCTGACCACTCTTTTTAATGTTCCATCGCTCTAAGCTTGTATTCGTATTGCCCATCAACTTCCTTTAATTCATTTATTTCTTCTCTCCTATATATTGCAAATTAACCCCCTTGAAAAACACTTTTTCGCACTGCCAACGCCGCTAAGCAAAAAAATACTTTCTATGACAAACCGCTTTTTTTTACAAAAGCCTTCGATTTACGTGTTTTTTTTAAAAAAATGAGGGCATGATCGATCAGATTAGAAACCATTAAATGGGAATAAGGAGAAACTCATGAGTGAGATTTTAGTTGTATCTTCAAAAGTAAAAGCCTTCATTAAAGAGAAAAGCGGAATGAATACAAGTGGTACAGTGCCAGAGGAACTTTCTAAACGAGTTCAAGCGATTTTGGAAAAATCTATACAGAACGCACAAAACGCAGGTCGTAAGACTGTTATGGACAAAGACGTTCCTACCAATCTCTAAAGCTTAGTTTGAAGATAAAAAAGGCAGTTCTTTAATGAGAGCTGCCTTTTTTATTTTTGTGGTTAGAATTTTCACCAACCCTTTGCAAAGGTAAAAACAACTAACGCAGAGAGAGACAATTTATCAATGCAGACTTATCCCTAAAGGCTTTTTGATCTAAGTGCTAACCAATTACCTTCAAGAGGCGTTGAGAAATTAGTCTATATCAAGGCGACGAAGCCGAGTTAGTCGTGAGCCGTACAAACAGTACGGCGGAACGAGAACAAGGCAAATCAACGTAGAGATTGGGCAGTTATAAAAGCCGATTTATAAAGCGATTACTTCTTGAACTTCAGGCACTGCAGCCTTGAGCCTCGTTTCTATTCCCATTTTTAGTGTGGCTGTAGAACTTGGGCAGCCAGCGCAAGAACCTTGCATATATAAATAGACGATACCGTCTTCAAATCTTTCAAAAACTACATCTCCACCATCCATTGCTACAGCTGGACGAATGTCTTGGTCTAGTACGGTTTTGATTTTCTTATCGATTTCAGAGTCGCTTTCTGTAGCCGTTGCGGTAAGAGACAATGGGCTAACTGCTGGCTCACCAGAAGCAACATGCTCTTTTAGTGCTTCTCTTGTTTTTAAATCTAAAACCTCCCAGTCACCATCTTCGCCTTTTGTAATAGAAACAAAATTCGTCCCCACCATGCAAGCTACAACTCCCGGGATATCCATTAAACGCCTAGCTAGGGGTGAACTTTCAGCAGAAGATTTTGAGGTAAAACTAGCTGAACCCCTCTCCATCAAAGTCACTTCTTCTAAAATGTATTTAAGCGCATTTGGATTTGGGGTGAATTCTAAACGGATTTCTAAAAGATTTGTGTCCACTATTTTCTCCTTTTTGGCACTATACTAAGGGCTCTTAGGCATTATCTAGCGACAAATTGACTTACGCCACAAATGATACCCTTATAGTAGCCTGTGCGTCATCTATATCATGGCCTCTTTAAATTTGCCAAAAGCCTCTTTTTAGATACACTTTTCGAGAGGTAAAAATGACGAAAACTCTTCCATATTTCTTATTAGGCACCAGTATTTTTCTTTTTTCTTTCCTGTCTTATGCAAAGACAGAGAAAGTCACAGAAACTCCCCTACCCAATGGGCTAATTGTTCACGAATATAAGATGCAAAACGGAATGAGGCTCTTATTTGTTCCCGAGCGCTCAGCACCTGTTTTTACCTACCAAGTTTGGTTTCGTGTAGGCTCAGCCACAGAAAAAATGGATCCGAAGCTTAAAAAAACAGGCTTAGCCCACTTATTTGAACACATGATGTTTCGTGGAACCCCAAAAGTACCTGACGGAAAATTTGATACTATTTTAAGCGAAGCTGGCGCAACAGGCCTCAACGCAACAACATGGAATGATAGAACGAACTATTTTGAGTCTCTGCCAAAAGAGTCATTAGATCTTGTGTTCCGTCTTGAAAGTGACCGAATGGCGAACCTAGTGATCAATGAAAAACTTTTTAAAACAGAGCTAGGAGCCGTCATTGGCGAATACAAAATGAACGAAGATAAACCTTCTCGTGTAGCTTATCGTGAACTCTATGACCTAGCCTTTACTGTGCATCCCTATAAATACACAACCTTGGGAACCCTAGAAGAACTAAACTCTTTCACTGTAGAAGAGGCTCGCTTTTTTTATAAAAAATATTATGCCCCTAATAATGCAACACTGATTTTATTGGGTGACTTTGAAATCCCACAAGCAATCAAATTAGCAGAAAAATATTATGGAAAAATGAAGTCTCAAGAGATTCCTGAGCATGTTCCACCAACTGAACCTGCGCAAGAAAAATTACGAACTAAAGAGCAGATACATCCATTAGCACAAACAGATTTAATTATGACTGGGTACCATATTCCAAATATAAATCATCAAGATATTCCTGCACTAGAAGTAGCTGCCAGCATTCTCGCTTATGGGAATGGCTCCTACTATGAAGAAAATCTTGTGCAAGCTGGTATCGCGAGTAGCGCCTCTTGTTATACAGCAAAATCTAGATACCCAAGTCTTTTTGTTACATCTGTTCAATTAGCCACAGGACAAGATACCAAGAAAGCTCTGTCAGTGATCGAAGAGGGCGTGAATTTTGTTCGTAAAGGAAAATTTTCAAGCACTGAGCTAGAAAGAGCAAAAAACCAATATCTTCTGTATACGTATTCAGAACTACTGTCTTTAAGCTCTATTGGAAGCACACTAGGTGAAAGCCTGATGAGCTCTGGTAGCTATACTCGTGACTTCGAAATCCTAGAAGCCATTAAAGCCATTACAAAAGAACAAGTTGTAGAGGCTGCAAATAAATACTTCGTAGATAAAAATAAAAATCTTTTAACTCTTAAGCCGAAAGCGAAATAGTATATGTATAAAATTTTAACCTTATTTTTTATCTTAATCACAACTGCAAATGCTGAAATTTCCCTAAATGAAAATCCTAATAGCGGCAACTTCATTTACGAGCAAGACACCAAAGCGCTAGTTACAGAGGTTCAAGTTGTTTTTCAATCTGGATCAATAGATGACCCTAAAGGCAAAGAGGGTTTAAGTTCTATTGCATTTGAGTCACTACTTCGAGGCACAAAAAAGAATAGTAAAAAAGATTTTTTTTCAAAACTAGAGACACTTGGCGGATCAACGTCTGTTGATGTTTCTAGTAATAGAGCAATTATTTCTCTTTCTGTATTAAGCGATAATTTGAAACCAGCTTTAGAGCTACTTTCAGAGGCCATTCTAAGTCCAAGCTTAAAGAAAGAAGATATAAATGGACTTATTCAAGAGAGAATTGGTTCACTAAATCAAGAGCTAGCAAATAATCGCTCTATTTTAAAAAGAGCTGTACGCTTTAGCTTATATGAAGGAACAAGCCTAGAAACCCCTCCTAGCGGTACATTGAAGTCTGTTCCCAATATTAAAGTTGAAGATATAAAAAACTTTCTGGATGCACATAGAAAATCAGAAAATGTAATTTTCGCAATAGCGACCAATCATTCAAAAAATGACGTTAAAAAGGTTATTGAAGAGGTGTTTGGAGACTTCCCTGAAGGCAAATCTCCAGCACATCCTAAAATTGACTTACCTAAAATTACAGGAAGAAATTTAGTTGTCGTAGAAAGAGAAGGCTCTAGTACTACAGAAATGACAATTTCTCATATGGGAATTCTTGCCAATGACCCAATTAGAGACGAAATTGAACTTGGACTTTTTGTTTTTGGTGAAGATATGAGTTCTAGGCTCTTTCAAGAGTTGCGTGCAAAAAAGGGCTGGACATACGGAGCCTATGCAACACAAAGACTGATTGAAATTCCTAGAAGCCATAGTGGAATTTTTAGTATTTATGCTTTTCCTCAATCAGAACATACGAAAGATACTGTATTACGCTCTATCGAACTTTATAACGAATATGTGAGTAAGGGACTTACTGCGAAAGAACTCAGCTTCGCAAAAAAATCTAATGGCAACGCATATCCATTTAAATTCGCATCATCATCTGCTCGTTTGACTAGTCGTTTATATCAACGATTAGACGGAGCACCATTTTTACCCACAAAAGAATATCGTGCTAGTTTGAAAAAAATGAATTTAAAATCTATTCATAAGGCAATTAAAAAAATGCACGACAATAAAAATTACATTATCACTTTAGTGGGAGATCCAAAACAAATTGAACCACTTAAAAAAGAGATTCCTGAATTAAATTCAGTGAGAAAAATTGAAGATATCATGAATCCTTAGGTGAGAGCCTAGATAGTAAATAGATAAGCTAAATGCTCTAAGATAAGAAGCGCTTAGGCATTTATAAAAGTCGAGAAACCAGGAAATTTCGAATGTCGCTTACCTCTTCCCTTGGATCTATCGTATGGTCCTTCTCATAAACCTTCCAATCCACTTTTATTCCCATACCTATGAGCTGTGAAATTTGAGACTCTGTTCTTTCTAGAGGTAAAAGAGGATCATCGGTTCCGTGCGTGACTAAAATTTTTTGTTTTTTTGCCGCTGGGGAAAAATTTTCTGGATATTTTTCTAACCCGTAAACATATCCGCTAATACCTACAACACAAGCAATTTGCTTAGGGTATGTTAATGCAAAATCTATAGACATTAGACAACCTTGAGAAAAACCTAAAAGTCCTACCTTATTCAAGTTCCAACCATCATTTTCTATCTTTTTAAATAAGTCTGCTAATAAGGCTCTACTACGTAAAATCCCAGGCTCAGAATTTCCCATAATGTCATACCAAGAGTATCCGGTAAAATAGGGATCCGGAGCATTGACTAGCAGATACGCCAGAGAAGGAACCTTCATAATACCAGGTAAAAACCTATAACCATCTACGCTATCACCTAAACCATGGAGAACGACCAAAAGTGCTTTTGGGTCACAACCACTTGAAGGAAGATACACGGTATTTAAATGCGTATTTTGCGCCATAAAATCTCAAAACTCCTTGAATCCTAAGGGTATTCTTCCGATCAGACTATGAGGGGGAAGAAAAAATGTCAAAGAAAGTATTTCTAATTAAAAGCGCTAGTTTTCAGTTACAGGACTCTTATATTCCATCTGCGGTTGCCGTTGATATTTCAAGTATCAATACAATTTTTGAAGATCTAAAAAACGGACCTTCACTGGTAATCTGCCCTGATGAAGTAAAAATGAAATTTGATTTCATGGAGGCCGTAAACTCCACTAGCCATGATTGTACAGTTCTTTATTTTCGATCAAAAGTAGACGCTGATAAATTTCAGCCCTACATATTCTCTCTCTTAGAAAATGAAAGAAAAGTAGGAGCTAAAGCGTATTTAGAAAAAGGAAGCACTTTATATTCAGAGTCTTACTTCAATGCCAATAGCCTTGGCAGTAAGACTGATCCTGTATTTAACCTAGCAAAAACTAACCTCACTCCCGAACTTGCCGTAGATGTATGGGCATCACTACAGTCACTACTTTTTCTTGGTGTGCAAAATCTGCCTTCAGCTGGAGAAAATGGAACCGGAGAAAAAATAGATCTCCAGGCTGGAATAGATGCGAAAGGTTTTGTCTTGTCAATTTCTTTTGACTTACCCAAAGAAAAGCTGGCTAGTCTTAAAACAAATGCAGTGCTAGCCATGCCCAGAACAAGTGCAGATTTTTTTGAAATTAGATACATTGAAGCTGGAAGCAGACTTGAAATTGTCTGTCTATTTTTTAAAACCAATTCTCCAGAATGGACTATAGAAGCACAAACGAATAGTAAAGCTGTAGCAATTGATAGCAATAAAGATGCCTCTGAATACTCATACAAAAGCATACAATCTATTCAGACTAGCACTCCTCAAGAAAAACGAGTAATAAAGGGTGGCTTTAAGAAAAAATTCTCAGACACAGTTACTAAAATTAGTGCTGATCCCAAACAAACAGATAATGAAGTTACGGTAGTAAAAAGTAATGAAGAAAATAATGATTTTCTACAAGCTGTAGTTTTTGGAAACGAAGATGCTATGAAAGAAAAAGCAGAGCCAGTGGTACCGACTAGTAGCGCTAATACAAAAAGCGATGCCTTATTAACAAGTAAAATTGAGTCTCTTGAAAGCACCCTAAAGCAAAGAGAAGAACTAATTAATAAATTAAATAAAGAAATAGAAGAGATTAAAGACCCGATGAAGATGGGAGTAATTTCAGGAATCAAAGACAACCAGCTACAAGGCTTTAAAGACAATATCAAACGCCTAGAGCAGGAAATCGCCACATACCAAGAAAAAGAAAAAGAACTAATGGGATTAGTGGATAAAGCAATCAATATAAAAGATGAATCTGTAAAAAAAGTGAAAGAATTAGAAACTAAACTTAGACAAAGCTCTGGAGGCACAAACTCTAAAGTTGTCCAACTTGAAAAACAATTAGACGAACAAAAACGACAAAATAAAGAGATTAGTAAGCGCTTAAATCAATTAATGGAACAGACGGGAACCAAAGCCGCGTAAGTCAGAATTGGGCAATTAAATGGCAGAACTTTCAAAAAATCAGGTCATTGTTTTAATGCCTATAGCTGCTCCTATACAGGAAATGCTGAAGGTATTAGAAGAAAAACCTAATGTTGAAATTACTAACGTTAATAGTATGGATGAAGCTACACAACTCATTGCGCATCATCAACCCTGCATGCTTATTTCTGGAGTAAACGAAAACAAAGATATTCCACAACTCATATCTTTAGTGAAGAAAATTGAAAACTTCATAAAACAAGGAGTTGTCAAAACTCTCGTCTACTCTAAGATCAAAAACCCTCAATTGAGTATGTTGGTTTCTAAACTAGGAATCACAGATTATTTAGAAGATCCAATTCCGGCCAGAACCATTCAATTCAAAGCCAACCTACAAATTAAAGCGATCGAGACGATAAAAAAACAGCTAGAACAAAAACGATTAGCCGAAGAAAAAATTGTTTTTAAGAAAGACACAAGTAAGAGCGGCAACTCTGACAATCAAGACAATTCTAATGGCATAGAATCTAATAAAAAACCCGCTCTGTCGTTAGAAAAAGACACATTTTTATTTAAGAATTCCACAGTAAAAAAGCACGGTAAAAAGTATAAAATTGAACTAGAAGGTCCAGCACCTGAAAGTGGTGAATGGAAACCCAATGATGACAAAGGAGAAAAAGCCAATAGTTGGAGATGGGTTCCAAAAGACGAAAAAGATAAAAAGTCATCAGATTCATCAGAAGATGGCTGGGTTCACGACGGAGAAAAACCTAACTTCAATGAACATACAGGAAAGTGGCAGTTTCAGTCTGAAAAACCAAAGCTATCTTATAAAGAAAATAAAAAAGAACTCGCAAGTAAAATTGAAACCTCTGAGAATGGCGAAATCAGTATAGCAGAAGATAGCCCTCAAGCTGAAGAGAACGTTGATAAAAGTTTTAAATCCTCAGGAAGAACTCGTAAGAGTGACAAAGAAAAAATAGAAGAAAATCCTGAGGCAAGTGCTGCCGGTGATGAAAATGAAAAAAACAATACGCTCAAGAAAAATTTAACAAAAAAAACACCCGATGAAGAAGCTGCGTTCAATAATAAATTAAAAGACGACAATAAAGATAGCATAGAATTCAACAACAAAACTGGTGGCCTAAAAGATACCGCAAATCCATTTACTAGTAAAATTCAGCCGAATGAAAAAAATGCTAAAAATGAGGAAGATTTCACAACGAAAAAAGAAAAAAATATTTCTTCTATAAAAAAATCTTTTGAAGATGATAAAGTAGAAAGCAAAGAAAAGCCTACCCTTAATCCTTTAGAATATTTAAAAAAGAAAAAAGAAGAAAAAAAGTTTGAGCAAAAAGAAAAAAATACTACTAACGAAAAAGATAAGAATAAGAAAGAAAAAGAAGGCGCTTCTTTAAAAAATAAAAAGAAAAATCTTCTAGGATCGAAGTTAGATTCTCTAAAGAATGCGCTAAATAAATCAAATAGCTTAGGCAAAAGCGAATATAGCGACACTAATGAATCAGAAATAATAGAAGAAGATATAGCAGAGGGCGTAGACACAAAAGAATCTATAGAAAAAGATAATGTAAGAAGTATTAATGATGCTAAAAAGAAAAGAAATAAAGAAGAAAAAATTCATAATCAAAAAGAAAGAAAAGTAAGATCAACCGCAGAGAAAAAAAACCTGCTTGATAAAAAGAAAAAAGATCTTTTAGATAAACTTCAAAGCATCGAAGAAGATGTAGAAGAAAATATTGAAGAAATTAATGAAGAACAAATAGATAAATTAAAAAAAGATCTTGATATACCATTGACCGAAGACATTAGTCCCAAGGAGCTAAAAAAACGGGCAAAAAAATCTAAAATAGACTCTCTAAAAGAAAAGTTGCAACAGCTAGAAGCCTATTCAGAAAGATTAGAAGACACAGAAAATAAGTCTGACTTTAATGAACATGACTTGAGCGAAGAAGATCCAGAAAATACCTGGTCGCAAAAAAATGAGCACAACTCTTCAGCCAAAGAAATAAAAAGAAATGCTTATGATTCTGATGAAAACGTAGAGAGCGAAGAAGAAGAAGAAAAATTGGGCTCTTTGAAAAAGCAGACTGAAAAAAATAAACAAAAAAATGAATCTGACTACTTTTACAAACCACAGTCAGAAATTAATCCAATAGAGGGTGCGTGGGAAGCAGTTGAAAAGTATTATATATATATTGGAGGTGAACATCGCTATAAAGGCTTTAAAGCCATTAAAGACATCTTACCAATTTGGGTTTATGAAGGCTTATCAACGCCCGAATTAAAATCAAAAACAAAAGAGTGGGAGTTTAGGGGTGGCAAACTTAATCAAATTAATAGTGAAAAAGATTTACCCTTAGATGTTAAAGATTATTTATTGAATTTACAAAAATTATTTAAAGAAGCAGAAAGCTTGCCCACTAAAAGTGAAAACACCCAAAAGAAAAAAGAAGCAAAAAAGAGCTTAGATAATTTAAAAGATATTCTAAAAGAGCAAAAAATTGCTTCAGAAATTATAGACAATGAAAAGAGTGATTCAGAAAATGAAATCAATGAAGATCATATAGAAGAATCAAGTGAACTTAATAAGACAAAGGATAAAAAAATCTCTAAAGATCTCGCTGATAAGTATAAAAATCTACAAAATAGCTTAGATGCCGAGTTAGAAAAAATACAAATCGATGAAATAACTGAGACTTCTGCAGAAGAAATTGAATCTGATTCAAGTGTACAAGATGAGAGAGAAAATAGAACCAAAGAAGAAATCAAACTATCAGAAACATCATCAGAAATTGAACCGCCTGAAGAAATTAAGAAGCAAGGTAAACTAAACAGCAACGAAATTGAAAAAGAATTAGAGGCTTTAGAGAAAGAAAAGGCAGAGAAAAAAAGCCAACAAGAAAAAGACGCTATTGCAGCCAAAATTTCTTCTCTAGCTAAAGCCTTAGAGGAAGAAAGGGAACAGCTTTTAGAAGTTGCTAGCGAAGAGCAAGAACCCCCTATTGGACCTGCAACAGACTTCAAAAAACAGAAAAAGTATCAGGAATTCTTAGAAAGAAGAAAAAAGAAGAAAGACAGTCAAGAAAAGCAAGAAAAAGCAGCAAATATTCGGCAACAAGAAAAACTGGAGCCGAAAGGTCCAAGCTACGGAATAGGTTTATTCGTTGTATTAAGTGATGCCGTTTCTATGGCGCAATACCGCGAAAAAGCTATGACCAAGATACTTACCTGTTTACGAGATGCACTCGCGCCCGCCACAGTAGGTTTTTTAAAAGAATCCACAGAAACCCAAGATTTTGAGGTATTCTATAATACACCTGGAGGCCTACAGAAGGGTGAGATCGTAAATACAGTAGGAGCCATAGTGATTCCTGTTATAGATACACAGTCTATTGATAAGAAAAACTTAGGTTATTTATATTTGAGAGGTGTTCCTGAAAGCATTAGAATAGATTCTGAAGAAACTATAATGAAGCAGATCATAAGCTCTATAGAAACAATTTTAACGAGCCAAGAAATAGAAAGGAGTAACGTTGCTTGAAGGCTGATCCAGCAAAAATGTTTCCCGTTTCAGTTAAAAAGCTGAAAGCCGAGGATGGTGCTCCTTTTCCACTTTTTTTATTTTTAAAAAAAAATAATAAATTCATCCCTATACGCTTGCCGGGCGACCCACTCGGGCTAGAAAAATATCAGCAAATTTTAGAAAAAAACCATCTTGAGTTATGGGTACCAAATAACTTTCAAGAAGTATTTGCTTCATACGCAGAGTACCTTACAACTACCGGTCAAGACCCTGTTGAAGAAATAGAAAAGGCTGTACAAAAAGTAGAAGAAAAAAATTCAGAACAAAAACTTTCTCCAACTAACGAAGCCCTAGAAGAAACTATAGTTAAAAGTGAGGAAGCCGAGCTAGTACGAGATGCAATAGAAGATGAAGAGCTAACTCCAGAAGAAAAAGCACAAGTGTTGTCTTCTGTAAGTCAGGATGTATTAAGAGCGTTGAATCAAATTACTACTAGAGGTGAAGCCGCCAGAAAAGAAGGATTACAACGGTGCAAAGAAATCACCGATGAAATTCTCATGATTGCCGCACAAGATAGCAATATCTACGAAGAAATTATAGCATTAAGAAATTCTCAAGAAGAAATAGAGCACAGCGTACTCGTAGGAACCGTCGCAGTAATGTTCGGACTAGCCCTAGGATATACTGATGATAAACTTCTTGCAGATCTTACAGTAGCATCAATTTTTCATGATATTGGATTAGTTAGGGTTAAGCCTGGTGTACTCTCTAGACCAGAGCAAAAATGGTCTACAGAAGACAGAACAGAGTACGAAAAACATGTCGATGCATCTGTAGCAATTTTAAAAGAGAGTGATACTGAATTTCATCCAAGAGTATTTAGAATGATCGCCGAACATCATGAAAACTATGATGGTTCAGGATTCCCTAAGTCTTTAAAAGGCACTGCAATTGATGAGAGTTCGGCTTTACTTCACCTAGCAAACCTCTTTGACCGCCTGTGTACAGGGAAACAAACGGGAACAGATCTATCACCTAAGGATGCCTTTGATTATATCTATGATCTTGTTCAAGACGCAGATGCGGTACAAGAAGTTAATCCTGAATTAGTTCAGAGAATTTTCCAATTTATGCTAACCGAAAAAGATGCTGCCGATCAAATGAAAGAGCAAGCTGCTGAACGCGTAAAATCTGCTTCTAAGAACGTATAAAAGACTTAAATTATTTTAGCTGTTTAATAAACTCACTAACTCACCACTTGAGTCTAATTTAGATAATTCTGTATACCCACCTATACATTTATCCTCGACAAAAATTTGCGGGACTGTCTTCATTCCTGAACGTTTAATCATGGCTTCCCACCCAGCTTCGTCATCCCAAGGAATCATTACCTCTTCAAACGAAATATTTCTTTGAGATAAAAGCTGCTTTGCACGAACACAATATGGACAAGATGGTGAAGTATAAACGATTACTTTTTTCATACCCCTTTATCTAACCGGAATGAGGTAAAATTAAAAGGAAAATGGAACAGCTTGGTTCTCATAGTCAGAGCCAATATTTTTCGGCTCGGGTGGCTTGTTTGCACCAGGTACTACTACCGCCGCATCGCTAGCTTTTTGGGCAGAACTTTCAGCAGAGAGCTTTCTCTCTTGCTTCACAGGTGAATCCGCTCCTGGGTAATTTGACGCAAACTCATCATCACAAGCCTGGTAGTTTGGCATAGTATAGTCTTTTAGATATTTACCTTTCATCGGCTCAGAGCTAATAAAGATATTATCGTAATCAGAGTCTGAATCATCTCTATATGTGTAGAGTTTCATACCTTCTTTAAAATGTGCTGGCGCTAGTACATGCCGACAAACTTTTTCGCCCCTGAAACTTAAGTCGTACATAATCCAGAGTACGGGTTTACCTGACTTATCACCCGGAACCACACTAATTCCTACAGGCTTATCTTTCATATGAACATGAAATTCGATATGCGGTTTCTCACCATTTTGCTCGCCCCACTCAATGATATCTACAAGGGGATAAAACTTATTATTATACATTCTACCATCGAAAATCTCGAACTCCTTAGCGTGTGAATCGGAAACCGAGTAAACGAGAAAAATGCTCAAGAAGAAAAGTGTTTTACGCATAGCCAATAGAAAAAGAAAATTCTTCATTCCTACTTATCGGTAAATCCATCCCCGACTTAAATACTTTAAAGCTCTAATTTGTCTCTGTATCTGTAAGGATATAGACGATTTTCTGATTTGTGAGTCGTCCTAGATAGGCGTATCCTATTTAAATGTTGAAGCAAATCAAAAGAACCAGTCTAACCCTATTAACTTTATCCCTACTACTCGTAGGCACTCCATCTAAAGCAGCACAAGAGTCAGGCTTAGTATGCGAGTTAGTACCAACGCTAACCCAATACCTACTTAAGACTCACTTAGCAGTACATGTGCAAACAGAAGAAATAAATCGAAGAACTGCAGAGCAATTTATTAAAAGAGTAGATCCATCAAAAACATTACTTATGAAATCCGATGTATCTGACCTACAACCTAAGGTTCTAGCGTTTTTAAAAACCATGAAAGAAAAGCCTAATTGCACGGAATTTCTAAAAGTAAAAGATACATTAATTAAAAGATCAAAAGAGCAACTCGAATATACAAAAGAAGTACTCGGAGCATCCTATAAGCTAGATGAAAATGTCGAACTACAACTTGACCCCGAAAAAAGAGAATTTGCTGCCAACGATAAAGAATATAAAGCCAGACAACTCGCACAAATCCACTTTCAAGTTTCTAACTACTTGCTAGCAGACACCAAAATGGCAAAGGCAAAGAAGCAACTTATTCATAGATATGAATTAATTGTAAAAAGAATGGAAGAGCTAACTCCTTCTGACATCTATACATGGATGGTAAATGCTTTCACCGCTGCACTTGACCCTCATTCAAATTATTTAGGCCCAGCTGATACAGAAGACTTTCGAATTAATATGAATCTTTCACTTGAAGGTATTGGTGCTTCTCTTAGTAGCGAAGACGGCTTTACCGTTATTCAAGAATTAATCCCGGGAGGCTCTGCCATTAAGTCAAATCAGCTCCAAGCGAAAGACAAAATTATATCTGTAGGCCAAGGCAAAAGCGGCGAAATGGAAAACGTTATTGATATGGATCTTAAAGACGTGGTCAGAAAAATTCGCGGACAATCAGGGTCAACAGTAAGGCTTATGATTTTAAGAGAAAAACCCGAGGTGACTCGCTTCCCAGTTACTCTTGTTCGTAGCAAAGTAAATTTAGAAGACGATGCTGCTAAAATTGATTTTTATGAGAAAAAAATTGATGACAAAAAATATAAGCTAGCTCGAATCGAACTTCCAGGCTTCTACGGTGGTCAAGGCAGAAACGCCAGAACTAGCTATGGTGATATGGCAAAACTTGTAGAAAAAGCAAATAAAGATGGTGCTGATGGCTTACTATTAGACTTATCTTCCAATAGTGGTGGATTGCTTGACGAGGCAGTTAAAATCGCAGGCTTATTTATAAACCAAGGCAATATAGTTGCTACCAAAGATTCTGAAGGAGAAGTTGATTTCTTAGACGATATCGATACAAGAGTTCAATTTGCTGGCCCTGTGGTAGTTCTGATTAGTAGGCTTTCAGCTTCGGCATCAGAGATTGTAGCGGGTGCTCTACAAGACTATAAAAGGGCTATTATTGTTGGTGGTGACCACACCTACGGTAAAGGCTCTGTTCAAGCAGTATTACCCCTTCAAGAAGATTTTGGGATTTTAAAAGTCACCACAGGACTTTTCTATATTCCTGGAGGTAACTCGACTCAACACAGAGGAGTAACAGCAGATATTTCGTATCCCAACCCCTTCTCTACTGATGATATTGGAGAAAAATGGTTAGACTACTCGTTGAAACCAGATGCGATTAAACCTTTTTTATCTAAAGAATCAAACAGTACCAATCTATGGAAACCTGTTTTGAATACTGAGATTGAAAAGCTTAAAATTCTTTCTGATGAACGTGTGAAAAAGAATGATAAGTTTGCTGAAATCGTAAAAGAACTTAACGAAGCAAAAAGCAAAAAAGGCCTTATCAAGCTATCTAGCTTAAGGGGTAAAGAATCTACTAAAAAGAAAGAAGACAAAGACAAAGCACCTAAAGAACTTGCGAAAGAAAGAAATGCTCCTCAAATAGATGAAGCTATTAATATTCTTTCAGATTTTGTTCATATGAGAAAACAAGGCTCCGATAAACTCTTAGGTAAAGAAGCCAAAAAGTAGATCTTTTTTAAAGGGGGCTATTAGATACGCCCCCAGTTCAATCTTATCTATACTTTCGTGACAAACTAAGGTAACAATGACGCCATGGACAACACCCCTAGCTGTCGCTTCATTGTTTTAACAGGTGGCCCTGGTGCAGGCAAAACTGCAGTGCTCGATGCTTCTAGGCAAATTTTTGGAAATCGGCTCGCCTTTTTACCCGAATCTGCCAGCATTGTTTATTCTGGAGGTTTTCCTCGTTTAGGAACCCCATCGTGCATTCGGGCAGCTCAACTTTCTATATTTAGAGTACAAGAACAATTAGAGGCTTTAGCTATTGAAGAAGGATCATATACCGTAGCCCTTTGCGACCGTGGCATCTGTGACGGAGCAGCTTATTGGCCTGATGGCTCAAATGCATTTTTTCAGGCTATCGGAATCCCCAAAGAGATTGTTTACTCTCGTTACTGTACTGTGATTCACTTGAAAACACCGAACTTGTCTTTTGGTTATAACAACTCGAATCCTACGAGAACAGAAACTCCTGAAGAAGCTGCACTAATTGATGAAAGAATTGAATCTGTTTGGAGAGACCACCCCAACTGTTACGTGGTTCCTGCAACAGAACACTTCACAGAAAAATTACAAATCGTAACAAATATAATAGAAAAAACTCTTCTTTCGCCAGCAAGAACAGTGGCTCATCTAGGGCATATTCAACAAAAGCTTTTAAACTAATCAACAGTACATTTTAAAATGCTAAACCTGGATTTTCGAAATTCTCGGGTTGTGATAGTTTTAAATCATAGGCAAATGTCTAAAAGGAGCTTTCTATGCTTTCATTAAAATTTCTTGGAAAATTTCGTGACCTTGGTCTTTTTGTTTTGCGTGCTGGTATTGGCATTATGTTCATTATTCATGGATCAGGAAAAATGTTCGGCGGCCCTGCCGAATGGAGCAAGATTGGCCAGGCTATGGGCTCTCTGGGAATTACTGCTATGCCCGTATTTTGGGGATTCATGGCCGCTTTCGCCGAATTCGTAGGTGGCTTTATGTTTATTATTGGATTTTTATTTCGCCCTTTTGCAGCGATGCTTACGTTTACTATGGTTGTGGCAACCGCTATGCACTTCTCTAAAGGCGACTCATTTAATGCTTATTCACATGCGGTAGAACTTGGATTTGTATTTTTTGGGCTCATGTTTATAGGCCCAGGAAAATTTAGTATCGATAGAGACTAAATACACGCTACCGTACTTTAGATTCAGATAGTTCATACCGAAACGAAAGTGTGGGAATACAAAGAAAAAAACAAGAACCTACAGACGAAATTTTTCGTCCTCCCAGAATTCTTCGTGAACCTGGAAGTAAAGAGTCACATCTTGGTGGAAAAATTGCCTTGCGAGTAGTTGCAAGTGGATTTCCACTTCCCACATATCAATGGTTTCATAATGGGAAAAAAATGAATGGTGCTGCTTCAGATAGATTAATCATTCAAAATGCTAGAAAAGATTCAGCAGGTACTTATCATTGCGAAGTAAAAAACTTAGCCGGACGAGTGAGTAGTAGGCCTGCTATGATTTCTATACTTTCAGAAAAAATTAACCAAATCATTATTGAGCCAGCACAAGCTAATATTCCTTTAGGTAAAGTATTTTCTCTAAGAATAACTGAGCCCGATAGAAAGTACTTAGAGAAATACCAAATTCAATGGTTTTTAAATGGAAAAAAAATAAAGGGTGCTACTGGCAACCTTCTACAACTTTCAGAAGTGAAATTGAAGTACCAGGGTAAGTATAAAGTAATACTTACTCTAGGATCTGAAATTATTTCTAGCAACGAATGCAATCTATCGGTACTCGACAAAGAGGCTCAAGTAGAAGAAATTCTCAGTCAACAAATTGTAATGCCTAATCAAAAAGAAGTTGGTTTATTTTTCAATCCAGAAGCAGAAGAAGAAATGCCCGAAACAAAGCAAGAGCATAAAGAAATGCCACCCCTTAAAAAATCTTCTGCTCCACCTAAGCTACCATCCATACCTACCAAGCCTATTTCAACAAAACTACCTGAGAATGAAGAACCACTTATAGAAGAAAAAATACATCCAAGTATCGATACAGAAAAGCATGACCATAATGAAAATGTCTTGAATATGCTTTTAGAAAAGAAAGCTTCAGTTTTACAAAAATTTACTACTCGCTTTGAAAACTTAAAAAATAAAAAAGCTGCTTCTTAGCTGATTTTAAGTTCTTAATCGATTTCCCGAATAGATAATCTTCCAAGCCCAAGCAAAAAAGAATACTGAAAAACCAAGAGCCACACCAAAGTTTACCAATAAAGGAGTGTCACCAAAGCCCACTACTGATTGACGAAAACCATCTATCAAATAAGTTAGTGGATTCAAGTGAGATACTTTTTGCCAAAATGGTGGCAAGTGAGAAACAGGGTAAAAAAGCCCACCGGTATAGATTAGTGGTAAGATTAAAAAATTTGTATACATAGAAATATTATCAAAAGTATTCGAATACATCGCAGCTACGATTCCAAACTGTGCAAATAAAAAACCAGAAAGCACTATCATAACTAATGCCATAAGTGGGTTTGTCCATGGTAAGCCGGTAAAAAATATAGAAACTATATAAACAGCTAAACCAACTAATAAGCCTCGCAATAATGCTGCTATCGTATAAGCGAAGATAAATTGAGCAGGAGTAAGAGGAGTAACTAATAGGTCTACTATATTTCCAATGTAGCGCGAGAAAAAAATAGAAGACGAAGTATTCGCAAAAGAGTTATTTACAACCCCCATAAGAATTAATCCGGGAACTACAAACTGGATGTAAGTTAGGTCTGGGAACAAATCAATACGAGAACCTAAGCTTAGACCAAACACCAAAAGGTATAAAGAAGCTGTTATCACAGGAGTGATCAGTGTTTGCACAGACACAGAAAAAAAGCGCAATACTTCTCTTTTCAATAAAGTGTAAAAAGGAAGAGTTGCTATATATTCATTATGCATGTGCAGCCCTATTTGATTTTGTAATTTTTAAAAAGGCTTCTTGTAAACTTGGAGACTTTGTTTCAACATCTCGAACCGTTAACCCACATTTTGCAAGCCCCATCAAAACATCATTAAATTTTGTTTCTCCTCGTAGATTAATACTCAAAGTATTACCATCATTTAGTAGATGACAGTCAAAAGAAGCAAGAACATCTGGCAGAGCGAGTGCTTTTTCTTTTAAGTGAATAAAAAATTTCTTCTCGTCTAATTTTTCTAAAAGAGAAGACGTTTTATCAAGCGCAATAATGTTTCCATGATTCATAATGGCCACTCTCTCACACATTTCTTGAGCTTCTTCTAAATAGTGAGTTGTTAATACGACGGTTGTTTTTTCTTTTTGGTTAATTTCGCGAACGAATTCCCAAAGATTTTGTCGTAATTCTACGTCGACCCCAGCAGTTGGCTCATCTAAAATTAAAAGCTTAGGTTTATGAATAAGTGCCTTAGCCACCATGAATCGTCTTTTCATTCCGCCAGAAAGTTTATTCATGCTCTTTTTCAAATGAGGTCGTAAAGCCAAGCGATCTATTAGCAAATTTCTCCACGAAGAATCATCGGGAACACTGTAGTAACCAGAATGAATTTTTAGTGCCTGATCGATAGTGAAAAAGGTATCAACGACAATCTCTTGGTGCATCACGCCTGTAAGTCGACGAGTACCTATATAGTCTGCTTGGTTATCGATACCAAAAACCTCTACTTTACCGCTACCTACGCTTGATACACCAGTGATCATATTTATGGTGGTAGACTTACCTGCGCCATTAGGACCTAAAAGACCAAAAATCTCGCCTGGTTGAATTTCGAAAGAAATTCCCTTCACTACTTCGTTGCCACCAAATGATTTTCGTAAATTTTCTACTTTTAATGCTGGTTTCATCTTTCGCAACATATATCAAAGCGTGTATATGGTAAATCATTCTTATGTGTGGATTTTTAGCCGTTTTTTCTAACCAAAATCTTAAAGAGCAAAGCTCTTATTACAGAGATCACGCCAAGAAAATAGCCCATCGCGGCAATTCTGCTTATGGTGAATTAATAGAAGAAAAAACTGCCTTCTTTCACTACCGGCTTTCTTTCTTAGACTTGGCACGTGGAAGCCAACCCATGCAAGACCCTAAAGGTGAGATTACCCTTATCTATAATGGTGAACTCTATGATTTTCATACTCTGCGGTCACAATTAAATTATGACTTTCAAACTCACTCAGATACAGAAGTTATTTTAGCTGGCTACTTACAGTTCGGTGAAAAAATTTTTGAAAAAATCGATGGTGAATTTGCCTGCGTTCTATACGACAAAAAAAATAAAAAAATCATCGCCGCACGTGACCGCTACGGGGTTAAACCTATCTTTTGGCATACAGATATTTCTTTAGATCACCAATTACATAAATTTAAAAACCAGTACGAAGAATCATTTAACTACCCTTTTTATTTTGCCTCTGAAATCAAAGCGCTTCCAGTAAACTTAAGCTGGGATCAAAGGGGCCTTCACCGTTCTTTTTCAAGCCTATATGAAGAAATGGGCACCTCTTTTAAAAACACTTTTTCGTTAGCCCCGGGCTCTGTACTTACATTTCATTTAGAAACCAATCAGCCACATTTTCACTTAAAACGAATCTTAGATAAAAAAAGAATCCCAAAATCTAGCACAAAATCCTTTTGGAATAGCGCTAGCGATATTAAACAAGCTGTTTCTAAAACTGTCACAAAAAAGTTAGAAGCTGACGTTCCGCTTGGCGCATACCTAAGTGGTGGTATCGATAGTCGCATTGCTGCCCTAGAAATGAGTCAATCGGGCAAAGAAATCGAAACCTTCACTGTTGGGTTTGAATCTGATGATTACGATGAGACCCCTCTTGTAAAAGATTTTTTACAAAACTTTCCTACATTAAAAGGGCGCGCCTTAAAATTAACAAACCAAAGCCTAGAGTATGCCTACCCGCATGCTGTCTACGCTTCAGAACTTATTCAACCTTATACCAATGGCAGTGCAAAGTGGTGGCTATCATTATTTGCTCGAAGATTCGTACAGGGAGTCCTAACTGGCGATGGTTCTGATGAAATTTTCTGTGGATACCCTTCTTATCGCTATTTAGCCTGGTGGAACTTTTATTCAAAACAGCCAGGTGATAGAAGAAAAACTCTTTATGCAAGTAAAGTGATGGGCAAAAACGAAAAAGCTTGGGAAAAAGGGATTAGCTCGCAAAGTTATGGCGAAGACTTATTGAACTCATTCAAAACTTTGGGATTTTACCACCCCTTATTTTCACAAATTCAATTTCTCTTACAGCAGCTAGCGCAAACAGACTTACTAGCTAAAGAAAAAGAAAATCTTCTTTCTTATATCAATGAACGAGAAGACCCACTCACAAACTGGCAAAACTATTTCTTGTACACACATTTTCCCACTCACGTACTAAACTGGGTTGGTGATCGCATGGAAATGGCAAATACGTTAGAAGGTCGTCCCATTTTTCTTTCGCGAGAAATTTATGAGGCTACAAAAAATCTTCCCAATCATTTTCTCGTAAGAGGCATGCAGGAGAAAGCTATTTTACGAGCTGCTTATAAGGGACAATTGCAAAGATTCGCTTATACCCCTAAAAAACAATTTAATGCTCCCTTTTTATTTAATTCAACTTTGGGCGACCGTTATCTTTCTAAATCATCTCTTATTAAAACTGGGCTCTTTGATCCGTCGATTGTAACACGAATAAAAGAGCAACAACAAGCAGAGAAAGACCCACTAACACTTAGTTTTATAAATATCTTTTTACAAAATTGTCTTGTGACTCAAATGATAGATGAGTACATTGTGCAAAAAAAACCACCAGAAAGAAATATTTCATTTGAAACAGAATATTTAGATAAAGGAATCACCAATTTATGAATTTTTTAATTATTGGCGATAGTTTAAAAAACCTAAAACCAAAAACAGATACAAGCCTTGCCCTTGCCAAAGAAGCCCTATCTAGAGGACACGAAGTATCTTGGATAGATTCAAAAGAAATTTTTTTCTGGGAAGGTCGCGTTTTTGGATATACCTCAAAAATAACTCACTGTCATGAAGGCACACTACCAGCAACAGAAACAAATCCTGAACCTGAAGCAATCAATTCGTTTGATGGTGTATGGATCAGAAAAGACCCTCCTTTTGATCTTCATTACCAAGCACTCTGCTCGCTTTTAAGCTTAGAAGAAGAAAATACCCCATTCATGAATAAACCTTCTTTACTTTTGCGTTACCATGAAAAACTGCTCCCCTTTGAAGCCTATGAAAGAGGTTTTTTAGAAGAAAGTGAGCTAATACCTACTTATTTATCTTTAGGAAATCGAATTCAAACTCCACAAAACTTCCCTAAAGGCCAAACCATTACAAAACCATTTGACGGCCATGGTGGCAAAGGCGTGACACTTCATCCTAGCATAGTGAAGCCAGAAACTATGACGATGTTACAACCGCTACAAGCAGAAGTAAGAGATTCAGGAGATAGAAGAATCTTTTATCTAGATGGTGAAGTTATTGGCTCTTTTGTGAGACTACCAAAGGAAGGTGAAATTAAATCAAATATTGCTAGCGGTGGACTAGGGATTCTTAAAGATATGAGTGCAAAAGAAAAAAACTTGGCCGACCGTCTTGGTGAGTTTTTAAAAGAAAGAGGAATTGTATTTGCAGGAGCTGATATGATTAACTGCAAAATATCTGAAGTTAATATTACGTCTCCTACTGGCTTCTTAACCTATAAAGAGATTGGTGGCCCGTCTCTAACAGGACGCTATTTAGAATACGCAGAGAATCAATTGTAAGACCATGTCTGTTAATCTTACTTGTACTATTTGTCTAGTTCGTTAGGCTTTCTAAAGACGTTATATTTAGAAAGGATTCCATTATGACAAAAGTACTTTATTCATTATTCGCTTTATTTTTATTTGCCCCAATAGCCAGTGCAGAAAGCTTTGAGCTTGATTTCGACGTTCACTCATATAGTGAAGTTCCCCCAGGCATGGCTTTGCAAAAAGTTGCCGACCTAACAAGCACGAAAGATTCAGACATACATTATCTAAATGTGATGATCGATACAAATGGTCTAATTGCCGGTCTCTATAATAAACCTGATCCAAATAATGGAAAAGAATCGGGCGCACCAAATGTATTCTGGCTAAGAGATATTGAGAGCAAAGAAGGTGCTGTACTCGCTGTGGCAAAAGGTAGAAAAGCTTTGATTATGCAAGGTCTTTTAAACCGCCAAACCCAAGAAGGTACATTTGATCTACATTACCTTTCTAATGGGTTAACCATGAAATACAAAACCTGTAAGTTTAACTTAAGAAAAAATCAAAATGGCTGGTACGCTCAAAACTTTTACAATAATTCAGTTGTAAGCAGAATACATGTAGTTACTCATAGCCTAGGAATCTCAACAATCGAAGGAATCTGCCCAAACTAAATTAAAGGCATTTTTAAATATGAAGAGACCACCCAAAAAGTGGTCTCTTTTTTTATCCTCCAGAAAATAGTCGTATCGCTTCTTTACGGAAAAAATTGCCCCGCTCTTCGAAAGAAGAAAACTCATCAAGACTTGTTCCCCCAGGAGAAAGTAAAATATAATCTCCTTTTTGTGCCAACTCAGATAAGGGAATAATAGCTTCTTTTAATGTAGAAAATTTGGGACCATCAATACCAAGGCCCTTCGCTGCTAAATCTTTTGATTGACCAAAATACACAGGGCGGATTTTTTGAATTTTCTTCAATACTTCTAAATCTTGCCAAGGTAAATTTTTATCTTTTCCACCTAGAAGCAAAAAGAGCTGAGCTTTTTTATCCATTTGTTCATATAGACCAAGAGCCGCAGTCACCACACTCTCGATCGTTGTCGCTTTGCTATCATTAATCAGAGTGACTCCATAAAACGTACCTAAATTTTCCATTCTGTGAGGTAATCCTGGATACATCTTCATTTTTTCGATAGAAGAAAATGGCCAACCAGCTTCTCTAGCCACTTTAGCCGCTACTGCTAGATTATCTTGGTTATGCGAACCTAAAAGTTTTGCTTGCTCAAAATGAAATTGTGAAATTTCATCATCGCTCTGGCTTGTCCATAGAACCTGACAATCCACCTTTCTACCCTGGAGAAATTTTTTCAAATCACCACCTTCTTCATTCACGATCATGGCTTTTTTTGTACGTGCAGCAATCGTAAATTTCGTTTCATAGTATTGCTCTAAACTGTCATAGCGCTCTAAGTGATTAGGGGTTAAATACGTTATTACTGAATACTCTAAACTTAATACACCTGGATTCTCTAATTGATAACTAGATAGCTCTAGAACGATCCACTGCGCCCTCTTTCTTTTTCCACTTTGAACTTCCAACATATACGTCGCTAATGGTACGCCAAGGTTTCCACCAAAAAAGCCATGAGAATCAAAATCTAAAAGTGCTGTACCAAGTAAACTAGTGACTGTGCTTTTTCCGACAGAGCCAGTAATACCTATAATCTTTTCTTTCTCTAAAAAAAGTATGGCCAAAGCTAACTCGCTCGTTACCTCGACTCCCTGGTCACGAAAATCTTGTATCCACTCTTTTGATAGTGGGTATCCAGGTGAAACAACCAGTGTTTTTGGATTTTTCTGTTCTAACATGGTTTCAGGATCATGAAAGTCGGCTTTTCCCTCTTTTTCATCGAAAGTGACTAAATCGATAGAAGACAAACCATTTTGTTCAAGAAGTCGCTTACACGCTTCTCCACTGACTCCCATACCAACTATAGCTATAGGTTTTTTCAAAAAATCTATTGGATTGTTCATAAAACGCCCTCTAGAGAGTCAATAAATTAAATTTACGATTCCCCTATCCATCTCTTTCTATTAAAATAATAGTATGTGGTTGATTCATACTAAAGAATCTGGACACTTAAAGAAACTGCTTTTCGTTATTGCTCTGTGTATAGGCTCTAGTGCATACGCTGGGCCACCAAAGTGCTTTCTTCATGGTGTGATTACTCCAACAGGAGACAATAAAGAAAAAACATCTTTATCGGATATGATTCGTATGCATTTTGATGCTGCTGAAAAGGCTAAGTGTGAGCAAATGATGACCGCCTATTGCACCTATAATGTTAAAGATAAAAAATACTCTCCAGAAAGACTACAGGGAGTCTTTAAAGCCGATGTAGATAAGTCAGATGAAAGTCGGTATACATTCAACTATAAGTGCAAATTAAATATCGAAGAAAATTAAGCTTAGAACGATCCTGTTCGATCGAATCGATCTTTTGCCTCTCGCACCAACCTAAATTTTTCAAAATCAGGCATAGAATCATCTATCTTTAAAGTCTCTTTCAGACTTTTGCTATTTATACGCAAAAATGGATTCGTTAAAAGCTCAACGCCTAAGGTAGTTGGTATTGAGAATTTTTCTTCACGTCTCAACAGCTCAACTTCATTTATTCTAATTTTTAGTTCGTTATTATCAGGCTCTGCTTTTACCGCAAATTCAGCATTCTCCAGCGTATATTCGTGGGAGCAATAAATTATTGTATCAGAAGGTAATCTCATTATTCGACTAAGCGTAGTCCACATTTGCTCTGCCGTACCCTCGAATAATTTTCCACAGCCAAGGGAAAATAATACGTCTCCACAAAAAAGAGATCTTCTCTTAGGTAAGTAATACATTAAATGGCCTACTGTATGGCCATCGCCAGATAATACCTCAAAAGATTCATCATAAATAGAAAACTGATCACCATCTTTAAGCTCGTTTGTGATCCAAGGAATTCGATTTCGATCTTTTTGGCTCCCATAAACAGGAACATTAAATTCTTCAACTAATTCTCTTACACCACCTATATGATCTGGGTGGTGATGAGTAATTACGATATGAGTAAGTTTTAGCTGATTTCTTTTAAGATACTCTTTAACCAAACGAGCGTCTCCTGGATCGAGAACTACAGCGTTTTTTTTGTCTTCAAAAAAATATAAAAAGTTATCTTCAAATTCTAAAAGCTGCGCGATCTTCAAACCTGTGAATCCTTAGAGTCTAAAATTATAGTTACCGGTCCATCGTTTAAAAGCTCTACCTTCATATCAGCAGCAAATTTACCATAGGCTACGCTAAACCCATCAGCTTCAAGTCTCTTTCCAAAGCTCAAATACATTTCATTTGCTTTTTCTGGTTTAGCCGCTTGAATAAAAGAAGGACGATTACCCTTTTTTGTATCTGCCAATAAGGTAAATTGAGATACGAGTAAAATTTGACCATTAATATCTCTTACAGAAAGATTCATTTTTTGCTCTTGGTCTTCAAAAATTCTCAGTTGACTAACTTTTTTCAGCATCCACTCAAAGTCAGTAGCTGCGTCTTCTTGATGAATCCCTAAAAAAACCAATAGCCCTTTTGAAATTTTCGAAATTTTCTGAGAATCAACCGTAATAGAGGCTGATAAAACTCTTTGGATAACTGCTTTCATTTCTTTTGCCTATGCTTTCGGCTGTGAATTCACCCAATTTTGAGCAATTGCCTTCATACGGTCGAAATTCTTCGTGCTTACAATTGCATTTTTCTTTGCAGGATCATGCGAAGCCATTTGATTCATTTGCTGAACTCTTTCGACCGAAGGTGGGTGAGTACTTAAGGCATCACTTAACCCAGATAGCAATGGAACATTAGAGCTTTTATGCTGTTGTTCCATTTTTAAAAGTTTGCTGTAAAAAGCTCCAACATGATCTTTATGATATCCAGAAGCAACTGATGTTCTAAAACCAATACGATCTGCTTCCATTTCGTCTTCGCGTGAATTCGCCATAAAGTAATATTTTTGAATTAATAAGCCACCGCCGATTCCTGCTGCGGCCCCAATTCCTGTTGCTTTCATCAAACATTTCTTATCATTTTTAGCACAGAGAAGCTTACCTAATCCGAAACCAGCCACGGCACCAAGAAGCCCCCCTCCGGCACCAAGAAGAAGCCCTTTTGATTGTTCTTTTTTTGCCTTTTCCATTCTTTCTGCCGTATGCCTTGCCTTAATATGACCTACCTCATGACCAATTACCCCAGCCAACTCTGCTTCAGAATCGGCCATAGCAATAAGTGGGGCCGTAACAAAAACCGTACCTGCAGGTAAGGCAAATGCATTGACCTGATTTACCCCCACCACAGTAAAATTATAATTATAAGGATGGCCTTCTAACCCGTTTGCACGAACGATTTTTGAGCCTAGCGAACGAACATAGAGCTGCATATCTTGGTTTTGAAACATCGGATAATCTTTTTGCATTTCCGGCAAAACCTCTTGCGTCATTTTTCTTTCATCTTCGATAGTCAACTCAGTTTCTTGGCCTGTATTATCACCCTCTCTTTGGCGATGTTGCTGAGTGGTTGCACAAGCAGCAAGAAGTAAAGGTGCTACCTGTAAAAATGCTCTTCTACCCATACTCGTGGCATTGATTTGTATGAGTGTTTTCTCAAGCTTTTCTAACTCATTTTTTGATTCGTTCATTGAGCCTCCCTGACATCTTATTAAATTCACCTAGAGAGAGACAAAAGGCAAGAAGCAGGGCATACAGGAAACGCCTATACACATACAACCGCTTTCATGTAGAATAGCCTGGAGAATGATTCACGACAGAGATTAACAATTGGAGTAATCTATCAAGATGGTTATTAGGGATCTTAGCGCCAGTATTTCTGCAGCCAGCGGCAAATTCGAATTATTCATCATTGGGTCTAGCTTATTCTTCTTTATTTCGTGCGCTACTACTACACAAGAAGTTAAAAAAATCCCCCCTACCGCACAACCCCCAAAACAAATGCAAAACTCTTCACCACCAAAATTTGTTGAAGAAAAAGAAGATTTACCTGAAAAAGATTTTTCCGGTCAACAAGAAGACCTTAGATATACGCTTTCTTTATGGCTAGAAGAAAACCCCAACGCTAGTTTTGATGAAGCCATCAAAGAAGCCAATCGACTACTTAATACATTAGGTTATCCGGCTATTTTGGATGTAGCAAAAAATATAAACAAAAGATCAAATACGACCTCTATATCATCAAAAAAACGAAAGTTTGTATTCCATTCCGGAGAAGAGCTTAGCCCATCTACAGATATCTGCGGTGAAAGATATTTAAAGATTCCCATTAAGATCACAGGCACTTATCGTGCATATCTTGTTAGCGAAAAAAAGAACTATCTTTTCTCAATGAAAAAATTTCGCAGAGATGAAATCAAAATCTATAAAGGTAAAAAAATTCTTAATCGAATTTACTTACCAGAGCCAACCGAACCGATTGGTGTCGATGAAAAAGGTAAAGCAATTTTTATCAAATTTCCTCTCGCTGAAGGCATGGCCAACACCTGGTGGAATGCAATAAGCAATCAATTGCCATCGATTTTAGGAGAAGATCCGTACTTAACCGTAAGAGTAGAAAAAAACTCTCTTCGCTTTGAGACTGCCCTAGAAAATTTACCCCCTCAAGAATTCGACATTATGGAAAGCACTAAACAGGGATTTCGGTGGAGATTCTCACCCTCTGATTTAGTTTTAGAATTACCGTCAAAGTGTGGAGCATAAATGAAAGTAGTAGGTATTGACCTAGGTGGAACCAAAATCGCAGCTGGAGTGGTCAATAAACAAGGGAAAATTTTCGAGTCTTTGATTCTATCTACCAATGTAAAAGGTGAATGGCCAGGACTCAGAAAACAAATTCTAGACCTTGTTCAGTACTTTTCGCAAAAACACCAAATACGTGCTGTAGGTATTGGATCTGCTGGCCCTCTCGACTCTGATAAAGGCCTACTTTTAGATCCAACAAATTTTCATTGGAAACGAAGGGTTCCTGTAAAACTAGTTGCAGAACTTCAAAAGTCCTTAAATATGCCTGTTTTTTTAGAAAACGATGCAGCCGCCTCTATCCTTGCTGAAAACTGGAAAGGTAAAGCAAAGCCTAATTCTATTATTTTAACTCTCGGCACTGGTTTAGGAATCGGGGTCTTCTCTAACGGCGCTCTTGTACGTGGAGGAAGAAACCTACACCCCGAAGGTGGACATCTAATCATCCATCCAAATGATAAAAAAAATAAATGTGGATGCGGAAACTTTGGCTGTGCGGAGGCCTATCTTTCTGGTAAAAATTTTGAGCGAATTGCATCAAGAGAATTTAAGAAAAATATTAACGGCAAAGAAATCGTATTATTAGCTAAGAAAAAAAACAAAAAAGCACTTCGATTGCTAAATGAATATGCCCACAACTTAGCTCTATATTTGCACAGCCTAGTTGTTTTGTATTATCCAGAAGAAATCATTTTTGCTGGATCATTTGCAGCTGTTTTTCCTTATATCGAAAAAACAACGAAAAAAGATCTCTTTCAACTCATTGAAAGACGTTTAGATACAATTCCACTAATGCCCAAACTAAGACGGTCTAATCTTGGAAATGAAGCAGCATTTCTAGGTGGTGCCTGCCTTGCGTTTAGAAATCGCAAAAAGCTCTAAGAAGTTGATTGTCCTAACTTCCAATTCATCTTTATTGTCAATATTTTGTTGGACACAAGATTGCCTCATGCTATCCATTAGTAAGTACTGAGGGAGATATAGAATGAAAATCGTTTTACTATTGGCTGCTGTTTTACCATTAATCGCAAATGCAAATAAACAAGAAGACGCTATCGCTGTAGGTGGTGTACTAGGTATGGCCATAGAAGCACCTTGGGCACACGACACATATAAAAATGCTGTTGGACCAGGCCCAAGACTTGGTGCATTCATTCGATTCAATCAGGTCACACCACGACCAACATTTGAAATCTCTCCCGACTACTTGACTCAATCTACGCAAAAAATCGAATCTAAATCACTCATTGCATCTATGCTTTGGAGGTTGTTCCCAGACCATAAATTGCACCCAGTATGGGGCTTTGGTTTCGGTTTTACTGCACTAGATAATTTTTTCTTGTCACGCGACAAAACCCTAGCCATTTTTCGCCTCCATGCGGGAATCGACTATGAAATCAAAAAGAATCTAGAAATTGGATTTCACTTAGACCACTTCTCCGTTATGAAAAACTTCGCTAACGAGCCTAATATGCATGTGCTTGCACCGTCTATCGCAGCTATTTTCTATTTCGGAGCAAGCTCTCCTGAAGGTAGCGTTGGAGAATCAACACATATAACAAAAGCTGCACCTAATAGTGCGGTCACAGATACTGATGGTGATGGAGTAAATGACAATTTAGATAAGTGTCCAAACACTCCTAAAGGAGCAAGTGTAAACGAACAAGGTTGTGCTAAGAAACAAACCTATACGATTAGACTTGATGTCAAATTCGAAAATAACGCTGCAAGAATTCGATCTGCAGAAATGCCAGATATCCAAGACTTAGCCAACGTCATGAAAAGAAATCCCGATGTAAAAATCGAACTACAAGGCCATACCGACAATATTGGTTCAAAAGCTAGAAACACCAAATTATCTATTGAGCGTGCAGTTGCTGTGAAAAACATCCTCACAAAGAGATTTAGTATTTCAGCAAATAGAATTAAAGCTAACGGATATGGACCAAGCCAACCAATTGCCACAAATAGTACAGAGGAAGGCCGAGCTCAAAATAGAAGAGTTACTGTTGTAATACTACACTAAACGTTTCAATTAAGCATGTCTCTTTACTGACATAGGTGTCGGTTGCTTGACTACTTATGAGCCGCTAAAAATAAAAAAGACAATGATTTCAATATATTGAAATCCATACCCTCATGTTTAGGCATGGCATCTCTATTGCTCTTATAGTTCATAGGAGTTAGAAATCTATGAAGCCTCTATTTTTAGTACTAATGGTTATTTTCTCGTTTCAGTCTTGTGGAAAAAAAGAAAACAAAAGTAACAGTGGTGAAATTGTAGTTAGTAATAATCCCCCCGTTAACAATACAGAACAAAAAGACTGCGAACTACATGATATAGGAGAAACTATCCCCTCTACATGTACCACAATTAAATTTAACGATACTTACCTTTCAAAGGTCGAACAATTAAACGATAAAATTATTCTTATTGCTTCTAGGAAAAATAGTGGCACTACAGCTAGTAGACGTTTTGATACATTGGCCACACTTGAAACGGCTGTTGATATTAATATACCTAAAATCATATCGGCCGTAGGTAACCCCAGCAGTAAAAAGCGATTATATATTCGATTTAATAACAGCATCGATTGTAACTGGTTTTCTAAATCTAATTCTAAATATGAAAAACCCAGATGCTTTATCAATGCAGAACGAGATGACAATAACAAAACCGGTTTCGTTGGCGGAACCGAAGTATCAAACACAAGCATATCAAGCGTAGTAAAAATAGAAATGAGTATTTACGAATCTTCGGGTAACGATGCAGTAACCATCGCAACCGCTGAGTTTACTTTTCAATAACTCTATAAGTACGTTCTATACTTACTAGGAATATGGCCAATATCGTTTAGAGACTCTAACTCTAAACGACCTTTTCTTTCGCGCAGAATAGTAAGTCCACACTGATAAATATCCATATACGTCCAAAGATTTGTATCAATATTTAGCGACTTACAGACTAAATATCTAATAATATTTCCATGACAAACCAATAAAGAATTTTTTTTCTTTTTTCTCCCGGTAATGAACGACTCATACGCTTTGTCTGCCTGCACTTTATGAAGCTCTAATTGCAGGTCATCGAAATCACCAAAGGCATCTCTTTCTTCAGCAGAAAAACCCGGAACACATTCTCTTAAAAAATCACTTTCTTGGTAGATAGCCTTACCAATTTTGGCTCTTACTAGATGGGCTGTTTGCACTGCTCTTGGCATAGTAGAAGAAAAAACCCTGCCAATTTCATATTCTTTAAGTCTATTTGCTGCTAGTTGCGCTTGTCGAATGCCTAACTTTGTTAAAGTCTCTGGATTTTTTTTATACTGACCATGGCGCAATAAAATAATTCTCATCAAACATTTGTATTTCAGATATATAGTATAGATCTACTTTTATTTTCTTAACTACTGTTCACCGCCTGTAAACGTGTGAAAAACGCTCTGTTTTTTAATAAAATTCCAGTACTTACCGATAAAGTATTGGGGTTTATTTTTTACTCAACATGATTAAGGTATGAAAAGAAAAAAAGCACTCTATCTTAAAGTTAGCCTAGGCACATTTCTCTGCCTATTACTTTTCTATGGATGTCTTAAGCTATCTCTATCAAATAAAAAATTTACACAGAGCGATCTAGAGCATTTATTAGCAAACCACCCCAAAACTAATAAGCCTGTCGACTCTGTTGAAGAACTAGTACCGCTTCTACCTCTAGAGCTACGAGAAAACTTTACCTTTGTTTACGATAGTCGCAGTCCATTTCGAAACAGCATTTCAACAAAGTTTCCAAGGGTTGTTTTATTCACTAAAGATACAAAAATGATACTCACATATACAGGTGACCCAAATAAGCCAGGATATGATCTTTTAGAAGCAATGATTTTCAATGATAAAGAATCAAAATTCACATTAAAAGCATACGCACTACCAGCTCTCATGAGAAAAGGTGAAGCCTACATGAGCAACACAACAACTTGCTTTAAGTGTCATGGTGAAGATCCTAGACCTATTAATGACTCTTATCCTTTATGGCCAGGGTTTTATGGTTCCATTCAGGATACTTTTCCTTTAAGCCTTGAGCATGGAATAAAAGAGTTGAATGCGTATAAAGAATTCTTAGAAGCTTCTTCTAAGCACGGAGTATACAAAGACTTAGTTTTTCCGAAAGGCAGCGTTGTTACCCCCTATGTAGATCCACAAAAGTTTCAAATGGATAAAAAAGAAAGTGCTCCTAATGAAATTGCTTTTCTGACTAATACTCGATTTGGCATAGCCATAAATGACTTAAATAGAAAGCGGTTATTTAGAAAAATCAGAAACAGTAAAAACTTTGAGCAAAGAAAATATGAGTACCTAGCTGAGCTACTAGACTGTAGTGACAGCAAAGTTTCTGAAGAAAAAGTAAAAGAAATTGAAAAAGAAATTAAAAAAGAAAATCGAGAGCGATTAATCCGTATGGGCGTAAATCCTGATGACGCTTCTCAGAGAATGAATGATATGCAAGAACTAAAGTTTGTCAGAAATCTTGCTCAAGTCGATTGGTTAGCAAATGAAACAAAATTAGGTAGAAAAGACTGGTCTATGGCACTAGAAGAAAATTCATTTTCTTATTTTGATGGTATTCTTAGTGGAATATATGAAGGAAAAAGTTATTACGTCAAAGAGGACTTCATTTATGAATTTTTAGAATACCTAACCCAAACAGAGGCTGAATTTAAACCCTTTTTTAAAACCTATAGCAACTTTTCTAAATATGGCTACCCTTTTGGAAAAAAAGTGAAATTTAAAGAAGCCTTAAAAAGCTGCCCTCTACTCTTAGAAAAGTTAAATAAGCAAGCTCTCTCTTATTGATATTCTTTCTCAAAATTGATAAAGAGGGTGTCGAAACTCTTCATCACAAATAACCTTATGGGATTTAATATGCAATTTTCACCATCGCGAAGAAAATTTTTAAAATTAACTGCCGCCGCGGGAGCAGCATCTATGCTACCTTTCCCGTCTTCTTCTTTTTCTGCCATGGCTGCATTTTTATCGAATAATGACGATTCTCCTATACGAAGAATTAGTGGCAGCTTTTCATCAACCGACTTCAATGGTGATGATGTCACTAGACCACACGATCTATTATGGAGAAAAGAAGAGTTTATAGCATCTAAAGGTGGTCGACCATCGGTAAGCAAGCAAGCAAATGTTGTCGTTGTCGGTGGAGGAATGGCCGGATTACTTTCTGCTTATTTTTTACAACATCTTCAACCAGTAATTATCGAACAAGATATGCAGTTTGGTGGAAACTCTAAAGGTGAAACTTATGCAAACAGCACCTACTCTATCGGAGCGGCTTATATCGTTGTACCTGAAGAAGATAGTACTATCGAAAAAACCCTCAAAGACTTGGGAATCAGAAATCAATTTCGCCACGAAACAGAAGACGAGAGTCGAGTCATTTTCCAAGGAATAAAAAGTCTTTGGAAAGGAGAAACAGGCGCACTCGAGTCTGCGCAAAAAGTAAGTAAAGAACTACATCGTATCTATGAAGATGCTTATCCAGAAATACCTTGGAAAAGTGGAAGCGGATTATCTTTATCTGAACTAAAACGCTGGGACAGAGAAACAGCTAAAGACTGGCTTATGCGAGTAGATCCTAAGCTTCACCCACATATTGAAGAATTTTATCAACTCTACGGTTGGTCTTCTTTTGGTGGATCTCTAGATGAACTTTCTGCAGCACAATTTGCTAATTTTATTGCCTCAGAAACTGAGGGCGTGCTCGCTCTTCCTGGAGGAAACAGCGCGATTACCCAGGCTTTACATAAAAAATTAAAAGCGAAATTACCAAGAGAATCTATGCTTTCGCACTCTATGGTGCTTGAAGTAAAAGAAACATCAGACGGAGTAGAAGTTTTGTATGTAGATCAAAAAGAAAATCTTCAGCTGATTAAAGCAAAAGCCGCAGTAATTGCTACGCCAAAATATGTTGCAGGGTCAATTATCAGCAATCTCGACAGAGAGCGAGCTGAACTCTGGAGGCACCTACCCTATAGAGCATACCTTGTAAGCAATGTCTTATTGAAAGAGAAAGTCCCTTCACGGGCATATGATTTATTTTGTCTTAAAGGTGAAGTTCCAGAAACACCAAGGTTTGGTGGTCGTACAGATCGATCATTCACAGATATTGTATACGGAAGTTGGGCTGCAAATGATAAAGATACAAAGTCTATCCTAACATTGTATAGACCCTATCCTTTTGATGGTGCTAGAAATTTAATTTCTGGAAAATACGCTCACGATCGAACCGTTAGAGAAGTAGAAAAAGAGTTGCCAGAAATTTTAAAGCAATTAGGTATTTCTGAGAGATCCATTGCTGGAACACGAGTAACTCGATGGGGGCATGCAATTCCGCTTGCAAGAACTGGATTCATTCATGATGGCACAATTGATAAAATTGGTGCTCCTATGGGTAGAATATTTTTTGCAAATCAAGATAACTATATGAATCCAGCTTTTGAAACGGCTTTTGCTGCCGCAGAAATTGCTACTAAAGATTTACAAAAAACGCTTAGAACTTTTCGTTAAAAGTTTTGCTCTGCATTCATAGCTGCCATTCCTAGCTTAAATTGAGAAGCATGTGCAGCATCTTATCAAATCAAACTTTTTTTTCTCGCTCTGATCACATAGAGTATTTTCATGGAAGATGATCAAAATCCACATTCGCTAAATATAAATAGCGATGCTCGGTTTCAAACTATATATGAGTTCGCCCCCTTCATGATCGATTCTTTCGACAAAAATGGGCAACCTATACTTTGGAATAATGCCTGTGCAAAAATTTTAGGCTATACAGTTGATGACCTTAAAAAAGAATCTGATATAATGAGCTTGTTTTACCCAGATCAAGCCATGAAGCAAAAAGTTTTAGAAACTATTGCTAAACCCGATGGTCAATTTAGAGAGTTCATCGTTCAACGCAAAGACGGAAAACTATTAAAACAGATGTGGGCAAACTTTAAGTTACCCGACCAAACCGTCATCAGCGTCGGCTACGACATCACTGAAATACGAGAGACACAAGAAAAGTTAGAGCAAATCAATCAATCCTTAGAAGATAAAGTTGAGCTTCGATCAAAGCAGCTAGACGAACAAAGAGCTCGACTTGCCTTAACTTCAAAATTTGCGGCGCTAGGTGAAATGGCTGGAGGTATCGCTCACGAAATAAATAACCCCCTAGCCATCATTGCAATTCATATAGAACAATTATTAGAAATGCTAAAAAGTAATGAAATTGATTTAGCCGTATTTGAAAAAAAATTACTAGGAGCAAAAGCATCTATAGGTCGAATTACAAAAATTATTTCAGGTCTCAGAGCAATCTCAAGAGACTCAAGTCGCGATCCAATTACTACCTGCAATCTATCTGAGCTAGTGCATGAAGTAGAAGACTTTTGCAAAGAGCGCTTTCGTTCTCACGACGTAAAGCTAGATATAGAAATTAAATCTCAAGACATTTTTATCGAATGTCGTCCAGTTGAGATACAACAAGTTTTACTGAATATGTTAAATAATGCGTTTGATGCCGTCGCAGAAAAACCAGACCGCTGGGTTAAAATGTCGATCAGCCAACAGCAAAGCTTTGCAGAAATATCTATACTCGATAGTGGTTTCGGAATTGAGTCATCTATTCAAGAAAAAATATTTCAACCCTTTTACACTACAAAGACTGAAGGTAAGGGTACTGGTTTAGGCCTGAGCATATCTCGAGGAATAATCGAAGCACATAAAGGGAAAATTAGCGTTGATTTCAAATCAAAAAATACCTGCTTTATTCTTCAAATCCCCATTTCCAAAAAATAGATTACATTCTCTAAATCGGACATAGAAAAATTTAGATTTTTTCTATACCCTAACGTAAAGGAGATATTTATGCTTAAAAGTTGTTTTAAAGTTCAATCTGTTCCTGTTTGTTCAAGTGTTGCATTATTAATTTTACGTTTAATTGTTGGCGTTGCATTTCTCTATCATGGCTATGGGAAAATCATAGCTCCGTTTAGCTGGATGCCGCCGGACTCACCAGTTCCTGGATTTTTTCAATTTCTCGCTGCCTTATCGGAGTTTGGTGGAGGCGTATGTCTAATCATAGGTTTAGTCGTGCCATTAGCTATGCTGGGATTAGCGTTTACTATGGCGGTAGCAACCTATATGCATGCAGTTGTGATGGGTGACCCATTCGTGAATATGACTGGCGGCAGCTCTTATGAACTTGCACTCGTTTATTTCGCGATAAGTTTAGTATTTTTTGCCATTGGCCCTGGAACATTCTCATTAGATCGAATCATCTTTGGGTCTAAAAAATAATCAAAAAAAAGAGCTAGCAGTTGCTAGCTCTTTCTCTATTCATTAGTAAGAAATTAATTCGCACAACGATATGCTACACCAGAAATTGTAGCTGTTGATGTACTACCACCATACTGGCCAGTTGTTTGTCCCATTTGATGCCCTTGCGATACAACGTGAGTAGCTCCTTTTTCGGCAGCTTTATTTCTGAGATCATTATATGCATATTCCATTAGTTTCTCGTCAGAAATCCATGCTCCACCAAAAGAGCCTCCACCTTTACCAAACACAGGCCCAATATTTTTACAATTCTGTTTACTGATTTCTGAAACGATCTCTACACTACTACCTTTTGACGAAAGCTCTGCTGTAGAGCAGCCAAAAGCAAAAAGACTGACTAAGATTACACCAAGCCATGTTTTCATTTCTATAACCCTTCCATATTAATGAATAATTCTTAATAAAATTTATGTAAAACACCTAAAAGTCAAAGCAAAACTAACTAACCAATTTTAATTATCTTCTTTTTTTTGGCACTTTGCTTATCACGCTTTAGCCCTATAAAATTACCTATCTATATGTTCTACATGGAGGTGACATTAATTTATGAAAAAAATAGCAATTGCAGCAATCGCCATAGCCACGTTGACCTTGCCGTCTATCAAAGCTCATGCTTGGCAAGAAACAACAGATAAAAATTTTTATGATTGGACATTTGAGCAATCTAGCTGGCAAGCAAAAAATAATTTTGTCAATTTACTCAATATTAATGATAGAGCTCCAGCGTCTACTCCTGACTTAAAGTGGGAAAACGCTATACTCACACTAAATGTTAACAACAACGACTTCAAATATAGCTCTGCCATTCAAGTACAGCAAATTATGCGCTGGACAGAGAAAGAAGCTTTTACCGATTATCGATACGAATATGTAGATAAACTTCAAAACTCTACTTGTTATAAAATCACTTGCAGTGGCGGAACCGGAAAAAGCGAAGCTTGGAATCGATTCTATTCTGCACCAAAAGCTTCTAAGGCTGATGCGCTAGCAGATGCTGTTAAAGGTATTGGAAAAGCTACAGCAGAAAAATTAGTTTCTGGTGGTTACTTTAACTCAAAGCCAAGATCATGGGATGAATTTGCGCAAGAAATTCGCCGCGCTGAGAGAAGTGGCATCATTCAAAAAGGAGCTGCCACAGATATTCTCGACACATATAGAAGAGAGAACGCAGCAAATCTTGGTTATAACGACCAATCTTGTAGAGAAGAAGCTTATAGTTGTCAAAAGTGGGTGAGCGTTTTAGAACCAGTACCGTTTACCAACTACAGAACAAAAAACTACCAAAAAGTAGCCGACACCAGAACATTCAATATCAATGCTAACATTCGTGGTGCACAACTTTTATCACATGAAACTGAAGTATTGCAGTTTGAGGTGAACGAAAACGGCGGAGTAAACTCTGATATTAATGGCGAATTAAACCGTTATAAATATGATATTTCTAGAGATGGCAGCACGATCCAAATTAATGGACAAGCTATAGGTAGAAACCTAATCGATATCCCTCAAAATTCTATTTCGCGAGATATCTTCTCACTGATGAATGGTAAACCAACCTTTGCCGTAGAAATAAATAATAAGTATGTTCCCGGTTCTGAAGACCCAGAGTCACAGTTAGTTTTAGACTATACTGTTTTAATCTGTAAACGTGGCTTTTTAGGCATTTGTGGATCTTACAAAAATCACAAAACAGCGCAGTCAATTTTCGTGGGCGCAAGAGCTGCAGTAACTTTTGAAGATATTCCTAGAGGTCATAAAGCCTATGTTTCATATACAGTATCTAGAAGAAACAGTAAGTTCTATAATGCAAAGGCTACTCGACAAAGAAACTCTGACTCAGTAACTATTCGCTAATAAAACTAAGCCGAGTGAGACAAAAGGTCGCTTTTTAAAGAAAGCGGCCTTTTTCTTTTTGTACTTTATTTGTTATTGCTTAAGCTAGCTAAACAAAGGAGATTTTATGTTAACTTTTTTCTACTCTACACAAACCTGTTCAACAGCAACCCATATCGCACTAGAAGAATTAGAAATTCCCTTTGAAGGTATTGAAGTAAGTTGGAAAAGAAAACTGAATGTAGCTGAGCTAGAAAAAATTAGCCCACTAGGACAAGTGCCTGCTCTTGTTATTGAAGGCAAGCCATTTACACAAACCATCGCTATTTTAGAGTACTTAGCGAATCAAAAACCAGATAAAGATTTATTCCCCAAAAGAGATCATAAAGATTACTCAAAGGCCCTAGAGTGGCTCTCTTTCATAGGAGCTGATTTTCAAAAAAACTTTATCCCTCTTGTTTATGCACAAAGATGGACTGATGATAAAAATACTCAAAATAAAATTCAAAATTCCACTATAGAAAAAATACAAAAACACCTAGATTACATAGATTCATCTCTAAGAAATAACGACTATCTTTTGGGCTCAAAATATAGCCTCGTTGATAGCTACTTATTTACTATTCTAGGCTGGTGCAAATGGGCTAATCTTTCGCTAAGTGCTTATAAAAATATTATCCCCTATATGAACCGTATCTATCAGCGCCCAGCAGTACATAAGGTCTTAGAAAAAGAAGATTTACTGGATTTTATTTCAAAATAATACGCCGCAACAAAAATATCTTTCCCCTTGCTCTCGCGAGTATAGTTTCTTCTTTTTCTGCATGTTAGGTTCGCTTTATAGATGAAAGACGAACTCATCCAAACAGAAACCGAGCTGCTAACACTTACAGAAGCGTCGTGGAAAGGCTTCCAAAGTGTAGAGTTTCAAGAAAATCCTTGGCGTTGGGCTGAACACCAACAACAATCTTTAGAATTTTCTGCAAAGAATACCAATCAAAGGATCTATTATAAATTTCATTTACCTATACCCCATTCGTCTCTAACGATTCGTTACAAAGAAGAGACCCTGCTTACTCTTTCTAATAAAAATTCTTCTTTGTTAGAGGGCTTTTTTGAATTTACAACGAATATAGAAGAGCAAGTCATTTTTCATTTTCTGTTTGATAAAGAAAACTCTGAACAGACACATCCAGATGACCCTAGTTTAAGTTATTTTGTATCACGGTTTATTTTAACCGACCTACCAATTGAAAATACCTATGAAAAGATAAACTCAAAACTAAATATTGCTTTAGTTTTCTTACCAGCATGGCCTATTTTTGTTCCCCCTATGGGAGTTGCTTATTTAGCAGCTGCTGCTCGATCTGCAAATTTTCATACCAATGTTTATGATTACAATGTAATAGCATGGCATTTACTACAAGATCAGAAAGTTAACGACGAAAATTTATTTACTCACAATAACTCTAAATATTTTCGTGATCAAAACTTATTTGAAAAACACATTTTACCTCATTTAGAAAAAAGCATGAACGATTTCGCAGAAGAAATCTGCTCGAGTAAACCTGATGTCATTGGATTTTCGACCATCTACACCTCTTTACCAGTAATGAAATCTCTCTTAAGCGCCTGTAAAAAAATTCTTCCTCAGGTAAAAATCGTTTGTGGCGGGCCAGAAATGAATCCTGCACAAGTTCCATCCCTATTAGAGCTTATCCAAAATGAAGCTATTGATGCGATTGTAATAGGTGAAGGTGAAGCTACATTCATAGAGATTCTTAAACGCTGGTCAAATCAAAAAAACTTAAATGGATGTAAAGGCTGTATTCACAAATTATCTTCAGGTCATCCAGTTCAAGAACATAGCAGGCATCAACTGCCCTTCACGGATGTTCCCTACCCAGATTTTAGTGATTTCAAACTTCATCTCTATGAAAACCCAGAAACACTACCTGTGATGATGTCTAGGGGCTGCGTAGCTCGTTGCGCTTTTTGCTCTGAAACTAGGTTTTGGCAAAAGTTTAGATTCGAACCAGCCGAACGAACGTTTGAACATATTAAATATTTAATTCAAAATTTCGGCATTAAAAAAATTTCTTTTAATGATTCTTTAATCAATGGAAATTTCGATACATTATCTAATCTGGTAGATTTAATTCTTGCCTCTAATCTAAAAATAAAATGGATGGGTCAGGCACGCGTAGATAAACGCATGACGAAAGATTTACTCTTGCGTATGGCTCAGTCGGGTTGTGAATTTTTATCCTACGGATTCGAATCAGGTTCACAAAAAGTAATAGACCGAATGCAAAAACGCACAACTGTAGATTTAGCTAAAAAAGTTCTACGCGATAGTCACGAAGCCGGAATAAAAACAAATTTAAATGTCATTGTAGGGTTCCCAGGTGAAGAAGAAGAAGACTTTCAAATGACGATGAATTTCGTAAAACAAAACCTTCCCTATATTTGGCAAATCGGTATCAATGAGATGAATATTTTTGTGGGAATTCCCGTGGGAGATGAACCAGAGCGCTTCGGTTTATCTGCAAAAATTCATCATACGGGACCAGACTGGGAAACCGAGGATGGTAAAAATACCCCAGTTATCAGAAAAGATCGTATTCAAAGAATCAACCAACTGATCGAAGATTTTGGTATTCAAAAAGGCCTAGGCTCTTCTTCTATGTAATCAACTACTATCAAATAATTTAAAAGCTTAAATTCCCCATTTGTCTTTTAAGTAACTGATGACACGTAAAGCATCCGCATTGGATAGAGCCTGATTATACAGAATAATTTCGCCAATTTTTCCATTGAAATGGTTGCCAGGCGCACCAGTGTTCAAGGCGCCTATATAAATTGTTCTATTAGGCATACTGCCGCCAGCGCTTGTTGAGTTTTCTATTACATCATTAACGAAAAGTTTAAATGATCCACCGGCAGTACCTACCCCTGCGATAATCTTCGCCGTATTTACAATAGGTGCTGTTGTGCTCTCGATGCTACCCGAACCTAAATCAAAGTTGAATTTATTAGGGGCGCCAGTGTGCATACCCAAAATATAAGTAGTAGAGTTTAGCGAACCTAACATTGCTACGTTTGATCCAACTGCAGCTGGCTTTACTACTATAAAGGCCGACGTGGTTGTAGAAAAAGCGGTGGATGGGTTTAAGCTAGTAGATAAATATTGATTCGAGCCATTAAAGCTTAATAACCCACGATTATTTTGACCTGCTACAAGATAGTTAGGTCTTTGAGCACCCGTTGCATTACTAGCATTGAATCCATTACCACTTTTATCAGTAATACACCCAACGGTACCAGCACTATATGGGGTAGAACATCCATCATCTGAAAAAAGCGTATTCGAATCTGAAGCATCTAACCAAAGTTTACAGCCAGAAAGATCACTACATGGGTTAAATGCTGGAATCTCCCACTGCTTTTGTGGAAATGTACAACTTTCAAAAATTTTATTTGCCGCATAACTTGCTGTAATATTCACAATATTCGTATCTAACTTAATGTCCTGCACTGCTGTACCCAAAAGAAAAGGAGCAGAAAGATTCGCTCGATACGGTCCTAAGTCTTCATTTACATTTGGGCAGTATCCAAGCGACGAATCAAAACCTACAACATGAAACCTTCTTTGCTCACCAACTAGAACATTGCCTTCAAGAAACTGATTGGCACCTACGAGTCCATACGCTCTATGTGGATTAGCAATAACTGAACCATCTATTTTTTCACAACGACCAGCTCCTGATCGCTCAGGATAGTTAACCAAAATACCAAAACAATCAAAATCTGCCGATGCTGTAGGTGCAGCTAATCCCCATCCAGAGCTAGAAGCAACAACTGATTTTATTACTCCATCTAATTGAAGGGGCTTCGGTGTAGCACGATTGACCTCAAATAATATATCAGTTGAATCTTTTTTATCTTTACCGCAAGAAATCAAGATAAATGCAGAAATAATAAAAATGATCGATCTGTATTTAGTCATCTAATACCCCCAGATAA
>JAMLID010000002.1 GCA_023954355.1 Oligoflexia bacterium | reverse complement strand
GTAAAAATAACTTCGGCTTCGTCTTTTATTCCTAAATGTCTAGCAATTTTCTTACGAGACTTCTCATAAGCATCGGTACTCTCTTGACTAAGAAAATGCACACCTCTATGCACATTAGCGTTAAGTTCTTTATAAACTCTAGCTTGCGTTTCTATTACTTGAATAGGCTTTTGTGTTGTTGCAGCATTATCTAAATAGGTAAGCGGTTTTCCACGAATTTCTCTATGAAGAATAGGAAAATCTTTACGGATTTTTAAAACCTCATCAGAAGAAAATGGATTCATTTGCCCTTGTTCAAAATATAAAGGACTCATGCATCCTCCCCTTCATAATAAGAGCTCAATCCCCAGTTTTCTAAAATTTTTCCAACATAGGATGAATTCTGAAAACGGCCTAGTAGTGGTTCTAAAAAAGCACGAATCACAAGTTGCTCAGCCATTTCTTGGCTAAGACCTCGACTCATTAGATAGAACATCTGATTATCATCAATCTTTGAAATGCTTGCTCCATGGCTACAAGCAACAACATCATTTTTTATAATTAGTTTTGGAATAGCATTTACTACAGCACCCTTATTTAATAATAAGGTTCTCGATTTTTGATGAGCCTCACAGTTTGATATATTTTTTTCTATTTGAATTAATCCCTGAAAATTTGCTTTCGCCTTATCTGCTAATACATGAAAAACTTTCGTTGAGCTATTCGACTTTGCAGCTCGGTGATAAACCTCTACAGAATAATCGTGCTGCTCTTCTTTTGAGCCTTTAATGCCAGAGCAAAAATCGAAATTTGCGTTTTCGCCCTCTAGAGATACTAACACTCTGGATTGATATCCAACACCAGAACTACCTAACATAGTTAACTGTAAACTTGCTCCCTCTTCAATTTGAAAGAAGAAACGATTCATCGCACTCGAATGAATTTCTAAGTCTTGTAAAAACTGAAAATTTACCTGTGCATTCTTTTTTAAAATCACTTCTGTATATGTAATAGTTTTTTTAGATTTTTTTGGCTTTTTAGTCGTAAATAAAAAATTTGTTTGTGAAGACTCACTAAAGATTATCTGATTCCGAATGATTTCATTTTCACCATCAAGCACAATGCTTAAGCTACCATTTGTTTTTTCACTCTTTGGTGAGCGAAAAAAAAGGCCATTCGTCCACTTTGCCTTTGCTGTATCTACAAAAAAATCATTCTCATAGCCTTGCTCAAAAACTATAGGCTCTAAGCTCTCATCTACTTTTAAAGCAAGTGCGTGGACTCCTTTATGCGATTTTGCTCCACCAAAACCTTTAGCACTAAGTAATAAAGAAAAATCTTCCCCTTTTTCTAAAGTTGGCGCAGTCAAATTAATGATGTCTTCTCTTTTTTTAATATCTTCACTTATAAAAGAAGCAAAATCTAAAGATAGATTTTTATAAAGCTCATCTTTTTTATCTAAATGCTGAACTAGTTTTAGCTTCTGTGTAGATTTTTCTATTTCTTCTCGTACCAACACCATTAAAGCCCTCGAACCCACTCATAACCATCTTTTTCTAAGCGCAAAGCTAAATCAGCAGTCCCTGAGTGAGCAATTTTTCCATCCAAAAACACATGTACGAAGTCTGGTTTTACATAATCCAAAAGGCGTTGATAGTGAGTAATTAATAAAATACTAGTGTCTTGGCTTCTCGTATTTTGAATACCCTCAGCTACTTTTTTCATAGAGTCTATATCTAAGCCAGAATCGGTTTCATCTAAAATCATTAGTTTAGGTGCCAATAGCCTCATCTGCAGCGTTTCTAATCGTTTTTTTTCACCACCAGAAAAGCCATCATTCAAATAACGAGTCATAAAACTATCAGGAATATCTAGCTCTAACATTTCTTTCTTAATTAATTTTCGAATGTCTTTTGAGGGAACTTCAGAGCCACGAACACTAGAAATAGCAGAACGTAAAAACTGCGCTACTGTTACACCAGGAATAGCAACAGGGTACTGGAATCCTAAAAACATTCTTAGTTTAGCTCGTTCATCTGCGCTTAAATCGAGTATTGATTTTCCTTCAAAAAGTACTTCTCCTTTTGTTACGACATACTTAGGGTGTCCCATAAGAGTATACGAAAGAGTTGTTTTTCCACTCCCGTTTTTTCCCATAATGGCATGCACTTCACCCTTTGCCATTTCAAGGTTTACACCTTTTAGAACTTCTTTACCCTCTACGGATACACATAAATCTTTAATTGAAAGCATTATTGAAAATCCCCCACAGTGGCATTCGCTGCGCCTTTAAACTTTTCTCTTATGCGGTCAGCCTCTTTTTGTGCAAAAATCTTTAATCTCTCTTCGCTCTCTTTTTCAGACTTAGAAAGATCTTCTAACGTTAATTCTTTTAATACAGAGTCAAAGTATGAGCTCAATACATGCCATACCGGTCTAACTGTACAGTCATGAAGATGGGTGCAATGATTCAATTGCCCTTTATAGTTTCCACAAAAATCGTCTTGTCTTTGGCTATCTTCTCTAAAGGCACTAAATACTTCTTTAACAGAAATCGCGTTTGCTGGACGACTTAGACAAAACCCTCCTTGAGTGCCACGAACGGCTTCGACTAATCCTGCCTTTTTCAATAAGTGCATAATCTTACTAGCGTACTGTACTGATATACCTTCGCGCTCGGCTATTTGTGAGGCGGCTAGACGTGGTTCTTGTTGGGCTAATTGCAATACGCAACGAAGCCCGTACTCTTCGACGGCTGATATGTGCATAAGACCTTCTACCTAGGTACAAAGATAAAATCAATACTAATTGGTATTAATTTAGTCTTAATCTGCCGCATCTATTTGCAATGTCTAGGAATTTTCCTTTTTTAGCTCTACTCTAGGGAAGAGGAGCTCTCATGAACCCTATATTGCGATGCAAAAAGGCATTTTCTCTCGCTCTAAAGACTTTAAAAAACTCAAACGCCATAGCTTTAGCAACTGCCACGGCTCAGGGGCGGCCCTCTGTTCGTATGGTTTTATTAAAAGAAATCACAAACCAAACTTTTTTATTCTATACAAATTATAAAAGCCGCAAAGCTATGGAGCTTAAAGAAAACTCATACGCAGCTTTTCTTGTCTATTGGGAATCATTAGACCTACAAATTAGAGTTGAAGGTCGTGTTAAAAAACTACCTAGAGAAAAAAGTATAGCTTATTTCAAGTCTCGTCCTAAAGGTAGCCAGATAGCTGCCCATATTTCACCTCAAAGTAAAAAAATACCTTCTTATAAAAACTTAGAAAAAAAATTCGAAGAAGCAAAAGTGAAGTTTAAAGACAAAGAGGTAAATCCTCCTCTTCACTGGGGAGGATACGAGCTTACCCCAAACAGGATCGAGTTTTGGACAGAAGGAAAAAACAGACTGCACAAACGCGAGTGCTTCGTTCGTAAAAAAAACTCTTGGAAAAAAGAAATTCTCGCCCCTTAAGCCAACCTCAAAGTATTTTGCGCCAATTCAAAAACCAATATTGAACAATCTTCCATTGGCATGAATAATTCATCCTCTTCACTAGGCTCTAAAACTTTTTCTGTTTCTTGACGAAGATGAAAGCCAAATTCTGAAATCATCTCTATAGGCGTTAATGAACTATTGGCTAAAACTTGAGAAAACTTATCCATACCATCTAGGCACTGCTTCCATCCATCTGATGCTAAAATCAAACGGTCTCCTTGGTGTAAGTTAATTGTATTTTCATAGATTTTAATTGTCTCTTTTTCGATTGGCTTATATGTTCCACTCAAAATCCAATCAAAAGGACCCTGATTTTCTTTCATTAACTTAGCCAAATAAAACGTACCCGATGTTGCCATTTTCATCTGATAGGTCTTCTTATTCATAAAAGCAACGAATGCAGAAAATCGATCTTTATCACCCATATGCTCTCGTACTGCATTTAGAAGTTTTTCTATGGCCTTTGCTGGCTCTTCCGGGTTGAGATTTTCTTTGCCGGAACTTAACTGCATAATGGCCCTAATTAAAAAATTTGAAATATTATAAGTAGAGCTATCGATCATGATGATTCCCACATAATTTTTATCTGCGAGATCAAATACATCAAAATAATCGCCACCAGCTTTCAGACCAGACCAGTACTTACTAGAGATATGTAGACCACCTATTGGATCAAATTTATTCTTAATAAGACGCTTTTGTATTTTTTGTACTCTCTTCAAATGATCTTCTACTTTAGATGCTAACCCAGGAACAAACTGGTCCATTTCAGTAGATGATTCATTAAACCTCATAAAAATTCTAAATAAATCGGGCTTACTAATAGGCAAAGTAATCAAGTCGTTTGTTCTTTTCTCAACTACTGATAGTGGAATCTGATCTCTGTCAGTGACAACAACAAAATAAGCATCATTTAAACTTATCCGCGCACAATCTTCTTCTTCGATAAAAACTAAATCGAACTGATCTCTTTTTTCATTCCACTGTTCAATAGATAAATTACTTACAGAATACTCACCGAGTAAACCCTCGAACTCTTTATCTAAACGATTCCCAATAATTGCTAACTTTTTTCCAGACATTAAAATTTACTCCCATAACGAATCGAAATTCTTCTATCTTCATTTACTCGAAAATTCTTTTCATGTAGCTCTTCTCCATAGGTACCTATATCTAAACTACCTTGCCTCGTAGAAACTCCTATACCTGCCGTCCAGTACCCACGACCAAATCCTAGGCGCATAAAAATCATCTTGCTTACACTAAACTCCATACCTAAATTGATTCTTCTCTTTATATTAACTCCATAGACATCCATGATATCTCTATAATCAGCCGCAAAAGTAAAGGCACTTTGACGTCCCGTTTTTGGAGTTACAGAAAAGCCCCCATCGTAAGTCATTTTAACTTTTCCTTTTCGCCTAATAGTTCCTTGACCAATACTTACAGGTGCAGAGCCCGAGAAGGTAGTATCTCCTAAATTTCTTGCCACAAACCCAAAGGTAGGCAGCCACGTCCACGGCAAACTAAAGGTACTACCTACATCTACGCCTACCCCAAAGCCTTCGTTGGGGTTATTCATATAACCAACATCAGTGAAATTAGTTGTACGCTCATCGTTCTCAGTGATTTGAATTGCGCGAACAGATGCCCCTAATTTAAATCTGCCGCCTAAAAGACCAATAGAAAGCCCCATCGAAGGAATCAAAAGATAACGAGACTTGTAATTTAAATTTCCAGCCCCATCTACATAAGACTGCCCCTTAGCACTTAGCAAAATTCCAAAATTAAAATTTTGCGCATTTAAATTAGGAAAAATACTAGCCCCTAAATATGAAGCTTTATTGGGCTTTCCTTGTAAATAGGGTGTTAATTTTTTTAAGTTAACGTGGTTCCCTAATTTTGTGGTGTCAGCACTTACGGCAAAAACATTCGTTCCAAACTCAACTTGAGGATTAAAAAACTCAAAAATGGTTCTTTTCGTTTTCGCCAAAGTAGCGGGATTATAAAAAGCTGCAGTAGCCGGATCATCTGCAGAGGCGATTCCAACGTTTCCCATAGATAATGCACGGGTCGTAGACAACCATTCAGCATTTGGTTTGTCGGCAAAAGCCAATGATGGAAGTAATAATAATCCTAATATGCTCTTCCAAAGACATCCCTCCATGGAGTCTCCTTTCCTATCTTCTATTGTGAGTGATTTTTGCTTTTTTGTGTACCCTAGAATCAGGCTTTCTTCGAAAAAGCTTCTGTCTTTAAAAAAATAATAATATCAATAACTTAAACAGGATAAAAACCGCTATTTACGTACAGTTTTTCTCAAATATAGCCGATAAGCGCTATAAGGTGGGTTTTGTGAAAAAGAAGAGAAAAATCGAAAGCCCTAAGGCAAAGCACTTAAAGGCGGTTCCGGCTTGTTCCCAAGAAGAGGCTGAAACTTTTTTATTTGCTGAAGAAGTTTATCCTGATGTTTTGGTAGAATCACTGCGAGCAATTATCTCTACCTTAGAAGAGAAAGACTCCTATACACACGGGCACTCTATACGCGTTGCTGAGTTCAGCGTGCAGTTAGCAGAAGAGCTAAAACTGTCCGAGATGGAAATCCGTGAAATTGAGCTATCTGCACTCTTTCATGACATCGGTAAAATAGGAATTCCCGATAACGTACTGTTAAAGCCAGCTCGACTTACCAGAGCAGAGTTCGAAATTATGAAAAGCCATCCCGTGCGTAGTGGAAAAATTTTAGAAAAAGTAAGCACACTGCGCAACCTAGTTCCAGGTATAAAACACCATCACGAAAGATATGATGGTTTTGGCTACCCTGATGGCCTTAAAGGAGAAAATATCCCTCTTTATGCCCGAATCATTCTAATCGCAGACACCTTTGATGCAATGACTTCCACTAGGCCCTATCGTTTAGCTTTAGACAAAGAAGTAGCCTTTGAGGAGTTACGTAAATGCTCAGGAACACAGTTTGACCCTGTCCTAGTAGAGGCATTTATACAATCTTTTGGCTACAAAGAAAAAAAGAAGGTTGTAAGACCAAGTCTCTGGAAAAAAATCGCATAATTTAGCGAAAAAACCTCAACTAAGAATACTAATTCTTGATGAGCAACTAACCATAACCTAAACTATTCTGTATCCATGGTGGCAGCTAAGAAGAAAATATTGGTTATCGAAGATAACGAAGATACAAGAAAGTTTCTGTACCAAATTCTTTCTAAAGAGTACGAAATAACCTTGGCTGATAATGCTGTTTTAGGGATTGATTATGCTAGAAATCAAAGCCCTGATCTTATTTTGCTAGACATCATGCTACCCCACCTTTCGGGCCTTGATGCCTGCCAATTGTTAAAGAAAGACGAAAAAACAGCTAATATCCCTGTCATATTTCTTTCTGCTAAATCAAAGGTTAGCGACATTACTAGCGGCCTAAACTTAGGTGCCGACGACTATATTTCAAAGCCTTTTGATTATAAAGAGCTCGTAGCTAGAGTAAAGGCACGCTTACGAATTGGAGCTAATGCTGGAGCAAATGCAAATTTAGTGGTCGGAGATCTTTGGATAGATAACACAAACCGAGCAGTGAAATATAACAATAAGTCTGTTGAACTCACTTTGACTGAATTTGATATCTTACGAAAGCTCGCGGGTAATGCAGGTGCCACAGTTTCTCGAAAAGATATTATAGATGCGGTACGACACCACTCTAAAAAACCCATCAATGACCGCACCATAGATGTTCATATCCGTGCGATTAGGAAAAAAATCCCAGAAATGCAAAAGCATTTATCCTCTGTATACGGTATTGGCTATCGCTACGAAAAATAGAAGGTATGAAAGCATATTGGACATTTGCTTGCATCTAATACAAAGCTAGATGCTAGAAAATGCTCCAAGATCGAGGCGTCGATGCTGAACTAAACGTGAGCCGTACTCAAGGTACGGCGTAGCGGAAGTGAAGCGAGACAACAAAGATATTGGACATTTGCTTGCATCTATTTAAAGGATGCGCTCAACTCGTGTAATCATCCCCTCATCAATTACAATTTCAGCTTCAGAGCGATGATTGATTAATTTATTCTCGATAATAACCTTATATCTACCAATAGGAATTCTTTGGTTATTAATAGGTGTAGTACCTTTAAAGACTTCTTTGCCATCCATAATGAAAGTTATGTCTGCAGCAGGTGTGGTATTGAAATTCACAATCCCAGAAGCTACTGGCTGAAGAGGAATCTCTAAAAATACTGGTGTAGAAGAATTCACCACGGTTTCTTTTGTCACAGACTTATACCCAGCCTTTGCTACCTCAATTACTAGATGTTGATTGAGAGGAACAATTAACTGATTTCTGTAGAGCCTACCAGGCACACCATTAACTGTAACTTCAACGCCCTTAAAATCAGGTATACGTAAAACAACAACACCTTCATCTTTGCCTACAGGCGCAGAAGTTTGGTTGCCGCTAGCACTAGGATTACGAGTTGGACCGTCATCTACACTAGTCACTTTTGTGTTTTTCTTAGATGACCCTAAAAATGCTTCTAATGGGGTTCCCTCAAAAAGACCATATTGACGACCTACAAAGGCCAACCCAACCACAAAGATTATTAATAATACAGCCACATTTCTACTACCAGCGCTGCTATTCTTATCCATAGCTCTTCGAAGTTGTGTATGCGTACTTGCACCTACAACTTTACCAGAACCTCCAACAGCACCACTACTACCGCTTGACTGCTTACTCCATGGTGGAATCACTAAATTACTAGAGCCTGGTTTTTTTATTCCTGGAGGCACAATTGTTTTTGCATTTTCTGTACTCAAACCAGAAATCGCGTTTGTTTTTTGTCCTGGCAGTGGAGGGGTTCCGGGTTTAGGTACTTGTACATTTTTAGGACTAGCAAATCCCGTTGTCGATGCCATTTGTAAATCTGATGGCGCAGAAACCTCACAGGTTCCAGTACCGGTGATGGAGTCTAGCATTTCTTTATTAAAGTCTGTTGTTGAAATTAAGCCTTCGGCAAGTTTTGTAGAAAGGCTTCCTTTCTTAGGACTTTCAATAGGAGATGCATCTCCTGACCCCTCACCCACTGGCTCTAGAGCAAGATACTTTGCAAGGCGTATCTTATCATCACCGATTTCTTTCTTGAATAATTCTTGTGCATAATAAGAAAGATCTGCAGGATTAAACCCTGGATTAAAAGAATATAAAAACTTATGTAAGTCTCGTTGAAATTCCTCTGCGTTCTGATACCGCTTATTTTTATCTCTTTGCAGACTCTTCAAAATAATTGCATCTAAGGATTGAGGAACAGCGGGGTTAAATGTAGATGGAGGCTCGATTTTAGCACTTTGAATAAGGCGTAAAACCCCCATATCTGTGTCTGCTATAAATAATCGTTTTGCTGTTAAAAGCTCCCACAAAACTATGCCTAGAGCAAAAATATCAGAACGTCCATCCAGCTCTTCACCATTAATTTGTTCTGGTGATAAATAGGATGGTTTTCCTTTTATAACCCCTGCTCTTGTAGCTTCAGATGCTGACTTTGCTTTTGCAATACCAAAGTCAAAAAGCTTAACCGCGCCATCATAAGAGATCATAACGTTTTGTGGTGAAATATCTCTATGAACAATTCCTAATGATTTTCCCGTTAGCCTATCTTTAAAACTATGTGCGTATGCAAGAGCATGACAAACTTGACTAATGATATGGCAACTCATATCGATAGAAAACATCGACTTCATGTCAGCCAATCGTTTCACGAACTGACGAAGGTTTTTACCTTCTACATACTCCATTGCCATGAAGTATTGATCCTCTACTTTTCCGTAATCATAAATTTGAATGATATTTGGATGCGTAAGACCAACAGTGATTTTAATCTCTTCTTCAAACATCTGAATGAATTCAGAATTTTGCGACAGATTAGCGATAACCTTTTTAATAACAATAATACGGTCTGGAGACGCAGCATCTCCACCGCCAGAAAGACGGGCACGGTAGATCTCTGCCATACCACCGACAGCGATTGGATCTACGATTACATATCGCCCAAATTTATGGGGATGAAACGCCATTAGTTGGCCTCCTTCCCTAGTGAATCGGTTTAAACAAGGGAAATCTTAAGAACTTTTTTACAAAAGAATCCCTTTAAAGGAGCGGAGGCCAATCTTAAGAATCTTAGAAAAACATAGAGTTAGGTCGTCTCTCGGGAATCCACCCCTTGTCTCTTAAATGATAGACTTGACCTAAAAACTCTTTTTGTCCCTCTCTGATTTTTAGCAGATTAAAGCCAAAATTCTTGCGCCCGTACTCAATACCCAAAAAACCGTAGCTTTGACCTGTATGCATTCCAGTCACACGAAAAGCTGTTTTATTCGGCCCCATTGGCTGCATTTTCATAAGTGTGAAAAAAGAAGAAGTGCTTGTTCTTTCCATTGGAGCAAAAAACGAGCCTAATAACTCATACCCTCCCTTTTCATCGGATCTAACCATTAAAGTGAAACTATCGTTTTGATCTTTAGCGATCCCTCCATTCGTTTTAATGGTGAATGTTTTATAGGTATTTTCGCCAAATTCTCTTGTTAGAGCTTCTCTACGAAAACCATAAACAAAATCATAGGGAAACGTTTTTCCTTCAGCTGCACCTACTGGTTTTCCCCAACGAAACAACATTGTTTCTAGAACAGTTTCAACGGGAGCATCAATTTCCATAAAAGTCTCAAGTCCATAAGTAATCGCTCTCTCTACTTCACCTACGTCTTCAAGTTCTATTGTTACTGCTAAAACTCGATCGACTCTTACAAAAATTTTTTCCGGATCTTGATAAACCTCATTAGGTAATTGATCTGTTTCTCTTTGCTCCTCTAACCAGTCAAATACGTAATCATAATAAGGGCTAACATTTGAATCTATAGACTCATACCAGCTCAAAACACCTTCCCGCTCAATCTGAGCGGGAGCTTCAAGCGAGTGCGCATTTACAGAAAATAAAAACACACTACATAAACATAATAAAAATGATTTCATACAAAAGTCCTCCGTGAATGAAAACGTAAATTACTTTCCGTCGTAACCAATATCTGTCGGCTTATCTTGAATTGTTCCTGTCTTCTTAAGCTCATCAAGCATACCCATATACTCTACTTGAATTGCTCTTACTTTCTCGACATTAAAGCCAATGTTCTTGCGACCAATACTCACATTGCCAAGAACTTTATAGCTTTGACCTTGGAATCTGGTGCTGATTTTATAGCTTACTTTTCCTGGTGCCTCAGGACGAATAATAGCAATAGCAAAGCACTGTTGCGTAGGTGTTTTACCACCTGACTTTAAGTACTGCATAACTACGTCGTAGCCTTTCTGTGAATCCCCTTTCACGAGAAATAAGTAGCGATCCGCTAGATCTTTTACGATACCTCCATCTCTTCTTAGGCTAAGGTTTGCATACGCTCCATCACCCCAGTTTGAGATAGGAGAAAAATATTCCACTCTTCTAGCAAAGGCCCCACCAGGAGGGTATGTTTTACCCTCAGTGGCCCCTACTGGTTTTCCCCAGCGAAACACCATAGCCTCTAAGGCCTCATCAACAGTACCATCCATTTGAGCATATACCTCTGCACCAACAGTATTGCCGACTTCGATTTCTCCCGCATCTTCTAACTCTATCGTTTGCTGTAATGGACGATTAACATTAACAAAAACTTTTCCTGGATCTTCGAAAACCTCTGAAGGAAGCCCTCTATCTTTTTCTTCCCTATACCATTCAAAAACAAGCGGAGTAAATGCGCTGTATGGATTCCCTCCAGCCCATTCGTAAATAGGCTCAATCCATTCCATATAAGATTCTTCTTCCAATGCTGCTGGAGATGGACTCACCGGTGCGCTATCCATATCAATTAATGCAGGATTTTTATCTGCATACGCTGTGTTTACTAATAACAGTAGCCCTAATATTCCAATTATTTTTTTCATCTTCCCTCCTAAAATTTTAGCTTTACTCCTGCTCCAAATAACATAAGACGCCCACCGGATGTATACCCAGGAGCCCCAACGGTTGTTGCACTTACCTTTGTAACTTGTTTTGATTTTAACCAAACATTTTGCACGAAAAAATCCGTAACCAAGTCGTCTTCTGACTCCCAAGGGCTCTTCCAATGCAAACCTAAGCCCGCACTCACACCGTGACGATCATTGTCCACAAAGTTTGAATCTGAAGTTTGATCAGGCACCGGACTTGGATAATAAAAATAACCTGTTCTAGCAAAAAGCTTTCGTAAAGCACCACCACCAACAGAAACCTCATATTCGTTTCCTAAGCGAAATACGGGTACGTCTTTAAATTGTGCTTCTTTACGACTAGAGCCAATCACGTAGGTATTGATATTGCCAGTTCCATAAGGCGAAACGTACTGGCTCCATTTCATCCATGAGAAATCCAATGAGGTTTTTAATTTTCCAAAAGCCACACTAGACATTAATGCCCATTCTGATGGGCTATAAGAAGGAAAGCTATCTAAGTCACCACGAATTGGTACAAAGGCAGTCACATCAGCACTGATTCTAGTTTCAAGTCCTGCTTGCGCTCTATACATAAAACCAACAGAGTACGGAAAATCGCCACCTCGTCTTACATTGTCATATAGGGCAGAAATAGAAATGCGGTTTTTACTTTTAGCTTCAACTGCTGTTGCTGAGTAATTCACTGAGTTGTCTGCACGTAGTGCGTAGACAGCTGTAGACTTTGTAGTAGAGCGAAAATTTAATCCAAATGCAATGCCATCCCAAGCTTCGTAGCCCATTCCAATAATAAAAAAGAAGTTACGGCTGATGTCAGAATATAAGGGATAAAAAGGGTAATTGACCGGACTACCAGAAACACGAATTAAAGTAGAGAAAGGAAGATAAAATCCACCTCCAAAAGTTATTGGTCTCTTTTTTCCAATTGGTATTGCTATAGCAAGAAGATTCCCTCCTCCAGGAAGAACTCCAGCAGTTTTAAACTCTCCTAAAGTACCATTTGAATTTAAAACAACAGTGCCGAATGGTTTCAGTTTAGGTTCAAAATACTGTGCCCCAATATGCACTTCCACATTACGAATAAAGCCCAAGGCTGCAGGTGCTGCATAAACCTGAAAGGCAGAAGAGTCTCCTACAACAATACTTGTACCTCCAAGAGCAGAGCTTTTAGGCCCTAAACCGAAAAGTGGCGCAAGTTGCGCATGAGACGTAGAAATAGATAATAAAAAAACAAACAGGCTCAACATCATATTCTGCTAAACCCCAGTACTCGACGGATAAACAGAAGAAGATCTGGTAAAGTTCCATCATCAATTTTTCTCTGAATATAATCTAAAGCAGGCTTTACTGCCTTATCTTGAAAAAACTTATTCAACTGAATCATCACTGTAGGAAACTTTTTCTCTCTCAGTAAATCTGCTAGCGCTTTTCGGTTATTTCGCTTTTGCATAACCGACTCATCTGAATGATCTTTTGAACCAAAATCATCTAAGAAATCAGCGATTTTTTTATCGCTTGTTTTGCTAATTTGATCCGAAGCTGTAAGTAAAAAGTCTTCAGTCTCCATCCTTTTTTCTTCAGAGACCAAGTCTTTTACAGCCAAAATAAAGTTACTAGCCGTAGTATTTTCGTACCTACCTGGCACTTCAGGCATTACTAAAGAACGAACCACTCTCTTGAGAGCGTCAGCTCCTTGTGAAATTTTTCTTCTATCTTCAACAGCATCAGATACTTCTTTGTCTTCTTCAACAGGCGGGTTCATTTCTACAAAATACGAATCAATAAGACGCGCACCTTCACTTACTAGACCCGACTGAGTAGCTGTTGCAATCATTGCAACATATGAGCGAATCAAATACCCTCTATCCTTAAGAGCCAATGCTCTCGTTAGGTCTGCACCAGAACGATACATACCGCTCTTAATATACATCCATAAGTTTGGCACTTGCTTTACTAGTGCACGAAAAGCCTCACGATCGCTTTCTATAGGAAACACCTCTTCGGCGAACTCTCCCAATAGGTACGCTTTATGTTTATGATACTTCTCCATCATACCCAGCTCTTTAAATGCATAAGCAGCAATAGACTCTGTCGAGCCTGGATCACCATAAGGAGAACTAAAGTACCACTCAGACAATGTAATACCCTTCTCGTCAAAATCGCCGGCCATTTCAGTGAACAATGTCTGCACTAATTCAACGGCAAAATTAATCACAACACTTTCGCCTAAGGCTTTTTGTGCTGCCGTCCACCAAAGATTCAAAATATGCTCTTCTACAGAGGTTTTTTCATTCTGAAATTTAACTTCTAATTTATCTGTACGATGCAAATTCGAATACCGCTTTATTGCACTATTAAGTGCCAGCTTTTTACCATCAGCGACTATCTCTTTACCGAAATCAACCAACTCTCTTGATTGATAGAGACGAAATAAATCAACATTTAGATCTGAACTAAGCTCAAATAAGACTGCATTTTTTTTACCGAGTTCTTCTTCATTAATTTTTCTAGTTCCCGCACGAACCCAATTTTCTAAAGTGGGGCTCTGGAAGCAACGATCAAGAAATGCAACAAACTCTTCTTGGGTAACTTGCTTTCTTAAATTGAGCCCTTCGATATTTGCTCTTTCTAAAAGATACTCTTCTAGACTAAAGCCCGGCAAACCCGTCAATATCTGAGCACGCAAGACATACTGAGAAACATTGCTAATAACTCGATCACCGTTAGCAGAAAACCAACGAGAAATCGCTGGTAAAAAATCTTTATGTGGTTTTTGAAATTCTTCTACCACAGCAGCCAGCTGTACTATAGGTGCATCTTCTGTACGGCTTACTCGCTTAAATAATTTGCGATAAGCTTTTTCTTGTCTCTCCTTGGGACTAAAAGAAATACCTCGACTTAGCTCTTCTTCGTCAGGGTCTGCATTTAATTTTGGATTAATCACCTCACCTCTAACTTTTCCTGAATCTAGATATAGAGAAGAAAAAGAGCCTTTTTCATTTGCGTGATCAAAAAACTCGTAAAGAGAAGTAGAAATTTGTACGTGCTTGATACCGTCCAAAAGCTCTAATAGACGAAGTGAAACCGTTTTCCCATCTACATTTTTAGAAGCAAACCGTGCCCACTTTTTTATTGTTTTTGCTCGCTCTAAATTATTCGCCTCTGGATCGGCTGCGTTCTCAAACAATAAAGAAATATCATCTAAGTTATCCGGAAATCGCGGCTGATATATTACAGGAGCAAGTCCAGGCAATAACTGATCCCAAATTGACTGTCCAGCTTCTAATATAGAGCTTACCAGTGGTAAAAATTTTTGAAATGATTCATTTCTAATAATTTTACCTACAGACTCTAACAAATCATCTATGCGACTTGTACCAGAGGGGCCCTCTTGCAACCAATCACGAACAGAGTCTTTTAACTCGCCAGAGCCTTTCATTAATGAATTCACATTTTCTAAAAAGCTGGGAAACTCTTTGTGCGTAAGTAATGGCCTAAGCTCTTCTAACGACCCATCGTAATTTGCACAATTAAAGATCGCATAAAAATTTTCTACTGTAAGAAAACGGTCATCTAAAAAAACGTTTCCGCCCGAACAATACTTCGCCCGCAAAGCCTCTAAATCTGCCCCTTCGGGGCTTTTAACATACGGCAAAAATAGGCTAGGCCTAGAATCGTCTGCTCCACAACCACTTACTAGAACGCAAACACACACACTAAATATTAGTTTTTTTAACCGCATGCCCACCTATCCCCCTACACGGACTCTTGTTTCTTCTCAAAAAGGCTATCAGAAGAAATTGGACCCAACAAGCGAGGGATATATAGAACGAAGTTTTTATTCTTTAATAATTTTATATAGTTACAAAAAAATACCCCTGGAAAATCTATAATGGGCACCTGTAAGACACACATTTCCTAACAAAACCAAACAAAATGGACGAAAACACTGGGCTTTCGTCCATCATTTATTTTTTGATTTTTACGGGTTTGTACTCATTTTCCAGTCATATTCAAATACTTCAGAAAAATAGCGTCCGGCGTCGACACTGTCCATGGCTACAGCCATTTCTCTATTATTCATCACAGAATTTTCTGTTCCATTAATTGAACTTACGAATGCTCTCGAGCGATCAGCCACCATTCCTTTATTATGCAAACTCTTTACACCAAGATTTTTTGCATTAAATAGTGCGGCCTCTAAAGGGATACCCATTCTTTTAGCCATTGCATTGAGCACCTTAACAGTATTTGAATTTTTCGACTCTTCTTCTTTATCCTCTGAATTTGAATATACAGTTTCGTCATTTAGTAAAATACGCACATGTACGCCTCTTTTGGCCGCGGCAACATACTCTTCTAAAATAGGATTCTTTGAGCGAATTCTTCTTTCAAAATTATACCAAACTTCTGGAAGAGATAAGTGTTCTACTAGTAGCTCTGTTTTTGCAGATCGAATGAAATCAACCAAACATGCCGTAGCTTTTGGGCTCATGCATAATTCAGCAGACTTAACTTTGCCTTTTTCAAAGCTAAAAAGATCTTGTGTACGTTCTTTTCTTTTATCTCTTTGGTTTGTTGTTGTTTTTTCACCCTCAAACGGATCGTTAACTTTTAAGTCAGCATCTTTTAACAATTTTACATCAGGATTCTTTAGGTCTGTATCTCTTTTATAGAGTTGATTTACTTCATTGGCTAATTTTCGATTTTCAATTTTTGCCTGCCAACCTCTTGTACCACCTTCTAATTTATGATTAGGAAAAGCCGATCCAGTAAAATTATCCGATGACACAAAAACGATACGATTATCAATAAGTGCATATTTAGCATGATTGTAAACATATCTTCTTGATTCTCTTTCACCCGTCATCACTAATATTTTTGATCTTTTACGAATGGACTGTTCGAAAGACTGATCCATCTGCTCTAAAAGCTCTTTTACTAAGGGCAGCACAGTACCACCATGAGGTTGACCTTCTACTAAAACGATAACTTCCAAACCAGATTTCGCTTTTTTCATCAACTGCTCAGCAATGATCTTGCTGGTGATCATATAAATATTAATTTTAATCGAAGACCTAGCGTTTTTAATCGCACTTTCTAGTAACGGATATGCACTATCAGGGGAAACAGAGAATTCTGCGTCTCCTTCTGCGGTGTACCCAACTGATGGTGCCGCAACTAATCCAAAGGACAGGCTAATCCCTAGTAAAACCCTAATTATAATATGATTCATATTTCCCCCTGATTGACGATGTGGTTGTACCCAAATTCCCTTAAAAAGGCTCGCTAAATTTCGTTAGGAATCAAATAAGAAAAAAACGCATCCAGCCAGAGGATAGTTTTATAAATTCAATAAATTCAAATACTTAAATAAAAACACGAATAGTTGATTGATTTAGTTTATTATATTTGTTAATATAAGTTAACACTGTTACGGTAATTTAAAAAGGTGGTAGGGAAATGAAAACTAAAATACTTCTTCATCTGTCTTATGTATCGCTCTCCCTAGTGTTTTGCTTTGAGGCTTACGGCTTTGGTTCAAAACCAAAAGAACCAACGCAAACACAACCCACTACTCCTACAATCAGCCAAGCCAAGCCCTTTCGCTATGTTGAGCTTGCTCACGTGACTGTACCAACTTTTTTCTTCGCCAATGGAGACCGTGCCGACTTTAATACAGACCTACCGGCTTTAATTGAAACCGAGATAAATGGGAGTAACTATTTTCGAACACAGCTTTCTAGCCCAGAACATGCACCAAGATTAATTATCTCAGGAGGAATCACTTCTCTAGAAATGGACGTGCTCCAACTCAATATGAAAATTGGATGGAATCCCTCTGGTGCAATTATTCCCACACAATTTGCGAATGGAGAATTAGACTTCAGACTCTCATCTCTATCTATGGATTTTAAAATCTACGATCGAGTCACCAAACAAACTTATATGACCTCTTATACAAACGAAAAACTCTCAAAACTAAACATTACCGCAAAAGTGAATGTATCTAATATTACTGGATCACTAGACATCTTATACAAGACACAAATGGCCAAAGCGATTCGAATTGCCATGAACGACATCATGAAAAATTTAGAGAACAATCGTTCTTTTGATTACTTGCCATGGGAAGCAAGAGTAGTAGGTGTCGATCTAGACAATAATTTTATTGCCTTCAACTCAGGTCAAATCAGTGGGGTAAAACAAAACTCTCAGTTTTCTGTTTACTCTAGCTGTGCTGTAAACGACCAAAGCTGTTTTTCACGCTTCTTAGCCGATGTAAAAGTGATTCGAGTTGGACCAAATAGCGCAGAGGCAACGCCCGCATCTGACAAAAATTCTATACAGAAAGTGCAAACCGGCGACCTAGTATATGTAAAAATATTGAATTAATACCCCTATGAAAAAAGCGATTTTACTTACTTTATCATCTGTCTTAGTCTTTTCTGGCTGCAAGGAAACACCAAAACCTGAAGCCAAAAAGCCTGTTCCTCGCCTTAAACGCGTTGTCAGGATCACACCCCTTAACGATAGATTCATAGAGCTTGATGACGGAAGCCGCTACGGAATGGGATTCAATTTATACGATCGACTTGTCTCTACTTTAGATGAAAGTGGTGGTTTTATCGTTTTAGCAAATGAGCCAGATAAAATATCACTTAGCTCATCTAAGCAAATCACCAAAGATAGTAATGAAAAAAAGAATAGCGATAGATTAAAATTTGATTTTGCTCCAGTAGCAATCGCCGACGTACAAGCAAAAATCCAAGAACTGACGTTCACTCACGGCAACAAAGGTGTCAGACGTTTTGCCGGCTTTACAGAAAGCTTTAAAACTGAATTTAATGATGGTGATCTTACAGACATTAATGAATACCCACCAAGATCTTTAGAGTTTACAAACTCTTGGTTTGGCACCACCTTTGAACCTATTGGAAACGAAAACACCAACACTATTGCTGGAGTCGATGCAGGCATGGAGGGAGAATTAAATCTCATCGTTGCGGGTATACGATATAAACGTGATTCTTACCACGCTACGGCTAAAGTCGAGTCACGTATTGAGATCTTGGCTGATCAATCTCTAAGAGTAAAAAATCTTGATGCCTCTGGAGACGGATTTTTGTTTGCCCTTGGAGCAACCTATCGAGAACTTAGCTTAGATTTTGGGATCGTAAGAAGAACCGCTCTAAAAGAAACCTTTGATGATTCTGTTGAAAAGATGGCAACAGAAATCAAAGACCAACTTTTTACTTATCCGTTTCGTACGAAAATAGAAAAAATTGGATCTGAGGGAATCATTATTAATGCTGGCAAAAGAGAAGGCGTTCTTGTGGGTGATAGATTTGAGCACAATGCTGGCGGGAAAATAACAATTCTAGAAGCAACAGAAGTGTTCCAAATAGGTTCAGTAGCAAAAGTAATTTCAGGTGGTAGTGATTTACAAATAAACGACGTAATCGAATATACTGAAGTAAAAATCACCAGCAAAGCACTAGGTATAGCTTCTTCTGCTAGCACAGCAACAAGTCCAGACAACAGAAGAGTGATTGAAAACCCTAAACAGGTAGTTGAAACCAAAAAAATTATTATTGAGCCACCTGAGTTTCACGATAACGACGGTAGCTTGAAAAAAGCGCTTAATGCGAAAGGTTTTTTACTCCCTTATTTATTGTGGAGATACAGCCAATATGATCAAAAGTTTGCTGACAGAAATGGCTTCAAGAAAATTTCTCCAAATACGGCCTCAAGTCTTCCCTGGAACCTTGAATCCATTAAAGTGAAAAATGCCTGGGATCGATCAATCACTGGTAAAGGAATCACCGTAGCTATTATTGATTCTGGTGTTGATTACAACCATAGAAATATCGGTGCCGCGTTCTCATCTAAAGAAAAATCTGGATTCGATTATATCGGTTATGACGATAGAGCCTTTGATGACAACTCACATGGCACAGCTCTAGCGGGAATCATAGCAGGGCAAGGCGTAGACTCTTTTGGTGTTGCACCAGACACCAATCTACTTTCTTATCGCGTATTTGATCCCTATGGCGTCACAACTTCTGCTGCTCTTTATAAGGCATTCGAATCTGCCATACAAAATGGCGCTAAAATTATTCTTTGTGGCTGGGATACTAAACGATCGTCTCAGGCACTCAAAAAAGCAATTCAACTTGCTGAACAACACGATGTTTTAGTAGTGGTAGCAGCCGGTGATTTGGGAAATAACTTAGATGAAATCGCACATTACCCAGCTTCATACCAAGAATTTAGAAATCTAATTCGTGTTGGGTCAATAAATAAAGCACTAAGTATTTCAGAAAAATCTGGACGTTTTTCGAACTACAGCGCAAATCTCGTCGACATTATGGCTCCAGGTGAAGATTTAAGTGTAATGGCACCAAGGAATGAAATTCTAATTCGCTCTGGTACAGACTTAGCCGCAGCCCATGTAGCTGGAGCATTAGCTCTAGTATGGAGCGAAAACCCAGAGATGGGCGCAGAAGATGCACAAGCAAAATTACTAAACATGGCTCAACCCGTCGACACACTAAAGAATTATGCTAGAGGCGGAAGACTCTTGTCTCTACAATAATTTTTTAGAAAACGCCTTTCTGACCAAGATTAATACCGATATACTAGATTTGTGTTGAAGAACGAGTTCACCATTTACGACAGCTCTACGATTCCCATCGCCTCTGATGCCATTCGCTTTGCTTTCGTGCAGCCCAAAATTCCGGATGGAAACTACCTTCCCAACTTAGGCATCATGACGCTTTCAGCTCTACTGATTAAAAATGGATATCACGTAAAAATATTTGATGAAAATTTAAGCACAGACATTAAAAAAGAAATTTGTGCTTTTGATCCTTTTGCTATTGGACTCACTTGCGTGACAGCAGCCCTACACTCAGCATCTACAATCTGCCAAGAGCTTAAAAAGCAAAAACCCAACATCGTTACTATCGTTGGCGGACCACACCTAAGCGCGCTTCCAAAAGAAACTATCACGAACCACAAAGAGTTTGATTATGGTATTCAAGGAGAAGCAGAAAAATCGTTACTCACTTTATTAAAGTCTCTTATAAGCAATGATAAATTATATCACCTGATCCCTGGTCTTGTTTATAGAACAGAAAAACAAAATGTCATTAGTAATCGTGCAGAGCAATTTTTAGAAAATAAAGAACTTGATGAGCTTCCTTTTCCGGCGTGGCACTTACTACCTATGGAAGAAATATTTTCAAAAGTCACTCACGGTCTTTTTTCTAGGGGCAAAAGAATTATGCCCATTATGACAAGCCGTGGCTGCCCAAATTATTGCGGCTTTTGCTGTCGCGTAATGGGTTTTAAATTTCGAACAATGTCTTTAGATCGCATACTTTTAGAAATCCAATGGCTTTTCGATAAATTTCAAATCGATGAAGTTTACTTTGAAGACGATACTTTTACACAAGACCCTACTCGCGCTCATGAAATCCTAGATGGTTTAATTGCATTAAAATTACCCCTTAAAGTCAAATTTGCAAATGGCCTACGAGCAGACAAAGTAGATAGAGAATTATTAATCAAAATGAAACAAGCAGGCGTTTATTGGGTTGGGTTTGGAATAGAATCAGGGTCTCATCACACACAGAAACTTATGAGAAAATTTCTTGATTTAAATTTAGCTGCAAAAAATGTTCAACTAGCAAAAAGCCTAGGATTCAAAACCGGCAGCAATTGTATTATTGGATACCCCGGTGAAACAAAAGAATCTATTCGAGAATCAGTGAACTACTTTTTTAAACTACCCTTGGATAGCTTTGCAGTAGTCACTTGTGTTCCTTTTCCAGGAACAACGGCATGGCAAGAATGTGTGAAAAATAATTGGCTCACAGAAAGAGCCAAAGAGTATAAAAATTATTGGTTCGAAATTTTTAAAGTAAGTCCCTTAATTGAAACCCCCTACCTAAGCTCAAAAGAACTTACCAAAGAAATACAATGGGTTTATATCCGTTTCTATTTTTTCTCTTTTAAACGACTTTTTTTAGTTTCTACTATGATCTTGAGAAAGTTCTTTTCCAAGACCCCTCCTATTCAACGTTTTGTAAGAATTTTACGAGCAAATCTTTTACTAGGGTCAAATAAGCATGAAATTTGATCCAAAGGCGCGTGAACTAAAAATCGTAACAGGATGTATTGTCTGCAAAACATGTGAATTTACTGCATCACAAATTTTTCAAGTGGAAGAAAAGTCTCTAACAGCCAAAGTACTAAGACAACCAAGAGAAGAAGAGACTGCTGCTATACTTGAAGCTATTAAGCTATGCCCAGAAAAAGTAATTCACTGGAAGCCCAAAAAGTAAGATAACAATAGCCCGAATAGGTTCAAGCCAACTGTCTAAAATATAGACAGTTGGTTCATCATATTTAGCTCAAGCCCCTTGAATTTACTGAAGTATGTTCTTGGTATACTAGATGCATTACCTAGTATAGACAGAGGAGCCGGCTGGAATCCCCTCCCCCATCCCCCTCCCGAGATTTTACTGGTTCCTCTGTTTTTCTTTTTTTCAAATATTTCTAACGAAGCGGAAAATAATAAAAATTTGCACCGGTTGGGTCCTCAGTAAAAATTCCCTTTTGTAGACCATCTTGCAGCTTCTTACTAAAATTACCAAAAAATGGCTTCGCAAATACGAGCAAAATCCCCACAACCACTGCCATCACAAGAATATATTCTAAAAATGCTTGGCCACGATCATTTTTTTGCAAAGACCCGTGCGTAGATCTCATCCACACACTCAAGGCCCCTAGATTCACTGAATGCTTCTTCAATATCTTGCTCACTAAGATAGTTTAATACTTCTTTATCAGCTCGCAAACGCGCTTTCAGGTCATCACCACCATTCCAAGCCTCTAAAGCATGCTTTTGCACCAATCTATAGGCACTATCACGATCTAACCCCTTAGAAACCAAGGCCAGCAACACGCTGCCGGAATACACAATCCCTCTAGTGAACGCTAAATTTCTTCGAATATTTTGCTCATTTACTTTTAAGCCGTCCATAAGAGTTCTTGTTCTCTTAAGCATATAATGAATTAAAATTGTTGCATCCGGTGCAATTACTCTCTCTACAGATGAATGAGAAATATCTCTCTCATGCCACAGAGGAATATTCTCAAGAGCCGCAAGAGCATAGCCTCGTAAAAGCCTAGAGCAGCCAGAAAGATTTTCAGCTGAAATAGGATTCTTCTTATGCGGCATCGCAGAGCTTCCTTTTTGTCCTTTAGAGAAACCCTCTTCAACCTCACCGACCTCTGTTCGTTGCAAATGTCTTAGCTCTACTGAGAGTCGCTCGAGTCCAGAACCTAAAAGAGCGATAGATAGAAAAAATTCTGCATGTCGATCTCTTGGGATCACTTGAGTAGAAACAAGTTCTGGCTTTAGCCCTAACTTCTTACATACCTTATCTTCAAAACTTGGTGGGTGTGTACCATACGAACCAACAGCACCTGAGATCATACCTACCTTTATACTCTCTGCTGCTTGAAGAAATCTTTGGTAATTGCGCTCAAGCTCAGTATAAAAAGATAAAAAACGAAACCCAAATGAAACGGGCTCTGCGTGAATTCCGTGCGATCTACCTATTGAGGGAATTTTTTTTACTTTCTCAGCAACTGCTTTAATCGACAGCAATAGGGATTGAATTTCTTTCGAAATTAAATCTGCTGACCTCTTCAACTGTAATGCAAAAGCGGTATCAATAACATCACTAGAAGTTAATCCGTAGTGAAAAAACTTTGCATCGTCTTCTGCCTGTTTTTCTATAGTCATTGTAAAAGCAATTAAATCATGCTTAACCAGCTCTTCATTTTTCAAAATAGCAGCAACATCTATTTTTGCTTTTTTTACCAAGCGATCAAATGAGTCCTTTGAAAAAATACCCTCATCTACCATGACCTCACAAGCCGCTAGCTCTACTTCTAGCCAAGCAGAATACTTTGCTTCCTCTGTCCAAAGGGATTTCATTTCAGGCAAGCTATATCGTTCAATCATTTCTAGTCCTTTTCATAAAGGTTTTTCTCTGTGGATCAGCATCGCTTGGACTGATTGGCCGCCCTTCACGAATAGTTCCATCGGTCAGAATCTTCTTATAATACTTTAAATAAGCTTCTGTCATCTTATGGTGCGAAAATTTTTTTTCTACTCTATTTCTACATTCTATAGGATCAAATTGATTCAACTTAGAAACAGCCGCAATTAAATCGGTCTCATATTCTGAGAGTATTCCGCAACTGTTGTCTACAATCTCTGGCAATGCACCTCTGGGTGTCCCCAATACTGGAGTTCCACAGGCCAGTGCCTCTATCACAGCTAAGCCAAACGGCTCTTCCCATATAACAGGAAAAAGTAACCCTTTTGCGCTTTGGATGATTTTTAATTTTTCCTCTCCACCAATCATTCCATGCGAAACAATGTTTCGATGCCAACAACTTGCTCTGCCGCCTACAATTTGCATTTGCATTTTAGCCTGCCTAGCTATTCGAATTGCTCCTTTAAGATTTTTTACTCTCCAAGAGGCTTTTGCTAAAAACAACAGATAATTTTCTTTTTCTTTTTTTAGAGGATACTCTGAAAGATCAAGTCCATTGTATACATACTCTGTCCACCCATGTCTTTCTGCATGGCTTTTACTCACAAAAACAGTATTTTTAGGAAAAACTTCTCCTGCTTGACCATTACCTCCAATATTTACCAAATATGGTGTTTGAATAGAAAAATTTGGGCTCGTATAAAGCTGAACCATTTCGGTGCCTTTTGGTAAATACGGCTCTATATCATCAACACTTTCAGGAATCTCTATAGTCTTCGCAAAGGGAATCTTACTACCAGCTAAACAAAGCACTGATACGTCGTGACCATATTCAGCTTGCCCTTTTGCCAACCAATAACAAACTCTTTCTGTACCACCATATGCACGCAGAGGATACTGGGCCCATATCACGTGAGCAATTTTCAAGCTTTTCTCCTAAAGCTTTCTGCTATTTTCATAGCTACAGTAACCTCTCCCGTAAGACCGATAAATGGTAAAATATCTCTCGAACATAAACCTAAGCCGCTTAATCCATAGTTAGACCAGTCCAATAAGTGCATTTGATTATCTTCTAAGTCTTTAGTACCTGGATACACCCAAAAACTAGGAGGTATGAAATCTAAACCACGACAAAATGTTCTTAAAAAAACTTCATCTTGATCTAGTTCTTCTGGATTCGGGTATACCTCTAAAGTTTCAGATAAATGTGGAAAAAATCTCCTCAGTTTTTTAATGCTTCTTAACATCACTCTACGAACCCAGCTCGATTTTACTTTTTCATCTCTATATGGAATCAAAACCCTGACAATCATTGCACTCATGTCTTTAGGTAAACCACCATATACTTCACTATCAAAAATCATTACCTGTAAAAAATTATCCTCTTCAAGACTAGCATTTTCATCAAGCACCACAAAATGAGACCCGGCACCTACAGGAACCTCAGACGTTGGAACCTTGATAGTAAATGAAAAGTGAACATAATTTGGATTTGTTGTTCGGATTATTTCTTCTAATTTACTTTTTTTATGTTTTTCTGGAATTAAATCATAAAATCGTTTCGCACTCATCGCACCAATAACTTTTTTCGACTGAATATATCCCTCATAACTAGAAAGTAAAACTCCAGACATTTTGCCTTTTTCAAAAACAATTTCTTCTACTCTTGTTTTGGTTTTTATATCTCCACCAAAGATGCGAATCCTAGATAAAAGAATTTCTTTTAAGGCTCCTCTTCCTCCCATGATATACCGGACCGACTGTGTAGCACAGTTCATCACTTGTCTATAGGATGTATACGGTAAGTCAGAGGGAGATACACTTCCAAACAAAGAAGAATGAACAAGCCCAAGACATTCTTTTTTGACTTCAAATTGGTTGACGGCAAACAGCTCTCGTAATGAACCTCTAAAGTCTGCCTTCCCCAATAAAATTTTTGTTAATAAATCTGCTTGAGATGATGGCATTCCAAATTGGCGTATCAACTCATGATGTAATTCTTCAGATTGGTAATTAAAGTCTATTCGAAAACTCTCAGAGAGTAATTGTAGTGAAGGGAGGTGCAATGGGAAGAGAGTATTCAAGTTTTGGTATAAACCAAGGTCTCTCATAAAAAGATCTATTTTTGAACCATCTTCCAATCCAATAATTGGTTCTAAAAGTACATCTCCTAAAAACTTACCGGACGGCAGTTCATAGTGAACAGATGGTGCATTATGGTCTTCAACAACCAAAACACGTAATCCCATTTCAGCCACTCTTGCGGCTAAAAAAAGACCACCTAACTGATCTCCCACTACTACTAAGTCATATGCACTTAATGCTCTCAAGCGCTAGAACCTCTGGCTTGCTTTCGGAGTCACACAAGTCCCTATAGCCTTACAAACTAAAATGGGGCTTTTTAAAACCTCTGCAGCTGTTGTACCTAAATCTGGCCTTGGCTGAATCACCTTCCATGCTTCAAATTCCATTGTGCGTGATGTATTTCCCTCACGGATAATTTTTCCTTTTGCTTCGATATAATCGCCAGCATATACGGGAGCTAAAAATTCAACGCTTTCATATGCACGAAACAAACCTTCGTCCCCATCTCGGCGAATGAGTAATTCTGTTGCTACATCACCAAATAAATGCAACATCTTAGCCCCATCAACTAAATTACCAGCATAATGAGCATCTTCGGTTCCCATACGTAACCGAATAACAACTTCGTGTTCCATAGATTCCTCCGCTATTGGCATAGTATAGACAATCTAAACCAGGTAACATAAGAAAAAATACTTAATTATGAGAGATACGTTCGAATAACTTCAGCCACCCTTAATCCTGCCCCTCTATGCATTTGTAAAAACACTCGCAAAGACTCCAAAGCACGAGTTCGCTCTTTTTCATTCGTTCTCCATTCTTGGATCCAGTGGGACAATTTTTCTGCTGCAGTCGATAAGTTTCTTGGCAACGCCATAGCCGATCCAGTCAGTTTTAAAGTAACTGCCTCAGGGCTTCTTCTATAGTTAGGCCCAAATACAACTGGCAAATGGTGAGCTATCGGCTCAATAATGCTATGAATCTGTCGGCGATAACCCCCGCCAACATAAGCGATATCACCTAGAGAATAAATTTCAGCCAATAAGCCTCTTTGGTCTACAATTAAAACTTTTGCTTCTAAATTTGCTATTCCTTTTTCTAACTCACTAAACAATAAGTACGTTTGCCCCATGCGTTGGATTTTTTCTCGAATTCTATTTATTGTTTCGGGATATGGTTCATGCGGAACAACAACTAACGAGCCATCAAAATTCTGTTTTTTCCATGCATTAAAAATAACCTCTTCATCATCGTCCCAAGTCGAGCCGCATACCAAGCAGTGACTGCCCTTGCCCTTCCAAGACTGAAAAAGCTGTGTAAATTTTTTCTTATCAAGAAGCTCTTGCACTCGCTCCAATGCACGATCAACTCTAGGATTGCCAGTAACAATACCTCTTGCCGAAGCACTCATAAATGGCTCCCAAGATGAACCCGCAACTGGATCAACAAACGTCCAAGCATCAATCATTCGAAAAATAAATTTTCGTATGTATAAGCTCATTTTCCCTAAAACTCCTATGGGAGGAGTGCTCGCATTAATTAATAAAATGGGAATTTTTCTTTTCTTCACTACTGCCAATAAGTTTGGCCAAAGATCATATCGATTTAATACAAATAAACGAGGCCGAATCAACGACACAAGCTCGTCCATTTGCTCATGATCATCTAATGGTAAAAAGTCTGCAGCATCTACAAATGCCCAGTCTTTAACAAGCCTCTTTACTGAACTAGAAAAATAAGTCAGTACAATGCGGATATTTTGGTCTTCACGTAAACACTCAATCACCGGGCGCGCCTGCTCTAATTCACCAACACTAGATACATGAAACCAAATTCTTGGCCGCGACTCTTGAGTCGGCAAAAACCTAGGAAATACATTTTCTCTTTCTTTCAAAAAATTTCGTATTTTTTTAGAAAACAAAGCAGATACATGAAGAACTGCCAATAAAAACAAACTTAATAAACGATAAAGATAAATCATTGATTTAAATTTTCCTTTATCTGCTGATAAACCATTTCTGGACTAATTCCATTTAGACATTTTCTGCTACCCATACGGTAACAAATACGTCCTGACTTAGAGCAAGGTCTACAAAAAAGATCTAACCCTATACTTTTAGAATCTTTTCTATAAGGGCTAAAACCCAGACTCTCTTCCGTCGGTCCCTCTATTACAAAAACACTCTTACCAATAGCTTCTGCAATATGAATCATTCCAGTGTCACTACCTAAAATAAGCTTTGCCTTCGACAGTACCGATGCACTTTCTTGGATAGATGTTTTACCCTGTAGGTTAATAACATTTTCTTTAGATTGCTGAAAAATTTCGCTACAAACTTGATCTTGATCTGCTCCCAGTAAAACGATTGGCCACTGATGAAGCATTTTCGCTAGTTCGCCAAAAAAAGGCCACACTTTGGTCTTCCATGCACTTGATGGAACAAAAACTAGATATTGTTCAGGTAAATTGAATTTTTTTAAATCAGAAGAATACTCTAGATTCGTACCCAGAGTGTTCATTTTTTTACCAATACATTTTTGTGCAAAAGATTGGTAGCGATTCATACGCCCACCACGACCATAGCCAAATGTCTTTTTAAGCCTCAAAAACAATATAGCGATCTCTCTTAATCTAGATTTTGGCAGTACATATAGTGGCCCCAACTTTCGAAAACTTTCTCGCCAAAAATAGGTACGCCAAGAATTCTGTAAATCGAGAATTAAGTCATATTGCTCTTCTATCTGAGAAAGTAAATATAAGGTAGATTCGCTTTCGCTCGTCATTTTTTTAAAACCGAAAACCGATTTTATATTTTTTTGTCCTTCTAGTAGTGGCCGAAAACTCTCTTTCACTATCCAATCAATTTGATAGCCTGAGCGCTCTAAGACTTGATTTACAGAAGTAGCTAAAGTGATATCCCCAGTGAACTTAATCGAATTACTAGCGCTCGTTTTAGTTCAAAACCATTCCCCATAGCTATTTTTAAGCAATATTTTCAAATGAATCCAGCACTTTGGCCCTTGAAACATTTGACAAAGCTTACCTAGTAAAAATTACTCAATTCAAGTCTTTCTTAGATATGCCTGTAAGAGAGTGTTTCGTATATATGTTTTATTTTCAATATGTTTCATGATATCACCGTGCACCATGGTCAGGTGGCACACAGCTTGCTGATGCGGCATAGTGCCTAATTGGTGGGTAATTTGACTCGGGGAGGGTAATAAAATGAGAAAAAATAGTTTTATATTCGGAGCAGCTTTTCTATTAGCGAGCTCAGTTAGTTTAGCAGATTCGACAGCAACAGCTCCGGCTGGTGCTCAAAGTTCTACAAGTACAATGCTTTCTACTTTAAAGAAAAAAGTAAAAGCCGCGTATTCAATTGATATGCTGGGAGCGACGGTAAAATCTTTATCAGGTAACTCCAGTGGTAACGGAACAGATTTATTGTTCATTCACTACCCATCAATTGGATATAGAATTGGTAGCAAATGGTCTGCCTCTGTAACACAACCTCTTTTACAATATATTGATGAAAAGCCTTCATCACAAGTTGACCCACTAGTAGTTAGTGACCCTTACTTAACATTTTCTAATAGTAAAATTCTTGGCTCTGATAAATATGGAGTAGATGTAAGAGGATATTTTCGTTATTACATCCCAGTCTCTCGCTCTACAAGAAGGTCTGTAGACAACGCCGCTACCTCTGATATGGGATATGGCAAAACAAGACTTTATTTAAATGCCACAAAGCCTTTACTTGACGGAGCACTTTCTGTTTACGGATTAAGCCTTACAGAATATCGCTTTGCTGAAAGAAGTGAAGCTGATCGTCTTGCTGCCAACGGCGACGGCGGTAGAAATACCTGGGCCTTCGATACTGTTGCAGGTATAAGTTATGATGTTCTAAAAAGCGCAAGCGTATACTTAGAGTATGAAACAGGATTTTTACGTTATACAAACTATACAAGCAATTCTAAGCAAAACGTAAAATGGAATAAGTTCAAAGATGGACACACAATCAATTTTGGGTCTTATATTACGGCTGTTCCTAAGCTCTTAATTAACCCACATTTTGACTTTATGCCTAAAGACCAAGGTCTTTCTGCCATGAATATTGGATTGTTTCTTTCTTATACATTCTTGTAATTCTTAAGGAATCCAGCTTTCCACCAATAAAAGGCTCGTTGCCCCCGCAATGAGCCTTTTTTTTATCTAATAAATCGCGTTAAAATTAGTCTATGTCATGGCTAGTGCAATATAGAGGAAGAATTTTAGGTCCTATTTCGGACAAACAGCTTATTGCATCCATACATAAGGGTGAGCTTTTAGAAGAACATAAAGTTTCTTCTACAAAAAATCCTCTTTGGAAAAACCTAGGGGAATGCGATGAGTTTAAAGGTTTATTTAACCAGAGTTTCATTGCTACAGAAATATTACCTCCCAAAATTTTTCTCTATCGAAAAAATAGCGCGCAAAAAAAACAAGAACAGGTCACCGAGGAAACATCGCAACTGGTAGAAGATTCTATTCCTATACTGCAACCAATCCCTCATGAAGAGACTGAAGATAATAGCAATATAGAAGATTCTATACTTCAACCTGAAGTGCCAACGCTTGAAGAACAAACATTATTTACTCAAGAGCAGCCAGAAGACATAAGCCAGGGTTCAGAAAAAAAAGACGCGCTGTCTTTAATGAATGCAACTACAGAAAAAGAATCAATAGAGGAGCTAAATCCAACAGACACAGATCTAGAAGAAATTTTTACACTCAATCAAGAGGCTGCGAAAACAAAAACATCCAATAGCTTATTTAAATATCTACAAACACAAATCGATAAATTCGATGAAGAAGAAAAAATAAAAGATGAAATCATTGTTCTCGATTCTGTAAAAGAAAAAACTCATACACAAATTGAAGAACTAGAAGACGATTCTGATTTAAATTTCGATGAATATATAAAAGCTATTGAGAGTGTTCGCATTAGAAAAGAAGTAGAAAAAAAAGATCCTATAATAGAAGAGCCTTATTCTCCTCCACAAAGACCAAGTTTTTCTGAAAAAACATCTACTCTAACGATTGATTTGAATCCCACTTCTGAAGAAGAAATAATTTTGAAGCCTAAAAGAAAATTCTCTTATAAAAAAATTGGGCTCGCTATGGGAGTACTGCTTGTTATTTCAATCACTGCTTTAGCGGTTTGGTATTGGGCAGAAAAATTGAGGGGCCAAAAAGACCTTCGCCTTTCTGACCCCTCCAGCCCCACTGCTGAACAAGCTCTCTTTGAGGATGACCCGATTCCTCAATTGAAAGCCCCTACTCGTCCCGAACGAGATTAAACAATCCTTGTAGCTTCGCCAGCCCCATCCCTAAAGCTGCACTGAACCTTCCCCCGAAAGTACCAGTTCGTTCTGATTTTGTAGGTTTTGGAGAAATCCTTCTCATCAATTCGCCCATCCTGGACTAAAAGACTTGAACCTGTAGCCTAAAAAATTAAATTCTTACTACAGAGATAATTGTTAGAAAGAGAACAAGAGTAGCAGATCCTAAAGTCCACCAAAGCTCTCTATCAGCTCTCTTAGATGGCCAACTTTTTTTCGGAATCTGAAGTTTCATAATCTTCTTCGCTCGATATTGAGCGCCTCTCTTACCCTAAGTATTGCAGCCCCCATGCCAGTAAGCCACCGAGCTGAAGATCTTTAAAAATCAATTATTTAGCACTTCAAATATACAAGCCTGAATTAGGCCTTTTGGGACTGATTACTTTAACGGTGACAAGATGACACCAAAAAATTACCTACTAAGAGAAATCAACCCTATGAAAATTACTGGTTAATACTTAACCACTATTACAGTTTATCTTGAATCTTTAAGCTTACGAGAAATTCGAGCTTTTTGTTGATCAACAGGTAAGGTTGAAAAAAGAATCCCAACGATAAATCTAGACCTAGAAGAGTTTTCATCTCCGTAATGATCTCTTAGGGTTTTATAAATCGTCTCATGCACTAGAAGAGCTGCTTTTTCTCTTTTAGAAAATTCAGGATCATTCCAAAATTTTGAACTAATCAGTAAACGTCCATCGAAAGTAAAGTTTGCTAGCTGACCGTAATACAAATACCCGTTTAAGCATGATGAAGGTGATGGGCGAACTCTAATAAAAGCATCTTCTATTTGAGTCAACTCAGTCGATTCTGGTAAAAATTTAATTGTCCGTAAAAGATCTGAAAGATTTATGCGAATTAATCTAGTAATTTCTGGTGAGACCTTTCGTAATAATTTCATTTTTTCTGTATAGATTTGCCATTCAGATAAGTTTTCTACTTTGGCAAGACTAAGCCCAAACTCATTTTCAGCTTCAAATAAATCAACAAAATGCATCCAACGAACCTTTGTAAAGCTTTCATTTTGACAAACCCATACTCCGCCACCATTCCCAACTCGTGGGCTAGCAATAGATACAACAGGAATAATGCTTAAAAATAAAAATAGACTTAATCGAACCATTAGCGCTTATGCCTCTCTGATTTTGTTAACTGATAAAATTGTAAATTCATTTGAAAAACTTCATCTGCCGGGTTTCTCTTCATTTCACGATCAAATCGATCGATGAACTCTCGAATCATTTCCTTGGCCTTTGGCAAATCAGAAACATTCATAGGAATTGTTAAATTATTAAATTCTCTTTTTTCAATGGCTACCTCATGCATAGCCTGTTGAGCCATTGAGAGATGTTGGCTGTGGTTTTCTTTAATAGCTCCAGAAGGTAGGTCGTCTGTCGTTGTAATATCTGCTTCATTCATTACAGTATAGTTTCGTCCATTTTTTTGAACTATACCTAATTGGATTAATCTCTCTAGCGCAACTCTTGCTTCAAATGGTTTGATTCCTAAGCGACGGCCGATCCAATACGAATCTGGTTTGAAGCTTTTGGTATTAATCAAAGCAACTACAGCAAAATAGTACCAATCAGCAATGACACGAAAAATATCTAACGAGATCGTACTAGAAGCAGACTTTGATCCAACAGAAATTCTTTTTAAAATTTTTGTTCGTATCTTGTTATCAGTTGTGTTTTCCAACTCTACCAAACTTAATAAGTGATCCGTCTCTTGAGCATTTTGATTGAGCGCTATGGATAGCCTATGCACTGAACTTGCAGAAAGCTTCTTTTGCCCACTTACAGCACGTGATAAATGAGAGGGGCTAATGCCAGCCAATTTTGCCAAGCCTCTTAAAGAAATTTTACGATCTTTTTTACCTAATACGTCCTGCAAGAACGGTAAATAACTATTATATTTTAGCGATGAAATTTCTTTCATAATCAGGGCGCATATTTATTGTTTTAGGTCATTTAGTCAAGAAAAAGATGTTGCCCTGGTGCAACACATAAGATAAGTACAGTGTTGTCCAGGAGCAACGTTTTTTCGAGGATCTTCTTGTAAAGCAGCCAGCGCTCACATATCAAATTCGTGTTGTGTACATGAGTTTAGATTTTTGTTGTTGGCTCATGCAAATACGATGAAACGTTATTTAATTAAGGAGTTCAAATGTTAAAAATTACTTTATTAGCTGTTCTTTCAGTTTTCTCTTTTGCTGCTGTTGCAAGCGCTACCCCAGATTCTCGTAACTTAACCTGCAAACAAGCTAGAGACTATATCGTTCAGAATTCTCCAGCTGTAATGATTTACGGTGAAAGTGAAAGAGCTGGTAAATTATACGCTAAATTCTATATGAATTCTTGCGGTGCTAAGCACGGATCAAGAGCTGCATGGGTTTCTACAATTGATTCTCCATCATGCTTCATCGGATGGACCTGTAACAGATAAGTTATAGATTCAATCTGAAAAGAAAGCTCTCTGACTGACTCAGAGGGCTTTTTTTATTTTAGCGAATAAAGCTCCCTGATCTCTTTAACCAGAGACGATGAGAATTTTTTAAAGACAGGACGGCAAAATTTTTAACTGCGTGAAGTATTGTTATAAAGAAGTTGGAAAGTGTCCAAGATCGCGGCTGAAGATCAATCGAATTCTTCAGAAAGCTATAAAAAGATGCTGGAAAATTTTCAAGTTCAAGGCACAGACTGAGTGAAGATGTGAGCTGGCCTACTACTTGGCCTGCGGACAATTCGACCAAGAAGGGAGAATTGGCTGCCAAGGGCCGAGCGAGCACGAAGCGAGCGCAGCAATCTTTCACGAAAGAGGTAATGTAGAAATTGGAAATTTGTCGGCGTCTTTACTATTCGCGCCAGTCAGAGCGCTCATACATCTCTTGAAATTGCTCTTCTAATAGACCAATACCCGTTTCTACACTTTCTGCATCTATAGTAAGAGCTGGCTGTAAGCGAATCGTTGGTTTGTAGCTCATAGCTAATAGGCCTTTTTGGATTCCCTCTTTATAAAATTCTTTCATTCTATTTTCAGAAAGAGGTTCTTTTGTTTCTTTATCTTTCACAAGCTCTATACCCAAAAATAAGCCTTTACCCCTTACTTCTCCAATAAAAGGAAATTTTTCTTTCATCTTTTTTAATTCTAAAAGAATTTTCGCTCCCATTTCTTCTGAGTTTTTGCAGAGGTTTTCATTTTCAATAATTTCAATCCCCGTTAATGCAGCAACAGCAGCTAGGGGATTACCTCCATACGAAGAAGAAGATCCAGATGGGTTCGCCCAAGGCTTAGCGCTTGCTATTTCTTTAGTGGTAATCACTCCACTTACAGGAAAACCGCCACCAAAGCTCTTCCCTACAGTAATCATATCAGGCTTTGCATCCCATTCTTTAGAAACAAAAAAAGATCCAGTACGGCCAAAACCTGTGATCATTTCATCACAAATAAGAAGTGCACCTATTCGATCGCAAACTTCTCGTACGGCTTTAAGCCACCCCTTTGGAGGAATAATATTACCCGCGGTTCCTTGGCATGGCTCAACAATCACTGCAGCCACAGCACCGCTTGTTTGAGTCTTTACAGATTTTTCAAAAAGCTCAATACAAGCAAATCCGCATTGTCCAGGCTCTAGCTTTAGAGGACATCGGTAACAATCCGGAAAAGCCGGCAAACTATGACAGCCTGGTGCAAAGGGTCCATAGTTGGTTTTTTGTCCGTCACCTAAAAGCCCCATTGTACCTAATGTTTTTCCGTGAAAGCCCCCCCAAAAGGAAACAAACTCCCACTTCCCTGTATAACATTTAGCTAAGCGCATAGCACTTTCTACGGCTTCGGATCCACCTGAATAAAGCTGTAATTGATCCATACCCTGTGGTGTATGTTCAGCAACTTTTTTCACTAGCTCTGCTCTTGGCTCAGTACAAAAACTACCAACAGAAATTTTTTCTAATTGCTCTTGAAGAGCCTTTACATAGACCGGATGAGAATGCCCAAGACCATTGACTCCAATCCCACCGATAAAATCTACGTACTCATTCCCATCAACATCGGTGACCCAAGAGCCCTTTGCACTTTCCATAGCCACTTGTGCCATGAGAGCAAAGCCCTGTAGGCCAGGAGCAAGATTTGCGTGCTCCTGAGCAAATATTTTAATAGATTTTGGGCCTGGTACTGAAGTCTTACGAAGAGGTTTTCTCATACGCGAGATTACTCGTTTCCGATTCTAGAAGCGTCTGCTTCGTCTACTCCGTAATAGGTTAAACCAAGATGGTTGATTAGCTCTTCTTTACCTAAGTAGCGAAGCGTATTTTCAAGCTTTAGCTTTTGAACTTGTAAATCATGCTCTGGAGCCAAACCTTGCTTCACTAGAGGACTCTTCAAGTAAAAGCCTAACCATTCTTGAATACCTTTAAAGCCAGAACGAGCCGCTAGATCCATAAACTGGGCAAGGTCTAGTACTAGAGGAGCCGCCAAGATTGAGTCACGACAAAGAAAGTTTACTTTGATTTGCATAGGGTAACCCATCCAACCAAAGATATCGATATTATCCCAACCTTCTTTATTGTCTCCTCTAGGCTTATAATAGTTAATACGAACAATATGGTGAAGATCACCGTATAGGTCTGGATGTCTATTTGGCTCTAAAACAGATTCTAATACACCAAGTTTTGAAACTTCTTTTGATTTAAAAGATTCTGGATCTTGTAAAACTTCTCCGTCTCGGTTTCCTAAAATATTTGTTGAGTACCAACCAGAAATTCCAAGCATTCTCGATTTTAGGCCTGGTGCTAAAATTGTCTTCATCAGTGTTTGACCAGTTTTAAAATCTGAACCAGCAATTGGCACTCCTCTTTTTTCAGCCAATTGAATTAAACAAGGAAGTTCTACAGATAAGTTAGGAGCACCATTCACATAAGGAACACCCTCCATAATGGCCGCATAAGTATAAATCATTGACGGGGCAATATTTGGAGAACTCTCTTTTAACGCTTTCTCAAAAGCTTCAATTGTCTGATGCTCTTTACCAGCAGTAATATGAGCCTCTGTAGAACCACACCAAACCATAACCAATCGGTCACAATTATTTTTTTGCTTAAAATCTTTAATGTCTTTTCTAAGTTGTTCAGCTAAATCAAATTTATTTGGACCCTTTTTTACGTTTGGACCAGAAATTAATTTAACAAATGCGAATCAAAAACTGCGCTCATTGGGGTGACCTGAGACAACTCTTCTTTAATTTGCTCTAAGTGTTCTTTTTCTAAAACTTTGCATTTTTCGCAGCTTCATAGGCATTTTCACTGTAAATATCCCATCCCCCAAATACGATATCTTCTAGACGAGCAAAGGGAAGAAACTCACGAATTAGAGCGTTTCTGTTTTCAGTTCTTTTACCTAGGCGAATATAGCCCATCTCTGTAAGTGAACCTACGGGCTTTGTGAAACCTTTACGTGCAGAAAAAACACCTGCCATAAAAGTTGTCGAAACTGCGCCCATTCCTGGAGTTAAAATTCCTAAGCGTCCTGTGGCTGGTAATACATTTGGCTGTTGCATGCTAAAACTCTCCTTTAGAAAGAGAGGCTGTTACAAAATTTTCAAAATCCGAAGTCGCACGCAAAAATTGCGAAGCCAACAACGAAATTAACCGTTAAGTGACAGTCTCAATAAGTGATTCTTCTTAACTCATCTAGCCTTATTCGTAAAGCAATTGCGGCAAGCTGCATAGAAACGAAAACGCGTAACGCTCATGGTCATTTAAGGTGCGACCTGAAAGCTAGGGTCTACCTCTACTCCAACAGTTTTCGATAAATTCGCCCATGCTATTTGGTAGTCAAAAACCGCCTGAAAATACGACTTCGTTGTTTCGGCTCTAGCAAGAAACGCTTCGAGCATCCTATTCGATGTCTTTAGCCCAGTACCAACACCTATGCCTTCTTTTGCTAGCCATTGCTTTCCAAGTTGATATGCTTCCATTCTCAAACGCAGCTTTGCCTCTGCTTCTTTGACTTCTTCTACAGCCTTACGAATTTCTAAAGCTATACCATTTTTTGCGAAAACCTCTTTCTCTACCAACTCTTCTGCTTCAGCATTATACTTTGCTGCTTTTGCGAAAGGTAACATCCACTGAAGCTCAACCCTTAACCCTATACCTAAAGTCCAAACCTCACGGTTATAGGGATCATAAGCAAATACTCCTGGCTGCGAAGGGCGAACATTCGTATCAGCCATTTCATATGATCCAAAAATACCTAGCACAGGAAGTGCTGCCTTCTTCTCTGCCTTTGCCAAGCTTCGTTTAGCATAAATACCCTCAGCTAATTGCTTGAACTCAGATCGTTCTCTGATACCAAGTTCGATATAATCTTGTACGCTTTTCATTGAGCGAAAATTAGGAGTTAGCCATTCTTGGGCTGGGCGAATTTCTGAATCTCCTGTTCTTAAGCGTAGAGCCTCTAAAGCCAATGTATAATGTTTTTTTACCTCTTGTACATTCGCCTCAATATCTAGAACGAAAATTTTTGTTTTATGGTCTTCAATTTTTTTATTCTTTTTCGCTTTTTCTAATTCTTCTAATCCACCTTGAATGAAGTCATACAAAGAGTTTGCAAATTGATATCCATAATATGCCTCTTTGATTTGGTAGCGCACTTCACTCTCTTTTGCTCCTAACTCAGCTTGCTTAACATGCAATCCAGCGATAGCTGCGTTTTTATAATTAGAACGCCTACCCCATGTGTATAATGGCTGAGTGACAGTTATTTTTCCCATCAGCATTCGACCCAACACACCTTTGTCTTCTATCGAGCGAGTCGCATTGCCTTCCGCTTTGGTAATAGGCCCTATTCCAAAAGTACCTTCTAATTTTGGAGCGAACTCACTAATCACTTGGTCATAATCTGCCTCAGCCTGCTTTAACTGCCATTCTTGAGATTTAATCTCTTGATTTTTTTCTAAACCAATACGAATTGCATCATTTATGTTTAGTGTTTGAGCAAATACAGTAATGGATACCAGTAGAAAAAAAATCACTTTTTCTCCTCTTGAAGCTTCTTAAGTCGTGCCCCCATTAGATCTTTTAGACCTTTCCATTTTTTCTTCTTCAGTACATCAGAAACCTGATCGCGAATAGAATCTGTCCAAGACAAGCCAGCAATAGAGATATCCGTTACCACCCAGTCTTCACCACTCTTTTTTAAATCATAAGATACGTCGGTAAAATCTGCTTTATTCTGAACCTGACTACTTACGAAAGCTTTATCTTTTTTCTCTTTTACATCCGAGTAAGAAATCGAAACATCTTTTAAAAACTCTGGAGCCTTGGGAAAAATAGTTAATGCAATAATCTGCTTAAGTGTTGACTTAAACCAATCAAAATCTTTTTTCGATGTAGTTTTATAATACTTACCCAAAGCATTTTTTGCCAAAGTATCATAATCTATATGCTTTTGAACTTCTTCTTGCTTCTCAAGATTTTTAATTACTTCTTCTTGCGAACTTTTTGTAAAAATATCTTGTACTACTTCTTGAGGGTTCGCAAAGGCGACAAAAGAAACAAATAATAATAATAAATTCAAAACAACTCTCCTTTTAGATAATCATCTTTTAGTATCCCAACTACTTTAATTCTTTTTAACTCCCCTGCTGGATGATCGCCTGGGATAACAACTTTATGAAAATTTCTAGCATGGCCAAAACTACAAGTTCTAGAGCCTACAGCTATTTTCTTCTCTTCAACTAAAATTTCTTGAACACTACCTATTTTTGACTCTAAGGCAATTTGCATTTTCTTTTTGCCTAACTCTCTTAGCTCTTTTGCACGACTAGCAATTTCATGCTGAGCCACAATATTCCCAGATTGGATCAGCCTTTCTGCAGCAGTATTTCTTCTCACCGAATAAGGGAAAACGTGAGCTTTCGTGAACGGTAACTTTTTTAGTCTTTCTAAAGTGTCTAAATGATCTTCTTTTTTCTCTGTGGGAAATCCAGCGATTAAATCCATACCTAAATATGCATGAGGGATGATTGTCATTATATCTTCAAATGTATTTTCAATATCTTTTGCAGAATAGTTTCTTCCCATGTCTTTTAAAACTTTGTCGTTAGCCGATTGGATCGACAAATGAAAATGCGGACAAAGCCTTGGGTTTTCTTTCATAAAAAAAATTAAGTCTTTTGTTATCTCTGAGGGATCAAGAGATGTTAATCTTACTCGAATCGTAGATGTGTTTTTTAAAATTGATTTCGCCAATGCAATAAAATCTGTATTACCATCCAAATAGTCTGCGGCATGAATTGCAGTTAGTACTACTTCTTTAACCCCATCACGCTCTAATTGTTGTATCCCCTCTAAGATTTTTTGCTCCGAGAGAGAACGACTTCTACCTCTTGCCAGCGGAATCACACAATACGAGCAAAAAGCATTACATCCGTCTTGAACCTTATAAAAAGCTCTTGTTCTTTTCGTTTTACCTTCTTGCAAATAGGAATTGCTAGCCCTAACAGATTGATGCCACCCTAAGCGATCTCCATGAACTACGCCCTCTTGAGATTGCTTTTTTAACCAACCAGAAATAACCTCACTAATTTCAGACTTAGCTGAATTTCTTAAAATTACAAAATTTTCTCTTTCTGTTTTTGACAATACATCTGGGCTTACCTGTGCCATGCAGCCTGTAGCAATAACTAATTTATGTTTTGCTTTTTTCAGCAACTTTACTGCTTCTTTGTCTGCTTGGTCAGTAACTGTACAAGTATTGAGAATATAAACATCAGGATCAACAGATGATTCAACTCCACCCATGGACAACAACTGAGATTCTAAATCTTGTGAATCTGTTAGGTTTGCCTTGCAACCCATAGTATGAATTTCGTAGGAAAAATCTTTAGAGCTGGCTTCCATCATAGACCTTCTCTATCCATCCACCACCAAGAACTTCATCTCCGTCATACAGTACCACAGCTTGGCCAGGTGTAATTGCTCTTTGAGCTTCTTCAAACTCGACAATCACTCTGTTTCCCGAGTAAAGCCTTGCTTTTGCAGAAGCTCCTTCGTGCCTAGAACGAATTCTTGCACTTACAAGCCTATCAACACTAAAGTTTACGCCAGCAAGCCAATTAAAATCTCTAGCTAAGAAAGATTTTTTAAAAAGATCAGATTCTTTATCTAGGATAACTTTGCCCGTATCAAGGTTTATGGATTTCACGTACAACTCATGAAATCCCAATTTTTGTGCTTGAGATAAAACATCTGCAGGTAGCCCTTTTCTTTGCCCAATTGTATACTGATGCACACCCGTGTGGTGACCTAGTAGCTCTCCAGTGGAAAGAAAAAAACTACCAGGAATAAATACCGAAGGACCCACTTTTTTCTCAATAAATTTTGCGTAACCTTCGCTTCCCACAAAACAAATTTCTTGAGAATCAGGTTTTTTAGAAACTCGTAAAAGTCCAAACTCCTCTGCCATTTTACGAACTTGAATTTTTCGCAAATCTCCAAGTGGCATTAACGTATGCCTTAATTGCTCTTGGCTAAGACCAAAAAGATAATAGCTTTGATCTTTTTGTTCATCTACCGCTTTTAAAAGAGAGTATCTGCCAGTTTCTTGATTAAAATGTACTTTTGCATAATGTCCAGTGGCTACAGAATCTGCACCGATCTCAAGCGCTTTTTCTAAAAGATAATCAAATTTGATATGGTTATTACATAAGACGCAAGGGTTTGGCGTACGGGCATTTAAATATTCTGAAACAAAGTGATCAATCACACGTGACTCAAAAGCTTCCACAGCATTTACCACAAAAAATGGAGCACCTAATTTTTCACAAACTCGTCTCGCATCGTTCATGTCTGAGATAGAGCAACAAGAATCAAAGCGTTCTTTATCTTCTTTATTCGCATCGAATGTCTGAATCGACATTCCAATCACTTCATAACCTTGTAATTGAAGTAAAGCAGCAGCAACAGAAGAGTCTACCCCCCCACTCATCGCTACAACGACTTTTCCCTTTGATTTCTTTTGCATTTGCATGGGAGAATAAAAGAATCAACGCTCAACGTCAACCTTTCTTGAGACTAGAAACAATATGTCTCTTAGGCGCACAGCATTCGACTCACCAATCAAATCTACAAAGCCCAGCTATCTGTATAACTATTTAAAATTACAAATAAAAATAAATTTCTCGCCACTTTATACGCAATGAAAAAATAGAACGCTGATAGAAATAAAAAGCTCCCACCCGTAAGCATCTAAAGTTATAATGAATTCACCATGGATCGCAGGCAATTTCTCAAAAAATCGGGAATCATTCTAGCCGCTTCTGCTTTGCCGATTCCCAAGCTTATCTATGCTTCTACAGCGTTTGGAGAAGAAAAATGGAATGCGCCCAAAGAATCCTATGGAACACTCATGATTGCTGGCGGCAATAAAATGAGCCTATTAAATATAGCAAACGGCAAAGTAGAACATTTTGACCTTCCCAATACAAAATCGCACTATTTTGAGCTCTTCTATGGAAAAAAAATAAGAGCAGTGGTGATTGATCAAGATGAAGAAATCGCATCTATTTGGGACTTGAATAAGAAAAAAATAGAATCCGTAGTTCATGCAAATAATGGGCAGCTCTTCTCGGGTCATGGAGTATTTTCACCCGATGGAACCTTGTTCTACTTACCCGAATTTCCTAGAAATAAAAAAGATCAGGGTGCTGTGCGTGTACTAGAAACAAAAAACTGGAAAGAAGTTAAGAAATTTCAGTCACAGGGGGCTCAAACTCATTTTGTGCAAAACTTAAACGCTGGCAAAAATATCGCGATTGGGCATTATGGTAAGATACAAAACGCAGCACCAAATATAGATGGCATACTTTCTGTTCTAGATGCCGAGTCGGGAAAAGTAGAAACTATCATCAAGCCAAAAATCAAACACTCTTCTTATTGTCACTTTGAGGCAAATGAAGATGATTCATCAATAGTCGTATCGACAAGAGCTTGGTATAAAAATAAAGAGATTAAAAATCCAAAAATTGGTTTCTTAGGCGATGTAAACTTAAGTACTCCTATAGCCATTGCTGGCCTACAAAACAATTCCACTCATGAAATGATGCCTAAAAGCATAGAAAATAAAATGCGCTTAAATCTAACAATCAAATTAGATAAAGAAAATCATATTTCTTTTGTAAGCCATACAGCCGGCTCGGCAGTTTCTTTTTGGGACATGAAAGAAAAAAAATTAAAATCTCTCTACGAAACACCTGGTGATTATCCTTTAGGCTTAGGGCTTTGTCTTTCGGATAAATATTATTTAATTGCAACTTACTACGGAAAACTACACTTCATCGATAAAAAAACTTTTAAATCTACCCATATTGCAAATATGGGAGTTTTGGGAATAAATCCTGCTCCACATTTTTCTATTTTATCTAAAGAAATTATTTAGCCAGCAAACTCTTAGAAAATGTAGGTATTCTTTGTACTTGTTTTTTTAAAGCAGCAACAAATAATAACAACTCTTCTTCGGTATTTGATACCCCAAGAGATACTCTAAGTGCAGATGAAGCAGCAGGCTTATCAAAGCCCATGGCCAATAAAACATGAGAAGGCTGAATAGAACCTGAATGACACGCACTTCCGCTAGACACAGCAAAACCCTCTAAATCTAGCGCCATAAGCAAAGACTCGCCTCGTACTCCCTCGAAAACTAAGTTTGATGTATTCACTAAACGCAAAGCATCTTTTGACTGAATAGATACCCCCTCAATCTCAGACAATACTTTTTCTTCGAAAGAATCTCTTAGTCTTTTCATTTTTTGAAAATCCCAGGTTTGCAGGTCTTTCATGGCCTCACCAAAACTTATAATACCAGCTACATTAAGCGTTCCTGCACGCTTTTTCTTTTCTTGAGAGCCTCCATGAAAAAAGGCGTGAATGGGAGCGCCTTTTTTTACGATCAAGGCACCTACCCCTTTTGCTGCTCCTACTTTGTGAGCAGATAGACTTAAAAAATCATAAGAAAAATCCCAAGCAAAATTTTCTATTTTCCCTAAGGCTTGGGCACCATCAAAATGCAGAAAAACTTTAGCCTCCCTACATATTTTAGCTATCTCTTTATATGAATGAACCACTCCAGTTTCATTATTAGCAATCATAAGCGAAACAAGGGTTTTCTTGGCTGCATTCTTTTCAATGGCAATCTTTAAGTCGCTTAAATTAATTTGACCACTCTTATCTACCGGCAAGTAGACTACGGTAGCCCCATTCTCACTTAAATAACCTAAGGTGGCTAATGTAGCTTCATGCTCAGTGAGAGATGAAATCACGCAAACTTCATGCTCTCGATAATAAGAGGTAAAACCTTTTAATGTTGTATTTATTGATTCGGTCGCACCGGAAGTGAAGACAATTTCTTCTGGATCCTCTAACTGAATTTCTTGGGCTATTTTATCTCTTGCTTGCTCAACGAGCTCTCTTGTTCTACGGCCCGCGAAATGAATACTAGATGGATTGGCAAAACCTAACGGCTCATCTAAAACGCAACGAAGCAGGCCAGCCTTAGCTGCCTGCCCCATTTGCGTTGTTGAGTTATGATCAAGATAGATCTGTCTCAAGGTTTCTATTTACATTCTGTTGGATACCGATAGCATCTGCTTCGATTGTATCAGCCCCAATGTTTTGTTGAGTAGTTGTTCTACCTTCGCCTTTCGCCTTACGGATAAGATCTCCTAAGGTTGTGGTTGCAAGATATTCTTGCATCAAGGTAGCAAGGTTTTCGAAGTAAGACTTCGTCAACACAAACTCAATTGTAGATTCTTTCATGTCTGCAGGACCAACGATATCCCTAGCAGGGTTAATATTTTCCCCTACTGATAAAAGCACGTCTTTTACTGCGATATCATCCATTGATCGCGACAAGAGATATCCACCGCCAGGACCGCGAACACTCTTCACAACATTGCCTTTTCTTAGTCTACGAAAAAGTTGCTCTAAATAGTGAAGAGAAATCTTTTGTCTTTCGCTGATCTCTTGAAGACGAACAGGCTTCCCATTCGAATTGAATGTTAAATCTAGTATGGCCCGAACAGCGTATCTTCCTTTTGATGTTAGTCTCATATTTTTTACCCCCTAGGCTTTTATGCCCTTCCTGTTGCAATTCAATTTTTACCATAAGCGTAGAGAGTGCATCAACTAATAGGGTCGTTTAGTTTACACACTGATGCCACGCATCATATGAATGTTTTCTCGCACTCAATCATTAAAGTCAACAAATAAAAGCAGAAAAGTAGGAAATATCTACGGCCAGGTAATTTTTACCATACGAAAATCTTCGACTATCTCGAAATGCACGTCAATCAAGCGTCTTTGAAAAACAGACTTAAATAGTCTAATTTTTTCTGGCCACTCAATAAGGTAGATTTTTTCTTCTTCGAAAAACTCTAGTCCACCAAATTCCTCCAAATCGGAATTATCCGGTAACCTATAAAAATCACAGTGGATTATTGCCCCACCCTCAATACCATACTCATGCACTATAGAAAAAGTAGGGCTGTGTACCTCATCGGCTTGTCCTCCTAGGGCTTCTACCACTCCTCTAACAAAAGTGGTTTTTCCTGCCCCAAGAATCCCTGTAATTTTTACAATATCGCCGGGTTTTAAATTTTGCGCAAATTCTTGCCCAAAATTTTCTGTCTCTTTGGCATTAACTAGTTTCATAGACCACTAGCTGAGCAAAAACTCTCTATGCTTACGCAATTCTAAAAAAGACTCTCCAAGGTGAGAGATTAAATCAGAAGCTGCCATAGAGCGATGTCCAAGCTTTTGTGCTGCCTTATCACCAGCAAGCGAGTGCATATAGACCCCCAAACACACCGCATCTTTTGGATTGATATTGCTTTGCCCAGCAAGACCACCAATCATCCCAGCGAGCACATCTCCAGAACCTGCTGTTGCCATGCCATCATTGGGATAATGATTTAAATAAATATGACCATCACCAGCACAAATAAATGAAGTAGCTCCCTTTAAAACAACAATAGCATTTGCCTCTTCAGAGGCTCTCTCAACCATTTCTCTAGGAGAAGAAACCACTTCACTTTTTGGAACAGCAAGCAGTCTAGAAAGCTCTCCTGGATGAGGCGTTAAGATCGTTACTTCTTTTCGCTTGAAAAGCCTCTCTTTTACATTGGGCTTAGCAAGCATAGAAATCCCATCAGCATCAATCAATAGAGTTCCTTTATAGAAATCAATAAAGTCACAAAGAAGTTTTTCTGCTCTTTCGTCTGTTCCCATACCTGGGCCAATAACGACTGATGAATAATAATGAACTAAATCTTTATATTGATCATATTTGGCTTCTTCAACCTCTAGAGGCAAGCACATAATTTCATCTGCCAGTTTTGCAGACAACTGCTCATAGACCTCTTGCCAAGTAACCACTGTAACCAAACCAGTACCTACTCTAAGGCAGGCACTTGCCGCCATACTGATGGCACCGAGCTTTCCTCTTGATCCACCAAAAAGCAAGGTATGTCCAAATGAGTTTTTATGTCCGTAGCGATCTCTTCTCTTTAAAAGAGGGGCAACAGTGTCTTTCGACAATGCATGAATATATCCATCAGAGCGAAAAATTGTAGGCAAAGAGATATCAACGACTGTTAATTCACCTCGATTGATAGCTCCTGGTGCAACAAAGTGACCTAACTTTGAAAACCCAAAGGCTATGGTTAGGTCTGCATAAATAGCTTGGCCTACCACTTGTCCCGTTGTTGCATCAACACCCGTTGGTATATCAAGAGCAATCATATAATCTGATTTTGCATTTAATAGATCGACTACATCGGCGAATAGTCCTGCAAGAGGACCCTTGAACCCAATACCTAATAAGCCATCTACACAAAGAAATGGGCCATTTGCTGAATTAAAGTATTCTTCTAAGGGGCTAACGTTATCTAAAACAATAGGGCGAATTTTTTGCTCTAATAAAATTTCTAAATTTTGCTTTGACTCTCCCTTATAGGCATCAAAGCTATGCAATAAAAATAACCGAACTTTTTTTCCCATAGCAACTAGCTGCCTAGCCACCACTAGAGCGTCACCACCGTTTTTACCTTTCCCGGCAAATACAAGAATCTCAGATAAAAAACCCAATTCAGAATATTTGCTTGCAACGATTTCAGCAGCTTTGAGTCCCGCGTTTTCCATCAAAACTATAGAAGGAATCTTAAATTTCTCTTGCGCTAAATCATCTATATCGCGCATTTCTTTTGCTGTTACGACTCGCATGAATTCTCCTGAATATACATAGACCATAACAGGGTATCAGGGAGTTCTATCGAATGCCATTTTTACTGTAAAATTGCCTCGTCATGCTATCAAAGACTTTTAAGAATATAAAATTACCGATGCAATAGCCATATCAGCGTCATGACTCAGTGAGAGTAAAATTTTTTTTATCTTTTTTTGCTGAGCAATATCAGCCGCTCTCCCTTTTAAAACAAGACTGGGAGCACCCAAATCATTAAGCTCAACTTCTACTTCAACTAAATCACCAGATTTACCTAAACCAAGCCCCAATGCTTTCCCATAGGCTTCTTTCGCCGCAAAACGAGCCGCGTAATGCGGATAAGGGTCTTGAAATCGATTACAATATTTTTGTTCTTGTTCAGAAAAAACACGATCAACAAACTGAGTACCATCTTTTTGTAAAATTTGTTTTATCCGAGATATTTGTACTAAATCTATCCCGTGACCTAAGGGATTCATCACTCACCTATAGCTTTAGAAAAAGCAGCGCCGATTTTTTTCGCCATAGCTCGGATCACTTTAACGTCTGGACCTTCTATCATCACTCTTACTAGAGGTTCAGTACCAGAATAACGAACAAAAATTCGCCCTTTGCCCTTTAGCTCTTTTTCTGTTTCTTCAATTAATTTTTTCACTTCCGGTAAATCTTTAATTTCTTTTCTCTCTACGATGCGAACATCTTCTCGCACTTGGGGAAACATTGTAACCTGCTTTTTAAGCTCAGAAAGTGCTCGTCCTGTTTTTGTCATAATTTCGATTACTTTTAGTGCAGCTAAAATACCGTCACCAGTAGAACTATAGTCACCAAAAATAATATGTCCGCTTTGTTCTCCACCAAAAGAATATCCATTGGTTCTCATTTCTTCTAAAACATAGCGATCCCCCACCCCAGCACGAGTAAGGTTGATTCCTTGGCTTTCTAAAAACTGCTCTAGCCCCAAATTAGACATAGGTGTTGTAACTACGGTATTGCCTTTTAATTTTCCTAATCGTTTTAGTTCAGCAGCACAGATTCCAATAACTTGGTCACCATTGACAACTTCGCCATTTTCATCAGAAAGAATCACTCGGTCTGAATCCCCGTCTAAAGAAATTCCAATTTTCGCACTAAACTCTACTACAGCTCCCGCAGCCACTTCTGGGTAAAGAGCCCCTACACCCAAATTAATATTTGTACCATTTGGCTCGCTACCTTTGAGAAAAACTTTTGCCCCTAATTCGCGAAAAACCGTAGGAGCAACTTTATATGCTGCCCCATTTGCACAGTCTAAAACTAGAGGGATATCTTGCAGGTGAAACCCACTGGGTAAACTATTTTTAAGGCCAACGATATAACGCCCAGGAGCATCATCGATTCTCACTGTGCGACCTATTTTATCGTTCTTAGGTAAGTTCTCGTCATCCAAATGCCCCTCTAAGGCTTTCCAAACCATTTCTTCAATTTCTTCTTCTAAAGCATCAGGAAGCTTAAACCCCTCATGGTCAAAAATCTTAATCCCATTATCTTGGTATTGGTTGTGAGAAGCGCTCACCATGATGCCTGCATCAGCACGCATATCTTTAACTAAAAATGCAACCGCCGGGGTTGGTATTGGACCAGTTAAAAGAACATCTGCTCCCATAGAGCAAATACCACTAGTAAGTGCTTGCTCTAGCATATAACAACTAAGTCTTGTGTCTTTACCGATAATAATTCTTGGCTTGGGGTAGTCTGTTCTTTTATGGCCGCCAGCACGTTTGAATAAAACTTTTGCTGTAGCTGCACCCACGTGCATAGCCACTTCAGTATTCATAGGAAACTTATTCGCAAGTCCTCGAATTCCATCTGTTCCAAATAATTTACGCTTCTTCATCTTTACTATTCCAACTTTACTTGTACTCGATCAGGCACAGTTCTAACAAGTTTTACACCCTTAGGCAGCTCTACCTTTACTTCACGAACATAGACTCCGGCCTTTGTCTCTGGCATATCAACATAAGCCTTCACTTTATCTGGTGTCAGCGTACGAATTAAATTTGGCGGACAATTTACATAAAGAGCGACTTTATCTGGATTCACTGTAAAGGAGCGCGAGCTATTGATTTGCAAGGGCACACCAGCGACTCTAAAGTTTGATCCCGTAGGTTCAACTTCAATAGAAATTTTTGGTTCTGTCTCTTCATCAAATACAATATTGGGATGACCAGTTGCTAAAGGAATATCCCATTTTAAACTTGCAGGAATATCTGTTAAATCGATGGCTTGAGATTTGATTACAGAGATTTTCTCCACTACGTTTTTAGGCCCTTTAATACGAACATTTTTAGGAGTAGCTTGAATCTTTACCACTCGATATCCATTTGGAACGCTATTTCTCGTAATGACATCAACGGGAACAGATCTTCTATCGACTGGCGATAAAACAGGATTAATTGTACTAGGAGAAATCGATAAAACCTTTACTCCAATTGGTAAATGTAAGCTGTCTTTTTCAATTCGATAATAAGTAGGGCCTGCCTTTGCGTTTGTTAAATCAATTTTTAAATTATCCAAAGAGTTTGCAACTGTTCTCAAAAAAAACTTCGATCCAGAAAGTCGAAAACTCACAATTTTAGGAATCTCATTAGAGACCACAAGCTCATTCGGTAGAGCAAGCTCTAGATTAACTTCTTTTGTCATTTCAATGGCATTTGAACTCATCACGATAAACCAGATTACGAAAGCAACAACGAAGGATAAAATTTTCCAACCCAAATTGTGAAAAAGAATATTCATCTTGTGCCTCGCCCACTAGCCTTAATAGGAGCCGATTTTGCAAAATCAGTTAACTCTAGAATTACTGACAAGCTATTGGCTAATTCTTCTTCAGATAATTTAGAAGAAATTCTACCACCCTTAACAAGATAAGCGGCCCCTGCCTCTTCAGAAACAAGAATCACTACAGCATCGGTATCTTCAGTTAATCCAATAGCTGCTCTATGACGAGTGCCGAATCCTTTATCTACATTCGGATTCTTTGTCAGCGGCAGAAAACAACCTGCTGCTGCTATTTTCCCATCTTGGATAATAACAGCTCCATCATGGATGGGTGAGCTTGGAATAAAAATAGAATATAAAAGTTCTGACCGCACTGAGGCATCTAAAATAGCCCCTGTATCTACGAAATTTTTTAACCCAGTCTCTCTTTCAATTACGATCAAAGACCCCATACGATCTTTCGCCATTTGAGCCGCAGCTTTAGCAACTTCTTCTACAACAATACGATCAAGCTGTTCACCCTTTGTTGAAATAAAGGGATTTTTACCTACATAAGCAAGCGCTCTACGTAAATCGTCTTGAAATAAAACAATGACAATTATGAATAAGTAATCAAAAAAGTAGCGAAGAATCCAATGAACGGTAAATAACTCAAAATAAGAAGAGAGAAAGTAAAAGACCCCCATAAAAAGGAGGCCCGTTACCATTTGAATCGCATGCGTACCTCTAAGAATCATAAAGGCTCTGTAAACGACGAAAGCCACCAGCACGATATCTACCATATCGTGCAACCGAAATCCTGAGAGGATATTCGATAGTAGTGAATTCATCGATCGACCTCTATTCGCTAAACTGGCGCAGGAGAACCAGAGATTACACCGCCAGGAACCTCACCTTCATTTGTCGCCGGAGCAGAACCATCATCCTTACTACCACTTCCGCCATCTTGTTTTTTAGACGACTTAGGTGGTAATTGCACGCGCTTCATAAGAAGATCAATTTCTTCTTTGTCTAATGTTTCATACTCTAATAAAGCCTTAGACATAGAGTGGAGAATATCTACATTTGAACTCAAAATATCTCGCGCCCGTCTATAATTTCTTTCTACAATCTCTCGCACTTCATTATCGATCATCTGAGCTGTAGCTTCAGAGAACTCTCTTGATGATTGAATTTCTCTGCCTAAGAAAACCGCTTCATCTTTTTTACCAAAAGTAACTGGCCCTAGGCGATCGCTCATGCCCCACTCACAAACCATTTTACGAGCAAGATCTGTAGCTCTTTCAATGTCGTTACCAGCACCAGTGGTCTTATGACCAAAAATAAGCTCTTCAGCAATTCGGCCGCCCATTAAAAAAGAAATCATATTTTCTGCACGATCTTTTGTATAAGAGAGCCTATCTTCATCAGGAAGAGTTTGTGTCACTCCTAAAGCAAAGCCTCTAGGGATGATTGTTACCTTATGGATTGGATCTACCCCAGGCAGCAAATAGCCCACTATAGTGTGACCAGACTCGTGATAAGCCGTATTCTTCTTCTCATCATCGCTGATAACCATACTCTTACGCTCAACACCCATAAGCACTTTATCTTTTGCTAACTCAAAGTCGCTCATCTCTAAATACTTTTTACTTTGCCTTGCAGCTAATAGCGCAGCTTCGTTTACGAGGTTTTCTAGATCAGCGCCAGAAAATCCTGGTGTTTGCTTCGCAATGATTGAAAGGTTCACATTTGGTCCAAGAGGCGATCGTCTAGCATGAACACCAAGAATCTGCTCTCTACCCTTCACATCAGGCTTACCAACAACAACTCTTCTATCAAAACGACCTGGTCGTAATAGGGCCGGATCAAGAACATCAGGTCTGTTCGTAGCAGCAACAAGAATCACTCCATCATTGCCTTCGAATCCATCCATTTCTACTAAAAGCTGGTTTAGGGTTTGCTCACGCTCATCATGACCGCCACCTAGGCCTGCTCCTCTTTGCCTACCTACGGCATCAATCTCATCGATAAAAATGATACATGGTGCTTGTTTTTTACCTTGTTCAAAAAGATCACGTACGCGAGAAGCACCCACACCTACGAACATCTCTACGAAATCAGAGCCCGAGATAGAAAAGAAAGGCACACCTGCTTCACCTGCAATGGCTTTTGCCAATAAAGTTTTTCCAGTACCTGGAGGCCCCATCAAAAGAACACCTTTTGGGATACGCCCACCAAGTCGAGTAAACTTTTTTGGGTCTTTTAAAAACTCGATGATTTCTTCTAATTCATCTTTGGCCTCGTCAACCCCAGCTACATCTTTAAATGTCACTCGGTTATTGCTCTCATTCATTAGGCGTGCTTTGCTTTTTCCAAAGCTCATGGCTTTGCCACCGCCAATTTGCATTTGGCGTATGAAGAAAAAGAAAATTCCCACTAAGAAGAGTATAGGCAACCAAGAAAGAAGCGCCTGCTGCCAGAATGGCGCTTTTTCAACAGGCTTGTTCGCAAATTTAACTTTATTAGTTTCTAATAAAGCAATTAGGTCATCGTCTTTAGCAAACCCATCTACGCGAAATTCTTTTTTACCCTGAACTTCTGTCTTAAATTTACCCGTAATTTTATTATCAGATTGAAGGGTTACTTCTTCAACATTGCCCGATCTAATGGCATTTCTAAATTCAGAATAGCCAAAATCTAAAGCGGTATCTTTTCCTTGCTCGACCACTCTAAATAAGCTGAGTGCTACTAATATAATTAAAAACCATAAAGCTAAGGTTTTGTGAAACTGTCGCATATTAAAGTTCTTTTTCTTCATCGTCTCTCTTTCTTACCAGATTCCCTGGTGCATTCCTCTAATTATCACTTAGATGAGAGGTAAAAACAATTTTCCTGGGGAATTCGCGCTAGCGCGTCATAGCCTTTCTACAGAAAAATGGGTACTCTTGCTTGACTGTCAATGACTACTGAGGTCATAAAAAGCTATGAGTGAAAAAGTAAAGCTCCCTATTTACCTGGATTACCATTCTACAACCCCTGTGGATCCACTCGTTTTAGAGCAAATGCTTCCGTATTTTAAAGAAGAATTCGGTAATGCTAGCTCGAAAAGCCACTGCTTTGGTTGGCGAGCAGAATTTGCTGTGGAAAAAGCCCGCACCCAGGTAGCCAAGGCTATTGGCGCTGAATCTTCCGAAATCGTGTTTACCAGTGGGGCCACAGAAAGTAATAATGCTGTACTCATTGGTATAGCAGAAAAATATGGTCACCTCGGAAAACACATCATCACATCGTCGATTGAACATAAGTGTATTTTAGAGGCTGCAAATTATCTTAGCCGAAAAGGTTTTGACATCACCCTCTTACCAGTAAACAAAGAGGGGCAAGTAGAAATTGAAGAAGTTCGAAAAGCCATTCGCCCAGATACGATTCTTATTTCTGTTATGATGGCAAATAATGAAACAGGAACCATCCAGCCTTTTAAAGAAATTGGTGCTCTAGCGAAAGAAAAAAATATACTTTTTCATACCGACGCTGCCCAGGCAGTGGGAAAAATTCGCATAAATGTGAAAGAAGATAATATAGATTTACTCTCAATGTCGGCACATAAACTCTGCGGCCCCAAAGGTGTAGGCGCACTCTTTGTTCGAAGGCGCGAGCCAAGAGTTGTTTTAGAGCCCCTTATGCATGGAGGTGGCCAAGAGAGAGGCTTCCGCTCCGGAACATTAAATGTTCCAGGAATTGTTGGACTCGGCAAAGCCTGTGAAATAGCCACAGAAAAAATGGACGCTGAGATTTCTCGGCTTTCTTATCTCAGGGATTACTTACTATCTGAACTAAGAAAAGAGCTAGGAGAGGTTACTCTAAATGGGCACCCCACGGATCGATTGCCGCAATCACTAAATATCTCTTTTCCCCATGTAGCGAGCGATGCTCTCGTCGCCAGACTTAAAAGCATTGCAATTTCTAGTACTTCTGCCTGCATGAGTGCAGCCTCTGTACCTTCTTATGTTTTAGCAGCCATGAAACTTTCTGATGAGGTTATTCATGGTTCGATTCGCATAGGGCTTGGCCGCTTTACTACCCAAGATGAGGTAAATTATGCTATACTGTCTATAGTGAAGGCGGTAAAAGAGATCCAAGCTAACTCTCCGACCTTTCAGCGAACAGAAGCACGAATGGAACAAAAATGATTAAGTTAACCGAAAGCGCTCAAAACAAACTAGTACAAGTGCAAAAAGATGAGGGCAAAACCAACCCCATTTTGCGTGTTAGTGTAACTGGTGGTGGGTGCAGTGGCCTTTCGTACAAATTAGATTTTGTAGATTCTGTAACAGAAAAAGATAAGATCTTTGATTTTGGTCCTATAAAGGTAGCTGTTGATCCTAAAAGCTTTTTATACCTAAACGGAATGGAGCTCGACTATTCTGGTGGCCTCAACGGCAAGGGTTTTGTGTTCAATAATCCTAACGCCAAAAAAAGCTGCGGCTGTGGCAGTTCGTTTTCGGCTTAAACACTAAAAAATACCACCATTATTTTCGTATAAATTTATCGCAATCTTTATTGCTAGCCTCGTAGGGCGTTTCAAAATTCTTTATTAACTTGATTGAAGTTTCATGAACATAATTCATGCATGCCATGATCCGCGTTTTAGTTTCTTGATCAGTATCACTACTTAAGCCCCTATAAATCGACTCAAGTTTTCGGTAAAATATATTTATTGTACAAAATATATATGCGTCTTTTAGTTGATCATGCTTGTACGGATTTTTACTAAGCCCTTTATTTAAGTCAGCCTCACAACTAAATTTATTTATTGATGAAGCTGTAGAGGCCGATGCCGCTTCAGTAATATTGAAAAAACCAAATAGCGAAAATAATACAAAACCGAATCTTAAAATCTTCATAAGAGCCCTCTTTCTAAAGAAAATTCTAATCCTTCAGCTTATTTTTTCAAACTATAAAAAGGTTACTTCTGTAGCTAAAACCAATTAGCTATCAAATATGACCTACCTCCCTTTAGGAGTCATCACAGAAATAGTTCCAATCTCTTGCTGCCCATCAAATAAAGGCAAATTCATTGTCTGGTCTGCACCAATAAATTTAGCATGGCGATCAGAAGAGAAATTTTTCGTCATGAGAAGTTTATTAAATTCTCTTTTTCCATTGCTAGATGGCCAATAACGAGCGGCTATTCTTGTAGAACCAAACGTAAGTGTTACAATACTAGAATCTGCTCTCATAAATTCCATGGAGAAATTATTTGCTTCTCCATCGCAAGTACCATAAACGCGACCACGAAAGAGCACATCGTCCTCGGAATAGAATTGCGACTCCCTTTGCGTAATTGTTCCCTTTATTTTTCCGTTCTCACAAAATAGGTTAAGTCTAGCATACCAGCTGGCATAATTTTCAGAGAATCCGTAGCCGTACTCTATACTAAGATCCAAGTCGCCAAGAATATTTCTTTCTGAAGTTAACTCTTTTAAAGAAGAGTCATCCAGCCTAAATAGTAAATTTTCTCGTATATCTTGGTAGTTTAATTGTTCATCTATACTAGCGAGCACTCCTCCATTTTCTACACTATCGCCATAGATCTCAGCTCGTACTCGCACTGGGGGATTTTTCTCATACGCGCCCATTACAACGATTTGTCGTGCCCTAAATTTATATACATTTTGAAAGTCTATATAGCCCTGCTCGAATCCAAAAGTAGAGAGTTCACAAGTAGATTTGCCGTCGTCTTCGGGGCCTCCGTAACAGGCAAAATTTCTTTCCGGAAACTTAATTTCGTTCGGGCTAAAATCAACCTCATAAGAGATTCTTACATCTCGGCCGTTGGCTTTAATCCACTCATCAACAGAATGACCACTCTTTAACTGTAACTTGGTAGTAAATGCTTCCAGTGGATAAATAGTAAATGCATTTATATACTCTAGAAGCTCTTTTTTACTTAGCCCTACAGGGTTGTAGTAATGAATTAAATCATCCACATAATGGCCAAAAGGATAGCCAGGCATATTTTCATCAATACTTAAAAAAAGTGAAAGATTATATTTTTTTGATGCTGGCAAGTTCAAGACAGATCTGGGGATTTCGTATTTGCCATTTTCGTCTATAGAAATATTTAAGTCTAAAGACTCACAAGAATCATCTTCGCAGCTAATATTGGCTTTTATGCTATAAAAGTTTGTGGGGATTTTTGCATAATTAAGTAATTGCCCACTAGAAGCAAAGGCGCTTGTGAAAAGAAATAAACATAGCCAAACAATAAAGTATGGTGTTCATGAAAGTCCCCCAATTTTTAAAGATACATTCCTACTGCTAGACCGTAAGTGCCTGACCAATATTAACATTACCAATTTTTGTTTTGGTGCCCGCACCTTCCATACGAAAAAATACTCTATCTAAAGTAATGTGAGTTCCGAGGTTAAACCCCACAGAACGAATAGTTCCATTCAGCTCTGTACCAGTTAGAGCGGTATTTTGTTGGTAATTGATCTTTACAAAATCCCACAAAATAAATGGACCAGTATAAAGTAAAACGTTTTTCGAAAAACGATAGCCAAGAGCAAGACCCGCATCCATTTGCCATTCGGTAAGCTTAAAGGCTTGTGTGGTATTTGAAAACGCTCGAGAGCTAGCTTCTTCTCTTGAATACGCGATTCCACCATTTAGAGCTGCCGAAAAATTGCCCTGCTCGGCTCTTAATCTCGGCTCACCTATAAGCTGTGCTTTTAATCCAAGTCGCGAGTTAGGCAAAGTTAAACCAATATCAAACCAGTCTAACAAACCTACGTACCCTTGCCCCATCAATCGGTGGCTAGGCTTCTCTACAGAAGGATTTGTAACCGTAGGGGCGCGAAGATTATAGTCGGGAGTGAATTCGACTTCATTTCTACCTTGGTAACCTAAAAGGCCTTCCGCAAAAACTCTCTCTCCAGTACCCGTAGCTTCTGGGGTCTCAAAGCGAGTCATGGGAAATTTAGCCGTAACAGCACATGAGCTTAGTGATAAAGCCAGTGCAAGAAGGCCCATCGTCATTCTGGACTGCCTAGACTGTCGAAAAAGAGTCAAAGACGAGGCATTCAAGCTTGCGAGCGAACGCAGGTGTACAAAGAAGTAGATCGAAGAGAGGTCGCAAGTGATTGCAACGAAGTATTTGGCCTTTTTCGATAGTCTCATTTATTGTTCGAATGCGCGATTTGATTCGTCAGCATCAAACTCTAAATCTTCTAAATTTTTTCTTACTTTATCTTCTAGGCTTGGAAGGTTTCTTGGTGTGTGAACAGGATTATCTTTTGCATTGATCTCATCAATATTCACGTATTGGCCTAAGGCTGAGATATCTTCTAAAGACTCTAATGACTTTGCATATGCAGCTTTATCTAGTTTTGCAAAGCGGTTAGCTCTCTCAATTACTCTGATATCATTCTTCTTTTCAACATGTGATTCGTATAGACCCATTTATAACACTCCGAAAATGAAATTAATGGGAGAGAGTTACCACGTCTAGACTCGATTTGGCAAATCCCTTAGCGCCGAGGCCTATTTTAACTCTACGCGCAAAAGGCTAATTCCAGTGCCTAGGCTCATCCTCTTCTTCGTCACCCACTAGCCTTAGGTGGTTTGATTTTCTCTTCTTGCGAGGAGATGACCCCCCTCTAGATCTTTTTTTCCATGAAGCCATAGAAACCAAGAAAAGAAACCCAAATGCCATACCTCCCAAATGCGCAAGATGAGCGACTCCTGAATTGCTATAAAAAACACTGGAGACAAGCTCTATGCCCCCTAAAATAAGCACAAAATAGCGCGCCTGCATGGGGAAGATCATGAAAAAATACATCATTCGGTCGCCAAAAAGAATGCCATAGGCCATCAATAAGCCATAGACCACACCCGAAAGACCTATGACGGGAGAATGAATTCCATGCCCAAGCCCGGCAATAGAAAAAATTCCATGAGTAATTGCCGCTCCCACAGTACAAACCAAATAAAAGGCAACAAAAGTACGCCACCCCCAAAGCGATTCAAGCTCAGAACCAATCATCCACAGAATTAATAAATTAAATAAAATATGAAAAAGACCTGAATGCAAAAGTGAATAGGTGAAGAGCTGCCAGACCCACCCATCGGCAAGCTTAGCTGGAACAAAGCCAAATACGTAGGCAAGAGAAATTCCCATAAACTTCTCAAACGCAAGCTGTAAAAGAAAAATAACCACAGAAGAACAAAGAAGTATCTTCACGCAGGGACTAAGCCTAGGAATCATAATTTGGGGTTGGCTATAATTCATCTCTTGCCCTAGTGTAACATTTGAAGGGGAACTGTCTAGATCTCTGACAGTTTTGTTTGTGACTATTTCTTAAACAATATCTGATAACTATCGAATATTCTTGTTTTTTTACACATACCCGCTATTGGCACAACACCTGCTTTAAGAGGGCAACGCTTGAGCTCGCACAGCCAGCGTCCCGTGAATGATTTGTGGTGCCAGTTGCAGAAGAAAGGTTGTCTCATGTTAGAACGAAGAAACTCTGATCGCATTTTATTGAATCGCATTCAGGTTAGAGAAGTAAATGGTGATTACTTATTTAGCTATAAAGGCTTAAATTTATCTGAAGAGGGGCTGTTTTTAGAAAATCGTTTTTGCGTCCCTAATCAAGAGCCCTTTTCAAAACTCACCTTTACCCTACCCAATGGTAAGCGTCTCACAAATGTTACCGCAAGAATAGTTCGTGAAGAACGCCAAGGCGCAAGAAAGGGCTGCGCTTTTGAATTTTTAAATCTTTCAGAAGAACACAGAATAGAGCTAAAGAAGTGTCTACATCAATTAGTAGCCACAGGTACCGCTTAACAAAATACTCAGCATGCGGTCTACCGCTAACCGCATACTGATACTACAGTTTATTACAATTGATATGCAGAACACAAAAGTTTTTCTAAGATCTTGAATTATCTAGGTAGAGATCTGCACTCTACGTCTACTGTACTATTGCCCACTACACTAAATTTTTTACCACTAGATGCTGGTGCAGGACAATTGCCACCCTCTAGGATATTCGAATAATCCACTGCAGGTAAACGATTACAAGCATAGTCTCCATCGAAAGTATTTTTTTCTACTCTATTATTCCACGAAGCACACTCAACACCTTTAGAAAACCATTCTTGAATGGCTCCTATGCCTTTTGATCCACTTGCTTGGGTTATTTTAATAAAAATATTAGTCGAAATTATATTATTGTTACTTTTGTTACGCAATTTAATCGCATGCCCACTTATTCTCGCAAATTTATTGTATTGTATTGTGTTGTTACTTGAACCATGTGCCAAATAAATCCCATGAATAAGCCTCATAAGATCTTCAACAGAATCATCTTTGTGTTCGTCTTTAAGAGGAGTCTTACTTGTAATTTTATTTACGATATTGGTAAAGGTACAGTCTTTAATTGTATTCTTACTAGAGTCTAATAACGTAACCGCTGAATATGCTGGCCCCATATTATCTGGATCATGTGCGTTTCCGATTTCATTAAAATCTACATTTGTGATGCTATTGCCTCTCGTATGGTAAGGAGCATCGCTCGAACCAATATTAATCGCAGCAGAATATCGCACAATTCGAATATTATTAATTACTATGCCACCAGCATTTTCATATCTAGGAACGAATTTAAAAAATGGTTTTTTACTACAGTTCTGTTTTCTATCATCACATCCATCGAAAATGGGTCTTGAACCAGTATCGTTTGCCATAATACGAACCTCATATCCAGGTACTGTATATGTCCAAACAACCTCTTGTTGGTGAAATCTTGCAGTAGCTCCGCCCTTATCACGATTGAGTATTCTAACTTCTACGTGTCTATTCACGGGTGCAGCATTTTTTATAAGACTGTGTGCTTTGGTTAGAGTTTTAACTGCGCTACTAGCAGTGCTACCGTTTTTTGTATCACTCCCATCTGCTGATACATAAATACGATACGGATCAGCAGCCCAGCCCATTGGAATAGTTAAACTCATAATAAAGATGCAGATGAACAAACGTACCATAGATCTACCCCCCGAGCCATTAAGACCCAGATGCTCTATCGCCCAAGGAAGAAAAAAACTGAACATGCCTGTTTTTATTCGATTTTAATAAGGTGACCTAAAACTGCACTTGCCCACTAACTTGTTGAGCCCAATACCTGGCAAGACCAGACCCAAAGTGAAGTTTATCTTCATCGTCAGCCGTTATGGGGTTCCCCGTTTTTGGATCAATAACCCTTCGACTGTCAATATAAGTACATTGCCCAGCAACCGCATTTTTTAAAGCATCAACAAAGGCATGAAACTTCTGCATAGAAGAACCACAAGCTTCATAGACTGGTCCAGATCTATATTCTGGTGGACCAATCCAATAACATCGCATGCCTTTTGTTTTAGCAGCTAACTTAGCCGCACTCGAAACCATTTTTGAGTCGCAGCCATAGTTAGTAATATCGTTAGTTCCTAAGGCAATCACAACAGCCGTCGGTCGTACTTCACCAATCATTCCATCTAAACCAGGAAAATTGGTTGGAACCCTTCCCTTATAATAAGTTTCCGTCTTTGGATCTGCATAAGATATAGAATAATCACATTTGTTTTCTTTAGGACAAATAACCTTTCGTCTCCATGTAGGTGTAGAGCTAGCAGAAACTGAATAGCGTTTTAACGGCAATAATTCGATCATTTTCTGCCCAAAATGCCCAGTTGTATGTGAGTCCCCTATATATAAGATTTCTCCTGCCTGAGTGATTGAAACTTGAAATATGGAATATATTAAGAAAGTATAAAGTAAAGTTTTCATAAATGACCTACGTATGATTTACCCTATTTTATTTTATATTTTTTTCATAACTTCTTCACCTATTTCTTTATTTGCTAAAGAAAAAGAAGTTTGTCGTCCTATAGAAAGTTTTAAAAACCAGGTAGCAATTTGCATTGATAATCCAGCCTTCTCAAAAGCAGCTAAGGTTTGCTACGAAAAATACGAGGCTCTATCAAGAAAATTAGCTGAAGAAAAAGAACCCCCATATTCACTTCATAAAAAACAACAGTCTGAATACTTTAAAGCAACCACTTCTCTCTTAGAGATAAATAAAAATAAGTTAGCTTTTTTAATAAATAAAAATGAAAAAATCCAAGAGGAACTCAAGATATACTTATCGAATCTGATAAAACCAATAGACGACAGAAATCTACTTAAAACTAATTGCTATGCCGACTCATACATTGAAATTCAATCAATACTTTCAAAACTCAAAGATGATTATAAAAAAACACTTCTTGCTCTTAAAAAAATTTCTTCGGATAAGTCTCAAACACTTGGTAGTAAAAACGACCTCAACTCTAGCAATCAAACAATTTCAGAAGATAAACCAAAAAACAGACAAATGCCTTCACATAAAAAACCTCGGCAAAACCCAAAAGAATCAGATATTTCTGGGACTGAAGAAATTAAAGAGCCTTAAAGCTTTTCTGTTAACTCGATCAACACACCACCCGTAGACTTTGGATGGATAAAATTTACCAAACAATTATGAGCCCCAGGTTTTGCACTTGGATATACAAAGTCAAATCCCTTATCTCGACAATTCTTCATAGCTTCATTAATAGAGTCTACTCGAAACGAGAGATGATGAATTCCATCTTTTTTATGACGTTCTAAAAATTTTGCGATCACACTGTCAGAGGAAAGAGGCTCTAAAAGCTCAATATTGCCTTGTTTAACCGGAAGAGGAAACCACTTAGTTTTTACTTTTTCAGAGGGAACATCTTCTTCGCTACTTAATTCGATCCCAAGCACTTGCAACAATTGAGCAAGATTTGAGTCTTCCCTAATAGCAATCCCAATATGATCTAAATACGCGCCCATAGTTAGCGAAAAATCTTTTGGATTTGTTCCTTTAACTTAGTGGCAGAAAGCCCATAATGCTCGTAGAGATCTTCTGGTGTGCCACTTTGGCCAAAAGTGTCGTATACCCCTATACGATGAAGCCTAGAGCCTGGATGCTCGGCCATATACTCGGCCACTGCGCCCCCCAAACCACCAATCACATAATGATCTTCAATAGTAATAATCTCTTTATGCTTTTGAATCGCTTGGCTCAAGTAGGTTTCATCAAGTGGCTTAATGCTTGAAGCATTTACTAGCTCTAAAGACAGCCCCCCTTGCTTTAGCGCCTGAATCGCCTCATAAGCTGTACTTAAAACTCCGCCGGTTGCAAAAACAACTCCATCAGATCCATCACTTATTTTTTGAAATTTGCCGATTTTAAATGTTGTTCCCTCTTTATGTAAGCGAGGCACATTCTGTCTAGTCAATCGCAGATATGCCGGATGAGGATAATGAACAAGCTCTTCAACCATCGCGGCGGTCTCTAAATCATCTCCAGGCTGAAGAACTGCCATCTCAGGCAAAGTTCTCATACAAGCTAAATCCTCTAAGGCCATCTGGCTGTGCCCATCTTCACCTATCCCTACACCTGCATGGGTTCCCACAATTCTGACTCTGGCTTTTGCATACGAAACAGACATTCGAATTTGGTCAAAGCGTCCAGTTACGAAGGCACCAAACGAACAGATGAAGGGAACTTTTCCTGAAAGAGCAAGTCCTGCTCCTACGCCGATCATATTAGCTTCAGAAATACCCATTTCAAAAAAACGATTTGGATATTTTTTAGCAAAAAGCTCACTTTTTGTTGATTTTGAAAGATCTGCATCTAGTACAACTATCTCAGGATATTTCTCTCCTATGCGAGCTAGCGTTTCACCAAATATCTGTCGAGTTGCTACAGGCTTAGTGCTCATTAGACTTTTCCTTTCAATAATTCGTTGATGGCCGCTTCGGTTTGCTCTTGATTTGGAGCCGAACCGTGCCAAGCATTTTTCCCATCTTCCATAAACTTAACGCCTTTTCCTTTTAAGGTATCCGCGACAATCAAAGTAGGTTTTCCTGACTTTTGTTTTGCATTATCTTTTGCCGACTCTACAGCAGCAATAATTTCAGAAAGATCGTGACCATCGACTTCTAAAACATTCCAACCAAAGGATTTCCATTTATCCGCAATAGGCTCGATATTCATCACATCTTTTACTTGGCCATCAATTTGACCTTTGTTCCAATCGATTATAGCGCAGACATGATCAAGCTTATGCATAGGAACACTCATGGCAGCTTCCCATACTTGACCTTCTTGTATTTCTCCATCACCCATTACGCAATAAACCATGGCATCTGAGCCGTCTATGCGTGTAGCTAATGCGATCCCTTGCGCTATAGATAGACCTTGGCCAAGAGATCCAGTGCTTGCCTCTATTCCTGGTAAACGTGCTCGATCAGGGTGTCCTTGAAGTGGAGACCCAAGCTGTCGCAACGTCATCAACTGCTCTACAGGAAAATAGCCACTGTAAGCCATCGCCGCATAAAGAGCCGGTACTCCGTGCCCTTTCGATAGAACAAAACGGTCTCTATCTTTCCAATTAGGATTTTTTGGATCGTGCCTTAAAAGACGAAAGTAAAATGCCGTTACAATTTCTGCTAAAGAAAGGCTACCACCTGGGTGACCACTACCAGCAGCGGCAATCATTTTGATACAAGAGACTCGAATATCTCGAGCAATTTCTTTTAATTTTTCTATAGAGTGTTTTTCCATGCCCATTTGTACCACGCTCGCCTCTTAGCTTCTATGGCAAAAGCACCAATATGTGCTGACATTTTTGCAAAAAGACATAACAGACTATGTCACAAGTCAATTCGCCTAAAATGACTACTTTTGCCATGAACAAAGTCTTTGCCGTAAAGAAGTTCTCAAGTACCATTTGAGTAAGAAAGACAGAGTTCCACTGATGGAAAAAACGAAAAATTATCTCAGACAGGCAATTTCTGAAAAGCAAACCAGTGCTGTGGCTCTAGCATTGCACTCTAAGCATAAAAAAGAGTTTTTTTATGCGGGCACTCATGGCCATGAGGGACTTTTAGAAAAAAATAGAACTGTTGATGAAAAATCTATTTTTGATTTAGCTTCTGTTAGTAAAATCTTTTCTACCGTAAACCTTCTTTTCTCCGCAGAGTCCGATAAATTGCTTTCATGGGATGACCCCATTTCGAAATACTTTTCTTCGTTTCCTGATAAAACCGTCACCATACGCGACCTAGCCTCACATAGATCTGGACTACCTGCTCATATTGAGTATTTTCGTAAGTATGAAAGCCAAACGATTCCTTTAGGCGACACCAAGCATCTTTTAGATTGGATTTGCCAAAGTGACTTTCCCAACAAAGGCAACCAAACATATTCAGATTTAGGTTTTATGTTATTGGGGCTGCTCTTAGAAAGCTTGTATGGAAAACTTATTCCTGAACTTTTTTATGAAAAAATCACAAAGCCCTTAGACCTTAAATATACTGGCTATGTGACTTTACCTCATGCGCCGGCCCCTGCGAGAATGTATGGATTTCTTGCTGAAAAAGAGATGTTTGTGGCTACAGAGGATTGCCCTTGGAGAAAAAAGATACTTCAGGGTGAGGTTCACGATGACAATACCTGGTCTTTTGGTGGCTATGCAGGGCATGCTGGACTTTTTTCAAACCTTGAAGAGTCGCTTAAAATTTTTCAATTACTTTTACAAAAAACCGAAAGCTCTAAAACATTTCAAGTGCGCAAGCTAGAAGAGCCTGGAATTTTTTCTTTAGGCTTTATGACCTATCCGGGGCTTCGCCCTTTCCCAGGCCCTGCCTTTGCAACAGCCATTGGGCATACGGGATATACAGGAACAAGCGCATGGTTTCACCCTGAAACAAAAACAATCGTACTTTTGTATTCTAACAGAGTACATCCTAAGCGCACGGATAGTCGATGGATAGATACTCGCTTGCAAACCCATAAGCTCTTGTGGGAAGAACTACATCCGTAGCCATGGACAAAAAAGAAACGATACTAAAATTTGCCCAGAGTTTGGGATTTTCTCTCATTGGTTTTTCTTCTTCTTTAGATAAGAAATACACTGATCTTTATTCATGGTGGGTTCAAAGTGGTTTTTCCGCAGGGATGTTTTACCTAAAAGCACAAGAAGAAAAACGTGCAAATATCGAGGAAGTATTACCTGGTGCAAAAACGGTGATGATATGTGCCATGCCATTTGCAGGAGGCGGCGACTCTAGCTCGATAGAAGCAGGATATGGATCTATAGCACGCTATGCGAGTGATAGAGACTACCATTTAGAGCTAAAACCTTTAGTCACGAAAATTGCAGATAAAATTGATTCGCTTTATTCGGCAAAATCAATTGCCTACGTAGATACGGGTCCTATTTCTGAAAGAGCCTATGCGGCCAATGCCGGGCTTGGGTGGATCGGAAAAAATGCCATGCTTATTAATAAAGACTGGGGGTCATGGCTCTGGCTTTCGTCCATAATAACAACTGCCGAGATTCCTCATGATACAATCACCACAGATCATTGTGGCAAATGCCGAAAATGCCTTGATGCTTGTCCGACAAACGCCATTTTAGATGAAGTTCGAATGATAGATTCTAATCGATGCATTTCTTATTGGAACATAGAAAGTAAAGGTAGCATCCCCAGAGAGATTTCAGATCATATGAGTCCATGGTTGCTAGGCTGTGATATTTGCCAAGAAGTATGCCCTTGGAATGAACATAGTTTGAAAAAATCTCGCTCAGTGCTTGGATCGCCTAAGAAAGAGCAAATTTCTCTTTCAGAGCTTCAAAAAATGACCAAGGAAGAGTTTCAATCAAAATATAAAGACTCAGCACTTTCAAGACCAAGGTGGCAGGGAATACAAAGAAATGTAAGCTTACTAAAGTGAAGGCTACAGAAAAACCTACTGATGCATTTGACATTCTAATTTTGCTCTCTAAACCTGCCGCTCATAATAAAAAGAGAATCTCCCTTTGCAAGAGTTGAAACCTTTTTGAGAGAAATAAAAAACAAAAACTACTATAAGTATGAGCTTCCTATTTTTATAACCATATCTATAAAATAATTCACAAGACTCAAGAGCGCCTCCTACTAGAGTCAGCCCGTTTTCACTTACACACAAAAGTCCTTAAAATTATTGTTATTTTTAGGTATTTAGCAAAACCTTATATTTGACTATAAAGCTTTGGTATTTTCTACCGATACGTATTTGAACATTGAAAACAGAAGGAGCAAAATCCCATGTCTCACAACAAAGTTTTAGGTTTTTTTGTTTTAAGCTTATTGGTGATGCCAAGCCTAACATATGGATTCGGTGGCAAGCCGAAACACTTTTCTAAAATAAAAGGAACATCAGAGGTTCAAGTTAAAACAGATCAAGAAACAGGAATGATTAAAGTTTTTCTTCGCGGAAAAGCTGCTGAAACAACTTATTATAAGCTAGATGTTAAAGAAAAAGTAAAATCTGATTCTGCTGCATTGAAACTAACCAAATCTAGAAATTTAATTTATTGGGTAAAAGATGGGAAACAATTAAGCTGCGCAAAAATCCAAGAAATTAAAGGTGAACTTAAAGACTTCGCTTGTGAATTTTCTATCGATGTTCCTAAAGGAAATATTGCCAAAGCAGAGCCATTTACAAATGGTGACTTTAATTACGGACAAACAAAAACTGCAGCAAAATTCTTTAAAAGAACTGGCGGTAGATCGCTGGCCTCAGCAAACCACTCTTACGGAGTAGTTTCTTCATTTTTGATCTCTGAAAAGAAAAAGGATTGGAAAGAAAAAAGCGATAATCTTATCGTAATTAAAGGCGTGCCTGCACAATCACTTATGGGATTCATAAAAGAGCAAAAATCAACAAAAGTGAAAGAACAAAAAAATGGAAGAATTCAACAGTCTAAATATATAGGCTGTGTTGAACACAATGGAGCAGAAGCAGAAAGATGCGCATTTGTGATTTCCATGAAAGATGGCGCGATTTCTAGAGATAAAAACCCACTATTGCCGTAACAAACCAGTAGTAATCATAAATAAAAAAAGCGTAAGACATAAATCTTACGCTTTTTTTATTTTTTTGGTCTGAGACTAGGCTAACATCTGCTTTAACTCACCACTTTCGAAAAGCTCACATACGATATCACAACCACCAACAAACTCACCCTTTACATAGATTTGAGGTGAGGTAGGCCATTGGTTCATAGCTTTTAGCTCTTCAAAAAGATTCATATCTTCTAAAATATTAAAATAACCAAAATCTGCGCCAGCCGCCTTTAATACTTCTGATGCTCTAGCAGAGAATCCACACATAGGCATATTTGGGCTACCTTTCATAAATATGAAGGCCTGTTTTGATTTTACTTTATCTTCTATCACTTTTTTATATTCACTCATAATTACCCTTCTTTCTTATCCCAATGCCGCAAACTGCTCAGGGGTCATTGTTTTTACTGTCAATGCATGTACATCGTTCGAATTTATCTCTTCGACAAATAAATCTAATACCATTTTATGTTGTTTAATAAGCGGAAGTCCTTGAAAGGCAGCAGAAACAACAATCGCTCGAATATGGTCTCCCCCTCCTAGATCAATTACATCTACAAAAGTAGTAGGAATATTCGATTCGATTCTTTCTTTAATTTCCAATAACTGCATTTATACTCCTTAAACAGAGGGCATCATACCTTATTGAGATTGAAAAATCTCTCTACTTCTTTTTTTTGCAGAACACAAAGTAAAATTCTCCACCACGTTCTTCATAGTTGTCTAAAACAAAATGAGGGTACGGAGCCTCAAATCCCTTACCCTCTACCCAAGTAGGAGCTGAATCTCCACCAATAATTACAGGCACCATCGTTAGATAAATACGATCTACTAGATCAGCTTCTAAAAAAGAGGCGTTTAAGATTCCTCCACCTTCGAGTAAAATATTTTTTACTCCTTCTTGGTGAGCATAAGTAGAAATCTCCTGGGGCCCAGGCCTCTCAGATGGTAATTTTATAATACGTATACCAGACTTTTCTAAGCGCTCAGCTACTAGCGCAGAGTGATTTTTTCCTGTAAATGCCCAGCGTTCAACACCAGACTGATCTTGCTCCCACTTACTGCCTTCTGGAATCTCTAGTGTAGAGCTTGTTAAAGCAGAAATGGGCTGTTCGCTTAGACCATTCGCCACTCTTTTTTCTACAAAAGATGGCTCGTTCACCCTTAATACATACGGATGTACAAGAAATGTTCCCATTCCATTAAGCACCATATCATGCTCTGCGCGAATTTCTGCCATGCGGCGAGTATCATATTCAGAGCTAAATTTAGCTGCTTTTCGGGCCTTTGTTGCAATTTTTCCGTCGAGACTCATCGACATATTTATAGAAATCACGATCCTTCCTCCCAATTGCGGCCATTTTGCGCTAGCATCGTCCTTCGTGGATCGACTAATTGCAAGTGTAATTATATCAGCTAAGAATGAGTCACCTCATTTATCGGATTGCCTTCTTTCATTGAAAAAACAAAAAGGTGGCTATCCTTTCGAGGTGATTGTTGTAGATAACAATTCTACAGACAATACCTATGCGGTAGCAAAATCACTACAAGATGAAATGCCCAATCTTAGTGTTCACTTAGAAAAAAAACCCGGTAGTCCTGCAGCTCGAAACAAAGGTGCTCGTTTAGCTAAAGGAGAAATTTTAATTTTTACCGATGCAGACTGTGTATTTGAATCACATTGGCTAAAAGAAATGATTGATCCACTACTTAGTTCTAATATGGATTATCCCCTGGGGGCCGTTGGTGGTAACACTAAAACCTTCCATGAAAAAAATCGCTCGCTAAATATATGGGAAAAATACTTAGATGTACTTTTTGAGTTTTGGGAAAAAGATCGTATTTCTAAGTTTCCAGCGTTTTTACCTTGGGCACCAACCTGCAATCTTGCTGTTAAAAAATCTATTTTTGACCTAGTTGGTGGCTTTGATGAAAACTGGAAAGTAGCTGCTTATGATGTGGATCTTTGTTGGAGAATTGTTTTAAGTGGCTTTGTAATTGGTTATAACGAGGACGCTATTGTTTTTCATAAAAGGCGGTCAAGCTTAGTCGCTCTTATACGCCAAATGGAAAACTACTCCTACTTCAATAGCGCTCTTCTAACTACCTACGAGTCAGAGTTAAAACTATCAAAGCGAAGAAGCCGAAAAGAAAGACGAGCTAGTGGTCTTCGTCGCTTAATCAGCCTAGCAAAACAAACAAAATCTGTTGATGACGCAAAATATAGAATAATTGATTTAGTCGTTCTTGCCTCTAAACAAAAAGGATGGATTTCTTCAAAATTTCGATACCCTCATCCTAATCCAAAGTTTCATCCCTTAAGAAAAGGAACACCTCCAAAAAATTTATTAGCAAAAGTTCCTGCAAGCTATCGAAAGCTTCAAGAGCGTGGCTGGGTTTATTGGAAGTATCCTGCAAATATTAAATTAGATGGAGAACTCTGTTTGTATCGACCCAAAACAAGAGAGCGATTTTCTTTGAACTCTAGTGCCTGGACTATCTGGAGAATCAAATCTAAAGGTGGACAATCAGAAGATGCCGCCAAAGCGTTAAAACAGCCCAAAAGCTTTGAAGTATTGCGTGATATTGACGAACTCACTCTAGAGTTGAGAAAAAAACAATTTTTAATATGAAAAAATCTGAACTCCAACAGCAGGCTATTGCCCTGAAACGAATCCCATTAGTATCGCAAATTTATACCAAGTGGTATCAAGTCGGAGAACGCGCATTTGCTTTTTTTTCTAAACGAGAAGCAAAGCGTATCCATAAAGATTTATTACAAACAGTATACTTACGCAGAGGCGCTGGCAGGCATGAAGCCGTAACCGCCGCTAGTGATTTAGATTTTTTCTTAGTGCTTTCAACGGTTCCGTCAGAGCTTGAAATGGAGTTTCTGAAAAACTTTTGGGTCAAGTACCATAAATGGAGAATACTTTTTCCCTTCTGGGGTGAAGTTCTTATGGGCGACCACAATGAACTTAAAAACTGGCTCAAAACGCCAACCATAAGAGCATATGAAGCTCGTTTTTCATGGAAAGTTTTATTTGGGAAAGATTTTATTCGAGAATGGAATATTAGCACACTACCCGATGCTAGAGATGCCTTCAGCGAAGCGCTAAAACACTACTGGGATCTATTACAGCCGGTTTTAAAACTTAGAGAAGAAGCCTTTCATCAACAACTTCAAGAATATCAGTACGGAGCCATACATTTACGAAATGCAACAAAAGCTGCTATTGATATCATGAGAATGCACGCAACTGTTTTTATTAAAAATAAAGCAGAACTCGAGTCTCTATGGGCACCAGGGCGATTACAATTTCTTCAGTCTTTAAACTTAGGTAAGTTCGAAATTAAAGCTAATGAAATAGAAAATATTCTACTGCTAAAACCACCTCTCTTCTCTGCAGAGCCTTTTTCTCTTTTTTCTAAGTTAGTTAATCATTCAATTCACTTGCTCGATGAAATTGCAGACTATTTACAAAATAGAAGTGAAGAAATGATCGATAGTGATTGGACAGTAAACTATAATTCTATTCCTGAAGCAAAAGACCCATATTCACTTTCTGTACGTCAGCTTTTTGCAGAAAGAATGCTCTTAAGACATCAAAACATTATCGAGCGCTGCATTCTTTCTGAAAGCACAACTCATATGTATTTTCCACTCTCTAGTAGCCCCTCTCTTGCTGACACAGAGACGCTACTAAAAGATTTACGCGATGTAAGTTTTTCTTTCGATCGCTTTAGCGTAGCCATGCCACTGACGAAAAAAACATTCCATGAGTTAGAGAAAACTTCTCTATTAGATACTCCATTTCACTCATTTTATGGGCACGAAGAAATCTATTTAAGTGATTCTTTAAATTTAGAAACTAAAACCTATGTTTCACCAATTACTCGACTTCCAAAACAAGTAATACTAAAATCGTTTGCCGAGCTCAGCTTTGTACTACGCTTTCAACCTGTAAACCTAGAACACTTTTTAGAAAAAATGGTAGCCTTAGTGCTAGGTCTACGTCTTGCAAATGAACACAAAGAAATCTCTACCGATTTCTTTGAAACTTTAAAATCTTACGGCCAACGGTATCCCAAAAGAGTTGAGCACTTAAAAGCAAAAATAGCGCCCTACTTAAAAGCACAATTTGAAGAAGAGGAAAAAATGTGGTCATTGGTCTTTGACTTAATTGGCCAATACCAAAACTCTGTTCCAGAGAGAGCAAGTTGCATTAAAGCTCAAATGGAAACGCTTAGACGAAAAAATAGAGAACTACCAGAGTCTAAAACCCTATCCACAGATATATGGATTAATTTAACTCCGTTTTTACGAATGGAAATGAACACAATGAAAGATAGATTTTTTGAAGAACGTCCAGAGCTAAGAATATGAAAACGTCAATTATTATTCCTGTCTTAAATGAAGAAAAGTTTCTACCCGACCTTTTACTCTCTTTAGAGATTCAATTATCTAAAAATCAAGAAGTCATTTTTGTAGACAACGGTTCTACAGATAACAGTAAAAAAATTCTTACAAGTTTTTTTAAAAAATCAAAGTTCAAAAACTGGCATTTGATTATAGAAAAAAAACTAGGCTTCGCTAAACCACTGAACACAGGTGTAAAAAAAGCAAAAGGACAAAATCTAATATTTTTAGATGCAGACACCCTTCCTTCAAAAAATCTTATTCGCGAACATGAAACTTATTTAGAGAAAGTAGACATTTCTGTAGGCAGTACAAATTCTAAAATTTTTGATGCCCCTACAAATTATGGAAAACTAGCTTGCCTTTTATTTGAGGGACACTCAGAGCGAACTGCTAAGGCACTTGCCCATGCACTACCCTGGGGACCAACCTGTAATTTAGCTGTTAAACATTCTGTTTTTCACACTGTGGGTATTTTCTCAGAAGCTGCAGCTGGTGCTATGGATATTGACTGGTGCTGGAGAGCTGTTTTGCAAGGTTTTCAGATTGAATATAACGAGGCTGCTAAAATTACTCACTATAGAAGAAATACACGTAGTGAAATCATTAACCAGTTTGAACGCTACGGTATGGGTGAGGCGTGGCTACTTAGAACTTATCAATTTTTATCAGACGAACCACGCCTAAGCGCTTTAGAAGCCTCATTAGATGCTTTTCAACGAATACGAAAGCATCCAAATTTAAGCCAAGCAACAGATACTAGACTAGAAATAGAAGAGATTGCAGTGGCTTTTTCTTCTGGTATACGCGCTGGCTATGAAAGTGCTTATAAAAAGTGCCCACAGAAAAGAAAAAATCCAAAAAAATCTATTGGTTGGCCTGTAAAAGATTCAGAATGGACTATTTATGTTCCCCAAAAAGGAATTGTAAATCTTTCTGGCGATCAATTAGCAATGTGGAAAAAAATGAGCAAAATGAAATCTGTTAAGCAATTAGCCAGTGAGTTCAGAAGCCACTTTCACCTAAGTCAAAGCGCTGCTGATGCAGAGGCAAAAGAATTTTGGAGGGCGTTTCTGCCATGAAAGAAAAGAAAAGAATTTTAGTCCTAGCTAAAACCCTACCGCTTCATGATAGAGCCAGTGGCGATTATCGTCTTTTTCAAATTTTAGATATTTTGAGAGACGAGTACGACATTGATTTTCTCTCTACTACCCATACAGCATGGCATATTAAAGAAAAACGTTTAGATTATATTGTGAGAGACTCTAGTTTCAATCTCAGTAAAGTTAATTTCTTAGACCAAAAATATATTGATGACCTTCGCTCTATCAACATAAATGCACTAAATTTTGCTGAACCTGTACCTTTCACCATACGCCCAACAAATGATTATGACATTCGGCCTTTTTTATCTCAAAAAGTCTACGACATGATCTGGGTCGAGTTTTTTTATTTAATGGATCAATATATCGATCAAATTAGACAATACCAACCGTGGGCAAAAGTTGTATGTGATTCTGTCGACTTACACTTCAGACGTCTAGCCAGACAGGCTAACTATCTAGAGTCAGAGGTTAGATTTTTAGTAAACACTAAACATGAGAAGAAAAAACCAAAACTCTCTGCCCATAAACAAAAAGTACTAGACCATCGTACATATGCTGATCATGTTCGAGAGCATGAACTTAAAGTATACGAAAAATGCGACGCTGTAGTTGTTGTGAGTGAAGATGATAAAAATGAATTAAAAAAACACTGTCCAAATTTAGAAACACTTTTTATACCTAATATCCATAGAATGCCTGAGCATAAAAAAGCGTCTTTACCAAAATTTGAAGAAAGAAATGGGTGTATTTTTATAGGAAACTTTGATCATAACCCAAATGTAAGCTCAGCTATTTTCCTAAAACACGAGGTTGCACCATTTTTAGCCAATACGAATATCCCTATTTCACTGGTGGGCTCTAATCCACCAAAAATTGTACGTACCATTGGTAAGTTTGGTGCACATAAAGAGATGTTTAAAGTAACAGGCTATGTACCAAGCACAAAACCATATTTAGATAGTGCAAGAATCAGTATTGCTCCCATTTTGTTCGGAGCAGGCATGAACGGAAAAATCGGTGAGGCCTTAGCCTATGGTGTACCCGTAGTGACCACCCACTTAGGTGCATTAGGAATGGGTTTAACAAATGAAGAAAACTGCTTAGTAGCTGATACAGCAGAAGATTTTGCTAATGCTATAAAGCGATTACATACAGATAAACCGCTATGGAATAAACTTCATAAGAATGGAAAATCCTACGTAGAAAAACGCTTCTCAAAAAATTATTTACAACAAATTGTTCTTTCTGAAATGAAAAAAATAGCATCGCCTCTGAAAAAGATCGAATATACCCTTGTTAAAAGAGACCATGAGATTTCACTGGATGCACCAAGCTTCGAAAAACCAGATAAAAACCCAGACTTTTCTGTTATAGTTTTAACATTTAACCAGTGGGCATTTACTGAATTATGTCTAAGATCTTTATCTCACGCAGCTAAATTACATCCTGAGATCAAAGCTGAATATATTTTGGTCGACAATAACTCTACAGATGGCACCGCAGATAAAGCTGGCTTGATAAAAAATTTAAAAGTAATTCGCAATAAAGAAAATTTAGGTTTTGCTAAAGGGAATAATGTAGGGATAAGAGCCGCCCGAGGAAAAAATATTGTAATCTTAAATAATGACACTATCGTTCCCCCTCACTGGCTAAATTGCTTTGAAAAACATTTGCAGCATATTGATAGACTCGGTATTTTGGGCCCTTCTGCAAATACAGAATCAGGTCAAGCTCTTTTTAAGCCAAGCTATAACGGCCTAAGAGAATTTTTCCAATATAACGAAAAATTAGAATCAGAAAATCAAGGATCATGGGAGAGAGTTAAAAAAATCAGTGGTCTATGTATGGTTTTGCCAAGAGCCACAATTGAAAAAGTTGGGTTGTTTGGAGAAGAGTTTGGAATCGGCTACTTTGAGGACGATGATCTGTGCTTGAGAACTGAAGACCTAGGATTAAAACTGGTATGGGCAAAAGATATATACGTTCACCATTTTGGTTCTATGAGCTTTGAAGGAAACCTCTTTAAGCGAGATGATTTCTTAGAAGACGGTATGTCTCGATTTGCTTTTAAGTGGGGCAAGAGAGGTTTAGATCACATTGCCAAAGCTCATAAAGAAACTCTTTTACGCTTACGAGCGCCCAAGCAACGATTTTTTTAGTTTATCAAAAGACCTAAGCGCACTAGTTTCATGAATCTTACATTTCTTAGTTTTTCCTAAAGGCTTGACGTCTTTATCGTCAATAATAAATTCTTTGACCGTCTGATTGTTAAGGTTAATCTCATATTTTCGATCAAGAGCTCCTCTTTGCCCAAAAATAGTTACAATCCAAAGCTCGCCTCGCGAAGCAGTGCCATACTCACCTTTTTGTAAGACTTTCCCTTTTTCATAAATTTCGAGAGTTTTCTCAGGATCATCAACTAATGACAGCTCTGCTGCTTTGATTCCTTGGTCTGCCCCTATTCCGCAACTTAGTATAAAAGCTTCTGCTTGAGCTGTGCCTTGAAATAGTATTAATAATAAAATGGTCGTTATTAAAATTTTCATATTTTTCTTACCCCCAACATGGCCTGTACCTTTTTAACGATGATTTAATACCTCTAGACCCTCGAACATTTGAATCCCTTAATACAGACCACCATCTTGCACCTCCGCGAACACTACCTCCAATGGCTCCATCTTGCCCTACTAAGTGGTTTAAAATTCCCACAGCACAATCCATTTGTTTTTTTGGATCATGAATTGTTAGGCTTGGGTCACTCACATCTTTATGCTTATCTCTTGACCAAGAGAATTTGCAAAAATTTCTGTAGGCACGCTGCTCTGTACCACCATAAGATAAAGCAAAAAAGCCCATACTATAATCATTTTTTTTAATTCGCCCTCTCGATACATTGATGCTTCTTTCTTCATCATATGGTGCTGGGCTTAAATCAAAATCTGACTCATATTTTGCCATTCCATTCAATAAATGAATCCAAAACTCTTCTCGCTCTGAAGAGGTAAGACGAGAATAATTCGGACACCACGATCGTTGGTCTCTCAAAGCTGTTTTCGCTAACAACGTTCTGCCATATGTTGCTAGAGACTCTCTAGCCATTCTCGTTAATTGCTTTCCATCCCTAGATCTAGCACGCTCCCATAGAGGTGTGACTCTTAAAGGTCGATAATATCTATTCTCTGAAGGAATATTTTCGTCTAGTTTTTTTGTATACGGTGGTCGCCACTTGGGCACTGGAATATTTTCTAATGGTATAGATGCGATTTCTTTTGCAATCGATGTCTCTTCTGCCAGAGGAACAACACATTCTGTCTCAGATTCGGCAGATACTTCTGGTTTACTGTTTAAAATATTTAATACCTTAGAAATTACCTCGTAACATGCTTCGGTTTCACAAAATTGAAAATCATCTTTTCTCCAGTTGGGTACATAGATCCAACGCTCTTCTCCGCCTACATAAATTCCTACTGCAACCCCTTTTTCTAAAGGCTGTACTCTTGTTACCGCGAACAGTGATCCCTTTTCAGATTTAAAATCTAAATTATCTGTTTTCGCTGATTCAAACTCAGGTGTTTTTCTAACGTTATATCCATTGATATTAATTCTAATATATTTTGGGACTTTTCCTTTTTTTAAAAAGCTTCCTATATCCCCTGGTTGATCACTAGCACCCGCATGATTTGCTACTGGATATAAATAGTTTTTATCCATAGAATCAACAACACTAGTCTCTTGATCAGGTGAAATAGTGTTTTCTAGATCTTCCTCCTCCATAGATTCTGTACGATTTGCATCTATATAAAAAGTGTTTTCGCCACCATCTTCAGAAAAGGCACTACGACCACTAGCAAAAAAGATAATCGCTAACAAAAAATAGATATGCGCACAGGTTTTGAGCGAAGAGGCACCCATACTTCTATTATATCCACAAATTGTATAGCAACACCTAAAAGCTGAGTTTCTTGGAGTATTTTCACAGATTTTATCCCTCACATAGTTAAAAAATAAGGTAAAAAGCAAAGCATTCAACTTAATATCGACCCCGCTTACACGGATACAGCTATACCAGAGGAAAACGTTCAATGCTTTAGGTGATCTTATCGTTCCCAGATATAGTTTTTAAAATGCTCATAAGACATGTCGCCACAACAATTTTTCTAGCCCTGGTTTCTATTCTAGTTTTTAGCGCTGGCTTTTTAGAAAAAAAAGAAATTTTTGGGCACCCTGGATCTGCTACAGATTTGAGCTGGAGAATAAATACAGAAAATTCTGTTACTTATTTACTTCATTGGAAGCGAATGGGAATTTTCTCTCTAAAGTTTTCTCTTGCACAAAATCAATTTTTTGAAACACCAGAGTCACAAGAAAAATACTTTAGCTATCCTTCTGGTTTTATGATTCCACTATATATAATCTCATCTATTTTTAAGCCTAAAATCGATTATAGACTTGTTGATTCATACACAATGCTTATTCACTATCTGCTTTCTCTAGTACTAGCCAGCCTTGCCTTCTTGATATTAAAAGATCGTTCTGTTTATCTCTCTCTTTTTGCTTTCGTCTCAGTACAAATCTTTACTGTTTTTTATCCACCAATATATCTTTTTTTTAGTACAACTTTTTTTGCTGACCTAGCAAGTGCTCTACCCTACTCTATATTTATTTTGCTACTTTTTTGGCAATCTATAAAACCATCTCACACAATTGAAAGGCTAACTTTGCTCGCTCTATTCTGGGGATTGTGCACAGATTGGTCTTTTTATTTTATTTTATTTTTTTACATACTGTTTTTGTGGATTTTCCAAGAAAACAGAAAAAAAATCATACCGACTCTAATCACATTTTTAGTGTCATTGCTACTTTTCTTTATCCCCATCTTTTCGTGGACAAAAGATGCTCAACAGAAAATTTATCTTTCTCTTGAAAGTAGAACCAATTTGTTTCAAAACTACCAGAACTTAAGAATTTTTGATTTTCTTGAAACCATTTATTCTTTACATGGAAAAATAGGTGGTCTTTTACTTTTTCTCACACTTGTCAGCAGTTTTGCATTTTTTGTCTACGCTTGTTTTTATAAAAATAAAAAACTAGCAATACTAAATCTATTCTCCATCCCACTAGTATTTCACTTACTCGTTTTTTATCCCCACTATAGAGACCATGACTACACACTAACCAGAACTATTTTCATCATTACTGCTTTTATTTTTAGTTTATTACTAATTTGTAAAAATAAATTTATCCTATTTCTTACAATACTTTCTTTAAACTTGTACGTATTTTCAACAGAATCTATCCGACTAAACCTACTGAATAGAGTGTCTCTTGAAGAGATTAGCTATCTAAACTTTGAAGAAAACCTAAGAGAGATGAGCCGGCCTTCTGACATATTTATTTTTGTACATCCAGATCATTTAATTCTACATAGGAGCATACTACAAAGAAAATCCTGGCTATTCACCGATTGGAAATACTCTAATTATTTAAGACTAAGAAATCTCTACACTGAAAGCCTTAATAATAAACTTAATGGAAAAGTGCATATCTTTGCTCCCCCATCTTTAAGGATCTTTCATTCTTTTCCTATCGAGAAAATCCAAGAAAAATACTACTACATTTCTTTATCACCCGATGAATTTCGCAATTGGTATAAAATTATGGAAGAGAAAAATTTTTTTAGAGAGGTGGTAGATTAGGTACTTTTAGCCCAAGCACTGATAAGCTTTTTCTATAAAGCACTGAGGCATTCCACAAAATTTTACTCTTTTTACTACCCAAAACCTGATTTTTACTTTCATGTAAATAAAAAAACAAATGTGCGCAAGAAGTAAAAAAGGAAGATTTTTTGCCAGGCTTAAATTTGGGAAGTTTCACTTTGCTTCCATCATGAGAGAAAACTTCTACCACTTTTCCCAAAATATCTTTTTCATGAATTAGCGCAGCCGTATATGTATTGTCTCCGGACTCTAAAAAATAGGGACCTATTCTGCCCAATAAGCGATGAATCGCAATATGCTTCTCAGATTTTCTACCTCGACTGCGAATAACAATTATATCGCCTTCGTTTAATTGATTTAGGTTTCCTCTTTTATACTTAGCTAAATAGCCTGGCCGCAAAAGAGGCCACATAGATACGCCTTCGATTATAGCAGTTTGCGAGTGCTTAGAGCTTTTCGTATATTCTAACTGCGCCAACTCCATAGCAATTTGGTGAACCTTGTCTTTGCTTAATCGACTAGGTGGTGCTTTAAAACTAGAAGTACGCGTGTACTCTTTTAATTTTTTCGTACTTTGTAAGCGTTGGTTTTTGGTACTGCTTTTTTGCTTTACCGCTTTTTTTGACATTTTCTTTAGCCATTCCCATCCCTACTCTTCCGTGGTTTCTAACAAACGTTCCGCTAATAAGCTTCCGCAAAATTCCTTGGCATCCCGCATCGCCTGATCCCTGTTACAATCATACTCCATAACTAAGGAATCAATCAAATCAGTTATAGCAGTGCTACGCTCTGCCATCTGCCCCCATAAGAAGGTTCCAACCTTATCCAGTGCATAGTAGTCACCGCTGCCAATATGCAGCAAAACTGCTTCACCATTTACACTTTTCCAGTGAATGTTTTTTGCTTTTTGAAATTTTAAACCCTCTAGCTGCCCCATAAATCAATACTCTCCTGAATAATCCTGCGCTTGTCAATTCCCCAAATACTATGGACTTATAATTTCGTACTCTTCTAGGTTTCTTGCGTTGCGCAAATAAAAATTCGCCTCTTTTCTCTGCGAACCAGCATGACGATCATTTAATTCTTCTAAAGCAGTAGCATAAGCATCACGAACTCTTGGATCATCTGTATATACTCGAATCATTTCCCCTAAAGAATCCTTTGCGCGCACTAGATCATTTAACTGTTTATAGTTTTCTATCATTTTCTCTAAGAGAGATTTTGGAAACCTCTTAAACACTTTGTACTGATACATACATAATTCATACTGCTCAGCTGCCTTCTCGTATAAGCCTAGCTTGCGATAAGCATCACCTAAGTTTTCTCTAATTTGCCAATAAGGCGAGTGGCGGTCTTTATAATTAAACAAAACCTTTTCAAACTGTAAGCGCGCATTTTGCCAGTCTTCTAGACGAACATAAAAAAAGCCCAAATAAACTTCTAATGTATGAGCATAATAGCTTAAAGATGCTCTTAAATTGATAGGTTCTTTACTAGAATACTCATTATATGTTTTCTCATACTGATCTAACCACTCGTCTTTCTCTTGCCAAGGTAGTGTCAATTTTAGCTTAAAAAGATCTTTCCAAAAGCCATTCAATAAACAATATTTATCTATATCATTTATACTAGTTTTAGAATTTAGATTATTCATTACAATACCTAAATTACCTTTTATGAAGCTGAGTAAAAGCTCTTGCTGCTCATAGGTTAAATCACCAGGAGGTGTTTCGTTTAATAACTTACATGCAATTTTTATTGCAGGCCTTCTATCTTCTAACTCTAAAGATGCATAATAGGCTGTATTTAGTGCAATACGATATTTTGAAGGATACTTTTCATACGCATCAGACCATAACGAGTACGCACTTCTCCAATCTTGCGCGCGCGATTTCGCTATTGGAACCAACGAAAAACTTAATACAAAAAAAACCAACCATACGTTCTTTAAATAGGGCGTGTTCATAATAAAATATGAGATAAACCACGCGATTCCAATACTTGCCATATAAAGATGCCGCTCTGCCAATGGGTCAAATACGGGAATGATAGAGTTTGTGGGCAATAAGCATATAAAAAACCACGCTATAGATAAGTATGCAAACTGCATTTTTTTAAAGCTTTGATAAATACAAAATATCCCAAAAACAAGAAGTGAAAAACCTAGTGCCACATTTATAGAAAATATGGATGACGGCAATACTACAGAATGATCAATAGACATTAATGATGGATTAAAAAGAAGTGCAAACATTTTTGGCCACAAAGAAAGCTGTAAAAGTAAGAACTGATCATAAGATAAGGCGTATAATTCTCCATGAATTCTAAATATCCCCATCACAGAATTTGTTATGTATGACCATTTTGAAAATAAAATAAAACTAAATGCTATTAGTATAGATGAAATTAAAGGGAAAGATTCTATATAGCGCTTTTTATCAAATGGCTGCACTAAAAATACTAATAATAAAATTGCCACTGCATTTTCTTTGCTTAAAACAGCAAGGCCCATTGTTAAACAAAAAGTAAAAATTCGAAGAAGTGGTTTTTTTTCTAGAAAAACAGACCCCTGCATTGCTAAAGCCAATAAAACAAAAAAAGTCGAAAGTAATCCAGACCTACCAGTAAGATAAATAACTGACTCCACTGTTATAGGAGCTAACAAAAATAATGACATTGCAAGAAATGGAATTTTTTTTGTCCATCGATAAAATAGCCATCCCATAAGAAGAGTATTTAAAAAATGAATAAAGAAATTTAAGTAACGAAAACTAGATAGAGATAAGCCAAAGAAATAATAATTTATAGCATACGTAATTGTTGTCACTATTCGTGACTTACCCACTAAATTCTCTATCATAGCTTTTGGATGATCTAAATAGCGTATACCCTTTGTTTCTTAAAATATTAGTTATATAATCAAATTTAAATGCAAACGACTGCGTGCCAACGTATATCCAATAAAATCCACACAAAAGAAAAGCTACGAATAAAAACGTAAGCGCCGCTTTTTTAACCGTGGGCATTTAAACTCTTTCTTTTTCGAAACCAAAATAAAAGACCCATGAATAGGGTTTTTCCGTACACTATATGAATTAACGGAAAGAGAAAAAATGTAGCCAGTGCTAAAATGGATTTTTTTCTCCAACATAAGCTGATAGCACTAAAAAACGAAAGCCCCATATAGGTGTAAAGTGGCCAAAGGTAGAACGCTTGCTCTCTAAAGAAAGGTAGAGAGATGAGATAGAAAAAAAAGAAAGTAGGGATAAAATACAAAAAAGAAAATGACTGAGGAAAAACTAATAAATTTTGTGCTCTACCTAGGGCGTATTTTTCAATTTGCTGCAAAAAAGAACTCAGGTTTGCTCTTCTTTTGTGAAAAACGGCCAAACGGTCAGAGAAAAACATTGCCCCGCCCGACGAACTCACTTGCTGCATAAAGTAATTTTCTTCACTAGAGGCAAACCCTAAGGGAAATCCTTTAAACTGAACAAAATCGTCTCTACGAACCGCTAAATTACAAAGAATTAGACTATGTTCGTCACACTCCATTTCTCCCTTTTTTGCATAGCGTGCAGACATGGGTCCAGCACCAAAAAAAGACTCCATGGCATATCCAGAAGCCTTTTGAAAAGAATTTGAATTTTTTGGAGTTAAATTTGGACCACCAGCGACCGAGATAGCATATTGCTCAAAAATTTGCTCTACTTCAGCGACTAGATCAGAAAAGCATTCGATATCATCATCTAAAAATAAAAGAATTTTTCCCTTAGCTCTGGCAACGCCGAGATTTCTAGCAGCACCAGGTTGTGTCTCTTTTGTGTCAACAACCACTACCTCTTGAGTGAAGTTGTTCACAGCCCACTGAATCACATCACTAATTCCAGGATAATTACCATTATTTACTAGAATTAGTTCCCATCTACCCTTTAAAAAATGTTTTTTGATTGAGGTCAACGCAGCCCTTAAGAGTGCTACATCTCTATGTGCAATCATCACTACACTGATTGACGGATTCTCTTGATTTTTTTTCTTTACCAAGCGTTTCCCTTCTTGAAAGCCTTGTTCTCATGGCCTAAATTCTAGGAATGAATACTCTTGTTCAGACTACACCCATACGATTTGATTTACACTCAATATCCGTATCTCTAGAAGGAAAAATCGGGAAAACCCTAGCCTTTGATTTTGACTATTTCACTAACCGAATTGAAAAGAAAGGCAATGCAAAGTTTCACCTAAAACTTCAGACAGAAGAACGTGCGATTGATCCCAGCGAAAAACCTAACGCACCAGCTACAAAAATATTTCCAGAATGTATAAAATTTGAATTTTCGCAAAAAGAAGTTTTTCAATACGGAGACGATCTATTACTTACTGTCGAAAGAGATATAAACTCATGTACGGGAACACTCGTATCGCAGAATACCAATCTAGCAATAGAAATAAGCTATTTATTTTTGCAAACTGAAATTGGAAAATTTTTAGATCAAATGGGTTTACACCGCATCCATGCACTAGGTATTGCGAATAAAAATAATCATGGTGCTATATTTTTACTCCCAAGTGGAGGCGGAAAAAGCTCATTAGCAAAACACTTAGTCTCTCAAGAAGGTATACGACTTTTTTCTGATGATTGTCCTATCATAGACCGCCTGGGTAGATTGCGCCCATTCCCACTTTCTCTTTCTTTTAAAAAGGGCACCAACCTGCCAAACGAATGGAAAGAACGCACCAGAGAGTTTTCAAGAAGAAAACATGGAGATAAAATTTTAGTTTCTACCTTAAGCCTTTCTGAAGAAAATTTACCTAGACCTACAGATAAAGCTCCGCTTAAACATATTTTTATAGGAATCCGTCACGGCACTTTAAATGAACCCAAGATCGTTCGCTCTAAAAAGAGTGCTGCAGCCCTACCACTTTTTAGAGATTTAGTAGTCGGCCTTGGGTTACCACAAGTCGTCGAGCTCGTATTATCAAATGGCGCGAAATCACTTATTGGTCTCACCAAACCAGCACTCTCAAGAAGCTTAAGCATGAGTTCTGCTATTGCAAGAGCAAAAGTTTATGAAATCCACCTATCTGATAATAGTGAAAAAAATGCGAACCATATTATTCAATTTATGAACAAAGAGAATCAAGACTAAATGAAGCGCTTTCAATCTCTAGGAAATCCTTGGTCACTAAATTTAGGCTATACGCTCGCTAAAAATGAATTTTCACTCATGGAGCAAGGAACCGTTTTAGGTTTTACTTTAGCATTTTGCAATAATGTCGTGATGCTCTTAGTTTTTCATACTTTATTCGTAGAGCGTTTTCTTCATGGCGTACCAAACCCATGGGTCTATTTACTCTTAGGCATTGTTCAATGGAATCTCTATATGAATGCCTCGCTTGCCGGATTTGGCAGTCTGGTCTATCGTCAAAAACTAGTAATGGGGTATAGCTTTCCAAAAGAAATTCTTATTTTAGCAAGAACAGCCGCTGTATTTGTCCCCTACATTATAGAACTTAGTTTGATTTTATGCATAGCTGCGTATTTTCAAATGTTTCCTAGAGAAAAATTTTTTCAGATTCCTATATTAATACTTTCTGAATACTTTTTCTGTGCAGGCCTAGGATTTATTTTTGCTTTCATTGGCGTTGTGCATAAAAATATTGTTCCGTTTTGGAACATAATGTTTCGCTTACTCTCTTTTGCTACGCCTATCTTTTATCTACCGGCTCATTTCAGTAGCAAATGGGCAGACATCATTTTTTCATGGAACCCCTTCACTATTTTTATGCTCTGGATAAGAGATATCGTCGGAGCAAATGGTTTTGATGTACCTCTATCGATGGCAAAAATCTTTCTAGGATCTATTGCTGTCTTTTTATTTGGATACTTTATCTTCCGAAAATCAGAGAGAAAAATTGGAGATTGTCTATAAATGAATACAGCAAGCAATCTCTCTTTAGAAATTCAACACCTAAATAAATCGTTTTACATACAATCGGGACTCTTTCGATCGATTGCACAATTAATAAGAACCCTTGGCCAGCATAAACCTTCTTTTTCGGTATTAGAAGACATTAATATCTCTATTCAAAAAGGTGAATGCGTTGGTTTAGTTGGCAAAAATGGCTCGGGTAAAAGTACTTTATTGAAATGCATAGCAGGTAACTCTGTTGCTGACTCTGGTAATCTATTTGTAGATGGAAAACTACTAGCATTATTAACACATGGATTTGGAGCATACGAAGACATAATGGTAAAAAAGAATTTTCAAATCTGTTTACAATTATTTGGTTACAAAGCCAAAGAAGCCGAAGAACGGGTTTTAGAATGTGCAAAAATTGCTGGTCTAAGCGAGCGATTACTTAGCCCTACAAGCCAGCTATCTGAAGGAATGAGAGCAAAAATACCACTTGCTTGTCTACAATTAGCTTCGTTTGATATTTTATTGTTAGACGAAAGCCTCAACCATATAGACATAGATTTTAAAACACAATTTCTAGAAACCTGTAAAAAATGGCAGGCTGACGGAAAAACCATTTTAATCACCTCTCACGACGATCAAATTTTACATTCTTTCTGTAATAGATTTCTATTATTTCAAAACAAAAAAATTCACGAGTATAGCAACAACAAGGTATGATAGTTTTGTATGGATCGATACAAACGAAAGAAAATAAAAGTTATAACCAGCGATATGCACTTATCTGCTGGTCGGTTTGTAGATGGAATTCAAAACCCACATGAAGACTTTTTCTTTGACAGAGAATTCTGTGAATTTTTAGAATATTTTTCAAGTGGCCCGTACGGTGAACACTGCGAAGTAGAATTAATTTTAAACGGCGATGTTTTTGATTTTTTAAATGTTCCTGTCCAAGGTGACTTTTTAGATATCGTCACCGAAGAAACTGCCCTAGAAAAATTACAAGCTATATTTCAGGGCCACCACGAAGTAATTGCAGCCTTACAAACTTTTGTTTCTAAACCAGGAAAACGAATTTTATACAACGTTGGCAATCATGATATGGAATTCTTTTTTCCAGCTGTTAAAGAATTGTTTTGTAAAACAATAGGTGGAGACGGCTGGACCAAAGAAAAAATTTGGGTTAATACTGAGACCGAATTTTTAGACTACCCAGAAGGTATTCAAATTCACCACGGAAATCAATTTGAAGCGGTTCATACTACCAACTACTCTAAACCTTTTTTAGAAGACAATTTACCAGAACCCATACTTTACCTACCCTGGGGATCTGTCTACGTAATAAAAATTATTAATCGTCTAAAATGGGAACGTGATTATATTGATAAAGTAAAGCCTGCAAAGGTATTCATGCTTTTTGGTTTTATTTTTGATCCTATTTTTACATTCAAATTTTTTATTCTATCTACATTTTACTTTTTGCATACGCGCTTTTTATACAGCCCCAAACGAAGAGCTACCATAGGAAACACTTTAGCCATTATGAGAGAAGAGATAACGCCGTTTCATGGCTTAGAAGATGATGCAAAAGAAATTTTGGATAAAAATCCTCAAGTTCACACTGTGATTTTTGGTCACACACATGGCCCAATGCAAAGATATTATCGAGATGGAAAGACCTATATCAATACAGGAACTTGGACTAGGATGATTAACTTAGATCTTAGAAATCTAGGTCAATCTACAAAACTTACTTTTGCTCTTATCGAATATGATGAAGAAGGAAAACCGACTTCAAGCCTTGAAGAATGGTTTGGCTTGCAAAGAGCTCACAGGCCATTCAATTTCTAGATAGTCTATATTAATCTAAGAATCTGCTACGCTCTTCTCTCGTAGGCAAACGACAACTCTCTTTTTTACCAAACAAACGATAACGATTCTTAGCAATAAGTTGATAGAAAAAATCACGAATAAATTTTGGAAAAATCCAAAACATCTTCATAAAAAACCAGCCGCCTCCTAGTTGAGGCAAAATCATCAAAATGGCATCAGATTGAGAATAGGTTTGCCCCTGAGCCCATAATACTACAGATTGAAGGTCATCTCTTGCTGATTGGCTAACGTAACTTCTTGCAGTCACTCCCTGTAAAGATGCTACTTGAAATATGCCTTCTGAATCTCTTGAAATGAGAAAATCAATAAAGCCGTTACAAAGATTACAGACTCCATCAAAAAATACAATCTGGTGTGCTTGTTTATCCATATAGTTTTTCTAAAAATTTAGTTTTTGCTTCTTGAAATTTAAAACAAAGAAAAAGCTCTCCCTGAGGGCGCATTTTATTTTCTTCGATTTTTTCAATAGGAAGCATCTGGTCTATTCGAACTCTTTCATAAAAAAAACCAGCTGCCTCTATTCTTTCAAAAAAATCATCTCCATATATCCACTCAGTGCCATTTTCTGCTAAAAACTCTTTTGAATACTTCTCTGGATACAGCTCTCTTGCTTGTTCAGATCGAAGTGTTTTTTCCAGTTCAATGCTTGTGTTCAAAATAGCAATGCCATCAGCCTTTAGACATCGATGAATTTCAGCAATTGCTTGGTAATCTGAACGAATGAAAGGCAAAACGTGATTGCAAAAAATAATGTCAAAACAAGAATCAGAAAACGACATTTTAGTTGCATCCATGTTCATAAATCGATGAGGTAAAGCAATAGATTCATGATGTTTTAAAGAACGAATATCAATTGCTGTATACTTTCCATTCGAGAACTTTGGTAATTTGAGAAACTTTCTTGTTGAAACTTTTGAGGGCCCTACCTCTAAAGCTTTGAATCCATCAGGAAGGTTAATTTTTTCTATAAAAAACCAGGCAAGCTCACGATGTCTAGGCTTTGCTCCACACTCTGGGCACTTTCCTACTTTTGTTGGTATTCCGTAAGAAAGGAATTCTTGAATTTCTGACTGACATAGGAGGCATTTCATAGCTTCTCTTTATCATAGGCCTAATTCTTTTTCTGGTATAGCCACTAGAACACGCACTTACATCAACAATATAAATTAAGTAATTGATATTATTATATATTTTAATAATCGCGATTAAAGGCCTACTTACAAAAAATTTGACTATTACCCTCCTAGCCCTTACACATACCGTCATCATGAGGGGTATAGCAATATCGATAGCGCTTTTAGGTCTAGCACCATGGCTTACACTTAGCTCAATAGCTAAAGAAGAAAGTCATATCTACGACTTTCCATACGACAATCCCTACTACGCAACAATCACTGCTGCCATTATGAAAGGCGACAGTAAAGACTCTACGGTTCAGTCTAGAGAAATCCGAATCCCTGGTCTGGAAGAAAGAAATAACAATAAATACTACGGCAAAGATAAGAATTTTTTATCCTTACGCCTCTGGGCACAAGAAAAAAAGGCTCCCATTATTCTGATGATCTCTGGTCTTGGGGGAGACTCTTCTGTTCCTTATTATAACTATCTTACTTATCACTTCTATAAGTTGGGCTTTCATTTATTAGTTATTCCGTCTCCTTTTCATTGGCAGTTTGCTTTTACATCAAGCAAAACTGGATATCCCGGTATTACCAAAGAAGATGCGAAAGACCTTTATCTGGTCATGAAAAAAGCATTGGCAAAAATTCAACGAAAAGGAGTGCAATTTTCAGATGTAGGTTTATTAGGTGTAAGCATGGGGGCACTAGAGGCAGCTTACGTTTATAAACTAGATCAAGAAGAAGGTGCTATTGGATTCAAAAAAAATCTCCTTATAAACCCCCCTTATTCTGTAGTTTATGGAATACAAAAACTGGATGAACTTTATTTAAATCGAAACCAGTTTTCTAATGAAAGAAGAAAAGAGATTGAAAGAGAACTATATATCTTTGCCCTAAAGGCTATCAGCTTTCGAGACATTCATAGCCCAGATTACTTTCTAGATATTCAAAATCGCTTACCCCTTAAACAAGAAGAACTTGCTTATGCCATAGGTAATTCTATGCGAGATTTTTTAACAAAAATGATTTTTGCTACTCAAGAGGTTTTCGACCTTGGTATTCTTGGCAAAAAAGACAACCCTAATTGGGTTGCTAACCGCATAGAAAAATCTGGAAATATTAATTTTAGTGATTACTTAAAGCTTGTACTACTTCCCTATTTGAAAACTAAAGAAACAATTATCACTGACTTTAAATCTCTCGATGAAGCATCTGGCCTTGCAGCCATTCTCCCTTTTATAAAAAACAATCCAAACATTAAAATCTTACACAACTCTGATGACTTTTTAGTAAGTGAATCTCACTTTAATTTCCTCTTAAAAGAGACTCCTAAAAACTTAGTTTTATATCCAAGAGGTGGCCATATTGGTAACTTATGGTTTGATAAAAATCGTAGAGAAATTTTAAGATATTTTCTTCCCTTACTAAACATAGATGAGTCGAAAGAAGCTAGTTTCCAGACTGAGTCTTATTAATATATTTTCCGGCTTTTGAACCAATGCCAGCAGCAGATTGGGCTGCACCTTGATTCACACCAGTTAAATAATCATGTCCGCTACCTCTACCACTAGCACTAGAAGGGCTTCGATAAGCTGAACCAGAGAGAACCCCTGTTTTAGAAGAACCAGCTCCACCAGAAAATGTTCCAGAACTAGGATTATAATATCCTCCGCTACTACTTGAACCAGATGAATTATTACTAGAGCTAGATACACTAAAGCTGCCAGGAGCTACTTTATAATTGGAGTTATTTGCATTACTTCTACTATTTGAACTAGACCCTCCAAATGAAGAACTCCCACTACTACCAGATGGACCAAAAGCACTGTTATTGCTGCTACCAGCAAAATTACTACCAGATCCATAACCGCCACTAGCACTACCATTTATGCCACCAGGACCACCTCCAGCGCTACCTCCACCACTACCAGAAGTACCGCCACCAGCGCCTCCAGCTAATCCTGCTGCCTCGCCACCACCCTCACCTGAAGCACCGCTAGCATCACCACCTTCTTCCCCTGAGCCAGTACCTGAAGAGCCTGATTTATTAGATTTATCTCCAGAACTGCCGGCTAACCTTGATCCAGCCTTTTTTGGTTTTCTACTATTGTAAACTATTTCTGGGTGCATAAGACCAGATTCCATTCGAAGAACCATTACACTATCTACCACAATTGGTCTTCTTCCGTCTGGAGGGATTAAAGAATAAAAAGAAGTACCAGCCCTATACTCTGCTGCTCCCTCTTCTATCTCTTTCACTTTCCAATCTGGGTACTGCGCGATAGGCTCTTCATCAGCAGCAAATAAAAATGCTGGCATTAAAACAAAAAGAAAAACAAAGACTTGATATTTTCCCCTGAAAGACCCCATCACTAATATTATACCTTAGCTGTAAACAAAGGGCTAAAAATAAACAAAAATCATTGATTTTTTGACCTTAACTGTCTCTACGTGGAGACAGTCAAAAATGAGTATACCTGCAATAAAAAGCTACTTTCTTAGCTATCTTGAGCTTTTGCATTTAACGGGCGTTCTACTATTTTTGCTCTAGCGTATTCACGATTTAGCATACGAATATTTTCTACCTTAATTTCTTTCGGGCACGTAGCTTCGCAAGCCTTAGTATTCGTACAGTTTCCAAACCCCTCGGCATCCATTTGCGCCACCATATTTCTTGCTCGTAAATCTCTTTCAGGCTGTCCCTGAGGCAATAAAGCGAATTGAGCTACTTTAGCCGATACGAAAAGCATAGCAGAAGCATTTTTACAAACTGCAACACAAGCTCCGCAGCCAATACAAGTCGCAGCATCAAAAGCTCTGTCCGCATTTTCTTTATTAATCAAATTTACGTTAGCATCTACAGCACTACCTACACGAACCGAACAATATCCACCTGCTTGCTGAATACGATCAAAAGATGAGCGATCTACAATTAAATCTTTTTGTAGAGGAAAAGCCTTTGCCCGAAATGGTTCTACCGTAATGGTATCACCATCACGATAATGCCTCATAAATAGCTGGCATGCCGTAGTTGCTTTTTCAGGCCCATGCGGGTTTCCATCGATCACTAAACTACAAGAACCACAAATACCTTCGCGACAATCACTCTCAAAAGCCACTGGCTCTTTGCCTTCTTTTACGAGCTTTACATTTAGCTCATCTAACATTTCTAAAAAGCTCATGTCTCCTAGAACATTTTCCATTGTATAGTTTTCGAATCCACCAGAGACACTAGGACCTTTTTGCCGCCAAATTTTTAAATGAATTTTCATCGACTTTTCCACTACAGCCTCCTACTTATAACTTCTCACTGCAAGTTTTACGTACTCAAATTTTAGCTCTTCTTTATGGCGCTCTGGTTGTTGCTGGTCTCCCTTAAACTCCCAAACAGCTGCGTGGCAAAAATTCTCATCATCTCTCTTACACTCACCATCCACTTGGTGTTCTTCTCTAAAATGCCCGCCACAGCTTTCTTCTCTAGTCTTAGCATCCATACACATCAACTCACCAAGCTCTAAATAATCACCAACTCTGCTTGCAAGCTCTAACTCTTGGTTAATATCTTTTGCATCTCCTGGAACATTTACATTTTGCCAAAATTCTTCTCTCAAATTTCGGATTTCAGAAATAGCTTTTTCTAAGCCCTCTTTACTTCGGCTCATTCCACACTTATCCCACATGATCTGACCTAGATCTCGATGAAACTCTAGAGCCGATTTGCCGCCCTTAATAGATAAAAGCTGTTGAACTTTTTCTTGCTGTTGATTTTGTGCTGCACCGAAAGCTTCATGATCAGTAGTCACTTTTTCTAACTTTGTACTTGCAAAGTAGTGCCCCAATGTTGCAGGAATCACAAAATAACCATCGGCTAGTCCTTGCATCAATGCTGATGCTCCAAGACGGTTGGCTCCATGATCAGAAAAATTTGCTTCTCCTAGTACATGAAGGCCAGGAATGGTACTCATCAAATTATAATCAACCCAGAGCCCCCCCATTGTATAGTGAACCGCAGGATAAATTCTCATTGGCTGCTTATAAGGATTCTCTCCAGTGATCTTTTCATACATTTGAAAAAGATTACCGTACTTTTCGCGAACCTTATCTTCCCCTTCTCTCTTTATGGCATCTCTAAAATCTAAATATACCGCAAGCTTTGAAGGACCAACGCCCCTGCCCTCATCACAACGAAACTTTGCCTGCCGAGAAGATACATCTCTTGGAGCCAGGTTTCCAAATGATGGATAAATTCTTTCTAAATAATAGTCGCGCTCAGTATCAGGAATCTCTTCAGGCTTACGACTTTCTCCTATTTTTTGCGGAACCCATACTCGACCATCATTTCTTAGAGATTCACTCATAAGAGTAAGCTTAGATTGATGTGTGCCAGTCACAGGAATACATGTTGGGTGAATCTGTGTATAGCAAGGATTTGCAAAACCGGCACCCTGCTTATAACAGCGCCATGCTGCTGTAGCATTTGAATTCATCGCATTTGTAGAAAGATAAAAGACATGTCCATAACCACCAGTTGCTAATATCACAGCATCTGCCGCATGTTTTTCTAACTCACCAGTAACTAGGTTTCTTGCGATGATACCTCTTGCTTTACCATCAATCACCACAAGCTCTAGCATTTCTCTTCGCGCATAAAGTTCTACACCGCCAGATTCAATTTCTTTATTCATGGCCGAGTATGCACCTAGAAGAAGTTGCTGTCCGGTTTGCCCTCTGGCATAAAATGTTCGAGATACTTGCGCACCACCAAAAGAACGGTTTGCTAATGTTCCACCGTATTCTCGCGCGAAAGGCACCCCAAGCGCCACAGAATGATCAATAATTGCCGACGAAATCTCAGCAAGCCGATACACATTAGACTCTCTAGAACGAAAATCGCCACCCTTTACTGTATCGTAAAAAAGTCGATATACAGAGTCTCCATCATTTTGATAGTTTTTTGCGGCATTGACTCCCCCCTGAGCAGCAATGGAGTGTGCTCGTCTTGGAGAATCATGAATACAAAAAGCTTTCACTTTGTACCCTAGCTCAGAAAGTGATGCCGCTGCCGAGGCACCAGCTAAGCCAGTACCTACAACAATCACCGAGAATTTTCTTTTATTAGCAGGGTTCACCAACTTCACATTAAATTTATGATTCTGCCACCTTGTTTCAATAGGACCTGAAGGACATTTTGCGTCTAACTGAAAACTCATTACTCACCCCTCATATAGATAATAATTGGATTCAAAGCAAAGCCAATAGCCACTGCCCAACCAAAAATAGAACTTAAGCAAGAGAACATCTTTTCTTTTCCAGATGGTAGCAAACTTAATGTTTGCAAAGAGCTCCAAAGCGCATGAGAAAGATGAAAGCCAAGAACTGTCAGACAAATAAGATACCATGCTGTATACCCAGCACCCAAAAAGGCTTCAGTCATCAAGCGATGAAGATCTCTTACTTCTGCTCCGTTTAAGTCAAAAGGGTAATAAGTACCGAATCGAAATTTTATTAAGTGTAGAATTAGAAAAACAAAAATTAAAATCCCCGAATACTTCATTGTCTTAGAAGCAAAACTCGCTGCACCTTTTCCGCTTGGGCTCACAGCATAAGCTACTGGACGTGCATTACTATTTTCTATAGAAACCCAAATCGCGAAAATCACATGAACTAAAAATGTGATTAGTAAGCCAACTTCAATGGTGTAATAGACAGGTTTATTTGAAGTAATAGCATTACCATATTGGTTATAAGCCGAGGCACTTACTAAATAGAGTAAATTTCCCAACATATGCGACAATACGAATCCACACCAGGCAAGACCCGAGATAGCCATCACCTGTTTTTTACCAATAGAAGAACAAATATAACCGGATTTCATGTAGTCCCCTTATGCGATTGATGTACATAAACCATATCAAAATATTTTGGTTTTAGGGAGATACGAATATTGAAGTAGAATAAATTTTCAGTATGAACTCATGCAACAATTTTGCCGTTATGATAATAGTTCTCAGTAAGAGCATCCACAGTGCAAAAAAAGACGACCAGTAGCTATTTACCCGACTGACCAAGATAAGGCTTTACGCGCTCAGGAGTCTCGACTTGACGACTCATATCTTGCCGCAACATCGACTCACTCTGAAAAGAAACGTGGCTATAGCCGAATTTCACATATTCAACAATTTTTCCCACAAGCTCATAACGAGTAAACGGGCAAATAATATAGTAATTGTTAGTGCCATCTTTAGAAAAGTGCATTGCCAATTCTAGAGATTGCTCATAAGCAATCTTTTCGCGAGCGGCTTTAGATTCTACACCATCAAATTCTTTTAATACTTCTTCTGGTACATGTATGCCTGAAAAATATTTATTTAAAAACTCACCATTTTTTCGGCTCATTACTGGCATTAAACCAAAAATCACAGGAAATTTTTCTTGGGGAATATTGTACTTAGCCAAGGCCTCTACACAACGATCAAAGGCATCTTTTGAATGTACGGGTTGAGTCTCGGCAAAATCTGCCCCAGCCTCTATTTTTCGTAATAACTTTTCTGTTTCATTATTAATATCGGCCGCATTTGGATTATAAGCAACACCAACTAGCATATCGACTGGCTGGTCTAATTCTTCACCACTCATTAATTTTCCTTGCCTAAGAGAGCGTACTATTTCTAACAACTTTAACGAATTCCCCTCGAAAACACTCTTAGCGGGCTCCGGGCCTTTTTTTACGGCATCACCCGTCACTGCTAAAATCGCTGCAATATTTAAAGCAGCAGCTCCAAGAATTTCTGTTTGTAAGGCAATTAAATTCTTATCACGACAGGTAATATGATAAATCGTGTCCATAAACGCAGGCCCAGCCTGCAATAATCTAGACTGAAATGCTAACGGGTGCATTTTCACATTCGCATTCGGATTGTCAGCCAAATTAAGTGCGTCACAACCCTTTTGCCCCAAATGAAAACAACCCTCTCGAACTTTAATACTCTTATGACCCTGAGGCATCCCCACCTCTACAGTCACAAAACGGTATTGAGGCGCATATAGTTTTTCTAAAAGGCGCTGACGAAAATGTGCTTCTGGCACGTACTGGTTTTTTCTTTTTTCTAATAAATCTGACATTCTTACTTGCTCACTTTTGTTCCTGTAGGACTATCTTTTACAGTAAACCCAAGACTTTGCAACTCAATCCGTAAACGATCACTCTCGGCCCAGTCTTTTGCCTTACGAGCTTCATCTCGTTTAGCAACTAAACTCAAAATATTTTCAGGAATTTCTGCTTCTTGTTCAGTGATTTTTTCTTTTAGCCGAATTCCTAAGACATCATCAAAAGATAACGCAATTGCCTTCTTCTCTTTAGGAAGCAATGTATTATCTTTTACCAGTGAAAATAAAATAGATAATGCTTCGGCTGTATTTAAATCGTCAAAAATAGCTTTTTCAAATTTCTCAACCCAAATATTGGTTGCCTTAATTTCACTGAGATTTAGGTCTGGCTCGTCTTTCCACTCTCTAAGTTTTTGTACCAATGTTTCGCGCCCAGATTTAGCCGCAGATAGCGCTTCATAAGAAAATTTCAAAGAAGAACGATAGTGTGCCTGCAATAATAAAAATCGATAATCAAGCGGATCAAACCCATCCCGCTCTAAAACAGATAGCGTCAAAAACTCTCCCTTCGACTTACTCATTTTTCCGCTATCTTCTAAGAGAAATTCTCCATGCATCCAATAGTTCACAAAACGCTTTCCTGTAGCTGCTTCACTTTGCGCTATCTCGTTTGTATGATGAACAGGAATGTGATCTATCCCACCGCAATGAATGTCGAAGGTTTGTCCAAGATACTTCATTGCCATAGCCGAGCACTCAATATGCCAGCCCGGAAACCCTTTTCCCCAAGGAGAAGGCCATTCCATTTGTCGCTTTTCATTTTCAGGTGAAAACTTCCAAAGAGCAAAGTCTGTAGCAGACTTTTTTTCTCCCATAGAAACACGCTTACCTTCTTCTAAATTTTCTACAACAATCTTGGCAAAATTCTTATAGGTAGGAAACTTCTCGGTATTAAAATAGACCCCGTCATTCGTATTATAAGTAAAGCCTCTTTCTTCTAGAGACTGTACCAACTCTATCATTTCTTTTACGTGATCTGTCGCCTTAGGAATAATCTGTGGTTTAAGAACATTTAATTTACCTAAGTCAGAAAAAAACACCTTGGTATAGTAATCAGCGATTTCCCATATGCTTTTTCCCGTCCTTCTTGCCCCTTCTTCCATTTTATCTTCACCATGATCGCCATCAGAGACTAAATGTCCCACATCGGTGATATTCATCACATGATTTACTTCAAATCCTGCTCGCTTAAGAGTTCGAACTAAAATGTCTTCAAACAAATAAGTTCTAAGATTTCCAATATGTGCATAATGGTAAACAGTTGGCCCGCAAGTATATAGGCCAACATGTCCCGCTTTAAGGGGCAAAAATTCTTCTTTTTTTCGAGTTAAGGTATTGAAAAGAGAAACTGATTTTGTCATGGCAAAATAGTACCAGATCGCTGGCTCAAAATCATTCGCTATGTTAGAGATTAAGTCATGACGCAAAAAGAAACTACCTGGACAATACAAGCATTAAAGAGAGAGGTAAATGATCTTTTTCAGCCGATTCCGTGGATTTATTGGACTGACTTTTTAGCCTCAGTTCTTATTGGCTACACATCGTTTTTTTTAGCGGCTCTTCGGCCTTTTCACCCTGTCACCACAGGACTTTGCTTTATTCTTTCTTCTATCGCCATCTATCGGGCAGCTCTTTTTATTCACGAACTTACCCACCAAACAAGAGAAAGCATTCCCGGATTTTCTACAGCATGGAATCTACTAATCGGTATACCTTTTATGATTCCTTCTTTTATGTATAGAGGGGTGCATATAGACCACCATAGAAAAAATCTCTACGGAACCATAGAAGATGGTGAATACCTTCCTCTTGGTGCCCAGTCGTTTTCTAAATCACTCGCTTATATCTTTCAGTCTTTGTATTTGCCTCTATTGCTCGTACTACGATTCTCCTTAATCGGCCCTCTATCTATCTTTCATAAAAGAACGCGTTTACTGGTAATGCAAAAAGCCTCATCCTTTGCCATTCATCCTAATGCGACTCGTGCGATCCCTCGAGGACGCGATCTTAGAAACTGGATTATTCTTGAAGTTCTTTGTTTTGCTTACTTATGGGCAATCATTACTGGGCTTATTTTAGGATGGATCCCTTGGGCTCTTGTCCCTAACTTTTATGCGCTTATGGTTTTTATGTTTATTATCAATTCTCTTCGAACCGTCGTTGCCCATCGCTACCAAAACGGCTCACTACAAGAACTCTCCTTTGAAGACCAACTACTAGATTCAATCAATTTAGAAGGAAACAAAGTATTTGAAGAAGCCATCGCACCAGTTGGTCTTCGCTATCACGGTCTTCATCATTTGTTTCCCACAATCCCCTATCACTCTTTGGGAACCGCGCACCGCCAGTTAAAGTCAGTATTGCCAGCTAACCACTTTTATCATCAAATGTCAGAGCCTTCTTTTTGGGTAGCATTTAAAAAGCTCTATAAACAAAGCCGCATTCCCAATACAAAAGAAGAGACCAGCCAAGCAGAAGCATAAATGTTATACGCGATTGTTTTTTATGTTCCCGAAGAAAATTTAGAATCCGTTAAAGATGCGATGTTTGCTGCTGGGGCAGGCAAATGGGGGGCTTATGAAAGATGCGCTTGGCAAGTCAAAGGCCGTGGCCAATTTATGCCACTAGAAGGCAGCTCTCCTCATATTGGCTCAACCAATAAAATAGAATATCTTGACGAATGGCGAGTAGAAATGATTTGTGAAGCTACTTTTCTTCACGAGGTAATTGCTGCTATGAAAACAGCCCACCCTTACGAAACTGTTGCTTATACTGCGGTGCAATCCAACAATATATAAGGCGTGCTCTTACTTTCTAAAAAGAGCCTTCCATGTTAGGGATAAATAAACCAAATTACAGAGGAATTTCAAGATGCTAAGTATAGGAAAAATTCAGGAAGTTTTAGGACCAAAAGCAAAAGACTTATTAGAGTTTAACTCACCAAAAATTTCAAAATCTCAATTGCACTTACCTTCTAGTGATTGGGTTGATCGTATTTTTCAACAATCAGATCGAAATACACAGACCTTACGCTCTCTTCAAGCCATGTATTCAAGTGGGCGCTTAGCTGGCACAGGTTATCTTTCTATTTTACCAGTAGATCAGGGCATAGAACACTCAGCAGGTGCCTCTTTTGCTGCAAATCCAGACTATTTCGACCCTGAGAATATTATCAAACTTGCCCTCGAAGGTGGATGCAACGCCGTTGCCACAACTTTAGGCAACTTAAGCTTAATGTCTCGCTCTTATGCGCACAAAATTCCATTTATTTTAAAAATTAATCATAACGAACTCCTTACCTATCCAAATAAATTCGACCAAGTGCTATTTGCCCAAGTAGAGCAAGCATGGAACCTTGGAGCGGCCGCCATTGGTGCAACGATTTACTTTGGGTCTGATGAGTCTAGTCGCCAAATCAAAGAAATTTCTGAAGCCTTTGCAAAAGCTCACGAGCTTGGCATGGCCACAATTCTTTGGTGCTATATTCGTAACTCTTCTTTTAAAGTGGATGGCGTTGATCATCACACATCAACAGACTTAACAGGCCAAGCAAATCACTTGGGAGCTACCATTGGTGCCGATATCGTAAAGCAAAAGCTACCTACACAAAATGGTGGGTATAAGGCACTTAATATGGGCAAGAGTTCTTATGGTAAATTAGATGAGAAAATGTATACGCAGCTTTGCTCTGACCACCCTATCGACCTAACCAGATACCAAGTGGCAAATGGCTATATGGGAAGAGTAGGATTAATTAACTCTGGTGGTGCCTCTGGGAAAAATGATTTAGAAGATGCCTTAGCAACCGCAATCATCAACAAGAGAGCTGGCGGAATGGGACTAATCTCGGGAAGAAAAGCTTTTCAAAAGCCGCTTAAAGATGGCGTTGCCCTATTAAATGCGATTCAAGACGTATACTTAAATAAAGAAATCACCATAGCGTAGGGTATAAGCTAATATAACTGTAGGCAAAAAATGGTGACTCGAATTTTTTGTCCACCAATCAACTCAACTGGTACGCTCTTTTTGTTAGTTTTTGCTAACATCTCTTGCTCGAAGCGACACTCCACTGAGCTTGTAGCATGGCGATCCCAGCCAGAATGATATGGTTCGTGCGAGTACCTCCAATAATGGTCAGGCCAAAATCTAATGGATCCGCGAACTAAAACTTTTGTTGATGTTCCAGGACGAGGCCCACCTAAATCTGGAGGAAGAATAACCCTCTTCACGCCCACACTATATGATGAGCTGATAAAACGATTTCGATCTACACCTTGGTTTCTTAACATCTGAGGCAAACCTACAGTCTGAAACCAAGTCGTAACAGACGCTTGTAGCTGAGGGTGCGGCAACCCCTCATAGAGCTCAGCCTTTGCTGAGGTGGTAGTGAGTAAAATTAAAAAAGAAAGAAAAATCATTTTGTTCCTATTTATAAAAAAAGAAGGAGCTCTGCTGCTTTACAGCAGAGCTCCTAGGGGATGGGGTATCGTTTATTTCGTAAAACATCCTAAGAACGGTCTAGGAAGAAGCTCATTTATGGGCTTATCTTTATATCCGTATCCGTACCAGAACTTACCGTTAATTTTTACTTCGATATGTCCACAGCAGCCACCGGTATATACACATACTTCACCGTTTTTTGCTGTTCTTGGAGTATGTCCAGTTTTCTTAAATCCATGTTTTGGTAAAATCTTAGCAGCATCTCTGGCGTTCACTCCAGGTAGATACACTTTTACCAATTTTTTCTTCAATAAATATTGTTTTACGTAGCGATAGCAGTAAGTCATTTTCTTCTTACCTTTTTTCTTTTTCTTCGCTACTTCTTCAATGCCATATTGAGAAAGATCGTCTTGGTCTGAATTTTCACTATAACCAGCTTCTTCATCACTCAATATGTTTAATAAAGCATCGCCTTCAGGGTCTTCAGCAGTATTGGCTGGATTCTCGTCAGATTCAGGAACTAAAATGTCTTTAACTTCATCTAATTTCACCCATACGTCAGTAGGCATTCCAGAATCTTCTTCTGCATCTATACCTAAACGAACAATCGTTCCATAAGTAGGGTCAACTTTTGTTTCTAAAATAGCTACGCCAGTTCCAGCCGCTAATTCGAAAGATGATTTAGCGCTCGCCTCTTCTACTGCCTCACCTGGGCTTAGTGGGTTAATTCGTAAACTTGCGTTTGTCACAAAGTTTGTCGCACTCATATCGTTTTGCGAACTCTGTGTGGTAGATTCAGAAATTTTATCTATTGGGCCATTTCCGCAAGCTGTAAAAGCTAAAGCAGAAATCGATATTACGGCAATATGTAAATAATTTTTATTTATAATTTTCGGGTTTTTCATCGGGCCTCCTCCCTCACTATTTTGTGAGAAAAAAGCTAACTAAAGAATACCTGCGTAATCCACAGGCGGATATTGTTTTAAACTTGATTGAACGATAATGAGAGAAACCTCATTACGTTACGGGTTTTGAACTATTGATATGTCAAACAACGGAGCGGAACGAATAATAATGCTACGCATCATTAAAAGCAAGTGCTTTCTTCCGATATATATAACCAATTGAAATCACTGATAAATAAATCATAACAAAAAATTCGTCCAGCCCAACTATTAGCGAAAAAGACTACTTTCTAACTGCTTTTTGGAAATTCTGCCTAAGAGAGATACATTAAAAGCATGCAAGTTCGCTTTGCGGCTAAAACAGACAAAACGATCATTTCAAATTTTCTTCATCAAGAGATGAGCTCTGCTATTTCAGTAGAACAATGGAGCAACCTATTTAGACCTTCAAGCGAAAACCTAGCTACTGAGTATCAAAATTTCGGAACCCTAGTAGAAGAACAAGGTAAGCTTGCTGGTTTCATGGGGTGTATTTACAGCTCAAGATTTTTTGGTGAAAAAAAGTACATTATTAGTCAAATTAGCTCTATTTGTGTGGCAAAAGAATTTCGCGGCAGAGGCATAGCAAAAAAGCTTATGAACTTAGCCATTGATCGGCCAGGCTTAATCACAATTGGTCAATCGCCCACACAACATATGGTAGAAGCTTACCTGCGCATGGGATTAAATATTTTAGATGAATACATCTATGAAATTCCAAAAACGAGCAATAAAAAGCACTTCGAGTTAGTGCCTTTTGATGAAGCCAATAAGCAACTCTTACCCGAAAGCCAAACTCTTTTTCATTGGCATAAGCAATGGGACAGCCGAATTATTTTTATAAAAATCGAAACCCAGCTATTAGGGCTTATTCTTAAAGACTACCAAACTAAAAGTGGCAAAAAATATGCCCACCTAATGTATGCAACCGACTACGCTCTTTTAACAAACCATATTGACGCTCTTACGTCTCAGCTGACAAAAGAAGAAGATCACTTTTTAGCAATTGACTCTAGATTTATTACTAAACCTATAAATTCAAGCTGGTTAGTAAAACTAAAAACACCACGCATTTATCGCTCTGAATTTAATCTACCCAAGCATTTTTACGATTCACTCTATAGCGAAGCTTTTGTTTTAAACGTCAGAATCTAAAGCTTAGAAAATACTTCTCTGATAGTTAAATAGCGAAATTTTTTTGTCTTTAATAAATGAGAAAAAAATGCACGCAAAAATGAGTTCGCATCGTCAGTATGGTCTAAATGATGCGTAAGTATTCCAATAGGTGAATCAAAACGACCACTATCTAAGCGCTCTCTCAAAACCTCTCTAAAATCACGAAGGCATTTTTTTGCCCCTCTAAAATGCACTGTTGGCTTCCATTTTAAAATATCCATATGGCAATCCACTATCGACAGTTCACCACGCTTTTGACTTTGCTGCCCAAAAGTAGATAGTCCAACATAGCCTAAGCCCTCCAAAGAAGGGATGATTTCTTCATGGATTCTATTCCATGGCGGAACCAAAATTGGAATAAAACTTTCGGCAAATTCTTCTTCAATAATTGCTTTACCTTCAGCTAAGTCTTTCAATACTACCTTAGGGTCTCTAGCATCACCCAACTCTGCCGCAAACCCTTTACCCAAGCCTTTTTCATAATTTTCATGCCTATAGCCATGCTGACAAACAACTAAAAGAGGATGCTCTTTTACATATTGTATGAGCGATGACTGTAATCTTTCAGGAACCGTTGCTAAAGCAACTTCAAATCTAAACTCTTCTGCTACCTTTGTCAGTGCCTCTAATTGATCTGTCTTTTCTGATGCGTCGTCATCTCTCCACCAAAAAGCAATACTAGCATCCGGTAATAGCTCAACATCACTTAAAATCAACTGCCAGCTTTCATCACACCAGGTTTCCATGGCTAAATTCTAACTCTTTAGGGTCATTTTTAATAGTTTGAAAGCTATGTGAAGAGCAACTAAATTTTAGTTAACGTTTATTACTAGGCCGCTCAAACTTTTTAAACGGTTCATGCATGGAATTAATTTGAACATTGCTCGAATTTCTATATTTATTTGAAAATTGAACCAACTTGCCAGAAAGATCAACTAGTGCTGTCACACCAGAAGCAAGTCCGCCAAGCTCAAACCAAAGTTCGTTGGCATTAAGCTTACTTAGCTCAGATAAATAATCTATTTGTTGTGCACACAGATGAATAGCCTTGCCATATTCTCGATCCGCAATTTTATACCATCCATAACTATTAGCTTCATTTCCTATACCCATAAAAGTACAAGTAGTAGTATATTGCCCCGGACTAATTAAAGAGCAAGCAGAAACCTCTGTTGCTCTAACAGCTGCTATGTATCTACTTCTTGTTTTATTAAAACTACCATCGTCTGAAATTCTTCTCTTTGCATGTCGGCATATTTGTTTGACAATGGGTTCTTGCTTCTTTTCGCTCTGGCCCCAAAACAACCCCATACTTTTATAAAAATTTGCACTTAATTTTGGCCTTACATTTCCTCGACGATTCGCTAATCTTTACCCCAAAAACGAGAATAAATAGATGTGCGCCGATAAAAAAATATTTTTTCTATATCTGCTCTGACTTTCCAATGTAAAAATAAATCTCCTAGATAACCAGCGGGTAGCTTATAGAGCACCCGATCAGTCATCAAAGTGCCACTGCCCATCTTCTCAAATACATGAGTGTGATACCATAAGGTATAAGGACCCTTTTGCTGAATATCAGAAAACTGTTTGTTCTCTTCCCAATCAAGAATCAAGCTTCTCCACTTCACAGGTAATCCATGTATATTTAACTGATAGTCAAACGTTGTGCCCTCTTCAATTCTAGGAGTGCTTTGGTGTAAAATTTTAAACTTTAACCATGGAGGAGTAATCTCTTCTAAATTTTTTGCCTCGGAAAAAAACTGAAAAACCTCTTCTATCGGCTTTGGAAACCATTGACGAGTATAAAATTCTTGGCTAAGGCAACCTCTTTTAAGCTCACATTCGCTAAAAAAACCCTCAAATACCGATTTAAAGTTTGGATATTGAAATTTAAATCCAGCATCAAGAAGTTTTCGAGAACTCACTTTTTGGCTAGATAGTAAGAGAGTCGACATTTCACCCAAACCTAATCTTAATGCTAATTTTGGGGCAGTAAAAAAAGTAGGGACCTTTAATTTAGCTCCAAGTTCTTTTGTAAATTCTTTATTTTGAATAGGGTTAGGGCTAACCATATTCACGGGGCCAGATACCTTTTCTTTTTCAAGACAAAAAATCATAGCTTGAATGAGATCACTTAAGTGAATCCAGCTCATCCACTGCTTACCAAAACCAAGCTGACCACCCAGACCTCTCTTGAAGAAAGGAATCATCTCTTTCAGCGCACCACCATGGCGGTCAAGCACAAGGCCAATGCGAAAAAGTACCACTCTATCGGTAAGTTTCTCAGCCTTCTGATTTTCGGCCTCCCATTGCTCACATAAATCAGATAAGAACCCATCTCCTTTTTCGCTCTCTTCGCTCAACCAAGCATTCTCACGATGCCCATAGTAGCCAATGGCTGAAGCCGCCAAATAAGCCTTGGGTTTTCGTCCCTTAGAAGATTTAATTTTTTCTAATAATTTCTTTGTACTATCAATTCTCGAAGATATGAGTCTGCGCTTCACTTTCTCAGACCAACGAGATTTGGCTATAGACTCTCCAGCCAAATGAATCACATAATCGATATCTTTTATTTCCCCATTTTTCCAATCTACAATCTCAGTTGGAAAAGGAATATTCAGCCTTGCTAGCTTTACATCTCGAACTAAAGAAACCACTTCGTAACCAGAGCGCACCAATGCCATGCCCAACTCTGAGCCGATAAATCCTGTTGCGCCTGTTAATAAAACTCTTTTACTCATTCTTCTTTATTTTTAACGATAGTTTTAAAAAAACTCTAGAGACAGATTGACCTATGCGGCATTTTTCTCTTCTTCACATATTATCTACTTTAAATCTTCTAGTTTTTTCTCAAAATCTTTGTATCCAGCAATTTCTCCCATAAGAATACCAATGGTATCTTTTTTCGTCTGATCTAGCTCTTTTTTAACACAATTTTGAAACTCAACGGAATCAACTGGGTCAGCCTTACAGTTTGTAGCCACTTCAGAAAAAACCGATCTACATCTACTTGCCACCGAGTTTTTGGCTTCACTTAGAATAAGCTCCATTTTTTCGAAACCCTCTAATTTATCTTGAACCCTACTAAACTCTTCACGTATTTTCTTGTCGATCTCTTTATCTGAAAAAAGATATACTTCTATCTCTTCAGCCTTACTTGCTTGCGAATCAGGTTTTTCATCGGTTTGTGCTAAACCCTCTTTTATCATTTTTAGTTTTGCGTTGAACTCTTGATTGGCTTTATAGCCTCCATTTATTAAGTCAAAGCAAGACACACTCACGAGCTCAGTAACTTTTTGTTCTTCCTTTTTTGTACAGGAAAAGAAAGTTAAGCAAACAATAATTAAAATTAATTTTTTCATGACCTCACCTATATTCAAACGCGCTTAGATGATTGCGGATCTAGCGCATCTCTTAATCCATCGCCTAAAAAGTTAAATGCTAAAATCGTAATAAAAAGTACAATGCCTGGAAAAAAAATCAAATAGGGATAAGTGCGATATGCCCTCCACCCTTCGTTAGCTAAAGTACCCCAGCTGGCATAGGGCGGCTCTAATCCTAAACCGACAAAACTTAAAAAACTTTCTGCCATAATATTTTGAGGGATACCAAAAGTTAAACTCACTATCACTGGCCCTAAAATATTGGGCAATATGTGCTGAAATAAAATTCTAAATGGCTTTAAGCCCAAAGACCTTGCGGCCTCAACAAATAGCATTTCTTTCATTTGCAGTACTTGGCCACGAACAAGTCTTGCCTCTCCAACCCAACCTACAAAACCAAGCGCAAGAAAAATACCTAAAGGCCCTCTACCTACAACCAACATAAGCAATACAGTAACTAAAAGAGACGGTAGGGCATTTAAAATATCGGCCACTCTCATTAAAAATGAATCTACACGCCCACCGACATAGCCAGCAATAGAGCCATAAATGATGCCGATAAATAGAGAAAATACCGCCGTAAAAAATCCGACAGATAAACTTATTCTTGCACCATACAATATTCGCGAAAAAAGATCTCTTCCCAATGAGTCAGTACCGAACCAATATGTTTGATTTGGAAATTGAAGTGCATGTTCAGCATTTTGTTCAAAATAAGAAAATTGCGCAATCAAAGGGGCTGCAACTGCCATTAGAGTAAAAATAAGCAAAATAGCAAAGCTCACTAGTGATGGTTTATGTTTTTTTATTCTTTTCCAGCTTTCTAAAAACATTCTCAATCTCCCTAGCGAATCCGTACTCTTGGATCAATAATTGCGTAGGCAATGTCTACTAAAAGATTAGCCGTTACCAGCATGAAACCAAAAATCATAGTTACACCCATAACTAGTGGATAATCACGATTCGTTACCGCATCGATAAAATATTTACCCATGCCTGGAATAGCGAAGATATATTCAATTACGAAGGTACCAGTTAAAATAAAGGCCGCTAACGGTCCTAATAAAGTTACCACCGGTATAAGTGAGTTTCTAAGTGCGTGCTTAACCACAACCTTGAATTCTGAAACACCCTTGGCTCTTGCTGTTCTGACATAGTCTGAACGAATACTTTCTAAAAGCGCAGCTCTTGTAAGCCTTGCAATCAATGATGCCGGACGAGTGCCTAAGGTGATCGTCGGTAAAATTTTGTGAACCCACTCTTCCCAAAGAGCTGGTGGCAATAGATTCCAGTGAAGAGCAAAAAAGTAAATCAATATCGCACCTACGAAATAGCTAGGCAAACTTATTCCCGCCACCGCCAAAAACATAGAAGAAAAATCAACCCAAGTATTTTGTTTATACGCAGAAAGAACACCTATGGGAATCCCTAAGATAACGGCTAAAAACAAAGAATAGACCCCAAGTTCCATACTAGTTGGGAGAGTATCTAAAATAATTTCTGTAACATTTCTCCCCATATATTTAAAACTTGGACCAAAATCAAACCTGCTGATTCCCCAAAGATACGAACCGTATTGCTCCCAAAGTGGTTTATTTAATCCGAATTTTGCCTCTACGTTTGCTTTAATATCGGGAGGCAGCGCTTTGTCTGAATCAAAGGGGCCACCAGGAACAACTCTTAGTAGAAAAAAAGTAATCGTCGCTAAAACAAAAAGAGTGGCGATAATGGTAAAACATTTACGAACAAAAAAAACCAACATCCTTTACGTACTCCTCTTTGGGCTCATTCGTAATAAAATCGATCGACTAAATTGCTTCCAGGCATTTGAATCAAAGTATAATTTTTTAAAATACCACTTATCCAAGGCATTTAGATGAACCCCCAACACTCTAGGCTTAACCATAACCTGATGATTCGAATAAAATAAAGGCATTACGACTACTTGTTCTTCTAAAAGTACTTTTTGCGCAGCTTGGTATAGCTCAGCTCTCTTCTCTTCATTATCTTCTCTCACCGCTTGGTTGACTAAGTCATCATACTTCGCACTAGACCAGCCAGTAAAATTACTCTCAGAGTCGGTGGTAAATATATTCATAAAAGACTGAGGGTCGGGATAATCTGCAACCCACCCTAGATGAAATAGCTCAGGTAAATTATTTTTTTTACCAAAACGCATTCGACCAAGACCTGCCAAAAATCGGCTATACTCTTTTTGATCCGCGGCATTCAAATTTACCTTAAGGCCTAGATTCTCTTCTACACTATCTTTTAGATCTCTAAAAAATAAACTCCACGAATCTGCAGAACTGTAAAACGCTTGGATTGACTTATTTTTCATTCGATCGCTTTTTTGAGAAATACTTTTAACTCCCGCGTTAGGGTCGTAGCCGAGCATTCCCGGCGGAATCCAACCAGAAAAAGCCACTCTTGTAATCTGAAATGGTTGAACTAACGAATTTCTATCTAAAGCCTCGATAAAAGCTCTGCGATTATTTGCAGAATCAAAAGGAGGTTTTTTTGTATTTAAAATTAAAAAATTTACCGCCAATCTTGGGCCAGATCGATAATCAGGATGAGTCAAAATTCTCTGTGCATAAGAAGACGGTAAATCTTTAGGCAAAATATCAATTTCATCGTTTTCATATAATGCATAGGCAGTTAGCGGTTCATAGACAAATGAACAGATAACTTCTCTAATTTTTGGCGCTTCATCGTAATACGATTCGTTGGCCTTTAAGACAAGTTTTTCACCCTGAAGCCAATCTGATATTTTATAGGCACCAAGAGTGACAATGGACTGTGGATTGCTCCAGTTACTACCATTGCGAAGAATTAAATCGTTACGAATGGGAAAACTACTAGGAGCCGCAGTTAACTGTAGAAAATAGGGAATTTTATAAAGTAAGCGAACCTCTAATTCGTGATCATTAAGTGCTTTAATTCCAACTTTCGTAAAGTCTGTGATTTTTCCTTCAGCATAGTCTCTTGCACCCACAATGCCGAAAAAATGATATGCATTGGGCATAGATGCTTTAGGAGACAAAAGTCTTTGCCAAGAATCTACAAAATGCTGAGCTATCAGCTCTTCTCCATCTGTCCAATACACTTTTTTTCTAATTTTAAATAAATAACGAGTACCCTCTTCATCTATTGTCCATGATTCCGCTAGTGCTGGCCTTGGACGATAATGTTCGGCTCGCGCTCCCTGCACAGAGTCTGCATACGAACTTAAGCCTTCCATGATATTATCTAAAACCGTAACAGAGTTAGAGTCGATAGCACGATTCCAATCGAGCTCTAAAACATCGACACCCAGATTAAATCGCAATGGCTGCTCTTGCCCTGTACAAGCCACTAAAAAAAAGAAACAAATAAATAAGGATCTCAATAGAACTCCTCTATTCTCATAGTTTTTTTTACTGGTTTAACTTTAGCTACGCTTCCCCAGTCAGAAGAAAAAGGCATTTCTTCTAATAAATTGGCGTGATCATATACAGCCATCAGTGCACATATTAAGGCATCAAATATCGAAATATTTTCGATAATTTTGCTCAACTCAGAATTATATAAAAACAAGTGTGGAGCCCAAGAGCTTTGTTTTGTTAGCTCTTCTAATATACGAGCACGGCTTTCGATTCCAAACTCAAGACTACGATAGCGGCGAATTTCTCTATCTGAAATACGAAAATTATGAGCAAGGTCAACTACCGAAAGTCTTGGGTTTACTTCTATTAATTTTTGAACCGCAATATGCTTTTTTAAATATGTCATTCTAGCGGCTAGTGGTGCACGATTCGCACTAAGGCCAGACTCTTGGTCTACATAAGAATTTTTCCATCGACTTTTTAGCAATAAATCCACAGGACGCTGACCATAGGGGATAGGTGTTTTATTTTTTTTGCCTTGATTATAGCTCTCATACTCTCGCTGCATCCATTGTACAGATGAAACTTTACAGTTTCCGATACCCGGGCAAATAAGCTTACACTCAATACATGGAGGCAAGCTTAAAGGTGCGTCTACACCTAGTGATTGTATTTTATGCTCATTAAAAAATTGAATTAAGCCAAGGTCTGGTTCTATCTCTTTTAAGAAAATCTCTTTCCCATCATGAAAAGAGTCGAGAAAAATTTTATTTTCTTGTGAGAAATACTTTAAACATACGATTTGAGTTCTTCTTTCACTACCTAACTCTAATCCTGCAAAATATAAGGCTCGAGCTTCCAATAGAAAACCTATCGTGTGGTAACGCTTAGGCCATCAGAATCAACATGAAAATCTAAGACCTTAAATTCTTTTTCTCTTAATGCTTTAATTAAAGTGTGCTTATCTGAAGGATTCGTCCAAAGCATGGCACAGCCACCTCCGCCAGCTCCACAAATTTTTGCCGCTTTTGCCCCTCTCTCTCTAGCGAAGGTGAATAGATTTTTAATTTCATCCGTCAAAATACTTTCAGAAAGTCTTTCTCGATTTTCCATTTCGCGATTAATGGCATTTGTTGCTTCTTCGTAGCGATTCGTTTTTAGAGCAAGCTCTAAGTTTTTTGTTGCCTCTTGGATGCCACTCATAGCTGCGCGAACTTTTTCGTCCCCATCAAAAAAACGTCTCATTACAGACCAGTTATTGATCCCAGAGTTTCTACTCTGACCGCTATATACTAAGATCATTCGTGATTCGATTTGATGAGCTAAAATATGAGAGTGCCTTAGCAAGCTCTCACCAATTGGTTCTAATAAAACAGTATTTAGTCCACCGTACATGGCCGGATAATAATCTTGAACACCAGCTGGAATTTTTAAAACCTGAGTTTCTACGTTTTTTGCTACAGTTAAAAGCTCTTCGCGAGAAAATTTTCCACCGGTAATCGCATTAAGTGCACCACTGAGTGCTACAGTTAAAGCCGATGAACCGCCAAGTCCAGCACCAGCTGGGCTAGCACAGCTTGTTTGGATTGTTAGTCCGCCTTCTGGTTTAAAAAAAGCTAATAAACGAAGAACAAGCTCCAGAGGATGTCCATTTTCTATCTCATCAACAAAGTCAATAGACGGCAGGCGATGCGAAACACCTTGATCTTCAGATTTAATTTCTATCGCGTTTCCCCCTACTTGCTCAATCACGGCCTTAGCACGCAAATCAATAGCAAGATTTACCGTTCTTGCATTTGGGTAAAATAAATACATTGGCCAAATGTCTGTTGTGCCACCGGCTAAATCGATTCTTGTAGGCGCACTTGCTGTAACGATCATAAATTCTCCTCAATTTTTATAAGGGTCTTTCAACTACCCCAATATATGATAGCCCTCTATACCGCTCTTGATGATCTATGCCATAACCAACTACGTATTCATCACCAATTTGAAATCCAACGAAATCGATCTCGAATGGACTTCTTAAAGTATGTGGCTTTAAAAATAACGAACAAACTTTTAAACTCGCAGGCTTTCTTGCAGCAATGGTCTGCAATAAAAACTGAATCGATTCTCCCGAGTCGATGACATCTTCTACGATTACCACATGCTTACCCGCTATCGATCTTGATAAATCTAAGGTGATTTTTACTTCTCCTGAGCTATGAGGACGAAACTCATAAGAAGTGATCGATAAAAAATCGCAAATTAAGGGAAGCTCAATTTGTCGAATCAAGTCAGAGAAAAAAACAAAAGAGCCCTTTAAGACACAAATGAAAACCAAAGGCTCTTTACCTGAATAGGCTTCTTCTATTTCTTTTGCGAGCTCTTTCACGCGAGTACGTAATCGCTCTTCAGGTATTAAGCAACGAGGATTATCTGGTCTCTCAATTCCCATTTTTCTCCTTCACATAGAAATTATTTATACGTAAGCATTATTGAGGATTTCTCCGAATCCCCCACCGCCAGGAACAATATATTGTTCTTGGTTGAGACCTTTTTCTTCGTCCCAAAACTCCCCTAATGCCGACTGTAATACATCTGGACGAGACAGGCCTCTATCTAAACGTAATGCGTATACTATTAAATCGGAATGGTGTTTTTGTATATTTTTCAAATACTCGGGAGTCACAATCAAATGCAGCGCAATATATTTCTTCGCCTTACCCATTTTTAAACTACCGCCAAAACTTCCCTTGTATTCATTGAGTGCTTTAATAATTGTACTACCCGTTGCCCCCATGGGATCAGGAAACAATACAATCGCATTATCTACTGGCCCGCCAATTTTGTATCCCCCAGCGGCAGTACCTAAAACTTTATTTGACTCATCAGTAACTCGACTCATTAAAATATGGTCTTGTCTTATTTGGTCAGGGTTTAATAAATAGTTTAAAGATTCATAGCAAATATGTGAGGGATATGTACCCGCTCTTGCTAAATTCACACATACCACTTGCTGCTCTCGATCGATCAAATCAGAGGTAAAAGCCCCTTCTTGTGGGTGAATTTTGGCCATACGAGTTACGGTTCTCCCCGGTTTTTTCGCAAACTCTTGATTCACTACAATAGGAATCAGCTGGTCATAAAGAATTTTCATAAGTGCATTGATAGAGGGTTGTTTTGTTTCTGGGGAGCATAAAGTTGCCAAATAGGAGAACAAAACAGGATTCGACAAAATGTGAATGTTCTTTCCGTAACGATGCTCTAGTTCTGAAAGCTGATATCTTTGCCCTAAATAATGCTTATCCATGGTGGAGTAAGCAAAACAGAAATGATTTTTAAAATCAAGAAGATAAGTAGATTTTTTAAACGAAAAGCTGCCTTAATACATATACGTTTAGAAGTTTTGCCTCATTCAATATTTATGAGCGCTTGAGTGTTTGGCTAACTCCATGCGAATCATCTTTTCAAGGCTTATGACTAACGATTGCGCAAAAGAACTTTTGATAGACCAGTCCTCATCACTTCTTCTTCCTAGATAAACATCACTAACAAGACCTAACAGATCTCTTTCAGCAGCAGAAAGCCTAGCCTTAACATAATCCGCTGCTTCATGTTTAGAAACGAAGGCCCCTGTTTCTAAAGTCACTACCATTCGTGCCATTGTAAGAATCACATTTCGTTCATCACCATTTAAATAGCTTATGAGTGTCGTTAAACTATCTCCTATGGCCCTGCGAATATCAGTCATCGGTATAGTAGAGACAAAAGCCTCAAGATCACCACCTACCAATTTTTTATGTGACTCTAAAGCTCCAGCCAATACAATTGTTAGATCTGGCTCCATAGAAGGCAGAGACAACTCTCCCTTCTCAAACGATGACCGCAACCATTCTCCATATATGAAGTCTCTTTTTACCGGATAACGCCAAGGATAGATATCTGAATAAGCAACTACAGTGACCTCTAACGGCTGAAGCCCATTGGCTATCGGTGGATAAGCAGAAAGAGGAAGAAGCTTATCAATAAGATTTCTTCGCTCTAGTTTACTGATCGAATCTTTCGTAATGACAAGCAAGTCGACATCACTTAAAGGCATCGACCCACACTTTAACAACGACCCTGTTAGGTATATTCCAAGAATCTTTTCACCCAAGACATACACCAAACTATCTAGAATCTGATCTTGATTGTTAAAATCCATAGGTAATCCTACAAGATAACTTCTCTTTCTCCTCTAGCTTAGAGCAATCTACCAAGCTTAGTTTTGTTCTGTCATTTGAGATCTTTTAAGGTCATGCTAACGGCAAAAATTTTGCCAGCCAGCTACTTGCTTATAAACTTTGCCCATATCTGAAGAGCACTTAGGCGCATAGTTATAAAATAAACTACCCCCTCTAAGCTTTTGCATAATCGGAGCACCTTTTCCTGGAGCAAAAGCAGGGCACCCATGGCTTCGTCCCATATTTGTACCCACAGCAGCTGAATTATACTTAGCTTCGTGCATAACTACCCCTTGAGATAGCGCATTCGTATTCACTCCAGGAGAAAGTCCCATGAGCCGCATTCCATTTCTTGGAGGTTTCTTAACCACTAGAGGCCAACCATTATAGCGACCGCTTGATGACATATAAAAATCTAGAACTTTAAAAAAACCGGCTCTCGTCATTCCATCAGGACCTTTATGAGATTCACCACAACGATCAATCATTCCATCATGATTTGGATCACCTGGACTTCCCTTTTTTGCTAAACCGCCACCATGACTAACTTTTTCTTGGCTCACGAGTCTACCGTCTTTAATATCCAGTAAATAGAAACGTTTTTTAGACGATCTTTGAGATAAATCGGCAATCGCTAAATAGCGAGCAGATGGAAGAGAGCTACCTTTTTTCTGGTCATAAAACATTAACGCCTGCGCTAGCGGTTCACGAGGTACACCAGCACGTAAAAGCTTTTGGTAGACACCGCAGATACCTGTTCTTGAACCCGAATATGTTTCTGCTCGGGGAGGAGGATCTTCTTCTTTCTCTTCTGGCGGCTTATATTCAGGCCTCCACTCAGGTAAAGGAATCTTTTTATCCTGCACTACAACTTCTGGCTTCTTTACAACCACAGGAGCCTTTTCTTGCACAGTAACAACAAGCTTGGCTTTTTCTTCTTCTCTTACATCTTGAGGATCAGACACATTACAGCAATCTTTATCTTCAGCTTGTGCACCCTCAGTAGAGGCTTTTAAACCCTCTTCTATTTTCTTCTGAATAGCATCATTAATAATCGAATTAGAAACCAGATACTCGCCCATAAGGGTTGCCCCAGAGCGATCATAAATCTTAATGACAGCTTCTTTTTCTCCTAGTTGAAGAATCTCAAAAGTATATCCCTGCCCCGCAGGCACTAAAATTTGTCGACTCGAGTTTGCCTCTTTCAGTCGTAAACTTTTAGAAAAAGAGTGCTTTGCTGCATAAGCCACAGAAATTGCCGAACAAAAAAAGCACACAAAACCAAATAGCAAAACTTTCATACTTTTGTTTCGGTTTTATCTAAAAAAAACCTTAAGAAAATAGACCCCAAATAGTCTAATTTATTGAGAAATACCTATAGAGCCTTCTAAAGAAGCCTTCATCACAGGCCTTAATAAAGCCCGATTCTCAGCTTGAGAATGATGATGTGCTCTACAACGAGCCTCATATGAATCATGAGCTCCCACCAACACGGTTTCATCAGAAGAAATCATTCTCTGAGAACGTGTAGCCGGCCCACCACAAACCATACAAACTGCAGTCAACTTTGTTACTTGTTCTGCAATCGCTAACAGTTGTGGCATGGGACCAAAGGGTTCTCCTCTAAAATCCATATCTAGACCAGCAATAACAACTCGAATACCTCTCATTGCCAAACGCTCAACAACTTCAACTAAATGTGTATCAAAAAACTGAGCTTCATCTATGCCCACAACTCGCGTAGAATCATCTAAGCGCTCCAAAATCTCTGCGGCACCATGGATAGGAATAGAGTCAATACGATTAGCATTGTGAGAAGAAACGCATTCTTTTCCATAACGGTCATCAATAGCTGGCTTAAACACTTGCAGTTTTTGTCTAGCTATCTGAGCCCTAGTCATTCGACGAATTAGCTCTTCCGTTTTTCCGCTAAACATACACCCACAAATAACTTCTACCCAACCATATGAGCCCACGGTCTCTCTCATTTCCCCTCCAAAAATTTAAGTGACGAAAGCTGAGCCTAATCAGGCAAAAATGAAAACTCAATTACGAAATGAAATTGAAGCAAAAAAGAAGAAAATCCCCCACAATTCTTCCACATTGTGCAGAGCATAGTTCAAAGGCGCGCCGCCCCTGTACTTTTTTCAAGAAAAATAAAATAAAAAAGCCAGAGAACCAGCTCTGGCTTTTTTATTTTATTTACTAAGGTTTGTTTTCAAAATTATAAGCTACTGCGATTCTAACTTTGAAAACATGCCCTATTCTTAGATACTACCTCTGCGCTTAATTTCAGAGTATTTGCTGTGAATCACATTGAATAAAGAGCTTCCATCATTACCATGAATACCATCACCCTGCTCTTCGCTAGCAAGCATTCTTTCGCCATTTTCATCAGCGCTAAGAGTCTCATTGCTCGCGCCAAGATCAGCTAATCCTTCAAGATCGCCACTCTTTGATTTTAATCCAAGCATAGCTGGTTTTACACCACCACCGCCACCTCCGCCGGCACCATAAGCATAATCTTCAGATCCTGGGCTATTGGCAGCCGCTGCGGCCTCTGCAGCTTTGTCTCCCATCTTAGAAGCACCGCTACTATTGAATGATCCACTAGAGCCTAATGCGCCTCCACCACCATTTGCAGCAATGTCGGCACCACTTGCACCGCCCGAACCAAAGCCGTTTCCAGAAGAGGAATCAAAACCTCCGGCACCTTCTAATCCGGTATTGAATTCTTTTGGACTCACAGACGCAAACTCAGAACTTACACTAGGGTTTGTTCCTAGCTCTGTGCCGTTTGATTGCCCTGTTGTAAATGATGTACCGTTCGTAGTGCCTGGGTCGTTCAATGTACTGCCACCAGAGGTCTGGTAGTTTGGCTGTGTTTGATAAGGGTCTGTAGCTGACTGATCTTGCTTACCAGCTAACATTTGCGCTAATGGACCTAGAGCTTGCGCTAAACCAGAAGCTGCTTGAAGTGCTTCGCCTAGGCCACCAGAATTTTTCTGTTGCTCGGCTCCTGCTGCTTGAGCCACTTGGGAAGCATTATTACAAGAATTCATAGCATTTTGCACTTGCGTACCATCGCTTGAAGGACCAACTTTACCATTACAAGAGCTTTGAATATCAGAAGCACACTGCTTTAATTCTTGGGCAAGCTTATTCGCAATATTTGCCCTATTTTGAGCACCCGAACTACCTAGGCTATTTGAGTTAGCAGCACTAGTTTGTGTATTTTGTTGCTGCCCAGTAGTTGCACCAGCAACAACCTGAGTACCTGCAGTCGTCGCCCCTGTCGTGATGCCATCTTGCCCTTTAGCTTGTTTCACAAGTTCTGGAATTTTTTGCTTAAGCTCATCTAGCTTCTGCTTACATGCCTGGCAGGGCGCTGATGGTAAACCACCAGGCGTTGGCTGGTAGTCGCTTCCCGCGCAAGTTACGTTTGCATTCTGTAATCCACTAACATCAACCATGCTCAGCTGAACTGATGAGTTACCAGAACTACCCAAACTTGCGTAAACAAAATTCGTTTGAAAAAGTAATCCTACCGTCCCTATGATTACAATTAATAACTTCATGGCTGTGCCCCCTGTTTATTCATGGATATTTCTCACGCCCCTGTGAATCCAAATATCCTATATAATTAATCGACTATTATTGATTCTCTCTTTAATTTTTTAAATTCAATGGTTTCAATTAATTAGCTCTTATTTCTCTCTGGCCTTACTAAAAGTAAGTTTCCTTTCTTAAGATTTATTTGCAGGCGATCATGAACACGCTCAAAAAGAGATATAGAATCAAGACTTTCAGATTCTCTTTGCCCTGTATCTGCTTGGACAATCGCTTCTTCAGATTTTATTGGATTATTTACCGAAGTAGCCCCCATCTTGCCTGTTAATGAACCAAAAAGGCCAGATTCACTAACCTCTTCCTTTTCGGCTGTACTACCATCCATAGACCCAAATAGATCACCCAAGCCAAAATCACTAGCTAGTTCTCTCATTGTAGATTTTGTCTCTATTCCACTGATCGACAGCTTTGGCGCACCTAAATCACCAGAGTTAATTCCAGTTTCAGCAGGTGATAAACTATGGTTTTGCCCTAAAGAAGCGCTCGTAGTTGCCACAGCTCCTCTTCCATTAGCCAAATCTTCCACTGTAGATCCACCATCAATACGACTAGCAGAACTAACCTCTGCTTCATTATTTTTATTATCCATTTGGTCATATTGGGCTGCATATTCACTCGTAGGGTCTACCGCCTCTTCACTCTTATTATTAGAAACGATTTTGGTATTATTCAGCGCTTCTCCTACATTATTTTTGGGATCACTAAAGTTTGGATTCCCCTCAACCTCAACACCTGCATTTTGACCGTCTGTGATTTGAGTATTAAACGATCCCATATTAGATCCAGAACTAGCGCCTCTATTCATCGACGCTGCTCCTGCAGATGCCAGTGGCGCTAAATTAGCTAGGCCATTATTTGCGCTCGAACTTTTAGAATTATTAGTTTCATTGCCTTTTTGTGATTGTCCACTTGTAGATGCCGCTGAAAGTTCTGTACCTGCCACTTTAGTTTCTGCAGCAGTCCTTGTTTCAGCAGGTTTATTTTCAGGTCGCCTCTCTGGAACAGGCACCTTATCAGGCAAAGCTATATCTGAATCTTTATCTGACCTATCATAATTCGAGTTTAGGTTTTTAGCTCTGGCACGCAATGCCTTTGCCTGCTCTGTGAACGTGGTCTGTCTTGTTGTGTGATCTTTAATTCCTTGGTCAGCTATTTTCTTAAATTGATTCGCGTAGCGAACAGTTTGTGCCGCCTCATCTTTTTTTCCATTTAGATTTGATAAGTAGCCCGAAATGGTAGATTCACTAGCAGAGGTAGCTGCCAAAACTACAGCGCCACCCTCAGGGGCAACTTTGATCATATTATTCTCTATCACCGATCCAGCCTCTAGACCCGCAGCTAAACGATCCCTTTCTTCTCTTAGTTTTTTAAGCTGAGCATCGGCAGCTGCGGTATCTCCAAATGTGTCTTGTTGCCAATTTTGTTTGGCTTGTTCTTCATACCACTGAATTTTTCTAACTGTTTCGTCCCATGCTTGGTGCATTTCTTGTCGATGTAGCTCATAAATTTTTTGTACACCTTCCATCACCATAGCGTGATCAGCCATTTTTTTCTCACCCTCAGTCAGAAGTGATTTCAATTTTTTTTCTGCTTCTGCAGCTGCCTCTAACTTCGCCGCAGCTTCATCCATACAGGCTTTTCCATCAGCACCTTTTTTGCCATCACAACTTTGGCCAGCCGTTGCTTGCTTAATAATGGCACATTGTTTCTGCTTTTCATCAAGATAGTTTTTCGCATACTGAGTTAAATCATCGTATGCTTCTCGACAAGCTTCTTTCGGACGTACAGTTCCTAAGCGAGCTCTATCTAAAATTGCTGTAGGACTTTTTCCACAATTTTTATCGGCAGTATACTGCTCTTGCGCCTCTCTCATGAAGCCATCAACCACAGTAGCAGAAGAGCAACTATCTGTAGCTTGAGCGGCACCAAAAGACTTAATTAAATAAATATTATTTATTAAAAAAACAAACGCAATTAATAGCAAGTTTTTTGAAATTTGCTCTAAATAACGCATACTTACTTATCGGACATTTAGGCGCAAAACTTGATAGAACCCAGCCTTTTAAAGGCAGTATAAGTATTTAATATTATTTAGTTTTATCTTCTTTCAGCACTAGCCTTTTCTGCTTGGGTTCGCGCACGGTTGATATTTCCAATTCCTCGCTGATCTCTGAACGTATTACGATTAATATTAAATCTCAAAGACTCACAAGCACTTGAGCTAATTTGTTTATTATCAATAAAATCTAACTGCCCTACTTTAACCCAAATGCTTTCTTCTTCGCCCCATGATTTTGCAGAATGTTCAACATAATCAGCAGCTGTACTCTTAGAGAAAAACCCTTGAGGAATCTTTTGAGGATTCAAAATTTGCAGCCATAAACCAAAGCAAGCTTTTTTATCTTTTGTTATGCTTGATACGTGATCCATAAATGCATTCGGGTTTGACTTACTTAACTTAGCAGTATCAGAAAAATTCTGCTTGCAGGGCTTAAAGGCAATTTTACTTACATGCTCGCTACCTAAGGCATAGGCGGTACCACTGTAGAACGTAAGCTCTGTAAACTTTTCTCCATCCCAACGTCTTTTGTCTTTCAAACCTCTTGCTATGGTTTTCACAAATAAACCGATTTTTTCTCTCGTAAAAAGATTGGCAAATTCTTCTACCGAATCAATAGAAAATTCCGGAGTGTTATTCATAGAATAATCTTGAGTTTCTGCACCAGCCTCGACTGCAAGGCTTTCTGGCAGCTCAACTTTTACAGAAATAGATCGAACATCTTTTTCCCAGTCTGATTGAATCTTGCCTTCTGCATTGGCAAACCGAATCGTGGTCTTATAGGTTCCCGGATATTTATAAAGCCCTACTACTGGTAAACCCATCAATAAGAGCTTGATTATGAATAGATAATGATCCCGTTAAGCAGCTTCCTTTTGGCATGGGTGCCTCGCATTCTTTTCCCATTTTCCATATTGGCATTTTGCAATTCTAAAATTCCTTCTAAAATTTGCTTTTGATAAACTACTTCATCCGCTGATAGGCGCTCATAACGATGAATATGCTCATCCGTTGCTAAACTATTAAAAGAAATAAAGAATGTGAGTAATCCTGCGAGTTTTTTCATAAATTGGCTCCTTGCTCAGCATATTAAAGCACTGCATCATTACAAGCAAATAGACACGGTTTACAGGAATCTACTTTTCTGTAACCCATAGCCCAAAACAGCTTTTATCTAGTTTTATAAGCAAGACTTTCAGCGCACAATTTAATGGATGGCTAAAAAAATAAATTCAAAGTACCAAACCCAATTAAAAATCTCTGAGGCAATTTTAGGATTAGAAATTAAAAAAGGTCATTTAAATTGGAAAATCACTGAAGTTACAAAAAAGACAGGCCTAAGTAGACCAATCATTTATCGCTACTTTGGCAGTAACAAAAATAAAATGCTAAGTTCGGCAATTGAAATTTTTTGCTATGATTTTTATGGTCTAGTCGAGCATGAAAATCTGAGTTTCAGTAGCCGTTTAATAAAAGCAAAAAAGAAACTACAAGAAAATATAGACCCAGCTCTTTTTTATTTAAAATGGAGAGCTACAACTAGCCCCTTGAACGAAGCTTTTAAAAAAGTAGAAGCCAAATTTCAAAAAAAACTAAAAGAACAAAACCCAAACTTAACACAAATAGAACTCTTAGCTCTACATACAATCATTCACGGAATCGTCACAGCACCATTTATAGAACAAGAAGAAGCGATTCAGCTGATTCAACACTTTACGAAAAAATAGATTTCTAAAATTGCTACTCTAGCTCTTCATCGCCAGCTTTACGCTCAATTAAGCCCTTATCCCACAATAAAAAGGTATGAATAAATGGATCCAGTGCTCCATCAAGAACATCATCGGCAGAAGAGGTAGACTCTCCTGTTCTGTGATCTTTCACTAAGCGATAAGGATGCAATACATAGGAGCGAATTTGCGAACCCCACTCGTTAGCCATTTTAGATGCTTCCGTGGCCGCTTGTTTTGCGCGCTCTTCTTCTAAGTGCTTTTCATAAAGCCTTGCTTTTAAGACTTTCATAGCAGTTGCTCTATTTTTAATTTGAGATCTTTCGTTTTGACAAACCACTACGATTCCCGAAGGGTAGTGTGTAATACGAACAGCTGAATCTGTAGTATTTACCCCCTGCCCGCCGGCACCACCAGAGCGAAAAACATCTACTCTTATATCACTTTCTTTCACTTCAATTTCTACTTCGTCATCAACCTCTGGGTACACGAAAACAGAAGCAAAGCTGGTATGTCTTCGCTTATTAGCATCGAAGGGAGAAATTCTTACTAATCTATGTACACCCACTTCTGCGCGTAATTTTCCATAAGCATAAGACCCTTCTATCATCACTGTAGCACTCTTAATCCCAGCACCATCGCCCTCAGAAACTTCTACAATTTCTTTTTTGAATCCATGAATATCACACCATCGCAAATACATACGTAAAAGCATTTGAGCCCAGTCTTGCGACTCTGTACCACCTGCTCCAGAATTAATATTTAAAAATGCATTACTGTTATCTTGTTCGCCACCTAATAATGTTCTCGTTTCAAGATCATCTACCTTTGGCTTTATTTGTTTCAGAGTTGATTCAAGCTCTACTGATAATGACTTTTCTTGAGGATCTTCTCTTAAGAGCTCAAGCAAGGTCACTGCATCATCATACCCTGACTTTAAATAAGAGAACTCTTCTACTATTTGTTTAAGATTGGCTTTTTCTTTTTGTATCTGAGAGGCTTTTCGATTGTCACTCCAAAAACTTGGATCGGCTTCCATGTTCTCGATTTCAGCTAGTCTTCTTGCTTTAGTCTCAACGTCAAAGCGACCTCCGTAAATCAGTAATTTTGACTTCTATACTTTCTAAATCTTTTTCAATTTCGTTGAGTGAATAGTCCATGGCAGAACCATACATAAGAAAATTTGCAAAGCCAATCTAAAAACGAAAACTAAAATTACCAGAAAACAGCATTCGCCTTTTATCTTGTAATACAAACGGGCTGCTGATGGTAGTGAAAGCGCTAGCCTCTAAGCCTCCACCGAACCACTCAAGGGGCCAAATAAAAAATCCAAGGGTATGTTGCAAATAACGATAAGTCCCTGGACGAACGCTAACTTCTCCGATAGAGGCCAAATCAATTTTGGCCTTAGGGTAACGAACATAATTAAATCGAGTAAAAAAATAAGGCTCAAAAATCCCCTTTTTCCAACTAATCATGGGACCAAGATATCCATAAAAACCTTCAAAACTTAATCCTGTTCCTAATACACCAGCAAAAGAAAGCCCTTCGTCTTTATTTTGGATAAAAGCATATTTGCCCCAGATTCCGTATTCAATAACTTCATACTGAAAACCAAAGTCCCATTCTTCGCTAAGGCCTATAGAGTATTTTAATGAAGGAACCCAAATATTATTCGATCCAATAGCAAGAGTAGAGCCTACACTAGCCATACTCTCGCCCTTACCATTTGTTCTAGCCGTCGTATGTGTAGATAGGGGCGCAACTGCACAGCTCGTCATGAATATGCTTAGAATCAATATATGCACATAGCGTATTTTCATTTTTTCCACACTTAGACATTACAGAAGCTTTTCTCTACCTACAAGCTGGTTTATGTTAGAAAAATGATAATTCTTACTGGAGCCGCAGGTTTTATTGGCAGTCATGTTTATGAGTCTTTAGCTAATCGCTATCGATTGATTCTCGTAGATACACCTTCTTATTTTCGCGAAAGAAATATGCCTGGAGCCCAAGAAAGCTCTCTATGGGACTGGGCACAAGGAAAAGAAAACCAAGAGACAAGACATAAGATTATTGACCGAGAGTATTTTGTAAAAGTTTTGCAACAAATTGATAAAGATCCAGCAAAAGCAAGAGACCCAAAAAAATCGTCTGTACTCATACCTAAGGGTGAAACCATTGAAGCGATCATTCATTTAGGGGCGTGTACCGACACCGCAGAGAAAAGACTAGATTATTTAAATCAGTGGAATGTTGAATATACGAAAAGCCTTTGGTCTTGGTGCGTAGATCAACAGGTTCCGTTCATTTATGCCTCCAGTGGAGCAACTTACGGAAACGCCAACGAGGGGTTTTCAGATGATTGGGAAACCACTCTTCGTTTAAAACCCATGAATCCCTATGGGCAATCTAAGCAAGATTTTGACCTTTGGGTTCATGAAAGATACGAAAAATCACAACAGTGTCCGCCAAATTGGTATGGTCTCAAATTTTTTAATGTCTATGGACCAAGAGAAAGTCACAAAGGGCCCATGGCTAGTGCTGTACTTCATGGCTATCGACAAATTATGACCAATGGAGAGTGTAAGCTTTTTCGCTCTCATCACCCAGAGGTAAAAGATGGTGAACAAAAAAGAGACTTTATTCACGTAAGTGATATTGTTTCGATGGTTGAATTTGTTTTAGAAAAAAAACCAGCTTCTGGTCTTTACAACTGTGGAACAGGCAAAGCGAGAACCTTTTACGATCTAATGAAGGCTGTGTTTCAATCTCTAGGCCTACCTGAAAAAATCCAATGGATCGATACACCAGAGCAGTACCGAAAGGCTTACCAATACTTTACCGAAGCCAAAATGCAAAAGCTCTTAACCAGTGGTTATTCAAAGCCTATGGTTAGCTTAGAGCAAGGCGTTCAAGCCTATGTACAATGGCTAAATGAGCATGAACCCAAAGCGAAACTTCATTAATACTGGAGCTAAGAAAAATTATTGCGAAATGCGTTATATTCTGGATATGATAGCTGGGGAAGCCGCTCTATCTTCATAAATGCGTGCTTGGGGTAATTATGAAAAAATTTTCACTATTCGTTCTTTCACTTTACGTTTTTATAAACGCTTCGTATGCCGACGAAAGTATGGATTTTTTATGGGAAAGCGGCAAAGAAATTCGTAAAGACTGCTATTCAATTACCAAAAGCCTCGAAAAATGTACGGATGGATCGGAAGCCTGCAAAAAGCTTCGAACTAATTGCAATCGAGCCATTAGCGAAACTGATGTTATTCATAGAGGCATTTTAGATTCTTGCCTACGACATATGGAAGAAGACGGTCGCGCGAAAATGGATTCTGATGAACCCGTGAAGCCAAGATCATTAGAAGTTTCTTTTTCTCGTTATAAGACTTGCGTTGAGCATATTAAGAACAAAAATTTTTCTATTTCGGCCTTTGAAATTTGTGAAATTGCAGGCTCTTTCCTTGGGCAAATTCAGTGCCTAGACACAATCGCAAACAATACCTATGACGACCAAGCAGTAAATCTTTGTCTTCAATCTACCTATAAATCTGAAAGTGATGGACAAAAGTGTTTGGCCTCCATTGCCGGCAAAACCTTACCGCCAAGAGATCTACAAAAATGCTCTAAAGAGACAAATCCAAGCTCTTGCGTAATTCAAGCAATGGGAAGCGTTCAAAGCTGTGAAACCCAGCTTGCCAAGCTTTCTGTTCTGGTAGATGAATTTTCTCAATCAAATTCAAGCTCTTCCCTTGGCCAATTAAAAAGAGCTCTTCAAGATGTTAAAGGCTTTCTTGAGAACGGAAGTCCTGCATCACCAGCAATTTCGGCTGAATAATTTGTCGCTCAGCGCCTAAAATTGCTCTTACATTTTCGTGAGAAGTAAGTGAAAAAATAAAAAAGTCCGCTTGTAGAATCGCTAATTTTCGTCTAATTTGATCAAACTTCTAAAGAATTTTAGGGCGCTTAGCTCAGTTGGTAGAGCACCTGCTTTGCAAGCAGGGGGTCAGGAGTTCGACTCTCCTAGCGTCCACCAAAAAACTAAAACCCTCGCTTGACAGCGAGAGTTTTGTGTTTTTGTGGATACAAAAAAGGCAATAACTCTTAAGGGTTCTTCTAGGTTCGCAGTGGGTGGTTGCTTAAGAAGGTTGTTTGAAGAGGTAAAGCAACGAATCCAAGTCATGTTTTGTAGTGGTATATCGCCAGAAGTTTTGAATTTCTATAGTTTTTTGTGATTTTTGATAAAGCAGTTTTCTCTGTTCCAACAATAAAGAACGTCTTGGCCTGGGATTTTGAAAGCACGGTTCTTCTAGGTTCGCAGTGGGTGGTTGCTTAAGAAGGTTGTTTGAAGAGGTAAAGGGACAAGCATGGTGTATGTCTTGGGTTAAAAAGCCTTAGAGTATATCGCTGAAAACTGAGCCCCTTTGCTTGGAAAGAATAGATTGTTTATGAAAAATCTTTTTAACTTGGGATTTCGTCCATTTTTCTTATTGGGAGCCATCTGGGCTTGTCTACAAATTTTTGTTTGGCTCCTAATTTATGCTCAATGGATTCACTTTGTGCCTTTAAGTGATCTAATAGCTTGGCATGCTCACGAAATGATTTTTGGTTTCGCTACCGCCATAATCGCAGGTTTTATTCTAACAGCAAGCCAGAATTGGTCGGGTCTTCCTGGACTTAAAGGTGCGCCGTTAAAAATATTGGTCTTTATTTGGCTGTTAGCCAGGGTGCTTGCTTTTTTTTGGATTCAATTGCCGTTTGTTTTTGCGTTTATCGATTTAACTTTTTATCCCCTGCTTTGTTTTTATCTATTGCCATTTTTGTGGAATAAAAAACAAAGCAAGAATAAGTTTTTTTTCTTATTATTTGGAATCTTATTTTTATTTAATTTTTTATTTCATTTAAATATTATTTATTCTTACTCCTTTCCGGCGAAGTCAGTTTTGCTTGGGGCCTTGTATTTAATAATCATTATAATAAGTTTAATTTCTGGAAGGGTTCTTCCTTTTTTTAGCAATGTAGTATTGCCAGAAAAAAAAATCGAAAATAACCTTTGGCTCGATTTGGCAAGTATTCTAGGTTTATCGACATTTGCTGTTTCAGCATTAGCATTCGAATTTTCTATGGTAACTGCAGGTTTGGCTTTTACTGTTGCGGCTATCCATTTTTTACGATGGTTCTTTTGGTGTCCGCTGAGGACTATAAAAATTCCGATATTATTTATACTCTACTTTGCTTACGCTTGGATTCCTGGAGCACTTTTTTTAAAAGGACTTGCCGCTCTTGGGCTCATTCCAGCAAGTATAGCTACTCATGCTTTTACGGTTGGCGCAGTAGGAATAATGATTTATGGCATGATCACTAGAGTGACGCTTGGGCATACGGGGAGAAAAATTCAAGCAAGCAATTTTACTATTCTCGGGTATGTTTTAATATCTTTGGCTGCTCTTATCAGAGTTTTTCTACCTCTCTTACTTCCTAATAAGTATGTAAGTATTGTCATTGTCTCTGGTGTTTTATGGTTCTTAGCATTCGGTATCTTTTTGTTTGTTTATGGGCCATTTCTTTGGAGTCAACGCGTCGACGGAAAGATGGGCTAATAGGAAGAAAAATCTTGTTGGAGATTATGCTAAAAAAATTCTGAAGCATGCTACTGCCGTTCGTGGCCTTATGTCTTTTGATAATCGTTCTACTTACCTAAGTCTTGCCAGCTCAGGCAGGTCTATCGTATTTCCTAGTCCAAGAAGCCCCCTGTATTTTCGATACATAGAGCACTCCGGTTTGTTCGACTTTACTCGGACAGCCTCCACCAATAAACCAAAACCCTCGCTGTCAAGCGGGGGTTTTGTGTTTTCGTGGATCTAAAGGAGAGCCGAAGGCTCTCCACCATTACAGGGGGCAGAAGCGATTTCTATGAGATTGCTTGCGAAGACCGTTACTCCGAAGGTGAGCGAGCAAGGCTCTAGCCTAGCATCCACTAGGGAATTACAAAAAGATCTGTTACTCCTGAATGAATATGTGATGAAAATCTTCTTTTCAACTTACAGCTTTTATCTATTTCAATAAATAGGTTGTTGGTATTATCGGCAACCATAAGATTCCCTGACTTTAGGAAAGCAATTGCAGATGGGCCCGCCATAATCGTAGGATTGTGGAAATCACACTCAACTTCGCTGAGGCTAGCATTTTTGTAAATACGTATCGTATCTTTTAAGCCGCTAAATGCCGCCGCAATTCTTCCGTCCTCAGCCCCAGCACAATCAGTCACGTCTTTAGTTCCCGGGATATCAGAATTGGAAAATGCTAACATTGCCCCATCTTCGTTGTAGCTTGCAATTTTAGCCGCAGAATATCTAGAACATAAAACAAATCCATCATGATTCTTAAGATTATCCATACCACCGGCAATACTCTGAAGTGGTTTAGGCCAGTCTATGCCAACTCGATTTCCCTGATTGTCAAATCGCTCGACATTATTCGACTCCACGACCAAAAAATCCCCTGACCTTAGCTGTGTTACATTTCTTATGTTTCCACTTAGGCCAATATTCATATGAAAAATACTTTCATCTAATGTATCAAGATTTACCTTTACTATTCTGTCTATTCCATCAATTGCAACAAGGATGTTATTTTGATCAAAGCTTGTAATCCCTTCTGGAGTATCTGTGCTTGTCCCATCCAATGCTAAAAGCTGTCGAACAAACTCAAACTTAGGATTTAACAAAGAAACGGATTGGTTATTACTATTTGCAATTACAATATAGCCAGAATAACGGCTAGTATTAGAGCGATGAGAGGCAAAACATGCTTGAGATACAAATAGTAAAGCTAGAATAAAAATACACAAAAAATTATCTTTCACACAAACTCCTAGTTAATTTACAACCATTTAAGTTTCTGTAGTCTCGTTATAAATTGCAAGCAAGAATTATAAGCTTTCGCCGGCTATCTTGCGCAAATATCATGTAAGTATTTGAATTTAAAAATTAATGCTAAAGGTTTCATGTGCGTTTTTTCAGCTAGCTTCATGCACTTTTTGAATTGCGCAATATAGCTCCCTTCACCAGGCATAGGAACAGTTTTTTGTCTATAAGTAGTGTCTATATGATTCGATAGTTTTTCAACGTTCCAGTGAAGGTGTCTCCGGAACCCAACTTGGGTCTAAGGCCTTGGCATTTGGATTTTCTTTACCACAGCCAATAATCACAGGAATCGGCTCTTCTAATTCTCTTAGTCTGCGTTTAATGCTTTGAAGCCGTGATGCTATATTGGGCTCTCGTCTAAAGTTAAATTCGTTTCCATATTCTTTCACCATAGCCTCTGGGTCACGAAAATACGCGGTGAATTCATAGTAGAAGGTATTAGCATCTTCTTTAAGATCTGCATTAGAGAGCGTACCTAGTACTCCGCTTACTAATTTTTTGTCCTCATCAGTTAGAGTGCCAAAAACTGCTCGCGCCTGAGCTGCATAACGAGGAGTATTATTCATCACAGCGTGGTTAATTTCATGCTCAATTGTAGAATAAGGAGCTTGGTCATAGAGCATTGCGACTGCGAACAATCCAGGCATAGAATATTTTGATCCATCGAATTTGAGATTACCCGTCTTTAGTAAGCCCTCTGCCAAAGACAATTCAAAAGCTGTTGGTTTGTATTTTCTTTCATTCAATAAATTGAAAAATCCGGCAATTTCAGAGCCCGTGATAAACAGCCCTTCTGTGAACTCAAATTCATGAGTGAGAGGCGATTTCTTTATTGGTCGCCCTAAGTGATAATCTTCCCCAAATTCAGAAAGCCTATCCCACATGAGAAACATATATTCTTTCTTTTTAAAGGTCATGAAAAATAAATTTGGATCTAGGGTGTTTTGCCACACATCAAAATATTGATTTCTAGTAAAACGAGATTTTTGTATCTCTGACATATCACAAAACTTTTTTGCATTTTGAAAAAGTTCGGCGACACGATTAGATCCAGACTTTTCAAGAGCAAGATCAATTTGATAATATTTGGGAAACTTACGGCGAAGAAACTCTCTATACGGATCAGAAGCTTCTTTTGAGTTTACTTTAGGAGCAAGAGCAAAGCATTGGCTCGGATGCCAAAAACAAAAAAACAAGAAAAAGCATACAATAAAATAGCTCATATATACTTATCGGACTTTTAAATGTGCCTCTAGAGAACATATTTAATCCAAAGTACACTTACCTTCACAAGATGGGGTATTTCACATTTTCTATCACCAAGTGCTTTTTTGAGCTTTTCCCCTGCAATTTCACGTGTTTTGCCCGATCCGCTTTCGGTTTGATATTTTCCGTCAGCGCTTTTCGTTACACAGGTGCATTTACAATCTGTAGTTTTAGCAAATGCACTCGTTGAGAAAAAAATGAAACTAAGAATAATATACTTCATAAATCATTATAAAAATAATCATCAGCTTATTATGGGCTAGGCAATTTCAGCCCATTAATCTCACTTAAAACATGATCGTATGAATCCATAACAACATCTAACTTGCGTCCTTCTTCAAAAACTCCTAGCTCGCTAATCTCTTTATTCGACTGCTTCAGTTTTTCTAATCGATGCCTAAACCTAGCAACAGGATCCCAGTAAAACATAACACTCTTATTTCCAATTAATTCTTTACATGAAGATTCAAAAACATTTACCCACAAAAAAACCGTAGCTCCGTTTCCTGTTACTTCAGAGATTCGCTCAATTTTTTTAATTTCAATTTTAGACTTACAACCAATAGAATATGGCCTACTAGAAAACGCTATTGAAGAAGAAACTAGAAAACTGATAAATAAAAAAAATAGCTTCATCGGCCTTTAGTGTACATTAAATTTTAGTTACAATCACATCTCGAAATTTTTTTTCAAAGTACACTAAAAAACTATCTACAAAAATAGTAGCGCTAAAAAGTTACCTACCTAATACTTATAATAGCTTGCCTATAGAAAATATTTAGTAAAAAATAATCTTATGCCTGGTAGTATTATTACACTCTTTCTATCGACTTTAGCTTTATCTGCTGGTTTTTCTAGTGGCAATTCGTTTACAGCCCACAATATCTACGGTGCTATCACCATCTACTGTGAAGACCCTTTTGAAAACAGAAGAGAATCTGTGTATGTTCATTGCCAAGATCAGATTTTAAATCCGGTAGAGTCAGATTATTTTCTAGCAGGTAAGTATAAAGCCGGCACAAAACTAGAAGTGCTCTCTACCCAAGAAAGCGGCAAACAAATCTATAAAAAAGTGCCTTATAAAGGAAAAGAAGGCCAATCAAGCTCTCCCTTAAACTTGTGGATTTCCACACTTTTACAAACCCCTCTATTAGCCATGGGAGACAATAAAATAGATTTTGAACTTCATGATAGAGATTGGAAAACCCTTTCAAAGGGCAGAATTACGGTTCGTGTACGTGAAGGAGAAGCAAATACCTGCCGCTACCAAAGAACCTATTTTTCACGAAACTTAAATGATTGCCGAACCCCACAAACGCTCTGCCGACAATACTTTCAAGAAGAAAATTACTGCCAATAATTAATTAAAAATCCTTTAATATCAATATTTTATAGTTCTTGACTTTTTTACTTTACAATACCTGACTATTTTAATAAATTACACCCCGGCCGCCTATTACGACGACCAAAATCGTATTACGGAGAAGTAAAGATGAAACCAATCAAATTAGCAACGGCATCGCTTATAACAGGCTCGCTATTCGCTCTTAGCGCATACGCAGAACCAAGCCCTCTTATTCGTGGTAGCTACGACCATATGGTATGCTTAAACTCTGGCACAATTAAAGTACGTGACGAAAGTCTTAAAAAAGTGCTTTTTAGTGCAGAAAATTTTGAGCAACTTAAGCTCTTTCAAACTGATAAAAAAACAAAAAAACTAGGCAGTACAAAATATACTTTTATCAAAGTTCAGTTTCCTTACCGAGATGAAGGGAAAGACATTGCATGGATACCAGAACAATTCGTAAAATCTGGAGCAGATTGTAGACAAAAAATATCAGAAGAAAAGGAAGAGGTTCGTGAAGTATCCACAAATATTTCAGGACTAAACGATAAAGAGTGCTGTGAGTTCCCGACAATTAAACCAGTAACTCATACCTTTACTTCTGCTCAAAGAGCATTTGGAGCAAGACGCAGTAAAGGAAGACGAGTGCACGCTGCCTGTGACTTATATAGAGTCAAAAACGAAGCAGCAGTATCTGTAGCCCCTGGCACAGTGATACGAAACCCATACAAGTTTTATCAAGGAACTTTCGCAGTGGAAGTTAAGCATAGCGGAGGATTCATCGTACGCTACGGTGAGCTTACAGGAAAACGCGCTAGCGGAATTTCTGGTGGCAAAGCAGTGAAAGCCGGTCAAACCGTAGGATATATCGGTAAAGTAAATTCTGGCTGTTGTAATCCTATGCTACACTTCGAATTATACAGTGGAGCGGCTAAAGGTGCTCTTTCTCAAAAGGGAAATAAATACCAAAGAAGAAGAGATCTTATGAATCCTACTTCTTATCTGTTAAAATGGTACGATAATAAGTTTAAAATTCGTAAGTAAACGTACAACTAAAGCACAAGGATGTGTTTATGATGAAATGGATTTTGGGATTTGTTGGGCTTTTGATTCTTGGTGTAGGAACTTTCCTATATACTTCAAATCAAAAGCCTTCATTTATTTCTGGCACTGAGAGCGCTGAGGACCAACAACTCTCCTCTTATAATGATTCATCCGATACACCTGCTTCTAGTCTTTCATCAAATCACTCAAATGATGAAAGCGAACAGTCAAACGAACAGGCCAAACAGAGTAATAAACAGCAAAAAAACCCTGCCTTAGCAAAATACTCAAACCAACCTCTTAATGAAAGTGGATTACTCGCCATCGAGCAAACACCTAGGCTAGAAAAAAAAGAAATTCAATCTGCAAGAGACATTTTAAAATTCGCTTTAAAAGAAAGTATTGGCAAAAACTTTCAGCCCGCACGTCTATTACAAAACTTAAAAAAACTAGGACTTAAACCAATTGTAGCGCAAGACTTCAATCCTGATACAGGTAAACTAGTCATCACAAGAACAGAAAATACTCTAGATGGAATTACAAATTTTCATTCGCAAGTTTTCCAAGAAGAAAACCAAGAAGCCCTAGCACAGCACACCTCTTTCAATATACGACCAGCCAAAGACAGTAAAGAAATCGCTACTAAGCTATTAGAAGAAACCTTCGGAGCTTCACTAGGCAAGCCTACATTTGAGCGACCTGACTTCTCCCAGTGGAACCTGCCTGGAGGCTATGTTGCCTGGATAAAAGTAATGAGCGCTGAAGACTTAAAAGACGACCCATTTAATGCCTACGATATCACTAAAGATGTTGGTACACTTGCAGTAGCTATAGAACAAGACCCCCACCAAGATAAGAGCCACGACCACAATCACCTTTAAAAAAGAAAAAGCCTCACTATTTTGAGTGAGGCTTTTTTATTTTATAGCTTCAGCAATAATAAAATTAGTCGCCTTGGCCACCATTACTACCATTTATCGTATTCACTGAAGTTCCCTGCTTATATGGCAATAGTACATTATTCAATGTCGGAACCATATCCAGCCAATTGTTGAGGAGTAAAACAGCTATCCTCAGCGCAAACCTGCATATAAGAAGGACAATTTTCATTTCCTCTACGAGGCTTCACAATCATAATCGCGTCTTGACCATTTTCACATTTTCGTAGAGCAGGCATCATTGCAGGACAACCTACATCATCTCTTTTCTTTCTACACACATGAGTACTACAACATGACCCTGGCTTGGGCGGCAACGTGACTACTTCTTCATCATCACCACAACTTATATTCCCCATTACACAAGAAATCATAGAACAGTTCGTTGGCTTACAAACTGGCTTAGCACAACATTCGTTCGAAGATTTTTCCCAAGTCAATGTATACCCCTGCTGACAAGCGATACCAATCATATTACACTTTGCCTGACTACAATCTTTAGCTTTACGCTTTTTTCTTTTAAAAAAATCTATCCAACCCGTAACCTGTGCATCTCCACCACCAGTATTAACCGTCTGCACTTGGCTTGGACTAGGGTCATAGTAAATAGGTGTTCCATTATCATAACCCCCTTCAGAACCACTGTCTTGGGCATAAATAGTATCTGTTTGAATAAGAGATACCGCTAAAACAAAAAATAAAAATAGTCGTACCATTTCAAACCCCCTAAGTGCTTTATCGACTATTTTAGTATGTCTCTTTAATTTTAAGAGCGAGGTTTAAACATTTGATTTAATTAATATTTTTCTTCAGACTTGGCCTGCTTACGAATAAGCCCTTGAATTTCTTTAGCTTGCCATACCCTACCTTTATTGACTCCAGGACAATAAGATCTAACCTCTTTATCCCAAGCTCTAGGGGTCATGTTTTCTGGCCAAAAAGGCCATGTTCTACACTGCGTTGGCCTAGCCTCATAAACAGAGCATTTTTTACTCTCCAGAAAACGACAGCTTTTTTTAAACTCTTTTAACTTCCAGATTCCATCTTCTTTCTCACAAAATTCTTTTGTAAACGCTCTTGTGGTTATTTTGAAATATTTAGCAAAACGCCTGCGGTCTTCCAACGTAAGATAAACATAGCCGTATTCCCCTCTTGATACACAACAACGACCAGAGCCTTGACACTCGAACTGAATACCCTTTTCCCACCACTTAGCCAAAATACCTCCCACAAAACGGTTTAGATAAAACTAAACCATTTTGTGAAAAATTCCGAAAAAAACTATATGAGAAAAAAATATTTTTTTACTCTCTCTATCGCACTAGCTCTAATGATGTTTACAGCTTGCAGTAGACTCGATTTAATAAGTGATCATGGCAACCGCGGCATTGCTTCAGATAACGTACCTAATAGTTTTGCCTTTAAAGGTTGGGTAGAAAAAAGACATTTAAACACAAGCAATCTAGAAATTTCTGAAATGAATATTATTCCTCTAAGCTGCGAAAATGAATACCTTGCACCTACACACCCCCAAATGACAACTAAACTTTACCATAGCACCAAAATCGGTCAGTACGATCACTTCAGACTCAATGCAAACGATGAAGCATGTACCATTGGTGGAAAATTTAAAAACAAAAATGGTCAATTGCCTTGCATGAAAGCCGACTACTTAACAGAAACATTTATATCAGACACCTACCAAGATCAGTGCGGAAACTTTTATAGAGGCATACACAAAGTTGTTTTCTTCAAAACTCATGAGAATATCGCTACTCTATTTTCTCCAGGCAAGGTCATGATACAAAACCCTAAATCAACATTTGATAACGATTATATATTAGAGGGAACTTATTTAGTTCACAAAAATGATTTTTATTTTCTCACTAATCTTTTTGAAGATGATTTAGAAAAAATCAAAATATCTATTTCTCAGTCTGAAAAAATGGGCTTTAAAAAAAATATAGAAACCGGTTTATTCAAGCGTTAACTTTTAATCAAAGCCCACATGAATATGCCACTTGTAAGCTCACACCTAAGGCTAATAAAACAAGCAATAACCAACGAAACATTTCATTACCTCCATCAAAAATAGAATAGCGAATAATAAAGCTTCGAAAAGCAAAGTGATGAATAAAAAGAACGGTCTGAGCAAATGAATCGCACAGACCGTGCGTAGATACAGATATTAAAATTTAGCAACTAATGAGGTGGTAAAAACTGAGTCTGTCTTTTTTGCACCTACAATAGACGGTTCATTACTATACTTTAAAAGATACGCTGTCTTTAGAGACAAAATAGAGTTCATCATCACAGATAACGAGGCCTCTGAATTAAATAGCCACTGCTTAGATACAGTAAAGTTAGGAACAAACTCACCCCATAGTTTTGAGCTTACTGATTCATTCCATTGCTTAAAAAATTCCGAATAAACACGTGCTTTGTGTTGGTTTGATTTAGCACCACTAACTTTATTCTCTTTCGTAAAACGATAACCAGCCTCTGCAAACCATTCTGTCTGTTTTTCTTCTTTAATGAAATAATACTTGGCACCTAGGTCAGTATTGTATCTTTGTTTATATCCAGCAAATTCATTGGATTCAATTTGTTGAGAAATGAAGGCTCCTAATTTTTCATTAATTTCTCTGTCATATCGAAGCATTAAATCCCAAGAGCGACTACTTAAAACACCTGCTGATTTTGATTGTAAGTACCCAGCACCAAAGCTCCATTTATTTTGCAAATGCTGATACGAAGTTTTTTGACTTAAATTCAAAGACTGCGACTTTGAATTACCCTCAGTAATGACTACCCCAGCTTCACTCTCGTTTTTCCACTCAGCGCTTGCCCATTGAGCTCCTAAACCTAATCCTAAAACAATTAATGCTAAGACGAACCGCTTCATTTTTATGCCCCCAATCTATTTATAGTTAAGATTGGTCACACTATTCTATTTTCTAACTTTTGCAATACTTAGACTTAATACTGCATATGCTAAGCTAGCGAAGCACTAACAATAATTATTCATAGACGATCAACCCAGCGGGTCATTCAAAATTACCACTTACTGCACTTTACTGTTAAAGATGGGTGAGATACCAATATATCTTCGTGCTTTTAAGAGGAGAATCTATGCAAAATCAAGCCATCACTTATGACGATGTACTACTAGTACCCAACTACAATCATTATGAGTCAAGACGAATGGTAGATATATCTACGAAAGACTTCACTGGTAAACTTCAATTAAATTTACCTGTAATGACGGCAAATATGGATTCTGTCACCGAAAGTGAAATGGCAAACTTCATCGGTTCTAAAGGCGGTATTGGAACCTTACATAGATTTTTATCTATAGAAAAAAACATAGAAGAATTTAAAAAATGTAAGCATCCAGCATTCGTTTCTGTGGGTTGTTCTGATGCCGAGATCGAACGAGCCATTGCTCTAAGAGATGCTGGTGCCAATTATTTTTGTATCGACGTTGCTCATGCTCATGGCAAATACGTAGGAAAGACATTACAAAAACTACGAGAACTATTACCAAATGC
>JAMLID010000019.1 GCA_023954355.1 Oligoflexia bacterium | reverse complement strand
AGAAATCCCTCCAGTAGCAATCACTAAATTTTTTGCTTGATAAGTTTCATTTTCGGTAGTGATTGTGAAAAACTCGTTTTTTTGTACATCAATGATTTTCGTATTTAGGCAAATTTCGGCTCCATGATTTTTACATTCTGTCTCAAGCATATTCACAATTAGCTTTGCCGAATCTTTACAGAAAAGTTGTCCTAGTTTTTTTTCGAAATAGGGAATTTTATGCCTCTCTATATAAGCTAAAAAATCTTGCGGACTAAAACGAGAAAGAGCCGACTTTATAAAATGCTCATTTTGAGAAACATAGTTTTTAGGGCTTGCATGGATATTAGTAAAATTACAGCGACCACCTCCAGAAACGAGAATCTTTTTGCCAAGCTTATCTGCATGATCAAGTGCCACTACACTAAACCCTCTTTCGGCAGCTCTTGCTGCACAAAAGAGCCCGGCTCCACCTGCCCCGATAACCACTAGATCAAAACTCTTCATAGCCTCTCTCTACCCTAGATTGTTCCTTAGACATACCCCTCTTTTTTTTAGGGGGTTAAAATATATTTAATTCAATAATTTCAAATATTTATACATTAAAGCCCTTGCCAAATAGGTACGATAAAGAGTTACACATGGGGATCACAGGGGACTTCCGTGTGGGGCTTGGTCAGTGGCTATTCAGGGGTGGCCGCTCCAAGCCATCTTTATTTTTACTCTACCAGCACGCTTTTCATCTCACTCTATTTTATTTCATCTTTTCCAAGGTATTCCGATCACCTTAGGGGCGACCGCTTTGCCAACGAATCCAGCCAAAACTAAGACAGTCGCCAAGTAAGGTAGTATCTGTAAAAACTCAGGCGGAATCCCCTCAGCTCCCTGCAAACGAATTTGCACAGCCTCAAAAGCACCAAAGAGAATACAAGCTAAAAAAGTCGGTACGGGTTTCCACTTGCCAAAAATCAAAGCCGCTAATGCCATGAACCCACGCCCAGCGACCATATTTCTTGTGTACCCAGAGGCAAGAAAAAGAGAAAGTGAAGCGCCACCAAACCCAGCTAATAAACCACAAACGGCTAAGCTCTGGTAGCGCACTAAAATAACAGAAATTCCTGCTGCATCTAATGCCTCGGGATTTTCACCAGCAACGCTTACGTTTAGCCCAAAAGAGGTTTTCTTCATCACAAACCATGCGCCGGCTAATGCAATGATCATAAATAAAATTGGTAGATTCGAAAATCTTTGATCCATACTTAGGCTCGGAGTGCCTCCCGTAGAATCATAAAGGCTTTTTAAAAAAAGAGGGATAAGTCCCATGGCTAGTAAATTAATCGCAGTACCTGCAACAATCTGATTGGCTCTACCATGAATTACGATCAATCCATAGATTAAGGCAAGGCTCATTCCACCAAGACCACCAGCTACAAAGCCCAACTCTTTACCCATGCTTAAAGAAACAAAGGCTGCTGTAAACGCACCAAAGAGCATGATTCCTTCGAGGGCAATATTAATAACTCCTGAACGCTCACTAAACATACCCCCAAGAGAAGCAAATACAAGAGGCGTTGCCATACGAATGATACTGATAAAAAAAGCTAAGGCAATCATGCTCTTCGACCCTTCTTCCACTCAATGGCAATGGCTACAGCAATTAAAATCAAAGATTGAATCACTAAAGACAAGTCTCTTGTGACAAACTCTGTTTCAATATCTAAATCGGCAGCTCCCTTATGAAGTGCGCCAAATAAAAAGGCACTAAATAAAATTCCGATAGGGTTGTTGCGAGCTAAAAGAGCCACAGCGATTCCCATAAACCCATATTCGGGAGAGAAACCTAATCGGTATTTTCCAGCAGAACCGATAATTTCTGCAAAGCTTACGAAAGAAGCACAAGCTCCTGCTAAAAACATAGCAATTTGTCTAACTTTCGAAGAAGAGATTCCACTCACTTCTGCAGTAGATTCAGATTTTCCTAAAGCTCGAATTTCGAATCCTAATTTAGTTTTAAATAAAAGAACCCAGACTCCAATTGCTAAACCAATGGCAAATAGCAAAGCAATGCTGATGGGGGCTCCATCAAAAATTTGATAAAGTGGGTCTCTTTCTTGAATAAAATAATGCTCTGAAATTTCTGCTGTTTCTGGAGATTGCACTATTGGTGATTGATAAACTTTTGTGACTAACCAACTAACAATGGCAGCAGCAATAAAGTTCAACATAATTGTTGTTATTACCTCGTGACTACCACGTTTTTCTTTTAGCCATCCAGCAATCCAACCCCAAAAACCACCTATAATAGCACCAAAGAGCAGCGCCAGGGGAATTCCTAGCCATGGACTAAGTGAAGGAAACCAGAGAGCAAAGCATGTAGCAGCCAATGCCCCTAAAGCTAGCTGACCTTCGGCACCTATATTGAATAAACCTGCATGAAAAGCGATAGCCACAGATAGTCCTGTAAAGATCAGAGGTGTCGCATAGAATAACGAAAGACCAAAATTATAAACTGAGCCAAAAGCTGACTCGAACATGACTTTCATTACAAAGAGTGGGCTTTCTCCTACGATCCACGAAATTAGAGCGGCCCCTAAGAATCCAAAAATCAATCCAGCGAGGGTTTTTAGAAGTGCATCTTTCATGTTTGCCCTCCCCCCATGAGACGACCTACTTTTTCTTCTGAAAACTCACCCTTAGTAAATGAGCCTCTAACTAAACCACCACAAATTACCAAGAGACGATCAGATAAACGAAAAAGCTCATCTAAATCTGAAGAAATTAAAAGCACAGAGCCTTTTTGTTTTTTCACGTCTTGAATGGCTAAATGAATTCGCTCAATGGCACCGATATCTACACCTCTTGTTGGATGAGCGGCAATTATAAATTTTGGTTGATTCCAAAGCTCTCTTGCCACAACGATTTTTTGTTGGTTGCCTCCACTAAATTCGCTCAAATGATGAGTAAGTGAAAGCGGACGAAGATCATATTCTTTATAGGCAGCTAGTGCCTTTTCTCCCAAAGCCTGTTCTTGTATCCAAGAGTTTTTAATAAATTCCTTTTTATTTTGATGACCAAGTAAAAAATTATCTCTACTCGACCAATCTAAAATGACGGCTTCTTTGATTCTATTTTCTGGTAAAATAGACATTCCCAACGAACGAAGCTCAAGAGTTGAATATGCACTAACATTTTTTTCACAAAAGGTTATTTCTCCTTTTGCTCTATATTTTATCGGATTCATTAAGGCACGAATTAACTCTGATTGTCCATTGCCCTCGACTCCAGCGATTCCTAAAATTTCTCCTTCGCGTACACGAAACGAAATTTTCTTTAAGCGTGAATCACTTTCTATACTAGAAAGATCTTTAACTTCAAAAACCGTAGTTGCAGCGCTTAAGTTAGAAGCGATAACTTCACGTCTTTCAAAATGAGCCCCAACCATAAGATCGGCAAGCTCACCTAAATTAGTTTCTTTTGTCGTCCGTTCAGCCACTATTTTTCCATGTCGAAGAACAATTACTCGATCAGAGATAGAAAGAATTTCTTTTAATTTATGAGATATTACTACTATGGTTTTTCCGGCTTCGCGAAGGCCGCGCAAGATAGTAAAGAAGTTTTCTATTTCATTAGGAGACAAAACGGCCGTTGGCTCGTCAAAAATTAATAGATTGGAGTCTAAATATAGTAATTTTAAGATTTCGATGCTTTGTTGCTGACCAACGGAGAGTTCACCTACAGGTTTTTCTAAATCTACCGAAATACCAAACTCACTGCAGAGTTTTTCTAAGCGTTTTCGCACGCTTTTATGTGGCATCAAACGAAAACTAGCAATTCCAAGTGCTAGTATAATGTTCTCTAAAGCTGAATGATTTTCAGCTAACATAAAATGTTGATGAACCATTCCGATACCGCGAGCAATGGCATCACGCGGACTGGTAAGAGAAGTTTCTTTTCCATCGATATGAATTTGCCCACTTGTAGGCCTTAACTGACCGTAGAGCATTTTCATTAACGTACTTTTGCCAGCTCCATTCTCACCTATAATGCCTAAAATTTCGCCTTTAGGAATTGAGAAAGAAATATTTTCATTGGCATAGAAGCTTCCAAACGCCTTAGAAAGATTTTTAGCTTCAATAACGGGACTTAAATTACTCATTTCGCTTGTAGTAATCGGGTACTACAATTTTTCCAGAGAGAATATCTTTTTTCAGCTGCTCTACTTTGGTTTTAATCTCTTTTGTAATGAGAGATTTATTGTGTTCATCCATTGCATAATCAATGCCTTGGTTAGCAAGACCGAAGCGTACCGTGCCACCCTTGAATTTACCTTCTTTTAAGTCTTTTGCAGCATCAAATACGGCTACATCAACACGCTTAAGCATAGAGGTTAAGATGGTTCCTGGTTTGATCCAGTTCTGGTTTGAATCTACGCCTATGGCATATTTTCTCTTTTCTTCAGCCGCATCAAAAAGGCCATAGTTCGAAGCACCAGCTGCCGCAAAAATTACATCAACATTTTTTGAAAACATAGCTAGGCTCAACTCTTTTGCTTTTGCAGGATTATTCCAAGCCTCACCTGTAACACCAATATAATTTTCTAAAATTTCTGCCTTAGGATTAATCTTTTTTACTCCGGCCTCAAAACCCATAGCAAAACGACGAATTAATGGAACATCCATCCCCCCCAAAAATCCAATCTTGCCGGTTTTACTTTTCATTGCAGCTACAGCGCCTACTAAATAGCTACCTTGGTGTTCTTCAAATAAAAGTGAACGCACATTGGGATGGTCAACTTCTGCATCTACAAGCGCAAAAGATATATTTGGATACTGCTTAGAAACCTTCTTTACAGCTTCGGCCATAGAGAATCCCACACCAATAATGAGATCATACTTTTTAGCGGCAAAACTTCTCATGGTAGCTTCAACGGCTGTATCATCCATGGTTTCTACATATTTGTAGGTGATTCCTAACTCTTTTTTTGCTTTTTCAACCCCGGCAAAAGCCGCGGAGTTAAAAGATTTATCATCTTTACCTCCCTTATCTAGAACAAGAGCAACGTTCAATGCCCAAGCAGAAGAAGAGACGGTAAGTACTAAAAAACATAGGGAAATTAAGATTTTTTTCATGGCCGGCAATCTAACTTTTTTTTCTATAAAATACAAAAAGATTTCCCCTCTTTTTCCTATAGTTTCTACAGAGTTTGGCTTATTGCCCCACAAAAAAAGAACCCAAAAAGAAAGGGCAAGTACTGTTTAAGTTACTTGCCCTAGTAAAATTTATCTAAATTTGGCTATTTATATTCGTTGTTCTTAAATGCCTTTTCATTAACCTCTTTAAGTAGGCTATCCATGTCTTTTTTTGTAGATTCAAATGTAGCTAACTCACTTAGCTCAAGTTGCTTGAATGAACTTTCTTCTACAAGCCCTCTGCCTCTTTTATCTTCTTTACAAATTTTTATGGATTCAGATTTTGAGTAAGGTCCAGCATATGCCTCTAACGCACATTGTGCTGTTTGCTTGGTTGCTCGCGGATGATTACACAGCTCTAGAGATTCTGTTTTACTAAAAGGGCCTTGGTAAGCAAGAATGGCGCATTCACCAGGACCTTTAGAGCGAACACCCTGACAAAGCTTTATAGACTCTGATTTTGAAAATGGGCCGCTATACGCCAATAAAGCGCAGTCTGCTGGGCCATTATTACGAGCTCCGTCGCAAAGTTGAATAGACTCTGATTTTGAAAATGGGCCAGAATATGCCTTATTCACACAGCTCCCGGCATTACCGTTTCCCTTTTCTTCGATTTTTTCACAGCTATATTGTTCACCATCGATTTCAATCGTTTTTGCTTGGCTAACATTTACTAAAAGTAGGCTTATGCCCAAAATGACTCCTAATTGCATAGTTTTTTCCTTTCACTACATACATCAAATAGTATTTGCACTAAATTAATTGAGCATTTTTATCATGTATTAAAACGTTTCACTATGTAAAACTGAAGGAACACGAGATTTCCGTGTAAACTACTGAAATTATTAATTTTTTTACCGAATGGCGGCTCATTTTCAGCTTGTGCAGCACATTAAAACAGCTTAAAATAGGGGTATGAAGGCTTTTGCTCAAATCCTTGGATTCTCTGCTCTTATGCTTGTAGGCACAGCTGGCTCTTTATGGGCGAGTGGCTTCGTGGCAACTGATGTAAACAGTAGTGAAATTATTGTTTCCGGTAAATCTGATGGATTAAAGGCTGGAGACTCTCTCTATCATTCGGTGAGTCCTTTTCGATTTACCATTCGTGACATTAAAGGCGATCGAGTTAGCTTAGAAGTACCTTCTTCTCATTCTGTAAAAGTAGGCGATGCTTTTTTAAAATCACCTTCAGCAAATATTCAAAAAGGTATTGAGACACAACAAAAGCTTATGAAAGCTCTTGAGGACTAATTCTTCGAATCCTTTCTCCCCGATAAACAGGCCAAAGAATCATACACACGACGTACATAGAGAGTTGCCCTAGTACTGAGATCCAAGCAATGCCTTTGAGCATTCCGGCTTCAGCAAAAAAGAGCGAGCCAAATCCTGCAATGGTAGTGAGCATTGATAAATGAACCGCTTGAGCAACAAAACGCGCAGAAGGTAGAGCACCAAAGCCTTCTCTTTCTCGATGTCGAACATGGACCCCCATATCGATTCCTGCGGCTAAAACTGCTGGCACCATAGCAATGTTTAAAATCGAAAATCGCTCTCCTACAAGACCCATAAAAGCAACTAATAAAAAGATACCCATAAGTAACTGTAAAACTAAATCGACTGAATCAATAACGTTGCGAAAATCTAATCCCATAACTACGAAGGCACCTGCCAAAAAAACTAAGAGAATAATGATCCCATCGTGGGTGATATGGTCTAAAATTTCTGAAAAAATTCGCACATCACTACCGATTTTTAGTCCAGGAAACTCTTGTCTTGCCTCAACTAAAATATTAGAAAATTCTCTCATCGAGACTGCTTGGTCTAAATCTTTTGCTGGGTAAGCTAAAACTACATTACCACTTTTACCAAATGCATCTTGTAGCTGAGGAGGTAGATTTTTTCTTCCATAAGGTTTGGCCGCAACAAGATCTCGAATATCTTGGGGATTCATTCCAGAACGAGCACTTAGGTCTTGATCGCTAATTTTCTCTAAGCGACTTGCCATTCTTTCCATCTCTTCGTAACGCTCATCCATATCAGATGGAAGAAGACGATAGCCAGAGACTCCCTCTTGAATCACATCTTTACGAATCGCTTCGTTTAACCACTTTTCAACTTCCAGAGCTTGCTTTGCATCTTTTGCTAAAAGCGCTGCCGGGGTGAAGGATCTTCCAAAAAGCTCCCCTACAAAATCATTTCGCTTTCGCGTATCTTCTGAAAGATTATGCATTCGTTTGAAATTGTATTCGAATTCGGCATTCCAAACTCCCCACAGACAAAGCATCACAAAAGGAGGCACAATCCAGCGCCAACGTCTTTTGGCTGGAAAAAATCCAAACAGGCGTTTGGCCCAGCTGAATCTTGGCTCTGCTCGCATAAAGCGACTAAGAGCTGGGAACATAAGCATATAAACAAAGTATATAGATAAAATTCCAAAGCCAGCGATTCGGCCAAGTTCAGAGAATCCGCGAAAGTCACTAAAGGTAAGAATTAAAAACGCTGCTGATGAGGTGATAGCTGCTGAGCCAAGAGCACGCCCCGTTTGCAAATAAGCTCTTTCAGTAGCTTTTTTATGAGTAAGACCACTGGCCACTTCTTGGTGCATTCGTCGAATGAGGTGAACTCCGTATTCAACACCCATACCACCAAGAATCGCAAGCAAGAACCCAGTTAAGATATTGATTTGCCCAACCATAAGATGAGCAGCACCAAGCGTCCATGCCATGGCAACGGTTACAGCAAGAACGGTGAGAATGGCTCCTTTTAGAGTGCCAAGCCCAAAAATTAAAACAAAAGCTACGCCTAGTAACGATAGTAAAGAAGTAAACTCAATATCTCTTTCGATTTGTTTTGTGTCGTTTACTTTGTCCACATAACGTCCTACTAAATGAAAAGGAGCGTCTTTTCCCAAAACCTCACGTAAATTTTGCTCTACTCGGTCTACAAGTATTTTAGATTTTCCTAAATCTTCAGAGTCAAAAACTGGTTTGGCCAAAACCATGGCATATTTCTTATCTTCAGAAAGAAAATAGCGCTCACCACTCCCCTTTTGAGCAAACTTTCTGAGTTTAGAGCGGGCAATTCTAAGATTTCTTCTTTGTTCTTTTTCTGTTTCAAGCCCAAGATCAATAAGGCCTGATTTTCCGTTATTAGCAACGATTCTGCCAGAACTCATTACGTCGTCGAATTCTCGCTCTGACATTAAATAGAGCGCTTTGTCTCTTAGTGAATAAGCTTCACGCTCGAAATAACTATAGCGAATATCGGGGTCAGACTTTAGAGATTCAGCCGTTTTCTTTAAAACTTTATCGGGATGCTCCATGGGCCCAAGTAGAATGATTAGATAACCAACGCCCCCTACTTCTTTTGAAACTGCCTGAAGATCTAGAACGCTTTCGCGAGTTTCAGGTAAAAGATCTGCCAAGGATAATCGAATGGGCAGAGAAACACCCTGACTGATCCCAAGGGCAGCAAGTAGTAGAGCAAGTAAAAGCCCTACCCAAGAATGCTTTAAGTGCCAAAGAAGAATTTTTTCAAACACGCGAAGAAGCTATCATTGAACCTTTGAAAAGACTATGGGCAACAGGCCCTAGCGAAACAAAAGTGGTAAGGTAATTTGACTCAAGCGCTTTGACTTTGGAAAGATTAGCTTTCTTGCTTCTTGTCTAATGAATCGCACAAGAGAAGGCAACGGTTGCGCTGACCGTAGATCAACTAAGGTATTTGCTAAAATTTCTACTTTCGTGACCTTCCCAGAGACTGCCACTTGCATTCGAATAGAGAGAATTCCATCAATTTCTTGCCCAAGCACGAATTGGGCAATAGCGTCGGTTAGGCTATTTAGAGGAAGTTCAATGTCTTTTGCTTTAAGAGGACCCTCTACAAAAGGCTTTGGCTCGGTGAACCAGCCATGGAGCACTAGCCTTGCTTCCAGAGGATCGGATACTCCCCTCACTTCACTTACACTGTGAGGAATGCGCGGGTCAAAAACCACAAGCCGATTGAATTTGGGAGAAATGCTTTGCACAAACTCGTCTTTTTCATGCTGAGTCTGGTTTTTAAAGTTTTGCCAAAAATTTAAAGTTTTAGGTTTGAGAAGAAGCGTTTCCCCTCCTTTGAATTTTAGTGACTTGGGACTAAGAGAATAGACAAAAGCAAATGGACCGTGAGGAACATCAGAATGCCATTCTTGACTACACCCCTCTATATAGTAGCTAAGCCAAGGATCAGTGATAGCTGAGCAACCCAGAGTCTTCCACGCCCAATCGCCTAGAGCAGATAAAAAATCTTCATAATCTTGTTGGGTAAAAAAATAGCGCGCAGGTGTACGGATAAGCTTATATTGATTTTTTACGTACCAGTAGTTCCATACGAATTGGTCAGAGCGGCTTTCTTTGGGATTAGTGAATTTTTGTTCGAAAGTCTTTCGTAGACGATCCGCTTTAGAAAAAAATTGGTCTATAGTGAGAAAGCCCTTTTGCATGGCAAGGGTGATACGAGATTTTCTTGCATAAAGCCAGACGAAACTTTACTTTTTGAAGATGAAGCATTTTCGAAAAGAACTGGTGGTGGAGATTCCTAAACGCTTACAATTTGTGAATATCACAGAAGAAGTTGAAATTTGTGTAAGAGAAAGCAAAATCCAAGAAGGCCTCTGTCTTGTAAATTCGATGCATATTTCATCTTCGGTTTTTATTAATGACGATGAGAGAGGGCTTCACCACGACTTTACAGAGTTTTTAGAACGATTAGTTCCTCATGCTCCAATTGAGCAATATCGTCATAATGATACGGGTGAAGACAATGCAGATGCTCATATTAAACGCCAAGTAATGGGCAGAGAAGTCGTCGTTGCTATTACTAAAGGACGACTTGATTTTGGTCCTTGGGAACAAATTTTCTACGGTGAGTTTGATGGAAGACGCAAGAAGAGAATTCTTATAAAACTTATTGGAGAATAGCTTTCTTTTTACGAGTTGGCTTTTTCTCTTTTGGAGCCGTTTTTTTCTTTGTTTTTCTTAAGGGCTTTGAAGATAGGCTTTTCTCAATTTTAAGCTTTTTGAAACGAATTCTAGCGAATTTCTCAGACAAGCTGGTCTTAGTCGAAGCTAAAACTCCGATTGCAAAAGTTTGTAATAATGCCTGAAACGCTTTTTCCATATATATTTGCCTTCTATCATACTTTCTTTTCTCTCGACAATACCCATTTTTCACTCTTTTTAGGGGTTAAGTTTTCTTAAAGCAAAATTGCTTTCTCACTTTCATATAACACTAATCCAAAGTGCATCGTTAAAATCAAAAAGGTTCCTAAACTAGGATCACAGACCAGATAGAACCACGTAAAAAATAGTTAAAAATCACAGCAATGCAATTTTGTAGAAATCTTCACAACTTCTAAACCTTCACTAAAGGATTCTTTATCTCCCCTATGTTTTCATTAATACAACTCAGTGAAAGGAGTTAAACGCAATGGAAAGAAATAAGAAGCATGAAAAAAAATTTAACCCTAGAAAAATGGATCAAAATGAAGACGATAATACCGTTCGCGAGCAAAGGGATCGAAGTAAAGACAATCATCGCCGACCTTCTGCCGAAAGAAACAGGACAAACGAAACCTGGAACAACTGAATAAAATTCACCTAGTTCAACAAGCCCCCCTTCTTAGCAATATGCGGATTGGGGGGCATCTTACTATTAAACATCATGGAGGTTCTTTATGTTATTTAAGTCAATTGCTTTATTGAGCTTTAGTTTATTTGCTTTTAGTTGCAGCACAACCTACGAGATATCTGGAAAAAAAGAAATCGCGCCCGCAGCAAAGGCAGATGTAAAGATTGAAGAAGTCAGTTACGGAAACCAAAAAGTTAAATTAGAAGTTCGCCACCTAGCAGAGCCTGCTCGCCTAATCGATGGAGCGAATACCTATATCGTATGGGTAGAACCAACGGAATCAAATGGATTGCCACAAAACATGGGGGCACTTGATGTGAATAAAAATCTTAGTGGCCAAATAGAGATGCTAGTTTCGTATACGAATTACGATCTATTCATCACTCCAGAAAAAGATCGTTCTGTGGGTTTTCCCAGTGGACCAAGAATTTTTAGCCAAAAGGTTCGAGGAACAACCGTGATGTAAGACCTGTTCCCCTTTGCATGGCCTTGGGAGGGGGTGAATCCTGAGGCCATGCTTTTTTAGATTCAACAAAGATCAAAATGCTTATAACTAGAGCAAGAGACAAAAGAGGAGATCAATATGAATTTTTTTAAGAAAATACTTTCCTATTTCACAATGACCGATGAAGCTGAAAAAATCGAAGCCGCTAGGAAGAGTGACCAAAAAGGTCATTACAGCATAGACGGCGTTTCGTTTGATGGACAAAATATCTATATCGCCGGAGACGGCACCAAAAAACGGTAATGGCCTTTATGCTTAAGCAACTTGAGTAAGCATAAAATGATTTCGATTCGCTTTCGCTATTATACTTATATTCGCAGATTGTAAAAATCCTAACCTCTGCGCCTCAAACTTCTTCGGTATTGGATTATACTCATTAGTTTGAAAATATTTTCCAAAAAATGGTTTATACTTTTCAGGAATATTCTTAATCGTCAAACTATAATGAGGAGGTAATCGCATTTTTTCATAAGTAGTTATTTCACTAAACTTACGTTCAACCTCTAACCCTTTTCCTCGCATAAGCTCCATCACTTGATCTACTAAATCTCTAGAAGCGCTTACAATTACTGCATCACTCGATTCTTTTTCAATTTTGTACCAAGCCTCTGCTTCTAAACCATCTATTTTTGATCGCAATTCTTTTATTTCTTTCTCTTCGGCACTTAACTCGTCTGGATTTTCTGGATCAGGATTCAAAGAAGCCAACTCTCGATCAAATTTTTTCTTATCTTTATTCTTCTTAATTAGATAGGCAGCACCTGCTCCGGCTGCAGCTAAAGCTGCAAGAGGAATAAATGGTGCCCCTATTGAACCTGTGCTTGATGGCCCAGGGCCAGATGGACCTTCTTCTAAAGAATTTAGCCCGCTATTGTTTGGATCTCCTTGTACTTGAGGATCACCGCTATACTGTGGATCACCTGAAAAAATGCCTGCAGTTTCACTTCGTGGACGATACTCGACTCGCGTTTCTTCAACGGGTACGCGGCCGCCACTTATGAGAGGGTTAATCAGTTCTTCGGGCTGCGTATCATTTCTTTTATAGCTAACATTTTCTGTGGGTACAAAGTTACTATCATCTACGGAGTAATCATATGGTGCAACTTCTGATTGATCTAAAGGAGTAGACTCATTACCATTACCACCATTCTTTAACTGAGATACCCCTACTGCGCCTGCAGCAACAGCAGCTGCACCACCCAAGATAACTTTTTTATTGAGCTTGGATTTTGGTTTATACGGTACTAGCGCTCGTGATCTAGATCTTCCCACCTCTTCAAACTCAGCATCTACTGCGCTCGAATGATCAAAAGCTGGGCCAGATAGTTTTGGCTTTTTAGGTGGCGCTATAATTTCTCCATCTAATGGCCTACTAGATTTTTTACCTACTTCGCTAATAGAGGCCAATCCACGTCCAGGGCCAGCAACTACAGGGAGATTATTTGTTCGTGCTACCATTCTAGATTTTATTGCACTATCGATATCATTTTTATGTGGAACTATATCTAGTCTACCTTTATTTAGTCCAAGTCTTGCGTTCACTGGATCAATATCAATAATTTTATCTAGTACGCCCCCTGGTCTTTCAGCATAAGTAAGCGCATTTTCAGCTTCTGCAGCTTTTGCTATACGATAGCGATCACTCATGACCTGAGTGATTGAACCCGGTTCATAACCTTTAGCGCGGATAGAATTTTCAATCTCTTTAACTACTAATGGAGAAAGATTTTCTCCATCACGCGCAAGATAGATACTCATTTTTGCTTTACCGCCTTTTTCATTAGTTGAAAATTTAACAGCAATCTGAGTTTCATTTAGTTCATTACGCGGCATACGCTCTATTAATTCCTTTCTGAGATTTTTTTCCATGGCCTCAGCTTGTACAACTAAGTCTGAACGAGATTGTGCCGGAATCAGTCTTCCCGTATCAACATAGTGTGTATCTACAAAGGTTTGTCTAAGGTCGTCAGCTTTTCCATTTTTTAACCATGTTTGTAAAAATTTTTCTTCATCCGCTTTGGTAAGCACTCTTGGTGGTAAGTAGATTCCATCATCACCAGAAAAGAAAATATGCGCATCTATGTCTTTATCATCAGGAAACATCTCTTTAACGGTTCTTCTAAACGCATCTTTTTTAGCATCTAAACTTTCTGTTGCAATTTCTTCGCCCTTACGAACTGCACGTATTTGATCATCTAATCCCTTACCTTTAGAATCTACAAGAGCGGCAATTACCTGTTCTAAGTTCTTAGCATTTTGTCCTTTGAAATCTGCTGATAAAATTCCGTTATTACGTAGTGATAAATCGGTATTCACTCTTGCTTCTGCCAAAATTCCTGGAGAGAATCGATCTGCAGTATCAATTGTATCTATGATCGATTTTGTTTCTTTTTTGCTCAAGTTAGTGGCAAATCTTTGATTGATTGTTCTCTGAATCGCACTTAATGAATCTTCTCCATTTATGGGGCTAGCTTTTTTAACCGTTTCGATTAACTCAGCTGATAACGTACGGTTACCTCTTTCTGTTGTGGCTACCATACCATCAATAGAACGATATTTTTTTCCATAACTATCTACTCTTCCCTGGACAAACTTAGATGCATTTTCTAAACCTTTTCTTGCTTCACCATAAGATCGTGCAGTTGCTAATCCATTTTTACCCAAACTTGTTCTAGAGAATCTTGCAGCTAAGCCTGCTTGATCGGGGCTTGCACCAAAGCCTGCATGAAACCAATTTTTTTGATTGCTAGAAAGCGTTGAACCAAGCTCATCCCACTTGCCTTCTTTCGCAAGTGATTCAACATAGTCTCCAAATCTTCGATTAGATTCTGTAAGTACCGTTTGCAGCCTTCGCTCTATGTCTTTACCGCTCTTACTAAAAGAAAACCTGAGCGATTTAAAATCGCTATATTTGCCAATCACAGTTTTTCGCAAAACATCGTCTCTAAGAATCGCCTGCCAAACTACTTCTTTATGTACGTTTGTCATGGCAGTAACTAAATCTTTATTTTTTACCACTTTGTCATTTAATTCTTTAAGCACGGCATTTTCAAAGTCGGCAAATATTTTTGCCTCACCTACATCACCACTATTTGCTCTTTTAGCTACCTGAACAAATTCAGAGCTATCGGCATCGGTAATTTCAGAAAATTTTGCATTGCGTTTTTGAATACGCTCTTTTTTAACTTCTGCTGTGTAGATTTTTTGCTTAGGCGATTCAAGACTTGCAAGTCCGCGTTTAACAGCATTTGAATTTTGAATTCTACTTGCCGCCATTTTTGGTAAAGCCGATTCTGCCACTTCGTCTAAGAAGAGAACGGTATCGCCATGGCCACCAACACTTTTTGCTACTACTTTAAATTTCGTACCCGGAGGGTACATAACCTCTTGGGATCTTGGTTGATAACTTAAACGCGGGTCAATCTTTCTACCACTTTTTCCTCTAATTACCATTGCTACATTAGGCATTTTACTATTACTAAATTTCGATGGTAGAATTCCTGTAGAAGGGCTAGCGCTAGACCTAAAGAAACTCTTTGTCGTTATAAATCCATCAGCATCTATATTTAATCTGTGTAAGGCCTCAGTCCTAAAGCTTAGGCCTTCGTACTTAGGTAGATTCTCCATGCCTGCAAGCGCATCTATTGCTTCGTCAGAAAGCTTACTAAAATCTCCTTTAGCTCCTGATCTTAATATTTCTCTGTTCAATTTCGATGCAATTGCTGGATCAGTAGCACGAATAACGAAATCGCTCTTACCAGAAGCGCCTACTACATCTAATCGCCTTCTTTCTATACCTGCTACATCTCCTCGACCGAATATACTCAATAATTCATCACCTTCAGAGCGCACAGCATCTGCACCGAATTTTGATTGTAAGAATAATTTTGCTGAATCATCATCAAGATACTTTATTTTTTTCAACGAAGCATAACCAGCAGATTTTATCGGATCCATAGGTATAAAAATTACGTTAACAATTTCGTCTAACTCAACACCTTCAACTGCGTGCTCAAGACCACCGTCTCTATATTTTGTAGGATACTTCGAGTTTAATCCTCGCTCTTTAAATAATTGGTCTGAATTTACTAGCTTTCTATTTCGAGGAACTATTTCTGTTAACATTATATAAGAACCTGAGGGAGCATCCCCAGCCGTTCTTGCAGAAACAGCAACAACGTCTGTACTAGAAGAAATACCCACTACTCGGGAGTCTTTGGGGAACGGAAAAGAACCATATACAGTTGACTGCGGCCCAACAAACTCTACTACCGAGTCTTCAAATTTAGAAGCATCACTTAGTCGTGTAGCACCATTATCTGTTTTTCCTACAAGTTCTGGTGCAATTTTAACACCCCTACTTTTACCTGATTGCCAACCTAGTTCATCTAGTATGCCTCTAGCAATTGAATCATTTCCAGGCTTTACCACCATTGCACGAAATTGAGATTTTCCTGGTGCATAAACTGGGTATCCATTGACATCGATAAATTGTGGTTTTCTACCCAATTCACGATTAATTTCAATATTTTTTAGCACAGCTTTATCCACGCTACTTTCTACCTGAATGTCTTGAGCGCGTATTTTTGAAGAGGCATTATAAAACACTTCTTTTTCTTTATTTGAAGAAAACTTTAATAATGGCTTACCGTTCACTAATACTTCACGTAATGAGTTCTCTTTGTGCTTAGCTTCGGCCAATCTTCTCTCGTAGGCATTTACCGTTTCATCTTTAAACTTCATTTGTGTAGGCCATGCAGAAGTGTCAGACTGGCTAACTACAGGCTTTCCTTTGGCACGTCTCACATAGGCACTTTCTATGTTTCCAAAATTCACATTTATCATATGTGGGGTACCGTTTTTATCTACCATATCGAACCCTGCAATATAATCTTTAGTCACTACGCCTTTAAGCTCTACTGGAGTCTTAGTAGCACTTGGAGTAAAGCGAACAACCACCTCCATACCTACATTAGAAGATGTTCCGGGTACGATCTGCATTCCCTCAAAATCTATATGCTCGATTTTCTGATACCCTTCATCCGAAGCATATCTTTCTAAACTACGTGACCCTCTTTCTCTTTTAAAACCTTCACTAGACTGCTCGCTCGCTTCACGTGCCTTTTTCCACTGCAGATCTTTTAAGCTACGAGCATCTTGAGCTGTATTTTCTGTTTTGACTGATAAATCCTTTAATTTTGCTTTCATCTGCGCTTCGATAGCTGCTAAATCATCTACTGATGATAATCTTGTTTCTGTGAAACCATAAGGCAGAAATCCTCCTCTAGTTTCCATATCGAAACTATCAGACCCCTTGATTACTTCTTTACCATCGAAATCTACAAGGACTGTACCTTCTGGAAGCTCTTCAAAGTGCTTATCAGAAATCAAACGTATTTTTTGCTTGTCCTTAGTTGTAAATGGTATTGTATCTTCCAATTTAATAAGCCCTGATGGAGGTGAACGGTATAATCCGTCAGAGACCAAAGTTGTTGCATTATGGTCATTATCTGACCCTTTTCCACGAAGAATATCTGAAAACTTTTCTTGATCTAGTTTATCTGGGTATCTTGCCATCTCTTCTGCAGGTATAAGTTCATCCTTTGAAATTTCATCAGTGCTGTTTCTTAGTCGCGAGTTTGAAGCATTATCAAAAATTTTACCTTCGGGCACGAGTAGATCATCTATTCCACGTCCAATGAACTCATCCTTTTCAGCAAATGTCGAAGCAAATTGATCATTGAACCCCTGCGACTTAAAGAAGTTTTCTTTTTCAACTTTAGTAAGCGGTCTTACATTTACATTAGATACTTCTAAAAGTTTTTCTGGTGAATGCGATAGCGCGCCTAATACTTGCCCTTCATCTAGGTTTTTAATGCCTTCTCTAAACTCACGAATGGTTAAATCATCTGCCTTTCGCATTAGATTTTCAAAATCTTCTAAATTGGCAACCACTTCAGCATCGTGCTTATTGTAACTAGATACTCTCTCCAAGAGAGCTGGTCTTTCGTAAACAGTTTTGCCATGGGTAATATCTTCAGCAACTGCTGGGCTACGACTAGCTGACATTGGCTTTGCCCGTCTTGAGAGTGATTGATTTCGCTTAACCTGAAAATCTGATGAAACAAGAGCACGCGATTCTGCTTTTTGTAAAAGCTTTTCTTTTGCAGCCGCATAACGTCTTCTCACATGCTCGAGTGGACTAATTTCAGAGTTAAACCTTCGAGCATCATAATTTTTCGCCAAATGATTCTCTGCTTGATCTAGTTGGCGAATTCTCTCGTTCGTATTTTTCAGACTATATTCTAGATAATCATCAATTTTTTCTCCGCGCTTCCATTTTAATACTTGCACACCTTGGTAAGGGTCAGGGTGGTAAAGTTCAATCCAACCATTTTTTTTGTTAACGACTGGCTTGATTTTTCCCGTTCTTAAACCGTCGCTAATTTCTGACATGAAAGCACGCTGTTCGGCGATCATTCTATAGGTTTCATCTAATACAACATATTCATCTGTGCTTAACTCTGCAGAATTGTATTTTCTCGTTTTTGGATCCCAATTATTTCTTCGAAATTTTGCAAGCTCGACAATTCTTGATTCTACCTCATCAGAGCGCATAAAGTTTCTATATGCTGGATGTATCAATGAGGTTTCTGGGTCTAAATTAAATGTCATTGACCTTGCAGATAAAAGTTCTTTATCTGATTTTGAAATATGGCTTCTTTCATGAAGTAGGGTTCTCACTGAACCATCGGAATCTTCTAGCGTTCTAGTATTTAGAATAATTTTATTAAGATAATCATCTGCTATTCCATCGGCCATTTCATAGCCGTGAATTTTACTGGTTAGCTCTACGGGTAAGCCCTCTTTAGCTATTCGATTTCCATAGAGATCAGTCGTGATTCGCTTCTGAGTTCTTATATTATCTGTAAGTTTTGTAAATTCAGCACTAGGCTCTGCTAAATTTTCTCCAGATCTAAAAGCACGATTATAGGCAATAGGATCAATCTGTCGCAGCACATCTTCTTTTAAATTTTTATATACAGAGGATGGGTCAGCCAATACTTTGTGGTTTAAAACAAGCTTTTGTCTACCACCTATAGTTATTAATGAATAACCACGATTATAATCGGCATAAATTGGATTGGTGCGAAAGCTGACCTGAATGTCTTTCTTCTCTTTTAAAAGATTTAATACACGAGAAATACTTGTGCCTTCCCCTTCAGTAATTTTTATTGTTTTTGTAGTCGGATCTAATTTTAGCCCAACATCATCAAGAGCATTAAATAAATCTCTCGCATCTACAGCACTTGCATCTACTCGCTTAAATGCATCCACAGGCTTAGGTAGATTATTATTTTCTGCATTCGCTCGTAACCACATCACATCGGGGTCTAGATCATAAGAATCGTTTCTTCCCGCAGAAGCTGCAAATCTATTGTCAAAGACCTCAGGATCACGCACAGAAGGGAACTCACTCGCCTCTCTTTGAAAGCGAGTATTTGTAAGCACCTCTTCTTCGTTAGCCAGTACTGAATCTATTTTTCTAGTGTCAAAACTTCTTAGTCCAGACTTTGCATCTTCAGTTGAGCTTTTAGCTACCTGTACTTCGTCTAAATCATCGACCGCTCTTGCAACAGGCGCGTTATCTACAGAATCAGTAATTGATGCTGGCCCTCGCCCACTTGATTCTGTAGGACGAAACGATGGACGTTCATCAGCAAGCCTAGATTGTGCAATTCTACCTCTATTACTTGATCCCTTTTTTGCAAGATCATAAACATTTTCTTTCTTGCTTGGTCTGCAGCCGAACGAGCAGCAACTGTTCTTTGCCCTTGCGACCCTTGACGAATATTTGTAGCTTTTGCATCACTAGCTACAGTTGCTGAATCATCTAGCGTAGAACCTGAATACCCAAGCCTACCGGGATTATATTGGTTAGCACCACTATTCGAATTAGCCGCGTTTCTTGAAGTTCTTCTAGCAGAATCATTCGGAAGCGTTGAACTTGCTTGATATCTGTTACCGCCAGAGGGCAAATCTACTGCTTTATTTGCCTGTTCAACAAAATCATCTGCTACATTATCGGGTAAAATAGAGGGTACTGAACCAAAACGCGAAGTTTGCGCCTTAGGACTCATACGAACTACATTGGGCGCAGCTTCTGCATTTTTATAAACTTGTTGGGTGAGTCCACCTACACTTGAGCCAGCTCGTTTTTGCGCATTTACAGCATTGGCTACGCCACTGATAATACCACCCACAGCATTTGTTACTTCTGCCGTAGATGTTGTATTTACTGCATTCCCGTTAGCAACTAATCTTTCGTTCTGAGCTGTTCGTCTTGCCGCGGCTTCTTCAGCAACTTTAGAATTTCTCGCAGCAGTTCTTTGCGCAGCTAACCTTGCCGCACGAAGATCATCTTCAGCTTTTCTGGCTTTTGCTAATGCTTCAAGCCTTACTGCTTCCGCAGCCTCTTTTTCTGCTTTCGCTAGGCGTAGCTTTCTAAGCTCTTCTTCTTGAAAAAGTTGTTTTTCACGAAGAAGACGTAATTCATTTTGGTAGGCAAGTTCTTTTTCACGTGCAGCCGCCTCTGCAGCTTCTTGTGCTTTCTTTTGCCTAGTAAGCTCTCTCGCTAATCTTTCTTGCTCAAGCTCAGTAGCTCTGGCTGGATTTACATTATCATTTGCTGCTTCATCAATAAACCTACGATTATCTGCTTGTCTTGTCACAACCTCGCCTATTTCACGAGCTCTAACAGTGTCCGCAATATCTTCAGCTCTCTTATCTATGGTAATAGCTCTTACCTCGGCAGCTCTTGCACTTCTTGTACCTTCATCGATAGTAATGCCTCTTGCTCTTCTTGCTTGCTCGGCCAATTCTTGTGCTCTTCTTGCAGCTGCTTCTCGATTCGCTTTTTCAGTTGCCACAATGGCTTCATCTCTTTTAGCAGCTAATCTGGCTTCTTCTAACTCTTTTGCCTGCTTTGCTAAAAGCTCATCGTGTATTCTTGCACCTTCAGCAGCTCTTTCTCTTGCGGCTTTTGCCTGTGCTTCAGCAAGCTCTTCTGCTTTTCTTGCCTCTTCAATCTCGGCTTGTTTCTTAGCAGCCAAGACTCTTTTTCTAGCAGCTTCTCGATTAGCTTCTTCTGTTCTTACAATAGCATCACTTCTTTCTTTTGCTATTCGAGCTTCTTCTAGCTCTTTTGCTTGTTTTGCTAAAAGTTCATCATGTATGCGAGCACTTTCAATGGCTCTTTCTTTTGCCAGCTGTTCAGCCCTTCTAGTAGCCTCTGCTTCTAAACGAGCTTTTCTAGCATTGTCTGCATCGATTCTCGCTTGAAGACGAGCTTCTTCTGCAAGCCGATCTGCTTCAGCTTGATCGGCTAATTTTTTGTCTGCATTTGAAACAGAACGGGTATTCCCTAAAGATTTATATTCATCAATCTGCCGCCTTTCAGCAGCTGCCGCCTCATCAGCTATTCTTTTTGCTTCGGCCGCTTGCTCATCTATATACCTTTGTCTTTCGCCAAAACTCTCTCCTGATCTGCGACCTTCAGTTTCTATTCTTTTTGTTTCTAGCGCTTTTCTATCTAACTCTGCTTGATACGCTGCTCGCTCTCCAAAACCCGCACCGTTTTGGTTTTTCCCTGCCTCGATTTGTTTTTGTAGAGTGACGTGGCTATTGTATTCGTCTGCTGTTGCTCCTCTACTTGCTTGACCTGCCGTGATCTGACGCTGTTCTAATACATAGCTATTATACTGATCCGCCGTAGGCCCTCTTCTTGCTTGACCTGCAATAATTTGTTGTTGTTCTGTTTGAAATGATTTGATTTCATCCGCTGTTGCGCCTCTTCTGGCGTTTCCAGCCACTATCTGCTGCTGTTCTAATGCATAGCTATTATATTGATCCGCCGTAGGCCCTCTTCTTGCTTGACCTGCTGCCAATTGCTCCGGAGTAGCTTCATACGAATTAGAAATTTTAGTGGTTACAGGAACATCATCGGCAACTCTCACACCGTTATCTATGACCGGACTTGTATATTTTACTGTGACAGGTTCGGTTAGTAGCCTCATATTATAGGTATCTACAAGCTGAGCACTAAATCTTGGGGCAGCAGATTCTACCACATCGGCACCAACGCTTGCCGCTATGCCTTTTTCAGCCATAACAACTTTTTTGCCTACACCTAAAGTCAGTACATCAACAGCCGCACCACCGTAAGACATTTTCGTACCCAACCATGCATCGTCCATTTGACCGGTATAACTAGAATTAAAACCAGATTGAAGCGCATTCACCTTCGTTGTGCCTTCCCAGTTTTCATTTATATCTACATCTAATTTTGACCCTAATAAGGGAACTAAAGAAACACCGGTTTCAGGGATTAGCCTTGCCCGCGCTTCCCATAAAGCATCTTGCACTTGCTTGGTATTTCCTTCATTACCAGACGCGACTACCCCTGCAGCAAACCTATTTTCTTCTATGATAAATCGAGAATTGGCGTCTTTAAAATCAGTGCCACCAATTACTCGTAGCCGATCTGCAAAACTAACATTTTCTCCAAACAACGTAGGGGCGTTTTGAACTTTTGCATATTTCTCTGCATTTGCAGCATATTGATTCGCAACAGTTACATCCATTGCGGCTTGCTTTCGAATAATTTCTTTTGCAAAATCTGGATTCGCTGCTGTTTCTAATGCTGACCCTACGTTTCCCGTATTACCACTGATGGATACATATTTTTCATTTGTTACAGCATGAACTCCATCGGTAACAGGCATTTCTATAACTTCTGATAAAGCACCAGTGTTTACAGGCTTAATACCATCTTCTGCTGCTAATTGTGCTAAAGCAAGATTCTGAGTTCCCTTATAATAGATTTCATTATACTCATCAGCTGCTTTTCTGGCGCTTTCAATTCTTACTGCGTCTCGCTCTTCTCCCTCAGAAATAAAAGTGCCTTCTCCTATGGCAGATTTCTTTGCGTTTAATTCTGTTAGCCATCCCTCATACTCTTTTCTTACTCCCTCAGGCCCACCTAACGTTTCAGTATCTGCACGGACTCTAGCCAATCCATCTTCACTATCAGCCTCAGCCTGACGAATCACCTGACCAACAAACGATTCTTCTTCAGGGCTTTCAGCTTTGATTGTATTACCTCTCTCGACACTATCGCGGCCCTCTCTTACTTGCTCTCCCCACGCACCATATCCAGATAGTGGGTCTTCTTCACCTTTTTTGGTAACTCCAGAAATTGTAGATTCTGCCTGGGGCTCATCAATAACCTTTTGAACGTCTTCAGCAGTTTTCAAAGAACTTGGATTAAGCTTAGCAGCCATTTCTGCGACTTTTTTAGCTGCTTCATTATTATCAGAATAAATTCTTTTTAGTGCCGGAAAATTTCGTCCTTCGGCTTGCCGAGAAAGAACAGAGTGATCACCGATAGCTCCCTCTAACTCTTTAATCCAACCCTGTATTTTTTGTATTTCCCTATTTGTATCTGTAATTTGCGAAGCATAATCCTTCATACGGTTTGCTACGCCTTGAATTCTTGCCTCAACCTCATCTTTTCTATACTTATAATATGGTTCGTTTCTTTCTAACTCTTGTTTTCTAAGCCTGTCTTTGTAACTTTGCCATTCTATCGTCAACATCTGAGCCTTAGGCTTTAGTTCGCTTTCAATTTTTCTAAGATGCTCTGATCTCTTAGTACCCATATCTCGCATGGCGGTTTTACTTTTTCCAATTGCAGCAACGAGCGCTTCACCACTTTTTTTTGCCTTTTCAGCCACAGATGCGTGCAAGGCAGCTGCTCTTTCTAAGGTCTTTTTTGCTTCTAAAATAATCGTCGGGTTCACCTCGCCTGGTGGCAATGAAATAACTTTATTTGCATTAGCTGTTTTAGTTTCTTCAATTAATTTTTTAATTGCCTCTTCAGAGGTAGCAATTTCTTTTACACTTGCCAGACAAGTCGGTGCATGTTTACTAATGTCTTGATTCGCTACATTATGCTTTGCACAGCCATTAGCATTGGCAAAAGACGAAAAAAAATTGGCAGCATAGAAAAATGCAAATGCAGTTAAGAAAAAATATTTTTTAAACAACTTGCCAGGGGACATACAACGACTTATCGGCTGAATCGCTTGATATCTTTGCGGAAAATCCTAAATCACAGTTCAGATTAGCTGCACTATTAGTCAGTTTTTTCTTCAATTTTTTTTAATCATTTCATATACTTAGGCTACATGGTGACGGATAGGCAAAAAACAAAGAAGAAAACTTTCGATTTGGCTCTTAAAAGCAAAAACCTCTGGCTTCTTTTACCTCTTTTCTGTGGTCTGTGCTTTTGGGCATGGAATCTGATTCTCTTTCCCAAGGGCTATGCTGATAATGGAGATTTTTGGCGGCAACTTAATCCAGCAGGCTTGCAATATTTTACTCTTCCGAAATTAAGCCGCTACGAATTTTTCTCTCTCAATTACTATATATCCAATAATAGTAGTTTGAGTTCTTTGCTTTCTTCTTCAGGATTCTTTACTTACTTACTCACGAAAGCTGTAAAGCTATTTACCGAAAATTTCGACATTCGTATACAATCTAGCATTTTTTTAGCTCTTTTCTCTTGGGGATTAATTTTAATTTATAAAATAAATAAACCAATTTTTTGGATTTTGTTTTTCCTTTATATAGAGCCATCAAACTTTCTATATTTTAATAGTTTTTTTCCTGAAAATCTTCTTTTAGCGCTCATGCCATTTTTCTTTTATTATTGTTTTTCACAAAAACTTAACTACAAAGTGCTCTTTATTTTAAACGCCATTTTTGTTTTTATCAAACCTCTATATATTCTATTTCCACTACTCATTTTTGCTTTTCAGTTTAAAAAAAGCCCTGTAAGGCCACTTATCATCTCTACCGTCACTCCAATTGCATTAGCCATTCTTGTCTTTTTTGTTCTTCCTATTTCTAAACTAGAGCGCTTAAGCCTAATGAATAAATATCAATCGCTAACAAGAGGCTATATGGCATTGGTAAATAACCCCAAAGAACGTATACAAGAAATGGGAATTTCTTCAGATTTTATAGATAAAGAATTTACAAATTTATCTGAAGAAGAAGTTTTTTTATTTCAAAAACAAACAAAATCGATTTCTTTTTTTTCGATATTTAGTTTTTATTTTTTTGATGTATCAATTTGGCAAAGCCTATTCTCGCAACTGAAAACAGCCATTGCAGTTACGCCAATAGAATACTTAGGTAATTATCCAAGTAGTGATATGGCCGGAAAAAACTTTCGATACTTCGGCCAATACTCTATGATTCGTGATCCTGTCGTTTCTTCTTTACTTAATTATTGGCCAATAGGAATTATTTTTTCTTGCCTAGGATTCTTCTTAGCAAAACTAAGTCGAAAAAAAGAAATTTTATTTTTCTTTATTTTTTTCACTAGCCAAGTATGCATCGCACTTATAGGTGATGGTCTTTATAGCATTCATAGGCATTTAAGCGTTGCTAGAATTTTCTTTGATCTAAGTCTTTTATTAGTCTTACTTGCCTATCTAGAACGTATAAAACTACTCTTCTTCCGAAAAGCCTAAAATATCAATATAAGTTGTGCCCTTAGCTATTGAAGAAGCAGGTCTTGCTGGCTGACCTTTGATTTGAATTCTTTTTTCATCAAACAAGGTTTTAAATTTAGAACGACTAATATGCTTAAGCTCAAGATTCTTTACCTGAGTTTTAATCGCCTCAAGCAAGAGTGAATCAAGTCTTGGTGCTCGTTGGTTTAATTCTAATGTAATGCGGATCGAATTTTTTGGTTGTTCTGGAATCATCATATAAATAACTTTTTAATAAAATCTTTAACTTTCTCTGTTGGGCGCCCCACTACCGCAGCTTTTTCGGTAAAAAGTATTGGTCTTTCTAAAAGTTCTGGGTGCTTCTGTAATTTCTGTATCACTTTTTCTTTATTATCTATTTCAAACGGTGCGTTTTTATAAAGATCTTCTTTAGTTCGAACCATTTCCTGAGGTTTTTCTAAATGATCCCATAAAAAAGATAACGTTTTTTCCTCTACAGCATTCACTAGATATAAATGCTCTACAAAAGGCAAATCATGATCTTTTAAAAGCTGTATAGCCTCCCTACTCTTAGAGCATTTGGGATTATGCAATATAGTTAACTTCATAGAACCCCCTTTATATAGGTTAATTTGATTGAAGTAAAAAGGTAATTTATCTAGAATCTAAGTGTGCAAAAGCAGCTAACTATTTTGATTCCTGTATATAATGATTCAGCTTCACTACAACTGCTTTTAAGGGATATAAATCATTGCTTTAAAAACGAAGATCTAACGCTGTCTATACTGCTTGTAGACGACGGCTCTGATCTACCTCTAAAAAAGTCGCAGTTTGAAGAAAACCAAAAGATACAGATTTTACGTCTACATCAAAATCTTGGTCATCAAAACGCCTTAGCAAAAGGCTTACAAGAATGGACGCGTGTGACTTCAGACAACTATATTTTAATTATGGATGCCGACGGAGAAGATTCTGCCTCTGATGCTTTACGCCTTTGGAAATCAGTCTTTAAAGAAAACTCTTTGGCTACTGTGGCGAAAAGAAAAAAAAGAAATGAAAAGTTTATCACTCGAATACTGATTAAAGCATACCATCTCATTTTTCGAATGCTAACTGGGAAAAACCTAGACTTCGGAAACTTTTCTCTATTAAAGCGAGAGCTAGTGCTTCACATCTTAAGAAAGCCAAAAAACTTCCACTTAGCCTCTTCAATTTTAGCAAATATTGAAAATATTCACCGAATTACATGTGATAAATCTCAACGCTTTTTTGGGGAGTCAAAAATGAGTTTATCGAAAAATCTATCGCTTGCCTGGCAATCTTTATTGCCATTTAAAGAGCAAATCATCCAACGCATTTTAGTTTTAGGAATACTTCTTTCTATTTTATCAAATAAGATTCTCTTTTGTTTTCTACTTGCTGTTTTTAGCTTCTTACTACTATTAAGAAAAAGCCTTATCCGTTCAAATAGTGATCAAACAGATTTTTCTGGTCTAGCGAAATATAAATTTTGAATAATCAGCTGATTTTTAAATAAAGAAAGTGTTAGTGCATTTAACCACCAAGACTTCGAGTATGGGGCCATATTCGTTGAAAGCACTCGCTCTAGTCTAAATCCCGCCTCTTCTAAAAGTGCAGCCCCTGTTTTTTTTGTAAAAAAACGTAAATGCGTTCTATCTAAGATACCGCTATCTTCATACTTCCAATCACCTTTTAATAATCCACGGACAACACGATGATTAGCTACATTGGGTAGGCTCACTAAGAGCAATCCATCTGGGTTCATTACTTTTTTAATTTTTCGTAAAGCTAGCCAGGGATCAACCATATGCTCTAAAACATCTAGACAAAGAACTAAGTCATACTGATCCATACCTACAGGGAAGTCTTGCACACAAAGATCTATTTTCTCTACTCGTCTTAACTGAGATCGCGCCACTTGATAAGCACTCTCTTCAAGCTCTAGTCCATCAGCCTCTTTGACAATTTTTTTTTCTACAAGGTGCTTAGATACCATTCCTGCCGCACAGCCAATATCTAAAGAACGAGTGAATTTTCCCTCTAAATGCCGAAGCACATCTTCTCTAGGATTATTGTAATACTCTTCATACGCCTGTTGATTTTCTATTCGCATAAAAAAATCCTATAATTTTTGAAAATGATTCGCTACGAAATTGTATTTTCAGGCTAATATGTGGCCTAAGAGGAGGCCCCATGGCGCATATTGCCGATAGCATTATTCAAGACCTTAAAGAGGGAAACGAAAGATTTCTCGCAGGCACATCGATTCACTCATCTGAAATATCTCTAAAGAGACTCAAAGAGTTTTCGCAAAAAGGGCAAGTGCCGAAAGCTATTGTTCTTTGTTGCTCTGACTCTAGAGCTCCAGTAGAAATGATCTTTGACCAGGGAATAGGTGACCTTTTTGTCATTCGAGTAGCTGGTAATATTGTTGCTCCTTCGTTAGTGGGAAGCGTAGAATTCGCAGCAAGTACATTCGGAACAAGCCTTGTCTTGGTTATGGGTCATAGTAAGTGTGGAGCCATTACAGCGACTCTTAATCATATCGCAACTTGTGAAGCAATTAGCTCTAGTAATATTCACGCAATAGTAAGCCGCATTAAGCCTCATATTTATTCTCTTACTCAAGTAAAAGGCCTAGACGGTGATGAACTACACAAACGATCTGTAGAGGCTAATGTTATAGCTGCCGTTGATCAGCTTTCTAATTCATCAAGCCGTATGATTGAAGAACTCTTGCAACAGGAAAAACTAAAAATCGTTGGTGGAGTTTTAGATTTAGATTCTGGTGCAGTGAACTTTCTAAATTTCTAACGATAGAAAATACAAAAACGCTTCTAGATGAAGATCTAGAAGCGTTTTGTTGATGGTCAGTTTTTTATTAGTTAAATGCAGATCCACATTTTGTAAGAGCAGATCCACCGCTAGTTCTTGCAGCATCACTTAATTTCTTTAAGTAGTCTTGCATTTCAGCACTCTGAAGATTCACTTCCATGGCAAAGTATCTTCCACTTTGATAGTGTCCCATATTTCTAATGGTTTCCGCTTTTATACCAGAGACTTTTTCAAATTCTTTAGCATACTCTTCGTAAAAAACATTACCCCACTCGGTATAGCGAGTTTCTGATAACCAAGAAGGCATTTGGTTACCATGCATGATTCCTACATAAGCTGAAATTTTTCCAGAAAGTAAGTTTTCTCTTGGCCATAACTCAGCAAGATCAGCACGGCCATTAGCTACAGCTACGTCTTTGCTTAAGTAGATATCACCTAAATCTCTAAGAACGATTCTTCCTGTAGGCTTTAACTTTGCATCCATTTCGATCAAGAAATTTTGCGAGTGAGGTGAATCGTAAGCTACACCAGTTCTTGCCGCTAGCTCTGCCAGTGCTCTAGCTAGTGGCTTGTTATAATTTTCGTTCCAAAATTTTTCTACATCTTTTGAACCATTTACCTCAGCAATGCGCTTACCCTCTTCGGTATGCATAGCAGAGAATCCTGGAATATAGTGGAACTTACCTGAAGGTAATTCAGCTAAAAGACGTACTATCATTCCTTGATCAATTGATTTTATGCCAAAAGAAGCCGGTTCATCCATTACAATAAAATTTCTGAATGGCTGTTTAGCATTTTGCTCCATCACATAATCAGTAGATTTTCTAACTTCGAAAGCATCTTTTGCTTCTTGCTTTTTATCTGTCCAGTTTCCACCAGTTTTGTTTGTAGAAACCTTTAGAGACATTTGTACTTTCCCGTCTGGAGATTCAACAATATAGCTACGACTAGCTGTTTGATATCCAGTGAAATATTTATGTTTGGTGGTATCAACGCCTTTTTCTTTCAAGAATTTTTCCAACTCTAAATGCCATTTAGAGTCTTCTGGATTAATAATCCAACGAACATGCAATTCCCCATTTTTTTCAAACACTAGGGCTTTTGCAGCTTCTTCAGGCATTCTTTTAGAAATATCATTTTCTACCAATTTTAAAGGAATCTCAAAGTGTTCTATAGCAATCGCCTTATCACTTCTTGTTGAAACAGCATTTGATTTTGTTTCATTTCTAACAAGATCTTGCACCTCTGGGGTTAAAGCAAATGAGGGAAGGCTAACTAAGAGAGCAAATGCAATTGCTAGTACACTGATAATATTTTTTTTCGATTTTAAATTTTTCATATTCAACTCCAACAAAAACAACTTCAACTACTAAACTTATAACTTACAGGTGTTCATTTTTTTCTTGAACCCTAGTTCTTTTAACGCTCTCTGATAGGCAGACTCCATGGTAATTTCTTTACCTGAACGTGCAATTTCTGCTGTACGGGCAAGTACAAGATTGAAATTTCCTTGCTGACGAACAGTCCAGTTTTCTTGAATTTCTAAAATGTCTTTTTCACGAACTGATAAGTTATCAATTGTTTTAGAAGTACGAACTTTTAGATACGAAGATAATACTTGTTGAGATAAGCCAGATTTAGCTTCTTGAGATCGTGCGAATAATTTTGCCCAAACATCTTTTGCAGAGTTTGGACTCGCCTTTTCACTAGCAATAAAATCAGTAAATTCTTTTGGTGGAATATCAAGCTTTGAAGCAAGGCTTGCCATCTCAGAATTAACTCGGGCATCCACACCTTTTGCTATTTTTTCATCGATTTGCTTCCTAGAGCGAATGGTGTTTCCCTTATTGGTAGTACGACCAGCAGCCTCTAGATCAGAAGATATGCTTAAAAGAATGCTTAGAGATGCTAAGAAAGTGAAAGTTTTAGAGCGAATTCGAAAATAGGATAATGGGGCAAATGGTCTACAGGTACTCATAACAACAGAACTCCAACAACAACAAATTAAACTTGACTAATATTATCAAGTATAAAGAATTAAGCAAGGGAGAAATAAAAAATAAATATTCATTAATAATTTCAATATCTTACACATAAAAACCCCGTATTGACTCATTAGAAAAGGTAAGTGGAAAGTAAGTGCCCATAATCACTAGGCAACCCTGCCTTGCTTTAACCTATTGAGTATGCTGAAGAAGGATTTACGTCGCTTATCGATCTCCTTAGACAACTCAAAGGGGTTTAACAAAGCATAAGTAGCACGAAGCTTTTCTTTAGCTTCTTCTTTTACATCGGCAGAATCTAAAATTCTTTGATAGGGAGTTTTTGGCTTATCGTACTTCTTTATGATTTTTGCTCCATCTCGTTTCTTTTCCATACACTTCATGGAAGGAATAAAGAAGTTTTGCAGCTGATTCCAAAGCTTATAAATTTCATTCATTTTATTAACCAGGCTTCTTTCATCAACTCGCTCATAACCCAAAAGACCTCTTACATGCGTATGGTTCTTTTGTTCAACATAGGCTTGATCATTTTTTCTATATGGCCTTCCTCTTGTCACATTGACTTTATTTGCTCTTTTTTGAAAATAATCAAAAATGCTTTCATTTAAAACTTCACTACCATTATCTGCACTATAGTCTGTCATCGGAAAAGGCATTGCTTTTTCTATGTCTTTAATTGCCTCACCAACCAGAAAGGCACTTTTAGTCCAGGTCGCTCTATTCTCTGTCCACGTAGAATAAATGTCTGTCATTGTTAAGCTATAGGCATAAAATCCTGCAATGCTATCTCCACAGTGGGCCACCGTATCACCTTGAATAGAACCTGGCTTTGTGTACTGTACATCTAGAGGCTTAAGCGGAATGATTCGCTTGATGAAGCTTTTATTCCCTCTGGTAAGGCTCTTTCCTTTAATTTTTGGGTTACGATAATTTACTAACAATCGATCTATCTGGGAGGCACTAATCTTTTTTAACTTCTCTCCTACCTCTCTAGTAAAATCATGGTGCACTAACCATAACGGTAACGCTTCTACCATCTTCTTTGAGCAAGTGTGCTGCATTGCTTGCCAAACACTCACTAGAACTTTTATAAACTCTTCATCATAGATTGGTTTACGCCCAGGTTTTTTCTTTTTTAGCTCTAGTGATTGATTGAGTTTTCTGATGGCATAATTTCGGTTGTATCCACATACCTTGCAAAACTCGTCCAAGATCCTACTTTTTCCCTCCTGATCCGAATTTTGGTAGCGTTCCATTATCTTTAACAGGTATTCTCTCTTAGCTCGCTGGCTCATAATCCTCCAATTGACGATCCTCTAAATCGTCTTTTTAGTTTCACTTACTAGGATTATGGGTCAGCACTTACCTAATTTTGAGTCAAAAAATCAGCTACTTACCTTTTTTATGAGTCAATTCGACCCTCTCCATGAAATCGACGCAAACACCTGCCTTTTGCTAAGACAAAACTAGAAAGATTCCGATACGTTAGCATGCTTTATGGGCGAATTTTCAGCTTTTTACTCATCTATATAGGATGGATTACCATTTGTCTTGCCGACGATAACTCTAACGTTGTCTATACGCCTCCCTATTTGAATCCTACGATTGGTGACTTTTATAAAACATTTAATAACCCTGTTTTAAATCAACCTACAAATCCAACCAACGAGCATATTCAAGAGCAAATTAGCGAGGCTAAAGAAATCATGCTCGAAGCTATAAAAGAAAACCCTCAAATTTTAAAAGAACTCAATAAGCCTAATGCCGAAGACGTAGAGATTCCCATCCCTAAAGAAAAGCGCGCACTACTTGCAAGTTTATTAGAAAAAATTGACCCCAAAAAAGCCTCAAGACTGAAAGAAACCGGAAAAATCGGTGCAAGGACTCTCTCTTCTATGATGATTTTTTATCTTGCGATGGGAGCCAGTGAAACATGGAAGTGTTTTAAAAAAAATGATCCAACTGCCTGTCGTGCATTTATAAAATCCATGAAAGATCCTGCGGGTCATGTTGGATTTTTACTCTTTATGGCTGCCGCAAGAGGAACAACCTACGGTCTACAAAAAGCAGGAGGAGGTAAAATTTCTCCTCGTATTGCGACCTATCTTGGCACAGCAGCTGGCTTCATGGTGAACGATTTATTTTTAGAGTTCTATAATAACGAACACGTTAAAAAATATTTTGCATCCTTTAATGATGAGTCGACTTCTGAAGAAACACGATCTGAAATTTTACATGATTTATTTCAAGAAACTTTTGGGAATGCAGAATGGTATAAAGAAAAAGCACCACTTGTAATTTCACTCTTAGCTGCAACTGCTGCTTCTGAACTTACAATGAAAGGCATAGACCTTGGACGCAATAAAATAATGGAAAAATATATTCCTGCTGATCCTAACAAGAGAAACTATTGCCAAAAATCTTTTGCACAACTTGCATTAATTCAATCTGGTGAGTGGGGCTCTAAGATTACAGGAAAATGGAAAAATCGCCTTTACCATGCAGGAGTAGAAGCAGCTGGAATTTTATTGTTTCTTCAGTGGATGGACATTTTAGATCCAATTACCCAAAAAACATGGAATACTATGACATCAGATGTTGATTTAATTAAATCAATGCAAAAAAATACTAAAAAAATGAACCTTGAAGAATTACAAGCTCACCTCAACGAAGTAAGCACGTCTTGGGATCAATATAGAAGAAAGCAGCTACATTCCGTTGAGAGTACAATGTACTTACACTCATCTGAACTTTATGAGATTGATAGTGAAAGTAAAAAAGCAAATTTGTTTTATAGTTATATACTAGCCGAAAGACCTGAAATACAGGAGTCTGTTGGTGATCAGATAATAGACAGATATTTCAATAATAAAACAAACACAGCAAAAGAAGATTTTATCAAAGTAAAAAATAAATACTTAGTAGAGATGTTTTGTGGTGTTGATATACAAGACTCTATAGACGAGGCAAAAGAGATTAGAGGTATACCTAATCCAATACAACTAAGTACGAAATTTTCACCCTATCGACTTACAAAAGAAAAACCCTCTTTCTGCCGAGAGAAAAATGCCCTAAGTGAAGCACAAAAACAATTAAATAACAGAGAAATTGTTATGCAATTAGATTCATCTCGTCTTAAAACGCAAGACATTGCTATTACACTAGCTAGTCAAATTAAAGACGCTAAAATAAATCGTTATGAAGACATAATTGATAAAAAAATCTTAAGTATTATAAACTCAACAAAAATACGAGGCAATAACCTACCAGTAGGCTTAGAGAAATCTTATGAACAAGAAGAAGCCTATTATAAAAAAATCTTGGCTGAAACAAAAGACAAAGAGCTTATAATAATATTAAACGCAAAACTAACCTCCTTAGAAAAGAAAAAAGGTTTTACCAAAGAGCTAAAAGAGTATTTTTCTATGCCACTGAGTAAAAGAAAAAAGGTTGCCCAAGACCTTGACGAAGAAACGATGTTCTCATTTTTATTCTCTACACCTGATTGGTTAGAGGCTTACCAGTACATCTCTGGCTACAATTTACGAAAATGGTATCGATAATTATTGCGATTTTCGTACTAATAGATCAACGAAATTAGAAAGAATCATTCCCTCTTCTGCATCAATTTCATAAGCGCTTTTCCAGCTCACTGGTACAGGAGCAGCTCCATCCCAAGGCTCTCGTATATAGTCACTACCATAAGAATATATTTTGGCATTTCTCGTTGCCACCCATAGAAAATCTGGAAAATTTTCACTTCTCCACTCCCCACCGATAACTTCAAAATTTTCATCAAGCTCTAAGTCATAAGAAAAAGAAAAATCTAGGTATACATCCTGTTCTACACCATCAACCTTATCCGTAGAGGGTTCTTCTTCATCAGAAAGAACTCGAACAGAAGCTTTTGCACCTAAAATATAAGCGACATCATTAGATCGATACTTTTGGTATGGATCGTTATTATAAATTTCTTTTCTTACAAGCAAAGACTTCCAATCGTCGCTTGTCTGCTCTGTCTGAACATCAAAATAAGAAATTTGATAATTTTTTATTGGGTAATTCCATACTTCACTTGAGTTAACGCTATCTAAAGTAAAACTTCTACCCATAAGTCCAATTTGATTCACTAAGCTTAAGTGAAAGGTTGCTGGATTTGTATCTTCACATTCAGGATGGTTTGGGTCACGAACCCTACCATTTTCATCACGAACTAAATTTTCCACATCACAGCGAGAGCCTACGAAACGAGTTGAGTAATCAAAATCAGCCCAAATTTGTGAAGCTAATGCTTTTATATCTGAAGGATAAAATTCCATAGTTTCGATTTGACCAAAACTATTTACATAGGAAATTGGCACTGTTTTCTTTGGTCGTGCAAGCATATGCGCAGCTTGAGACCAGCCATGACAAATTCCCATCCAATCTTCAACAATTCGGTACTGATCGTAATACCATTTGCCTTGGCTCCACTGATGAAAGCTAACTTTTCGAGAAAAATCTCCAAAAACTTTTTCTAATTTTTCTGTGGCTGATAAATCTGATGGCAGAGTGACCGTTGAAAGAAAATGACTATAGTTTACCATCCAGTCTTTAGATGGAGTAAATAGCCGATCTCTATACCTATAAGCGACCCCACCTTTATACATTGGCCAATAACTGCTTGCCCAAATATCTTTTTTAGATGTGCCAATAGAAAAAGCAGCTAGCTCTTGCATATTTGAAAGAAAGCGAACAGGATTGCCTTCCATATCGCGGTCATCGACAAGATTTTTTGCTAAATCATAATATGTCGGCTTTGCTGTAAGCAAAGAAGGCTCTGCATTTTTAATAATTTTTTTACGTATCGTAGCTTTTGTTTCAAAAAATTTTGGACTGTTAGAAAAATCTACAGCAAAACTAGATGCAGAAAAAAGCAGCAAAGATAAAAACATATGATGATCCCCTAATGAGCGTTACTGCCTTATTTTTATTTAAAGCCCAGCAGTAAAGTCAACGAAATGAACCTTGGTAACAAAAACAAAACCTAACAGCATAATTCATTGCCAAGAACTCACCAAAGAGCTGCATAGAGCGTTAATGCTTTGCATTATTATGGTTTTCTCTTATTTCTTGTATGAAATCCTAGGGAATTCCCGAGAGATACTTGAAAGTTTAGCTCATCATTGGCATAAAGAAAGTCTTCTCGGTTGGGGTGTCGGCAAGTGGTAAGCTAGCGGATTTTGATTCCGCCATCCCTAGGTTCGAATCCTAGCACCCCAGCCATTTTTACTTCAGATCCGCTTCGCATCTCACGGCAGCACTCCTTTGCTTCCTTGATCTGCTTGCGTCTCTTTGTAAAAACTGAATATTTTAAAAAGCGGTTCTGAAGTAAAAAGTGAATGTGGTTGCTAGATGATAAGGCCCTAGCGGTTCGACAAAAATATCAGGAAGATATTTTTGCACAGAGCGAAGCGATGCCCAAAGGGCGAGACTCATGAATGAGGCGAGTGATATCCTAGCTCCACACCAAATTCTCCTATAAGAAAGCAAGCAAAAAAGCACGAGTGTATCCCTGCCTGCAAAGGGAAATAAAAAATGGCAATATGCTGGCGTCCCGTACTAGTTATGAATCTCCGGTCGTTGACGAAGGCAAGAATTCAGATTTGTTTTTCCGTTTAAAGCCGGTATTGAAGAATTAGTTTTATCTCGATCCGTTGTATACATTGGAAGGTTCGATTTTTTGTCGCCTTCATTCTCCTAGTTGGGCCTCATCTCTGCAAAGGCCAGAGAGTGCCAAGACAACGTTGGATATAGAGCGGAAGCGTGCCAGTCTTTGAATGGGTCTACTGTGGTGAGCAAGCCACCTTATCGTTTCGTGACCACGCGAATATTGGGCCTCATCTTCCATCCTCCGAGAACATCAATCTTCCATAAATTTCAAAACTAAATTCGAATCCGTCTTGTGAGTGGAAAAAGAATTTAGATTTGAATTGGCCTCCCTGCCAGCGTCTATTCTGCGGAAGAAGTTATTTAAATCGAAACTTCATTCAATGTTTTGCGAATATTGGTTCTCTCCTGTTGTTCGAATGTAAAATCATTTTTAAAGGTATCGTTATTTTTAAGTAAAGCTAGAGCCAACGCCGCAATTTTTCTCGCCAATGATAATTTAGCCTCCTTGTGAGCAACACCCTTGGCTCGCTGAGCATCGTAGTAATCCCTCAGAGAGGTTTCTCCCCGCAATGCATTTTCTGCGGCGCCTATAAAAACATCCCTTAGTTCCTTCCTGCCATGCACTCTTTTGTTGCCGTAGATTTTCCCGCCGCTCATCTGGATATGGCGAACTAACATGCAATAGCCCCAGAAATTATGTTTTGTGTGAAATCTGTGCGGTGAACAAACTACGGCCGCAATGATATTTGCACGCACGTGGCTAATGCCAGGAATAGTGCATAGGTTTTTTATAGGGCGATACTTTTGTTTATTTTTTAAAAAATAAAGTGAGTAACTTTCCTTCAAACTTTCAAGGTGCTCCATTTGAGAGAATAAAGAAGTGGCTACGAATTTTGTTACTTCGTTTGGAAGAGAGGAGATTTGCTCCTTGTTTTGATAAAAGTTATTTTCATCTGTGGATAATCCATAGGAGCGAAAAAGTGCCTTCAGTCGATTTTTCGTGGCTACAATCTGATCCACCAAATCGCTATAGCTATTTACCAAAACCCTCAGATCCATCCATTTGGAATCATCGTGGTAAACCTCCTTGAGGTGTCCACAACGAAGTTCTTGGGCCAAATGCAGGGCATCCCGGTAATCCGTTTTGGCTCCCTGTTTCTTGGCCACAAATGTGGGATTACATACAATCAGGTGCTCCACTTCGGGTTTAATCACCAAGTAAAGCCATTGAGAAAGATAGGTTTCCTCAAATGTTAAAATCTTTTTCCCGTTGATTTTACGCAGGAATCGTAAAAGATTAGCCTCCGTTGTATCGAAAGTTTCCCGCAAAACCTGCTCACCATTTTCTTTCACAACAACGGCAGTACAAGTTGATTTATGAGCATCCAATCCAATATAATAATTCATAGCAGCGTCCTCCTGACATGCTTTTCACAGGCGTTATTGCCTAAGAATATGATGGCACGTCAAAGAAATTTGAATGAGGCCCAATTGATCGTAAGATCCAGTGGGACGCTGCTTTCTTTACATTGTCTTTATTTCACCTACTGGAAAAATTCTACTGAGTTGTGAGCCAACTAAAGATTCAATAATCATAAATGAGATCAATCCCGAAGATGAATTGTGGGAAATTCCCTTGAAGCGCGCTCGGCCTTGGAGAAGAGAAGCTCGAAAGGGAAAGATTTATTGGCCTGACAAAAATCCTGATGAGAAAGGCTAAACCAAAACTACTCGCTCTGAGTTCTGTTCACAATATCAGCACTCTAAAACGACTTCATTAACCAACCAGAAATAGATTCTTGTATATCTCCACGGTAAACTTTTTGCTCTAAAAGTAATCGATTACCTTGCACACTCCACGAGACATAAGTAAATACTTTATGATTTGGGTAATGCGTAGAGTGCTCTGTTTCTTCGAGTCCTAAATTTACAGAACCATTCGCTTTCGCATCACCAATGGTTCGACCTTTATAAATGATTTTGTCATCTTCTATATTAAATATAGAAGGCACCCTTCCTGAAAGATATCCAGAACAATTAAGGTCTAAGTGTTCAATATGCAGAATTTTATTTGTATGTGTAATTTTGATTTCTTGCTGACATAAACTCATACGCCCATACGCATCTTTATAGATTACATCGCCACTCCATGTTCCACTATCAGGTGCAACATAACAGGACTGTAATAAAGCAGTAGCTAAAGCTATCAGAGAAAATGTTTTTAGTGATTTCATACACACTCCTTCTATAGAGGTACTTTCGCCAATAGAAGCCCCTAGCTCAAGAGGTTAAGCATATATTGAAATGAAAAAACAAAGAGTCACGCACACTAGGTGCGCAACTCTTTGTTTAATAGAGTTAATCTTTTTCTACAGTTAAGGTAAGAGCACTACCATTACAGTCGACAGAAATTTTGGTTCCCGCCTGGTAAGCACCCTCTAATATCATCTTCGCTAAAGGATTCTGTAACTCAGATTGAATCGCTCTTCGCACTGGTCGACCACCAAATTCAGGATCCCATCCTACAGCAGCAAGATAATTAATGGCCTTTTCACTAACATCTAGAGCAAGACCTCTAGCATTTGCTAGTTTTTTTACTTCTCCAATTTGGATCTCTACTATTCTTCGAATATTTTCTTTACTTAGATTTTCGAAAATAATTACTTCGTCTATCCTATTAAGAAATTCTGGCTTTAAAGCCTGCTTTAGTAATTCTTTAATTTTAAAATTTCTATCTTCTTTACTTAAAGAAGTTTCTCTAAATAAAGCCGAACCAAGGTTAGAGGTCATAATCACAACCGTATTAGAAAAATCTACAACTCTTCCTTGACCATCAGTTAAACGACCATCATCTAAGATCTGAAGAAAAATATTTTGTACTTCATAGTGAGCTTTTTCAAATTCATCAAACAAAAGAACAGAATACGGCTTTCTTCTTACAGCCTCAGTTAACTGACCTCCCTCTTCATAACCAACATAGCCTGGAGGCGCACCAATTAGACGAGAGACTGCGTGTTTTTCCATGTACTCGCTCATATCCATACGCAATACTGCTGTCTCATCATCAAAAAGAAATTGCGCTAAAGCTTTAGCTGTTTCCGTCTTACCAACCCCCGTTGGACCTAAGAAAAGAAACGATCCAATAGGACGATTCTCACCTTGTAGTCCCGCGCGAGAACGACGAATCGAATCTGCAACAGCATTCAAGGCATAGTCTTGGCCGACAACCCGTAGACGCAAGCGGTCTTCCATTTTAAGAAGTTTTTGCTGTTCTCCTTCCAGCATTTTACTTACAGGTATACCAGTCCACTTAGAAACCACTTGTGCGATATCTTCATCATCTACTTCTTGTCGGACTAACTGAATCTCATTTGAAGATAGGCTCTTCATTTTTTCTGCATGTTCTTTTTCTAAAGCAGGAATTTTTCCGTAACGAAGCTCTGCAGCCTTGTCGAGCTGACCTTGATTTTGCGCCATCTCAGCATCTACCTTTGCTTGTTCAATTTTCTCCTTTAATAAATTAATTTCTGTGATGGATTTTTTTTCTTTTTTCCATACTTCTTTTAATTTTTCTGATTTATCTTTCAATCCACCAAGCTCATCTTCAATACCTCTTAGACGATCTTTTGAGGCCGTATCTGATTCTTTTTTCAATGCCTGCTTTTCAATTTCAAATTGCAGAATCTTTCTATCCAATTGATCTATCTCTTCTGGCATAGAATCGATTTCCATACGAATTTTAGACGCAGCTTCATCCATTAAATCGATTGCCTTATCCGGTAAAAATCGATCAGAAATATATCGATTTGATAAGGTAGCAGCCGCAACTATAGCTGAATCTTTAATAGTTACACCGTGGTGAACTTCATATTTTTCTTTTAATCCACGAAGAATCGAAATCGTGTCTTGCACTGTCGGCTCACCAATTAAACACTGTTGAAACCGTCGTTCCAGCGCTGGATCTTTTTCTATATATTTTTTAAATTCATTTAATGTTGTCGCACCGATACAGTGAAGCTCTCCTCTTGCTAGAGCTGGCTTTAGCATATTTGATGCATCCATAGCACCTTCTGCAGCCCCAGCACCGACCAATGTATGGATTTCATCTATAAAAAGAATGATTCCACCATCTTTACTTTTTTGAGAATCTTCTACGGCTTTGAGTAATGCCTTAAGTCTTTCTTCAAACTCACCACGAAATTTTGCACCAGCAATTAAAGCTCCCATATCAAGAGCTAATAATCGTCTTCCTTTTAATCCTTCGGGCACGTCTCCTGAACTAATTCTTAGCGCCAAGCCCTCAGCTACAGCTGTTTTACCCACACCTGGCTCACCTATTAAAACTGGATTATTTTTAGTTCGTCTTGATAAAATCTGCATCACGCGACGAATCTCATCATCGCGACCAATTACGGGATCTAACTTACGCTCTTTCGCTAATTTTGTGAGATCTCTAGTATACTCTTCTAGAGGACTCTTTTGCTGCCCCTGAGGGGGCATATTATATCCTTGCATATATGGATACCCCTTTCAATTAAGGGAGATTTTTCCCTTAATTGAAAGATGGGATTGAAATGACTTTTGTAAAGACCCTTTTAAAAAAACCAAAAACACATAGCATTTCGCTTAATTATATATTTCTATTATGGTTACAAAAAGTAATTACTCTTTAAACTGTAAATTATTTACTTAAATCTAAAGAAGCAATCCCAATACCACCATCACGTCTAAAGCGAATCAGGTAAACTTTTTTCTCAGTAAATAATTCCCAAAATTCGTCCGTACTAAAAGTTGGCTTTTGGTCTACTTCTACAATCAAGTCACCACGCTCAAACCCTGCTTCTTCAGCAGAAGAGCCTGGAGTCACTCTAGAAACGACTACTCCTTGGGCATTATTTGGTAATCCCAACTCTTTTTTCAGTTCGTTATCTAAATTTTCTACACTCATGCCAATATCTAGGCTCTGATTACGAGCTTTATTCTTAGGAGAAGACCGTTTACTCAACATAGAATCTCGTGTTGGACGCTTGCCTACAGTTACTTTGATATTTTGCTTTCTACCTTTTCTAAGAATATCTAAAGAAATTTTTGTACCAGGCTCAAAAGAGCTGATCATGTTCACGAGCTGTCGACCATCTACAATTTTCTTGCCGTTAATTGCTGTAATAACATCGTAGACTTGAACTCCAGCTTTGTCTGCAGGTTCTCCTTCGAGTACTTCGGAAACTACGATTCCAGACGTATTTTTTGGTAATCTCAAAGTATTTGCAATCTGTGGAGTAATATCTGCTATGTTCACGCCTACAAATCCACGAGTTACCGCACCTTTTGTTCGAAGATCTGGTAAAATCTTTTTTACATAGTTTATCGGTATCGCAAATCCGATACCTTGAGCTGCTGCATTTATTGCTGTATTGATTCCAATTACTCTACCTGAAGTATCAATAAGCGGCCCACCAGAGTTACCCGGATTAATAGGAGTATCCGTTTGAATATAGTTAGAAAACTGCGATATTGGAACGATTCTCTCTTTAGCCGAAATAATTCCTTTTGTTACGGTATGCCCGTGACCAAAAGGGTTTCCAATTGCCATAACCCATTCTCCGACCTGAAGTGCGTCGGAATCACCAAAAACAGCAGCCTTTAATTTTCTATTCGTTTTAATTTTTATCAAAGCAACATCGGCCTCAGCATCTCCACCAACCACCTTTGCATCTATACCATCTTGCTCACGATCTTCTTCTGTCAAAATCACCTTAATTTCATCAGCATCTGCAATCACGTGATAATTGGTCAAAATTAAGCCTTCTTTTTCATCAATAATAAAGCCCGTACCTAAACTAGTAGCTTTTTTAGATTGCGGACCTTGAGGAACATTAGGAACAAACTCTTCACCAAAAAACTGCTCAAAAAATTGTCTATACAATTCAGCTTGTGGTCCCATACCTCGGCTTGTATTTATCACTTGAGTTGTATAAATATTTACTACCGATGGCACTGTTTGTTTTGACAGTTCTACAAACAAATCTTTTAAGTTGTCCGTTATAGGCGCAGCTTTTTCGGCTTGCGCTGTTAAAGACCCTAAGCGAATAAAGAAATTACCTAATCTTTCTGTTCCTACACCAAAACCTAGTGCTAAAAATAAAACTAGAAAACCTAAAATATTTAAACTTTTTTTCATCTTGCCTTCACCTCAATAAATTTGGTGCGCACTTCATATAAAACGCGCTCCAATAATTTTTCTTCGTCTGGTGTCAGGTTATTTTTTGTTTTCGTCTGAATTAGCTCTAACAAATCTATATTCTGTTGCGCTAAATCAAGATCAAGTTCAGATTTGCCTGATTCGGGTCTTGGACCCAAACCCAATGCCATCATGGCTGCTGATGCTAAAGATAAAACAAATGTGGGAAAATCAATAGAGCTCATATGCCCTAATTGTTATTACAAAAAGCACCACTTTCGCAAGCCGGAGAAGCTAGTATACGATTTCTGCGCTCAGTTATCTTTGGGCGTACCAAAGCAAAAGAGTATGAGACTCCTACGCCAGAAAACTCTTGAGGAGATACGACCCAGAAAAAGGAAGAGCCAAAAGTCCAGTTACGCAATGGGATATTTCGGTGCAAGAATGCAATTTTCTGAAGTAATTTCGCGTACTTAAACGGACCAACGATTTGCGAGACCTTTTGATCCATCTGAAATTCTTCTTCTCTGCTCCAAAGTAACTTCATAACCAATAAAAGACTTGGATAAAAAATCAACCGCACTATGGATGGTACTTTTTCAATAAAGGTAAAAATGGGAATAAATAAAATTAGCAACACCCTTTGAACAAGCCCTATACGAAACTGGACCCTCTCAAAACATAATTCTAAGAGAGTTTTCAGCTCATCTTCATCTAAAGTATGCAAACACCCTTCTGTAACAGCAATGACTCCAGATTTTCCCCTAGGCAATACCATAGCATTTACCGTCATCTCAGGAATAGCCATAAGAATAGGACACACCACTCGTTTTCTCTTTGCTATCTCTATAGACATGGCATTTAAATGATTCCACTCTACCGTTTTAGGGACTTCTTGTATCTGACTATTACGAATCATCATTTGAATAAAAAAGCGCCTAAGAACTAGCAATAAAACCACAAACAGAAAAAACACGAAAAGGTAAGGCAAAAAAATAAAAACGGTCTTCATACAAATATAGTTATATCCGATAATCTTATTATGAGCGATGAAGATCTTATTTGCATCTGCATGACTGTTACGAGAAAAGAAATTGAAAATGCAGTTAACGATGGGCATAAAACCGTTGAAGCGCTCAAATCTGTCCTATTTTGTTGCACTGGCTGTGGTACTTGCGAAAGCAGAGTACAAAAAGTGATTGATGATACGCTGACTAAAAATACCGCCAGTAGTGAGCTTTCACCAAAAAATTAATCTTACCTTATTTGCATAGGAAAATGCGTACCAGATTCAAGAGCATCAATAAGACTTAGGTCTTCTTTTTGAAAAAACTTCCTAATGGACTCTCTAAGACTTTCTTTTTCTTCACCGCTTCAGCTTGCTCGATCTGAATACCCGAGCCTGATACAGCGTTTACCTCTTCAGAACCAACAACTGAACTTTCTGGGACTGCTCCAAGCAAGTCATCGCCAGTATCGATTTGTGGATTATCCATATCCATAGATGGCATATTTGGATCTGCATGGCTTGACCCAACCATTCCAGAAAGTTTCAACACTAAATCTTCTTTTTTGTCACTATGAAGAATAGCTTCTTCTTGTGTAATTTCACCAGAGCGAACAAGCTTCTCTAAGGCTTGGTTCATGCTTTGCATCTTATAGTATAAATTAGAGGCTTCCATAGTTTCTTCTAATTCTACTAATTTATTATCAATAATTAATTTTTCTACAGTTGGTGACTTTGTAAGAATTTCGCAAGCAACCACCCTGTCATTGCCATTTGCTTTTTTAACCAACCTTTGACTAACAACACCAACTAACGAACTAGCTAACTGCAATCTCAGTTGCTGCTTCCCCTCTACAGGAAAACTATCTATAATACGATCGATACTTTGTGCTGCAGTATTTGTATGTAGCGTACTTACAACTAAGTGACCAGTTTCAGCTGCCGTAATAGCCGTTTGTATCGTAGCAAAATCTCTCATTTCACCAACCATAATTACATCTGGGTCTTGCCTTAGAGCACCTCTCAAGGCAAGAGGCAAACTAACAGCATCAACACCAATCTCTCTTTGTGAAATGGTTCCTTTTTTATCTTCAAAAATATACTCGATTGGATCTTCGATCGTAACCACATGTGCTCTAGAATTTCTATTGATATACTCAATAATTGCCGCAAGAGTTGTAGATTTTCCAGATCCAGTTGCTCCTGTTACTAAAAGCAATCCCCTTGGTTTTAAGGCCAACTCTTTAATCACATGAGGCAATCCTAATGATTCCAATGTAGGCACTTCTAAGGGCACAACACGAATCACGAACGCAAGAGTTCCTTTTTGCATAAAAACGTTCGCACGAAATCTTGCCAAACCAGGAACAAGATAACCAAAATCTATTTGTAAGTGTTCTTCAAATTCTTTGATCTGCTTCTGAGTCATCGTATTATAAGCAAGTATTTTTACTTCTTCATGGTTCAGTGCGGGCATCTTTGCAGGCATTAATTTTCCATTAATACGATACAAAGGAGGTCTGCCTACCTTTACATGTAAATCAGATGCCTTATGCTTTACCAATCCCTTTAAAAGAGAGTGAATAGAAGCAACTTTTCTTACTTCCTGCTTCAAGGGTGTTACGTTTGTATCTGCCTCAGTAATCGTACCCGTCTGCTCTAGAGATGTGTTCATCGTTTGCGATTGGCCATCATCACTAGAAGGCATTGCTTCTTCTGTGTTTAGGAGCGCGCTATTCTCATCACTCATGCTTTAAGCTCCTAAATAAATAAGAAACGAAGAAACGAACCTCTAATACTTTTTCTAAGAAGTGAATACACTCTTCTAATTTAATTTTATCATCGTAATTAAAATATCCGTCCTTCTTATTAAAAAGTTCAATTACTCCAAATAATTTACCACGAATATAAATTGGACCAGCAAGACAAGAAGAAATTTCAAAACCAGTACTCATACTGATTGCTTTTAATTGAATGGCATCAGCACTACTTTCGCTTAAAAGTAAAAAATCACCACTAGTTGCTACGTTTCCGACGATTCCTTTTCCGTTAGGTACACGAAAGGCTTTTAGTTTTTCAGGATCGCCACCGCCAATAGCCGATCTAAAGAAGAATTCGTTAGTTTCAATATCTAGCTCTAGAATCGAGCCAGCTACAGCTGACAACCCATCTAGATAGATTTGTAATGCCTCTTCTACTAAATCATTAAAAGATTTTTCACAAAGCACAAGAGAGAATAAGCGCTTAGCGATCTCGTTAGGATTAACTTCTGAGTCTTGTTGTATACCTGAACGATCAATAGCAAGGATTGGATCTTCAATTAAATTTGCCTCTTCTGCAGGGGCAATGTCTTTTTCAATAACCATGGTCGAATCAGTTTGAATATGCTCTATACAAAAGTGGTCATCTTTATCTGCTTCTACTTCGCTAGCAATTTGGTCAAGAGGCACTCTTTCTAATTCATGATCTTCTACTTTTGCATCTGAAAATACTAATTCTTCGACTGCATCTGCAACTTCAGTCAATAGCTCACTTGAGCCCCCAGAAGAGCTAGGCTCATCTGGAATCAATTCCACTAAGCCAATATCCTCAAATTGTTCTGCCAATGCTGTTTCACGATCTTTCGCACTAGATTCTTTTTTAGAAACAATCTCTTTGGCATCTAATTTTTTTGCGCCTTCTGACATTTTCCTCCAAATGCATGAGAATAACTCAATATTCTTGTCGGCCTCTAAAGAGCGAAGCTTTAGATAACAGGATTTTTTTGAAAAAATAGTTGATGAATTTTAGTCAAAAAAATAACACTCTTGCGTGTATGATAGTGCTACCTACTATGTGTTAGATACCTGAAAAAAGAGAAGAAACCTGAGCTCTCTTTGCCCACATAGAAAGATCATAGCGAACAGCCCCAGACACATCTTCATCAGCCAGAGACTCTCCCTTAGCAAGTATTCCATCGATTTCGAGTTCTACCTTTTTCATTTCATCTAAATAAACTTCCCGTGCTTCGCTAACACGTTTTGCCATTTCAGGATCTGCAGAACGGTATAATCCTGTTTGATAATCAAAAACTCTAGCATTTTCAAAATCCATAAAAGGTATCATAAATGTCGGTTCAGCCTTTGCGACTCGTTCTACAAATTCTTTTTTATACCCTTTAGCTACAAGCATTTCTTTTATGGCAGTTACATCGTCTGGATCAATTTGAAAAAAATTATCTAAATTGCTTGGCCCTTTTTCCCAAACTTTTCCACTAACTGATTTATGAAATTCATGAATATACTTTCTCCAATCATCCATATTTCGAGTCACATCTCTTAGCTCTATTCCTAATTTTGCATAGCCGCTATTTTTTGCAGAACCATAAAGACCTCGACGTACTCCCAGAGTCATAAATTTAAAATTTTCTTTAGAAATTTCTTCTAAATTTTTCGGATAGCCTTTAACAGACTTAAGTTGCGTAAATTTATGAGCATGTAATCCGTTCTCTAAGCCACTAAAATATAAATAATCATTACTCTGTTTTAACCAAGCCCTAAATTCATTCATTTGTGAATATTTTTCTGGAAGTTCAAAAACTAAATGTGCGTGAAAATCATTTTCTTTAAATGCTTTTGATACTTCATCCATTTGTGAAAGCATATAGTCAGGATCAATATCGTACGACTTATGAGCAAATTCAAATAAAGGCTTCTCTCCAGCTGGTAATGGCTCTCTAGTAACTCCACCCGCAGCTTCTGGCAAAAACTCAGTCGGAGCTACTATATTTGCTGCTTGTGCTTGCTTTGTTCCTTTAATGGTATCAAGTAAAATTTTTTCTCTTTCTGCTTCTGAAATTTTCAGCCAATCTTCATCTGTATATTTAGGGTGTTTATATAAAAGTGTAATATTTTTATCTCTAGTTTCTTTTTCAAAAGAGAGGGTAACTAGCGTATTAGGTGGCCCACGAACACGCCCTACTCGCTTAAAATATTCATTGTTATGAATTAGATAATCTAAAACCAAAGACTCTTTAGGTTTAAATATATTTAAATTGTCATATAAGTATCTTGCGTGAATGGGCGACTTTGTCCACTCAGTAATCTTCTTCACAAATTCGCGATTAGATAGCTTAGCTCTTCGTATCCGTTCAAGCTTCCATATTTCTTCTAGACCACGATATTCAAATTGTGACTTCCCCAAAGCATAACCTAGAGCAAATCGGTCTTGGTTTTTTTCTACCAACGGCCATGAATCTTTTATAATTTGATCTGTCAGCCATGCATTTTTTTCTTTAAAAAAATGACTGAGAAAAAGATAGCGAAACTCTTCTGAGTTTTTTGCCAAATTCGCTTTAGCAATTATACTATCAACTTTAGATTCGCTTAACGACAAGAGTCGCACTTCTTTATTAAGCAATATGTCTAAAAATTCTGATTGGTATTTGGCTGAAATTTTGCTCCATACATTTGGATATGGAACAACAGTTGCTATTTTCTGCTTACTAGGAGTAACTAGCTTAGTAAACCAAATCTTACACTTTTCAAAATAACTTTGCTTTGCTTCAACCGTAGTTGAAAACAATAACAAAGCAGTAAGTAGCAAGGCCTTTAACATACGATTTCATAACTCCTAATAATCCGTGCTTAATACACAGAAAATCAAAGGCTTATCGGAGAAAATCGTTCTTTTCTGTAGACTCGTTACACGCTATTCTTTCGGTTTTCGTGCTATTAACCTAGCGGTTGCGCTCTTACCGTCATTATTTTCTTGGTACTTTAAAATCTCGAATCCAGAAAACATTTTCTTTAGCTCACCTGGTTTTAATAAATATTCTTTTTCCCAGGTAGATGCGCCAGGGATTTTTAATTGATCTGTTGTATAGGTCTCAAATACAACTACGCCCCCTGGCAAAAGACCTTTTTTAATTTTTGGAATCAAATTTCTTTGCAAATAAAAAAAGTTTAGTATGACGTTATACTTCGATAAAGGAATTTCGTAACGATTTAAATCAGCGTTGATTGTTTGGATTTTCACACCATGCTCAGAGGCAAGTTTTTGCGCTTTTTTTAACCCAACTTTAGAAATATCAACGGCATCTACAGAGAACCCCTTTTTTGCCAAAAAAACGGCGTTTCTCCCTTCGCCAGTAGCAATATCAAGCGCTCTACCCTTGGGAAGAGAATCTATATTCTTCTGTAAAAAATCTACTGGGTCTTTACCAAAAACATAGTCTTTACGAGAATAGGTTTTATCCCAAGCTGTTTTTTCATCAGCAAAATCAGAGTCGCCAGTCACTGCCATCAACTTTGAGGCTCTTGCTTTTTTATTAACCTGCGCTGCCCCTTCTATACTATCATCAGATGCCTGAGCGAAATTACAAAGACTAAAAGCTAACAATAATAGCAGAGGATAAAACTTCATCATTAAAACATTCGCTTCATTTTTCTTTGCAACGTTCTTCTATCAATTCCCAGAAGTAGCGCTGCTTTACTTACGTTCCCTTTTGTTGCATCTAGGGCTTTTTCGATTCCTACTCGCTCTAAAATATTTAAATTAAATGAACGAAACTCAGATTCATCCATCCCAGCTACTCTCTTCTTTTTCTTTTCTACTATTTTATTAGCCTCAACAAGAATTGAGTCTACATCACAGGGTTTCTGTAAAACAGAGTCTGCCCCCTCTTTCATAGATTCAACTGCCATGGGTATACTGCCATAACCAGATAATAGCATGAAAACAGGCAGGGGGTTCACTACATGCATTTGTCTAAGAATACTGATTCCTGTAAGACCCGGCATTTTATAATCAAGAATCACTAAGCTAGGAGAATGCTCACGAAAAAGTTCCATAGCTGCTGGTTCGTCTCCAGCCACAAATACTTTCATTTTTCTCTTTTCAAATGCTGACTTCATCGCATTTCGAAAAATTTCATCATCATCTACAAGTAGTACAGAATTAATCATTGCTCTCACTCCTTTGGGATTCATGTTTAGGGATCCCGACTACCATTTTTGCCCCATTTTGCCACAGTTCATCAATAACAATTCTGCCGCCCACCTGATCTAAGAGATAATGAGAAATATAAAGCCCTAGGCCATTGCCAACCCCTTGTTTTTTCGTTGAAAAAAAAGCATCGAATGCTTTTTCACGAGTTTCAGAGCTAAAGCCTGGGCCATTATCTATAATATGAAATTCCCATTCTCCCTCTTCAAAATTTTCTAAAATTTCTACTCGAATGCTTGGATCGTGAACATTACTTACGGCATCTCTTGAGTTCTTAAATAAATTTTCAAGAGTTTGCCGTAATATTAGTGGAGGAATCCAAAACTTTTCTTGGTCTATAATTTTCACAACTGTGAACTTAATAGATACGGGGTCTCTTACAGAAATTTTATCTTCAGAATGCGCCAACTGTTCATATATATCTGTAACCCACTGAACTATATCGGTTTCAATATATTTGATATCATCACTGTGACGTACAAACGTTCTCGAATACCCCAAAAGTAAAGACACCATATCGCCACAACGTCTTGCTTGGTCAGAAATAATTTCTAAGTCTTTTTTATGGTCAGAGGCTACGTAAGGCACCATTTCTTTTGACAAAACCAAAATAGAATTTAACGGAGTACCTATTTCATGAGCTAGCCCTGCAACCAAGCGAGCTAATGCATCCATCTTTGCCCGTCTACGTAATTGCTCTTGAGCCTTTTTTAACCTACTAAAAAAAACCATCATAAAACCATTCGTGATCAAAATCAGAATAATTAAACCAAGAGGTAAGCCAAACCAAATGGGTGAATCTTTTGCATCAATAATTTTTCCCTCAACCCTCATTATCGATGGTGCAAAAGTTAATGTGGCAACCGACACAATAGTTAGTAGTGAAACCAGTACTGTTAAAATTGGCGTAAGCAAAAGACCTGCAATCAACACATGTAGAAGCAAAAACTCTATAAAAGGATTAACTAATCCACCACTAAACCAAAGAATCGCAGTCAGTACACATACATCAACAAGAATCTGAATAAAAACAAAGGTCGTAGTGCTTAATGAGAAATGCTCTTCTACAAAGGGTAGAAAAAAATTCCAGACAGCGAGAAAACCTAAGCAAATAAAAATTCCCTTACAAGGAAACTCTACTCCCCAAAGCCTTGCTCCAAGAACGGAAGCAATCATTCCTAAAATCGCTAACCATCGAAACCTTCTTAACCAAAGAGGTGAATCTAAGTTAAACGAAATAGGATTCGCCATTCTTTACCCTAATTAATCCCTAAGAGTACAATATCGTGAACCCTTAGCACTCCACGAATGCCACCGTCAGCATCAACCACGGGTAAAAAGCTTAATTGTCGCTCGCGATTTTCCATAATTTCTAGCGCCTCAGAAGCCAACTGACCAACCTCAACAGAAAGAGGATTTTTCGTCATAATATCTTTAGCCTGCAAAGCGAAAAAAGCTTCTTTTTTCAGTAACGCTCTTCGAATATCTCCCTCAACTATTACTCCATGAAGCTTAGGAGTGCCCGCCCTTGTCTGTTCTATCGAAATGCAAATCCCACTATGTCGAAACTTCGTAAGCGCAACGACCACCTCTTCGATAGAAGCCTCAGGAGATAAGAGGCCAAATTCACCTTTAGCATGCATTAAATCTTCTACTTTTGTACTTAGTTTTTTTCCTAAGGCACCAGCAGGATGAAATTTGGCAAATTTTTCAGGACCAAATCCAAATTCTTTTTTCAAGCTAATCGCTATCGCATCTCCAAGTGCCATAGCTACAGTAGAAGAAGTAGTAGGCGCTAAATTATCAGGACACGCCTCTCTTGAAACCGCAGAAGAGATTACGACATCAGAAATTTTAGCTAAAGAGCCATTCTTGTTACCAAAAATACCGACGACAGATTTACAAATTTCTTTTGCAAAGGGAGCAAGTTGCATCAACTCTTGAGAAGAGCCGCTTTGAGAAAACAATAGTAAACAATCTTTTTCAGATAAAAGACCTAAATCACCATGAAGCGCCTCTGTAGGATGTAAAAAAACCGCCATACTACCAGTGCTTGTTAGTGTAGCTGCGATTTTTTGAGCAATGTTTCCACTTTTTCCTACACCGGATAGAACCAGCTTACCTCCGACTCGCAAAGACTCAGACATCTTTTCTACGGCAATAGAAAACTCTTCCCCTAAACCTTCCGCAATAGCAGCAAGCGCCTCTGCCTCAACCCTTAATACACGTTTTCCTTCTTCGATTACGGCTTTTGATTCCAAATTGGTATTCCTCATTACGCTTTGCAATATTTTGGGCTATCCTAACCCGTATAAAAATTTACAGCAATCCGGTAGATTTTCTTCAAAAATGAGATTTTCCAGATACTCTATATTTAGAGCAAATACTACAAGGAGGTGTAAATGCGCTACATTGTTTCATTATTTTTATTTGTTTTATTCAGTACTCCCAATCATGCTAACGCGAACTATCAAGAAGAAGGTAACCCTAACGCCAATATTAAAGTAATCCAGCACTCTAAATCTTCACTTTGGTCTTACTTACAAGACTTCATAAAAACGGGAAAATTTGAAGATGCAGGAGATGTCACCGTTGAGGTTACTGACAGCTTATCTAGCAGAGCCGTCTCTGGCGCGACAGTAATGCTGGGTGATAAAGAAGGGCAACCTTTTGATGGGAACGTTCAAAAAACTAACTCTGAAGGAAAAGTTGTATTCAATCACGAAAGTATTCGCAACGGCACATTTCCATTAACGATTAAGAAAAACGGTTTCAGCACTTTTACTTTAATGAACTCTAGTAATGGAAAAATTTCTGTATCGCTTCAACCACTCAATGATCCAAGCGATTTCTATTTTGTTGAAGGTAAGGTCACGGGTTTTCCAAGTGGAGTTGGTAGTACTTATGCAGAATTAGGTGTTATGGTTCCTGCATTTCGACCAACTGCTTTAATGAATTTCGACGTAGGGCAATTTATTTCTTCCTATAAAGTAAAAATTAATCTTTTCGGTGAAAGAGAGGTTCCTGGAAATTTAATATTGCCTCCTCAAAGTAAACGTTATGGATTGATTCCTATCTCTCTTGATAAGCCTGAATTCATCATGCCACTAGCAAAGGGTACTTATGCTCATATGTCGGCCATTGGTGGTTCTATTAGCATTAGTGATGCCTACGGCGCGGTTAATAAAAAAGATTATTTATCTGCCTTAAATATGATGACGGTTTCTCATATTGGCCACACTAGTTCTCGCTTAAACATTAGAAAAAATACTCGCTTTAACTTAGATCTAGAAAAAGAAATTGAGCAAAGAAGTTTAATTTCAAGACTCGAAAGTGTAGACAGAGGCTTAGACGCTATCTCAGTTTCACTTTATGATCCAAAAGGTGATAGAGGGGATTTTATTCCTATGGACGTTAAAGCCTTAAAATCAGAAGAATTTAGCTCTGGGTCAGGTAAAGTGAAATTAGGCTCATTAAAGAGAAGACGTTCTAGTGATGACTTTTATTCGTTTACTGGTATTTTCGACCGCGAAAAATTTGAAGATCGAAATGCAACAGAAAGAAATATTGTTGGCTCATTACAAAGAGTTAATAATAGATCAATGGATGCACGCTTTAATGGATTCTTTAAAATGATTGATGCTAAGTCTGTAAGCTCAAGTAATAGAAAATACAAATTTAGCTCTGCAGAAAATTCAAGAAGCAGATTAAAACCAAATTTAGTTTTACTTAACCTCATCTCTGAGAAAACAGTATCTCAGCTTCAAGGTAAGGTTCGTAATACCTTATGGTCTTCGGTATTTATTGGAGACACGCAAGAAATTGAATTGCCAGATCTTGGAGAGAGAGTACTACCCAGACCAAGTGGAGATGAAGTGTTTTATTGGGAAGTTACCTCAATCTACACAAAGGCAAATTTAGAAAATTTAGATTTACAGGAGGCTCTTCGAAGCTTAGAGCATGTTTCTACTGTATCGAAAAAATTCTAGTCTTTTGCTAGTAGCTGCTTTGTTCTTGTGTACGGCATGCTCAAACTTGCCTTTTGTGAAGCAAAACAAAGCAGCTTCTCGGATTTTTTTATCTGATTTTGCTACTGCATGGACGGCTGCCCTCGAGGCAGCCTCTGCAGGCAGAGATATCGTCAGAATCCAAAATCGTGAAACTGGTACAATAGAAACAAATTGGATCGATAATTCTATTTCAAGACAATTTTTAGACGTTTTCTCAGACGAAGATTTCTTTTTACGAATGCGCTACAAACTACAGATTCATGTACGCGAAGGTAAAAAAAATGAGCAAACAGCCGTACTCATTAGAGTCATTAAGTATCAACAAAAAGAAAGTACATTTTTAGGTGGGTGGCAAGATATTGAAACGGATGGCATTGAAGAATCTGTATATCTTTATCGAATTGGACGCTTAATCGCTATTCAGCAATACACAGAAGAACAAGAACAAAATAGAAACAAAATAGAAGACGGCGATACGTTTTTTTAACATCACTTATTGATAAGAAAGTATGGTCATTTATTCAAGTCGACTGGGTGTTATGAATTATAGTTAGATTAGACTTGAAGAAATGCACCAAGATCAAGACGCCGAAATTGAGCTATACGTGAGCCGTACTCACAGTACGGTGGAACGGAAGCGAAATAAGGCAACGCAGAGATTGGTCATTTATTCAAGTCGACTAAGAAGCGAGCATTTTTTCAAACTCAGACAATAACTCTTCTTCTTTAGATTTACCGCTCTCTTCAGGTTTTGCAGCAGAAGTTTCAGCACTTGGATCTATTTCTTGTAGTACGTTTGTATTTGATTCTTCACCAGTAGGTTTAGCTACTGCTTCTAATTTTGGAGCCTCTGCAACTGGCGCTGCTTCTTTAGGTGTTGGTGCTTCTACGGTTGGTTGCGATTTGACAGCTTCTGCTGATGCTTGTCCGCCGCTAACGATCATATTACTATCTGTTGATTTAGCAGCACTTGCACCAGATACAACTGTAACTGGTTCGACAATTTTTTCTGTGACATTTTCTATTTTAGTAACTGCCTGGTCTTTTGCTTCACCAGCTATATTTGCCACTTGTACAGTGCTTACCTCGGCCTTGCCTCCAAGTTTTTCTACTTGCTGCCTTAAGTCTTCATTTTCCTTTTTGAATTTCTTTAGATTAGCCAAATCATCTTCTATAACTTCGTATTCTTTTAGTTTTTCACGTAAATCATCAAGCTCTGCCTGCTGCTCTGGATTAGCACCTACTGACCCACCATTTTTAGCTGCGTCTGCTAGTTTTTTCTCTAGATCTGATTTTTCCGCTTTTAGGCCATTCATTAATCGGTCGTATTCCATTGAGCGCTGATCCGCCATAGATAGTTGTGCTCGCAGTGCATCCACTTCTCTTTGTAGACTTGGATCGACTACCGTAGTTGCTGCTACTCCAGAGGCTGAAGCTACGGGGGCAGAATAAACTGGTGCCTGAGCGCCAGAAAATGAGTCCTCACCAAAAAGCTTAATTCGAATATCTCTTTCTTCGCTACGAACGCGATCAAGATAGGCTCTGACTAGGGCCGCAGATACCCATTCAGCGCTCTCTTTTTTCTTTTTACGAATCAATAGCCAATAAATGCTCAAAGATGACGCAAAAAACACAAGCGCCAACTGCAGAGAAATAAGCTCTTCAGAAAACTTAGAAAAAAATAGAGCTATAGCTTCCAAACGATCCCCTTGCTAAACTTGGATTATGTCCAAGAAAAAGTCATTCACTCTACTTTTCGGCAGCATTCTATATTTCCTTAATTGTTTTTTTGTTTTCTGTAGTTTCAGTAACTTACACGCTTTTGCCGCGGAAGAAGCCCAAAAACCCTATATAGTAGTTTTAGATGCAGGTCATGGGGGTAAAGATAGTGGTGCAAGCATCAAAATAGCCAAAAAGCGCTCTGTGCTTGAAAAAGACTTAGCTCTTGGCATTGCCATACGAACAAAACGAATATTATTGAGCGAAGACTTTCAAAGGCTCGTTGATCGCCCATTGAAAGTACTAATGACAAGAGCAAAAGACGAATCGATAAGCCTAGAAGATAGATCTATTTTAGCCAAGAATCAAAAAGCTGATTTATTCGTCTCTATTCACTTAAACTCAAATCGCTCTAAATCTGTGCGTGGATTAGAGACCTATTTTCTAGATAATACAGGTGCAGCAACTCGAAAGAAACTAGAACAAATTGAAAACAAACACAGCAAAAGATATGCGAAAGATAAGCCTGAGTCTCTTCTTTTACGATCCATAATGACAGACGCAGTCGTAGAAACATCTAAAACCGCTGCTACACAAATCCACTCTAGCATCCTTTCCGAGCTTGATGGGCACTATCCGAGTTTATTAGATAGACAAGTACACCAGGGGCTTTTTTATGTCCTTTTAGATGCACAAGTCCCTTCAATACTATTAGAAGCCTTTTATTTAACAAACCAAGACGACTTAGAGTTTGTTCAAAATGCAGAAAACAGGCATAAAATTGCTTTAGGCCTATCTAAAGGAATTATGAGGTTTCTAGTTTCTAAGTAAGTGTTAGTGGGTTCTTACTGTTTATCAGCCACCAGAACTGTAAAATGTCCTGACATCTAACATATGACCAAAAAGTATACAGTGATTTACCACTTGAACTGACTATTCCCTAGACAAGTCAAAATCATTTTTAATCAATAAATACAGATGCTTATATTATCTGTATCGTTTTAGACAGGTATTGGCACGTGGCTTGCGATTGTACAGGTACGTAGTCGTACTCAGAGGCTCAAGAGCAGATGAGAAACGAAAAATAAATGTTAAACGCGCATAATTTGGAGAAAAAAATGAAGATCACAAAGCAAATCGGAAAAACGCTCTTAGTGATGTTAGCAGTTGTTAGCTTACTACCGAGCTGTGGAAAAAAGAAAAATGACGAAGGACAAGGAGTAGCAATTGCTCCAGGAATCACCAACCCACTTCTTCCAGGAAACGGAAGTTGCTATAACCTACAAGGACAAACCGGTGCAATTACCGTTCAATTCGCGGGAACTTCAAGCGGAAACGGCTGGTATATGCAAACTAACGGTGGTGTTGGACTACCATCAGTTACCTACTCACGCACCAACTCAGCTGGTGACTCTTTACAAGTTTATGTTTCAGGAAACCAAGCATACGCTTCAGCAACGCTTGCCTACACAACTGTAGCAGCTATCAATACATATGCTGGTGGACAACTTTGCGGAATCTATGTCTACAACTATGTTTCTGGTGGACAACTTTCTAGCTCAGCACCACTTTTAGGACCAAACGGCAGTGCGATCTATATGCAATATGGTTGGCAAAATTACATGTTAACTCTCTAATTTAAAACAATGGTCGAATCTCGTAGCTCGAAAAGCAATGCGCGATACGGCTACGAAACGAGAATGCGAAAGCTCCCTGTTGATAAGTGAATGCAGAACGTATGTGAATGTTAGAGTGAATGCGAATGTGACAGTGAAAAAAATTTTCGATCTACGAGAGGAAACAAATCTCCCATCATCCCCCTGCCCCTTGTTTCCAGACCTTGTTACCCTGGTGCTCCCCCACCAGGGTTTTTTTTTGAGTTTTTTTGAAATCCCGATTAAACCTAAAGAATGGCACAGGAAACTAACTCAAAATACTTAATCAATGGAAAACAAAATATTCTCAGTGGCAGTGCGCCTAGTGGAGACTTAACTTTGGGTAATTTTATTGGTGCTATTCGCCAATGGGGTAATCTGCAAAACGAATATAATTGCTATTATATGGTCGTAGATCTTCATTCGATTACTACTCGCCAAGACCCCAAAGTCTTAAGAGAACGTTCGATTTCTTTTTTTGCTCAATACTTAGCAGCCGGACTTGATCCTAAAAAAAATACGATCTTTTTTCAGAGCCATGTAAGTGCGCATAGTGAGCTAGCATGGATATTAAATTGCTTTACTCCTTATGGCGATTTAACTCGCATGACTCAATTCAAAGATAAAAGCGTAAAGCACCCTAAAAATATCAATGCGGGTCTTTTTACCTACCCCGTGCTTATGGCGGCAGATATTTTACTGTACGACTGCCATTTAGTACCAGTAGGCGAAGACCAAAAACAACATATAGAACTCACAAGAGATATTGCCCTACGATTCAATAATGAGTTTGGTGAAACATTTGTCGTGCCTGAGCCTTTCATACCTAAAGTCGGTGGTAGAGTGATGGCTCTACAAGAACCTAGTCGTAAAATGGATAAGTCTGACCCTAATCAAAATAATACTGTTTTTTTACTAGATGAACCAAAAGTCATAGAGAAAAAACTAAAATCTGCCACTACTGATTCAGGCACAACTATCGAATACACCGAAGAAAAACCTGGAGTAAAAAATCTACTAGAGATCTATTCTTCTTTAAGTGAAGAAAAGATAGACTCTATCGTGCAAAAGTTTGAAGGAAAAATGTATGGTCACTTAAAAGTTGATCTTGCCTCTTTGGTTGTAGAAAAAACACAGCATATTCGTGACGAATATAAGCGATTAATTGCTGATAAAAACTTTTTACACTCTGTAATGAAAGAAAATGCTGAAAGAGCCTCTGCACATGCAGACAAAACACTATCCCGTGTCTATGACAAAATAGGCTTTGTTCCTAAAGCATAAGATTTAGATCGAAACGGATTGAGCAAATTTACTTAGAATTCGTTAAACTTAGATCATGAGCTTTGATCAAAAAAAGTTTTCTGATTTTCTGCGCTTAGATAAAGGCCATAGCGAAAATACGATCTCTTCATATCTTTCAGACCTTCAATCGATAGAAGGCGAAAACTACTCTATAGACAATTTAAACCCTGACGACATATTTGCTATATTAAAAAAATGGCGTGCAAATAATTACGACACAAGCTCAATGCAAAGAAAGCTTTCGGCCATTCGTACTTACTACGATTTTATCCAAAAAGAAGATCCCACCACAGCCGTAGAACTAAAGTCTAAAAAACGTTCTCTACCAGACACTCTATCGCAAGAAGAAGTGAAAAAATTAATTGCTAGCATTGACTCTACTACCGCCGAAGGAGTACGCGACCAAACGATTCTTTTATTTCTCTACACAACAGGCTTACGCGTCTCTGAATTAGTTCATTTGAAAAATAAAAATATTTTACCAAAAGAAAAAAAAATCATTGTCCTCGGGAAAGGCCGAAAAGAACGCTGGGTTCCTATAAGTACCGAAACACTAGACCAACTAGTGAAGTATGAAGCAGTCCGACTGAAATATAATCCAGGCTACCAAGAAGAATCCTTCTTTTTTGACTGGTCACCAAGAACTCGCCCTTTAACGCGTCAAGATATTTGGAAGCTTCTAAAAAAATATGCTGATGCGGCAAAACTCAACAAAAATGTATCTCCCCATACGCTTCGTCATAGCTTCGCCTCTCATCTTTTGGAAGGAGGTATGAATTTGCGCTCATTGCAAATGCTCTTAGGTCATAGCGATATTGCCACTACCCAAATCTATACCCACGTAGAAGAAAAAAGACTCATCGAAGCCTACCGAAAATTTCATCCTCGAAAATAATCCTCACGAGGGGTATAACAACCTCATGATGGAAATGAATATCGACCAAATTATACAAAGAGTTGCGATTTTGATGCCCGCTTTTCTTATCGCTCTAGTCATTCATGAATTTGCTCATGCATGGATGGCGCAAAAATTTGGAGACAGAACCTCAGAGTGGAGTGGTAGACTAACCTTAAACCCCGTTGCCCATATGGATCCATTTGGAACTGTCGTTTTTCCACTAATCAGCATTGTGACTGGGGCACCAGTATTTTTTGGCTGGGCTAAGCCCGTTCCCATCAATCCCTCTATGTTTAGCTCTTATCGTAAAGGCTTATTTTGGGTTTCCTTTGCTGGCCCTTTATCGAATATTTTTTTAGGCTTTATCGCTGCTTTTGTCTTAGTGGCTTTTGCTAGTTTTGTTCCTTCTTCTTTTGGTTTTTTTGACGGAATCAAAGAACTCTTACTAAGCCTAATTTCTATTAACTTTGCTCTCGCGGTCTTTAATTTGATTCCTCTGCCGCCACTAGATGGATCAAATATGGTGTTAAGCTTTCTTGATCATAACGCATCACGAAAATATCTGATTTTACAACAATACAGCTTCTTTATTCTTATTTTCTTAATGGTCTCGGGGGCTTTTCGTGTTCTTGCCTACCCTATTTTGGGACTTTCCCAAACGGCAATTACTTTAGCGGTTAGCGTGTTTCACTTTGCACAACTAACGTAGTTCTGATTAAATCATTGGGTATGAATACTGATCTCAGAGTAAAATTGGCAAGTTTTGAAGGTCCTTTGGATCTTTTGCTATACCTTATCCAAAAAGATGAGATTAATATCCATACGGTTAAAATTGCCGAAATTACTGATCAATACCTAAGAACCTTAGATTTGATGCGTGACTATAACCTAGATATAGCCGGCGATTTTTTGCTCATGGCATCTACCTTAATTTGGCTAAAGAGTAAGACACTTTTACCTTCAACCGACGAGCTACAATCTGATGATCCAGAAGCGATCTTAACACAAGAAGAGCTTATGCGTAGACTAATGGAGCACCAACGCTATCGAGCCATGGCTCTTGATTTCAAGGCTCTACCTCGCTTGGGTGAAGATTTTTTTGCACGCCCTCTACCACCCGATAAAATGAAAAAAGAGCAGCTTTTAAAAGAAATGAATCTATCAGAGCTGACAAAAGCCTTTCAAAACTTTTTAATGAAAGAACGTAGCCCTGTAGTAAGAGTGAAAACCGACAGGATGTCGATTGCCGATGCTGCTAAGAAAATCGCCAATCGACTCGGTTCACAAGAACTAACAGAATTTCAATCTCTATTTGCAGAAAGTGCTGATCGCAATGAAATAGTGGTAACGTTTCTGGCGATACTAGAGCTTGGCCGCTTACAAAAAATTCGTGTACTACAGCACCTTACCTACGGAACCATTTACGTTGTTCTTCGCGATAAATTAAATTACGAAACCATGCTAAAACTTTTTGAATCTGGAGACTCTTATGCATACCGATCAAATGCCGGAAACAATGCCCCAAGCCCAGCAGTCTGAGCTTGAGCAAGAAAACTTTGAGCAAATCGCCTCTGAAGAACTTTCTGAGTCCTCAGAGAGCCTAGAAGAAAGCCTTGCGCTAGATCCAGGCTTATCAAACCAAGAAGAACCTTCTGAAGAAAACGAGATTGAAGAAGAAATTTTTTACGCAGATCTATCTGCTGATGAGTTACAGGGGGCTATTGAAGCCGTACTTTATATGCAACACCGTCCGGTTTCGATTAGTAAACTACGTTCGGTAATTAACCCTAATATTCCTGAAGAAGAATATCGAACTGCTATTTCCAATCTTATGGCGATATTTTTTGAATCTAACCGCGGCATAGAGTTAGTTGAAGTAGCCGGGGGGTATCTATTTCGCTCAAAAATGGAGTTTAAAGAAATTATCCGTAGATTATTTCAACTTCAGCCAATGAAACTGACCAACTCTATGCTCGAAGTACTAGCTATTGTTGCTTATAACCAACCTGTAACTAGAGAAGGGATCGACAAAATTCGGGGAGTGGACTCTTCTCACCTCGTAAGGGCACTTTTAGATAAAAAAATGCTCCGAATCATTGGAAAAAGCGACGAAGTGGGTAAACCCATGATATATGGCACTTCAAGAGAATTTTTAGAGCTTTTTGGATTAAGAGATTTGGGATCACTCCCCTCTCTTAGAGAGTTAGAAGAAATGCTACCACAGAATGAAGTTGGGGCAGAAATTTCTGAAGAAGAGGCTCTAGCAAAAGAAATGGAAGGGATCGTAAGCCGATCGGCCCCTCTAGAGTTTAATGATTTGGAGCTAGAAGATTTTGAAGAAGCGAAGACGATCACCGAACACGATGAGAAAGTCGCGCAAGAGAACAGCAACCTCAGCGAGACGATCAACGGAAGCACCGAGAACCGGGATGAAGCCTCAGGAGACGACGATCTCCCGCCAGAAATTGCTGGACGCATCACGCCTGGACAAGAAGGCAACGCATAGAGCGAGACGCTTCAAAGAGGCAGGAATCCAATTACCTGCTTTACGAGAAGAAGAAACAAAAGACCTCGCAACTAAGAAAAAAAATGAAGAACGATTGCAGAAGGTTATTGCTACGGCTGGTGTTGCTTCTCGAAGAAAAGCAGAAGAGCTTATTCTTCTAGGCTTAGTAACGGTAAATGGCAAAGTAGAAACTACATTAGGTACCAAAGTAAATCCCCTACAAGATATTATCTCTGTAGAAGGGAAAGTCATAGACACTCTTCCCTCTGAAAAAGAGTATTATGTTTTAAATAAGCCCAGAGGCTATATCACCTCTACGATAGATCCGCAGGGGAGACCCACAGTGATGGATCTAATGAAGGCTGTGAAAACGCGAGTATACCCAGTTGGTAGACTTGATTATGCTAGTGAGGGTTTGCTTTTATTTACAAATGATGGCGATTTCGCTCACAGGGTAATGCACCCATCTACCCAAGTAAGACGTACCTATTTAGTAAAGATCAAAGGTTATGTTTCTGAAAAACAAATTCGAGAGCTTAAAGAAGGGGTAAACTTAAGTGACGGATTTGTAAAACCTCTGAAAGTGCGAAAGCACGAAAAATTAGAAAATAAAGAGTGGATCGAAATCGAAATCACTGAGGGTAAAAACTTAGAAATCCGTCGAATTTTTGCTGTTCTAGACTTAGAAGTAGAGCGTCTACGGAGAATTTCTATAGGTAAACTTAAAGTACATGCTATTCCCGTAGGGAAATTTATTAAATTAGCAAAAACCGATATTGATGCCATTTTTGAGTAAAACGCTCTAAACACTAGCGAAATCACTTATAGTTTTAGATTGAAACGTCTGACCAGGTGCAGAGGAGCTTGTCAAGAATTCTAAGCTCTCCCTTTTCATTTTCAGAAAAATCGCTTAAAAACAAAGAATATGAAAATTTCAAAACACCTATTAGCTTTAGCCTGGATCACTTTAACCATTTTCGCTCGCTTGATTCCGCATCCACCGAACGTGAATCCATTGACTGCAGTTGGTTTATTTAGCGGATCAAAACTTCCACGTTCGCTATCCATTGCAATCAGCCTAGGTGCCTTACTTTTATCTGATATCGCATTAGCAGCCATCAGTGGGCATGCTGTATTTGGGTATTGGTCAATTTTTACTTACTCTGGCTTTCTTGCCATCGTACTTGCCGGCCACTGGATGGGATCTAACCCTAGCTTGAAAAAAACATTTGCGACTTTATTAGGCTCTTCTTTTGGATTCTGGATCTGGACAAATTTCGGTATCTGGATCACTAACGACCACGGGCTTTATCCAAGAACAATGGAAGGCCTTATGAGCTGCTATACTAATGCGATTCCTTTTTTAGCTAACTCACTTGCTGGAGACCTAGTATGGGGATCTGTGATTTTCTTTGGGTTTGCTTTTATTAGTGCTCGAGTAGAAAAGCTTGGCCACCTTAGCGCAAATCGCTAGATCTTTATTACGAAAGTTTTTCGTTTTTTTAGTTGTAGGCTTTATTGCTAAACCTACAACTTTACTAGCCAACCAGCTCATAGAGTTAAAAGAAGAAATTCGAAAATCAGAATCTCAAATTATTGGCTTAAAAAAAGGCACAGAAAAGCAGATTCTTTTTTTTGATGAAAAAAATCCCAAACGCACACCTCTATCCGTTATTTATTTGCACGGATTTTCGGCTTCGCCTCAAGAAATTTCACCACTACCACAAAAATTAGCAAAAAAACTAAAGGCAAATCTTTATCTACACAGATACAAAGGACATGGCATTAAAGGCATGGACGGCCTAAAAAATGTAGACCACTATGACTGGATTCGAGAAACTCATCGAGCTTACGAAATTGGCAGAACCTTAGGAAACGAAGTTATAGTTCTTGCAACATCTACGGGAGCATCTCTTGCACTCATTGAAAGCTTAAATAACTCACGATCAGTGAAAACATTGCTTTTTATTTCTCCCAATTTTGGTTTAAAAAATTCATTTTCACCACTATTACTTTGGCCTGGTGGAAGCTTACTAGCTCGCCTTGTTTTTGGTGAATATCGAGAATGGAAACCTCAATCAAAAGAACAAGAATATTTTTGGACAACAAAGTATCCTTCAAAAACTCTTATCGAGTTAATGAGAGCAGTAGATTTCTCAGTTCATTTATCAAATAGCAATTTATCGATTCCTATTTTTGTTATGAGAAATCTTAATGACACTATTGTAGATGTTGAAAAAATTAGAGAGGTTCTCTTCATCAATAACGGTCATACGAACAGAAAAATTTGTTGTGATGAACTTCCCAGCGAAAACGATCATGTTCTTGCGGGAGACATTCTTTCTCCTAGTGGAACAGATTTTTTACTAGAAAAAATTTTTACTTTCTTAAAAGAAAATACAGAGATTAAAAATTAACTCCAAGACCTAAGGATATCCCAAATGGATTGTAGCTAGAGCTTACTGTAGAAGTATCAGCCCTCACTTTTGAAAGTCCATAGGTAATAAGTGGGGTGACATAAATATTTTTTCCCAAAAACCAGTCGTAACCAAACTCTAACCTTGCGCCAACGCCCTTATAAGACTCTGTAGTTGTAGTACCAGAAGAAACCTGTTTATATGCCAATGTACTATACATAACTCCAAAGCCAATAAATAGATCAAGCCCGTATAGTCTAGGCACAATAGAAATATATTGTGTCGCTAAATTTTCTGAAGCGGTTGCTTGGTTAGAGTTATTATCTAGATTAGTCGCCTCATAAGAGACTCTAAGACCAAGGCCGTAACCTTTATTTGTAGTTGCCTTCATCTCACCGAAAATACCATAACCCGTTCCAGTAAAGTAAGCCTTCCCTCCAGTTGGCCTAGCTAGCGCGCTTTGATCATATACTCCATATACACCTAGCCTTAAGCCCATATCGCTTTTCGCAAAAACAGTATGCACAGAAAAAAAGCCAGCAAAGAGTATTAAGAAGATTAACTTCATCATGGCATCACCCGCAATGAAGTTGGTGTTGCTAAAAAAGGCGATGAAAAGCTTTGCACTAAGGTGCAGCTAGTGTCGATCTCAGTGAACGTATTGTTTGTCGAATCTGTTATTAATAAGTTTCCGTTAGGGCGAAATGCAATCGCTGCTGGTGCCCCTACTAATCCTACGTCTGAGAAATTACAAGAAACACTTGCTAGAGTAGAACTTGTATAAATACGAATCGTATCTGTTGTACCACTAAATGCAGCTGCTATTCTTCCATCAGGTGCGGCAGCGCAATCAATTACATCTGTTGTTCCTGCGATTCCAGAAGCTTGAGTAGCTATTTGTGTTCCATCATCAGAGTATGTGCGAACAACGTCTGTTGTTGTAGAGCAATGTACAAAACCTCCACTAGGAATTCTTTCTAGGCCGGTTCCTACAGTTTGCAGTGCTTTTGGCCATGCGCCCGTAGTAACACGTAAGCCGGCAGCAGTGAATCTTTCAATATTACTAGTTTCTACAATTAAAATATCACCTGAAGTTAATCGAGTAATATTTCTCAAGTTTCCTGTTAATAGAGCTGTATTCATATAAAAAATACTATCGCTACCACTACCTCTAGTAAGATTAACTTTAACAATACGATCTGTCCCATCAACACTAACTAAAATATTATCAGAATCGTAAACAGCAATTCCGTATGGGGTGTCAGTAGTAGTGCCGTCTAAAACTAAAAG
>JAMLID010000018.1 GCA_023954355.1 Oligoflexia bacterium | reverse complement strand
TTATCAATCTCATCCAGTGACCATTTAATTTCTACCAGATCAACTTTCTTTTCTTTTCCGTCTAAATCAAATACTCGTACAGCAGATCGAGATATTTCAGCCACTTCTAAATCTTCTAAATAGTAAATATTTTTTGTAGAATCTAAAATTGCAGGAACATCACTAGCAACAAAATTTTCTCCCTTACCTACTCCAATCACCAATGGTGATCCGTTACGCACAACAACGAAATGATCAGGGCAACGCTCATCTAAGACAACAAAAGCCGAAGCACCCTTTACTCGCTTAAATGCTAAGCGTACAGATTCAAGCAATGATTTATTTTGATTTCGTTCTCTATGAACCATATGCGCAAATAATTCACTATCCGTTTGCGAAGAAAAGCTTTTGCCTTCTTTTTTTAATTCAGCACGAATCTCTTGGTGATTTTCAATAATTCCATTGTGTACGATAGTGATTGGCCCATCTTTATGTGGGTGAGCATTTACTTGATTTGCTTCTCCGTGAGTAGCCCATCTTGTATGCCCAATAGCAAGGCCAGAATGAAACTCAAACTCATTCCAAGTTTTTTTTAATTCTTTTAATTTTCCTGGGGCTTTAATAATTTTTGTTTCATATTGATCAGATCCGATCTCTCTTAACGCTGCTATTCCCGAAGAGTCATAGCCCCTATACTCTAATCGAGACAAGCCTTTATATATTAAATCTTGCGCCTTACGCTCTCCAATATATCCTACAATTCCACACATATTAACCTTTCGCTTTTTTGGTATTCAATCGAGATTTAATTTTAGGCGCGTATCCTTCTTTATTTTCTTGCTTTGTTCTTGCTATGGCCAAGGCATCTTCAGGTACATTTTTAGTTAATGTAGAACCGGTGGCGACATATGAATTTTTTCCAATTTGAATAGGAGCAACAGCCTCGACACCACTTCCAATGAAAGCGCCATCGTCGATCTGCGTAATATGCTTTTGAAAACCGTCATAGTTACAAGCCACAAAACCACAGCCAATATTTACACCTGATCCAATTTGCGCATCACCCACATAAGACAAGTGGTTCACTTTAGAGCCTTCTCCTATCGTGGTTTTTTTGATCTCTACAAAATTTCCAATCTTTGCTGATTTTAGTATTTTTGTTTCTGGACGAATCCGTGCATATGGACCAAGAACTGCCTTAGTTAAAATCGTAGCGCGATCAATAACACAATAAGGTAGTACCTCAACCTCATCACTAAGCTCAGAATTATAAATCACAGAACCTGTACCAATTGTACAATTCGCTGCGATTCTAGTTCTCCCCTTCAACGATACTGATTGCTCTATTTTCGTACCAATCCCACACTCCACGCCAGCTTCAATCCATACCGTAGACGGATTCTCAATGCGTACTCCATTCTTCTGATGCGTCTCTAGGATTCGCTTACGCAAAATTTCTTCAACCTGACTTAACTGTAGAAGATCATTAACCCCCAATAAGTCGGTAAAATCTAACTCACAATATTGGAGCTTTGCCCCAGCACTGGCCCCCATAGCTACGATATCAGTCAAATAAATTTCACCAGAGACTTTTGACGGCTTTAAGTTTGGAATTGTTTTCTGTAAATAATTTTTATTCACAAGATAAATGCCGCCATTTATCAAAGATATCTTTCTCTCTTCGTTGGTTGCATCTTTTTCTTCAACAATTCTTAAAAGCTGGTTGTCTTTTGTAATCACTCTCCCATAACCAAACGGGTTTGAAACATGGGCAACACCTAAAGTTAAATCAGCACTAGAACTAAAATGACTGTCTAACATTTTTTGAATCGTTTCTTTTTGAATTAGTGGGCCATCACCATTTACGATCAAAATTGGTCCATCCGGTAGAGAAGAAAGCGCAACCTCTACCGCATTACCTGTTCCTTTTTGCTCTGGCTGATAAACAGCACTGGCCGTGGGCTCGCTTTCAATTTCTTTTTCTACCAACTCTCGTCCAAAACCTAAAACCGTTATGATTGAGCTAGTCCCCGCAGTTTTAGCCGCCCTCATCACAAAGAATAATAGCGATTCACCACAGGCCTTATGTAAAACCTTAGGAAGGTCGCTTTTCATACGAGAGCCCTTACCTGCGGCTAAAATGAGAGTCGAAAATTTTTTGCTGGCCATAGAAAAAAGTTATTCGATTTCCGAGACTTATTCAATCGATACCCCTTTCTAGACAGGGGAATTTTCTCGATTTTGCTCTTTTCATGAGCTTAGCGGGGGCTTTACTATGATTCTAAGCTCTGACGCAGTTCGTTTTTTTCTGAACTCCTTACTTTAAAAGAAGAATTTTTTCAGAAAAAGCACCGAATTTTCAAAGTTTTTCTTCTTTTCGTCCCCATTTTCTTATGATAGACAGAACCCTCAACTGAAAAAAGCTTTGGAAGAAATCTTTCAAAGCTAGAGCAATTTAAAAAGGAACGTTTATGCCAAGTTACGAAACTACGATTATTACAAAGCCTGCTGTTTCTGAAGACCAGGTTCAAGGTATTCGTCAAAAGGTAGAGTCTATTGTTAAGGCTCACAAAGGACAAATTGGGATCTATGAAGATTGGGGCACAAGAAAGCTTATGCATACCATCCAAAAAGAAAACCGTGGTCGATACATTTACTTTGGCTATGTAGGCAATACAGAAACAGTAGCAGAATTAGAAAGAAATTTGAGAATTAACGAAGATGTTGTCAGATATCTTAGTATCGCTACTTCTGAAGAAGATGATCTTGAATTAGCAAAACGCCCTAGCCCAATGAAAAGAAGAAAAGACCCTGTAAGAGACGATCAGGAGTCTATGGAAGACGAAGAATAATCTTCATGCAAAACCAAAATGACTTGAGCGAGTACGGAAAAACCCCCTGGGCATTCCAACTCGCTCTTGCTCTTTTAGGGCCTCTTTTTTATCTATCCTATTTATTTACTATTTTTGCCCCTCTCCCCATTCTTTATCTTCATAGAGGGGCCCCTCGTGAATCCATTGGTCGTATTTGGTCTCTTTTAGCCCTACCTATCGGTCTAGCAGTTTGCTTTTCTATAAAAGGCGTTCTTGGTTGCTATCTTTTTTTCACCTTTGCCTGGTTACCTGCCTTCGTTCTGGGTGAATGCTTTCGTAAAAAATACAGCCCCGAAGCCTCTATTGGAGCAGCACTCGCCGCAATTACAGCCTTGCTTTTAAGTACAACGGCCATACTTTCTTTCTCTTTAGAAAAGCCCCTACTCACTGAAATTCAAACTCGTTTTGAAAACGAATCAAAAGCTTTCGTAGAAAAAATTTTGACTGAAAACCCCACCTTGGCCGAAGATACCAAGAAAGAGCTGACAAAAATCGCAGAAAGTCCTAGCGCTCTATATCAAGAAATTCCTGGCTTTGCTTTGAGCATACTCTTACTTCTTTGTACTCTGCCTTGCATTGCAATGATTCGCTGGAATCCCAAGGGTTTTGTGCGTCGCACCGGCATCGGTAGAGACTTTATTCGCCGATGGAGAAGCCCTGAATGGCTTGTTTGGCCAACTTTAGTGGTTGGAGCTCTACTTATTTGGGATCTACCGCCCTACTCTATAATTGCACAAAATCTCTTAAAACCGCTGCTTCTCATTTACTTTTTCCAAGGAATGAGTATTCTAGCGTTCTTCCTTGACTCGTTTCGTCTTAGGGGTCCTGTGCGGGTTCTATTTTATGGCTCTGCCATTTTATTTTTAACCCCTATGGTTGTGAGTTTTGGATTTTTTGATTTATGGTTTAATTTTCGGAATCGCCGAAAGCCAAAGAATGAGGATAAAGAGTTATGAACGTAATTTTAAAAGAAAATGTAGATACCTTGGGTTCAATCGGTGAGATCGTAAGAGTAAGCTCTGGTTATGCTAGAAACTTCTTATTTCCCAAAAATCTTGCAGTTATGGCTGATCAAAATAATATTAGCCAAGTCGAGCACCAAAAAAGAGCTCTAACCAAAAAATTGGCGAAAATTAAATCAGAAAAAGAAGCTTTAAAAGCTCAACTAGAAGGCCTGTCTATTGTTCTTAGAAGAAAAGCTGGTGAGAACCAAAAGCTTTTCGGATCTATCACAAACCAAGATATTGCTGAGCAGTTAGAACAAAAGAACTTCAAAATTGATAGAAGAAATATCGAATTAGACTCTCCTATTAAGAAACTTGGCTCATTTAAAGTTCCTGTACGCCTAATGGAAGGCGTAATAGCAGAACTCAATATTTCTGTAGTTGCTGACGTAGAATAAAAAAAGCTCTTCCAATATAGGGGGGAACCTCATGGACCTAAGGCACGATGGAGGCGGCTCTGCATCCAATTTCGGACAAGGCTTTACCTTCTCAGGTCAAAAGAATAAACCTTCTGCACCTAGTACGGGTGCGCGCATTCCTCCGCATAATACAGAAGCAGAAATCGGTGTCATTGGAGGTATCCTATTAGAAAATCGCGCTCTAGATACTGTAGTAGAATCAAACTTAAATGCCGAAGATTTTTATTCAGAAGCTCATCGAATTATTTTTCAGACGATTTTAGATTTAACTCGAAAAGGCCAACCCGCTGATATTCTAACAGTAAAAAATGCGCTCTCTAGTGCAGGCAACTTAGAAAAGGTTGGCGGCATTTCTTATATTTCTGAATTTGTTAACTCTGTTTATTCTGCAGCAAATATTGCAGCGTATGCCCAAATCGTAAGAGAAAAGTCTATTGAGCGAAAAATCATCCATGTTTGTTCTGAAACAGAAGCAAAAGCCTACTCAGGTGTTGAAGATCATAATTCCTTTAAAGAAGATACTGAGAAAAAACTACTAGAAGCAACTTCTGACAGAAAACTCTCTACCTACAGTTCTCTCTCACAAACAATGCTAGAGGTGTTTAACCACTTACAAGAAACTGCTTCTAGAGACACAAAAATTATTGGCGTGCCATCTGGCTTTCGTGATTTGGATCATGAAACAATGGGATGGCACCCCGGCCAACTCATCATTGTAGCAGCACGACCGGGAATGGGGAAAACCTCATTTATGCTCAATACGGCCTTAAATGCAGCCATACAAAGCAATACTCATGTAGCTTTTTTCTCGATGGAAATGAGTAAACACGAACTCACCATGCGATTGCTTTCTATGGAGGCAAAAGTTGACTCTAATCGCTTAAAGAACGCTTCTCGTTTACATGAGCAAGATTGGAAAAACCTTCAAATGGCTGGTGGACTTTTAGAGGCCGCCCCATTTTTTATGGACGACACTCCAGCACTAAATCTTTTAGAACTAAAAAGTCGCTGTAGAAGAATTCAAAACCAGCATAGCCTTGGCTTAGTAGTGGTTGACTACTTACAGCTGATGCGAGGTCTTGGCAGCCGCATGGGGGCCAGTAGCAGAGAGCAAGAAATTGCAGAAATTTCTAGAGGCTTAAAGGCTTTAGCTAAAGAACTTTCTGTTCCAGTAATTGCGGCATCTCAGCTGAGTCGAGAAGTAGAGCGAAGAGAAAGAAAAAAACCACAACTCTCAGACTTAAGAGAATCTGGAGCCATTGAACAAGATGCTGACCTTGTACTCTTTATACATAGAGATAAAGAAAATCCAGATCTACAAAACGAAGCCGAACTTATTATTGGTAAACACCGATCTGGTAATACAGGTGAAATTAAGTTGGCATGGATTGGTCAGCACACTACCTTCAAAGACTTTGCCTATGGTGGAGACCCTCAGGGTGGAAGCCCCGTTCCAGATATTTTTTAAGTGAAGATTACTGACAATAATTAGATAAAAGCACTAATGCCTGAACAGTATGTATTATGCAAAAATGGAAAATACTAAACGAAGAAGACATCTCGCCCAGCAAATGGTTCCCTCTTGTTAAGCAATCAGTCCAATTACCCAATGAAAAAATTCTCGATGATTATTATATAGCTCGTTTAGGAAACGTTTCTATGACGATTCCAATCACAGCAAATAAAGAGATCGTTTTTGTTTGCCAGTATAAAAACGGAATCGCCGAATTCACTCTAGAACTACCTGCGGGCTTTATCGAAGCTAATCAGACTCCCGAAGAAGCTGCAATCGCCGAGCTTGAGCAAGAAACAGGAATTAAAACATCGAATCTTAAATTCGTTGGTGAACTTTGGACCATGCCCACTAAAGTCGATACTCGACTTTATGGATTTATTGCAGTTGATGTAACAGTCAACTCTAAACAAAAATTAGACCTTTCAGAAAATATTGAAATTGTCTATGTAGCCACTACTAATGGCGAGCTAGAATCTCTTATTAAAGAAGGTAAAATAAATTGTTCTGACACCTTAGCGCTACTCGCTTTAGCAAAAATGAAATTTCCAGATTTATTTTGATATGAGTTCGATAAAATTCAATCACAATCAAGACGATACCAGACATTTACTCAAGTCGAACTTATACGAATGAGACTTCAGTAAATGTTTCAAGATCGAGGCAGCGAAGATTGGCCAACCGTGAATCGCCCTCTTGGGCGATGGAACGGAGGACAATCAAGCTAACGAAGAGATTGGACATTTACTCAAGTAGAACTACTCTTCTTCGTAAGAAGGCAGATCACTCAGCGCTTCATCAATTTTCTCTTCTAACTGATCTAATCGTTCTTCTAGACGATCTAAATCTTCTCTTGTAGCAAAGCCAAGTGAGCGAAAAACTTCTTTTACTTGCGGAAGAGCTAAATTCTTAGACGCTCCGCTTGCCATTTGGGCAGCCATTGATAAATAAGAAACAGCATTCGACAAACCTTCATCTTTTAACGTCTGTAAAAGTGAAAAAGGTTCTCTCATTTGATCTACGACTTTCTTCACTTTTTCTTTTGATGATGGTTTTGTTTTTTTTGTTTGCTTTCTTCTATTCATATGAGCTCCCTAAGCTTCTATTGTAACCCTACCGACTTTAGCGACAAGATTTTTTATATTTTTGAATTCCCTGCGCAACAGCTTTTGCTAACTCTTGCAAAAAATTCGTACTTTCCAACATTTTTCTATCGTTAGCGTTTGTTAAATATCCTATCTCTACTAAAACCGCTGGCATAGGCGCCCTACTTAACACGTAAAAAGGTGCCTGCCGCACTCCTCTATTTTTCCATTTATTTTGTACGACTTTTTTCTCATAAAGCGTCTTTGATGTTGCAGCAATTGCTTGTTGGATATGCGAAGCTAAAAAAGCGCTTTCTTGCAAATACTGTGTTTGCTCCATATCCCATAAAATATCTTGAATAGCGCTACCTGAACTTTTTGCCTCCTTCACTATAGAGTTCTCTAATAATGCCAACTTTCTTGCCTCATTATCGGTTGCATCTTGGCTTAAAATATAAGTTTCACTCCCATGTACAGAAGAAACTTTTGAACTATTCGCATGCAGGCTCACAAATAAATCAGCATCCCACTTTTCAGCTAACTTTGAGCGAACTTCTAATGGTAGAAACACATCTTTTTTTCTCGATAGCATTACGCCATAATTATTCTGACGTAGCTCTTGCTCCAAAAGTCCTGCGAATTTTAGCACTAAGTCTTTTTCTTTAATTCCCCCTCTTGTAGCTCCCGCATCTTCACCTCCGTGACCAGGATCCAAAAAGATTTTGGTCTGTCCGTTTTCACAAACAAATTTATCTTTTCTAGGCTCTTCTTTTTTTTCTACTTCTTTTTTTGAAAAAAGAACCCCTGGCTCTGGGTCTAAAATGGCATTAATCATCTCTTGAGATAAGTAGATCGTATCCCCCTTTTTCCAAGGAGCTTCCGGTAAGACAGCCACATTTGCTCCATTTAGCGCGACTTTAGAGCCCAATAAAAAAAGTAAAGGTGGCTTATCTGCTCGATCAATAAGAATTTTTCCACTTTTTAAATGAATAAACGATTTGCCCCGAAGAGTAGACTCCCAGGATTGTACTGGTTTTGAAAGATTCTTATCTGCCCATGCATTAGTCATGAGAAAATAGTTTCCCACCGCAGCAATCGCCAAAATCCAAGAAAAAGACATATAGAAATAGTAACCATTTTTTGACATTTACGCACAAAATCAATATCCATACATCATGCGTTTTTCACTTCAACAAACCAATGATGGAAGCTACACGGTTCATGACCAGGAATATGGCGAAACCTATAAGAGCCGTCATGCTGCGTTTACCGAATCAGAATGGGTTTTTTATCGACCAGGTGTTTTAGAAAACCCCCTATACCAAAAAAGCTCATTTCATTTATTAGAATTAGGATTTGGCTTAGGCACAAATTTTTCGTATTTAAGAAATAGAATAGATAAGGGCTCGCCTCATATTCATTTCACTTCAATAGACCAAGACTTATCTGGGGCTAAATATTTTGCCGAACAAACAAAAAATGAAGAGCTAGTAAGCATGTTGCATACTAAAAAAGCCGAATTTCATCAGCTCTCATTAGAGCTAGTAGAGACGAGTTTTGAAATTTTTTTTTCAAAAAATAAACGCTATTTTGATGCCATTTATTTTGATCCATTTTCTCCTAAACATAATCCCGATGGCTGGACGGCTCACCTCTTTCAACAGTCTTATCGTTTTTTAAACCCTGGCGGTCGACTTGTGACTTACTCTGTTAGTAAAATAGCAAAAGAAGGTGCCCAAAACGCGGGATTTCGTATAGAGAAAAGAGATCTGCCCTTTGACCTAAATAAAAGAAATTCGCTTGTTGCGTATAAGGATACTTAAATGAACGCAAAAAAAATACGAATCCGAGCTGCCCTTACCTCTCTTATCGCAGGCTTAGGAATCATGGGAATAAAATTTACTGCCTATTATTTATCTGACTCTACGGCCATACTTTCTGATGCACTGGAAAGCATCGTAAATGTTGTAGCTGCCTCATTTGCCTTATGGGCAATTCATGTAGCACATGAGCCACCAGATGAAAATCATCCCTATGGTCATGGAAAACTAGAATATGTAACCTCTATCTTTGAGGGGGGCTTAATCAGTTTTGCCGGTATTATGATCACTGCAGAAGCTATACAAGCTCTAAGTGACCCTCCAGAACTTCCTAAACTAACACTTAGTATTGCTCTTCTCGTCATCGCAGGTCTTTTAAATGGCATTTTGGGACTTTTTTTAGTTCGCACAGGGAAAAAAAATCACTCAATGGCTCTTGAAGCCGATGGTAAACATGTACTCTCTGATTTTTATACCTCATGTGGATTAATTTTAGGTTTAGTGATTGTAGAAATTACTAATCTAGTTTGGATTGATACCTTAATGGCTTTCATTATGGCTGCCATTTTATTTGCTACAGGAATCCCTTTAGTAAAACGAGCAATTGACGGATTAATTGATGCTGCCGACATCCCACTTTTAGAAAAACTTTTAACAGTAGTAGAAAAAATTCGATCTCCAGAAATCATCAATATTCACCACGTAAGAGCTATGAGAAACGGCCGTCGCATCCATGTAGACGGGCATGTAGTTGTACCAGAATTTTTATCGATAGACCTTGCTCATGACCTAGTGGCTAAATTTGAAAAATCCGTAACAGAAAGCGCCTTCATTGAAGGCGAAATGGAACTGCACTTAGATCCATGTAGACAAGTATATTGTACCCAGTGCGAGCTAAAAAACTGCCCCATTCGCAAACAAAACTTTCAAGCACGCCCACCATTAACAATGCATAAATTTACTAGCCCTGTAGATCCAACAGATAGAGAAGGATCATGAAATTCGAAATTTTAATTGATAAAAAAGAGAATCCTCATAAATGTACTATTCATCCATTGAAAAGCAGAGAAGACTTTTCTATTCGCTACTTCTCTAAAAATCAGAAAATTCAAGCCTTTCAAGCTGATTGTCTATTACATATAGATGGTCAATGCCTATCTAATGTAAGCAATAACTTTCAATCTCTTGGATTGATTGATTGTACTTGGAGAAAAGTAAGTGGAGTACTTCAAAGACTTGAAAAACCACTGCCCTTTTTAGTCAAAATTCCCGAAGGATTTCAAACAGCTTATCCTAGAAAAAATCAAGAAGGTAAAGATCCAAGCGGAGGCCTTGCTACTATAGAAGCACTATTTATTGCTGCAGCTTTTTGTAAAAAATGGGATGAAAGTTTATTGGATAAATATTACTTTAAACAGCAGTTTTTAGATATAAATATACCACAATGGAAACTCTTTCACTTAGGGCCATATAAAAATGAAAAATAATATTATCCTAATCACGGGAGCAACAAGTGGAATTGGTAAGGCAACTGCTCAGCAACTAGCCAAAGATTTTCCTAAGCACGAAATCTGGCTAACTGGCCGAAGAAAAGAACGCTTACAACTATTACAACAAGAAATCTCTACTGATCGTGTTCGTACTTTTTGCTTTGATATTCGTAACCGCAACGAAGTAGAACATTTCTTAAGTGAAAATCGTGAAGAACTGAATAGAGTCTCTATCTTAGTTAATAATGCGGGACTTGCGCTTGGTTTAGATTCTTTTGCTGAAGCTAGTTTAGATGATTGGGAACAAATGATTGATACCAATGTTAAAGGCCTTCTATACATAACTCGAGGCATTCTCCCTTACATGGAAGAGCAAAAAAATGGCCACATTATAAATATTGGCTCGATTGCTGGTCGCGCTGTCTACCCAAAGGGTCATGTATACAATGCAACCAAATTTGCTGTACGTGCCCTAACTGAGGCCTTACGAATTGATACCTTAGGTAAAAACATTCGAGTAAGCTCAATCGATCCAGGCATGGTAGAGACAGAATTTGCCCTCGTCCGTTTTAAAGGAGAAGAAGAAAAGGCTAAGTCGGTATATCAGGGATTCAATGCCTTGCAGGCAGAAGATATTGCAGAAACAATTTCTTGGTGCCTAAGTCGGCCAGCCCATGTTAATATCCAGGAAATTTTAATCATGCCAACTGATCAGGCAACACCAAGAGATGTTTTTAGAAAATGAACCCACAAGATAAACGAGAAATAGAAAGAAGAAGAACTTTTGCCATCATTTCTCACCCAGATGCTGGGAAAACCACCATGACAGAAAAACTATTGCTCTATGGTGGAGCCATCCATGAAGCGGGAGAAGTGAAAGCAAAAAAAGAAAGACGCTCAGCTCGCTCTGACTGGATGAAACTAGAGCAAGAAAGAGGAATCTCTGTTTCCACCTCTGTAATGCAGTTTGACTATAAGCAATTAAAAATCAATCTTCTTGATACTCCAGGCCACGCCGATTTCTCAGAAGACACCTACCGAACCTTAGCCGCAGTAGATTCTGCGCTCATGGTTTTAGACAACGCTAAAGGCGTAGAATCTCAAACAAAAAAATTATACGAAGTATGTAGGCTACGTAAAACTCCTATTTTTACATTTATCAATAAGCTTGATCGTGAAGGTCGCTCCCCTTTTGAGCTTATGGATGAAATAGAAAAAGTACTAAACATTCAATGTAATCCCATTACGTGGCCCATAGGAATGGGAAAAAGCTTTCGCGGCATCTATCATAGAGAATTAAAAAGCATCATTTTATTTAAAGAATCAGGCTTTGCCACAACTGAAGCCGAAGAAGTTTCTTTTTCAGATATTAAAGATTCGAAAATTGGAGAAGTAATCGGAGACGATGCTCATCAACAACTTATAGAAGACATTGAACTCCTTGATGGAACGCTTGGGCCGCTAGACCGTAATGAATTTCTTGCAGGCAATGTAACGCCTGTTATGTTTGGGTCTGCAAGAACAAACTTTGGAGTCAATGCATTCTTAGATTTGTTTTGTAAAAATGCCCCTGGCCCTTTTCCTCAAAAAAATGGAGCCGGGGATCTTGTAGCTCCTACTGAAGACCTATTTTCTGGCTTCGTATTTAAAATCCAAGCGAATATGGACAAAATGCATAGAGATAGAATCGTATTTCTTCGCATCTGTTCGGGAAAATTTGAAAGAGGAATGTACGTAAAAAATCCTCGCCTTGAAAAAGAAATACGCCTTTCTCATTCGGCTCAATTTATGGCACGTGATCGATCAACAGTTGAAACAGCCTACGCAGGAGATATTTTAGGATTTCACGATAACGGAAATTGTAGAATCGGTGACACTCTATATACAGGTTCAAAATCTATTTGTTACGAAGGCATCCCTCAATTTTCTCCTGAATTTTTTGCAAAAGTAGATTTAGCAGATCCTCTAAAACGAAAACAATTCAATAAAGGCATCCGAGAACTTTGCGAAGAAGGTACGATTCAAATGTTTATTGACCCAAGAGTTGGTGACCAAGACCCTCTGCTTGGAGCAGTTGGGCAACTTCAATTTGAGGTTCTTCTATACAGAATGAAAGACGAATATGGAGTAGATGTAAAATTACGCTCACAGCCCTTTCGTCATGCCCGATGGATTCGAAAAAAAGATGCGAGTCCCGTTTCGTCTGCCGATGTCAAAGGGACACTACAATTTTATGAAGACACTTCCGGCTATTTGGTGGGCTTATTCACCAGTGACTTCCATTTAGAGTGGGCAAAAGCGAATAATGAAAATATCCTCTTTATGGAGAGCTTTTTAGGAAATCCCCAAGGAAAATAACGCGAAGCATTCAGCCTTTCTCCTGCTTTCTTTAAAATCCAATGCGTTTCTATGGCATCCTATTCAATTCTTAACAAAAAAACGCGAGAAGAAAGTTTCATTTCTCGTGTTTTCTGTTAGAAAGTCAGGGTCTTAGAAAAAAGGAGCTCTTATGAAATTTTTATGGATTGCATGTCTTCTCAGCTTATCTGCGGTTGCCGCACCCAAAAAAGAAGTAGTTATTGGATTTAACCCTGCAGAAAACGCTGATGTAGTAGACACGAACGGAAAACTCTTTGCAGAATATTACAAAAAGGCCACTGGCATGGATGTTAAAACATTCATTGCTACCGATTATACAGCGTTAATAGAAGCTCTTCGCTCTGGCCGAGTGGACTTTGCTTTTCTTCCTCCTTTTAGTTACGTAAAGGCAGAAGAAATCGCCGACGCAAAAGTATTAATGAAGTCTGTTCGTAAAGGACAATCTTTTTTCTTCAGTGGAATCATTGTTCGCGCTGACAAAGGAATCAATAAATTAGAAGATCTTAAAGGGAAAAATATTGCTTGGGTTGACCCAGCATCTTCTTCAGGATTCATCATCCCTAAAGCGGCTTTAATGACTAAGAAAAAAATTGATGCAGACAAATTTTTTGGAAAACAAGTTTATGCAGGTTCGCACGACGCATTAGTACTTTCAGTACTTAGAGGAACCGTAGATGCTGGAGCAACCTTTGTAAACGACGAAAAAGGCACAGACGGAGCGTGGCACCAGTTTTTAAAATCTCCTGAAGATCGTGCTAAAATCAAAATGGTATTCGTATCTGATCCAATCCCAGGGGATACCATGGCAACCACAGGAAAATTTGCTAAAGAACATAAAACGATTGTTGATCAAACAACCAAATTATTAGCCGAAATGGGGAATAACGAAGAAGGTAAAAAGATTTTAACCGCTCTTTACCGAATTGATTCTATGATCCCAGCGACATCTAAAGAATACCAACCTCTAAGAGACGCTGCTAAAGTAATCAACTTGGAGAAATAGTGTCGATCATTGCCAAGAACCTTTCGAAGACCTTTGATGGTGGTAAAACCTACGCCCTCAAGAATGTAAATTTAACCATTCAACAGGGAGAGCTTATTGCCATCATCGGGCTATCTGGTGCCGGGAAAAGTACTTTTCTTAGAGCTATAAACGGTACAAATCCTGCTGGTACGGGCGACCTACAAGTTCTTGGGGTTAATGTTCCCCAATTAAAAACGAGCCAACTCGTTGGCTTAAGAAAACAAATTGGATTCATCTTTCAACAATTCAATCTTGTGAAAAACCTTACAGTACTACAAAACGTATTAGTGGGTAGAATCGCCTATGCTCCTCTATGGAGATCATTGACTGGTATATATTCACAAGAAGATAAGTCTATTGCTAAAAAAGCTTTAGACTCTGTGGGGCTAGAGGGACGATATTACGATAAAGCGAGAAACCTATCAGGCGGCCAACAACAACGTGTAGCAATCGCAAGAGCCTTAGTTCAAGAGCCTAAAATCATTCTCGCTGACGAACCCATGGCTTCGCTTGACCCTAAGCTTTCAGAAGTAGTGATTGAAATGCTAGAAAATATCAATCGCGAGAGAAACATTACGGTTATCGTAAATATCCACGTTCTTAGCCTGGCTAAAAAATACGCAAAACGAATGATTGCTTTTCGAAAAGGTGAAGTTGTTTTTGACGGACCACCTTCTGAGCTTACAGATGAAAAAGTAGAAGCAATCTACCATGTTGATAAAAAAGCGATGGATGAACTCTAGAGGTGAGAGAATGAAGAGAGAACTAAAAAAAATTGACCTACCACCACCAAAGCCTTTCAGCTTATCTACCATGGTAGGATATTTTGTAATTTTAGTTCTTATTGCCCTTTCTTACTGGTCTGGTATAGCTGTCGAGTTTAGTTTAAGCCGCTTAATTGAAGGTCTTCCCTATATGGCAGATTTTCTTTCTAGAATGTGGCCACCAGACTTAACTGTATTAGATAGAGTATGGAAAGAAACCCTACTCACCGTACAACTTGCTTGGGTTGCAACAGTAATTTCTTTGTTTTTGTCTCTTCCAGTAGGCTTTCTTGCTGCCTCTAACGTCTTTGAAAGTAAGGCCCTTAGATCTGCTGTGATCTTCTTTCTAAATGCCGACAGAGCTATTGATGCCTTAATCGTTGCCTTATTCTTTGTAAGCGCTGTAGGTCTTGGACCATTCCCTGGAACACTAGCTCTAGCGATTCACTCGGTTGGAATGCTAGGTAAATTATTTGCTGATGCTATTGAGGCGATTGACCGCGGACCAGTAGAAGCCCTAGAAAGCGCAGGAGCCGGAAAGCTTGCCACCATTCGCTGGGCCATTTGGCCACAAGTAGCACCGCACTTTATTAGTTTCTTTCTCTTTAGATTCGAGCTCAATATTCGTGTTGCCGTAGTGCTTGGATTAGTTGGTGCTGGTGGTATCGGGTTCTTGTTGACCCAATATATGAGACTTTTCCAATATCAAAAACTAGCTACTGTGGTCTTGGTTATTCTCGTACTCGTAATGGTAGTAGACTTCTTCTCTGCTAGACTAAGAAAAGCTGTACTATAACGTGCGCATCGTATCATGGAATGTCAATGGTATACGCGCTTGCCTAGGTAAGGGCTTTGAGTCGTCTTTAGAAAGTCTACAGGCTGACTACATTTGCCTACAAGAAACAAAAGCTAGTCCTGATCAGGTAAGCTTTGATTTATTGTCTCCACTTTCAAAGCTTCCTCAAGTATGGTCGTCTGCGCAAAAAAAGGGCTATAGTGGTACAGCCATTTTTACCCATGACCCTAACTCTAAGCTTAGTGAGTCTATGGGTGTTCCTGAGTATGACAACGAAGGCCGACTCACCATAGCTTATGGAAAAAACTTTAATATTCTCAATTTTTATATTCCAAATGGTGCAGCCAGCGAAGAGCGTCATATTTTTAAAATGAATTTTTTAGACCGTTTAATCCCTTGGCTTAAGCAGTTTGAGAAAAAGCATGGCCCACTTATTATTTGTGGTGATTATAATATTGCTCATCGTGAAATAGACATTCATGACCCAGTTAGAAACCAAAAGAGCTCAGGCTTTCTACCTGAAGAACGCGCCTGGATGGATAAATTTTTATCTGCAGGATTTATTGATACATTTCGCTTAGTACACCCAGAGAAAAAAGATGCTTATAGCTGGTGGTCATTTAGACAAGCTTCCAGAGAGCGAAATAAAGGTTGGAGAATTGACTATATCTGTGTGTCTGAGTCTCTAAAGAAATCTGTAAAAAATGCAGAAATACATCCTGACATTATGGGCTCTGATCATTGCCCTATTAGTTTAGAACTTTCTATCTAAAGCATTTGCGGCTTTTTTGATGTCAAACATTTTTTTATTTTTTTTGTACTCCCTACTCTCAACCAATTTTATAGAGTTCTATTAAGAAAATAGTTGATTCCTAACAAAATAAGAATATAAATTTAATCTCCATTGAATCCATAATCTTTATTTGAGGAGTTTTCTAATGAAAGAATTGTTTGAAGTGCTTGGTGGCTACCTTCAAAATAAACGAGTAAAAGTAGGCTTGAGTCAAGGTGATGTTGCCAAGAGACTAGGATACTCTTCTCCACAATTCATTTCTAATTTCGAGCGTGGTTTGTGCGCGCCTCCACTCACAAAACTAAAAGGCATTGTAAATCTATATAACCTTAATGGCGAAGAAGTAGTTAAGCTTATGCTTAAAGAGCACGAAAGACATATTCGTAAAGCCATAGGGATTTCTAAAAAGAAGAAGTAAATGTCATCCTCTCACCTATCCTTTTATCATTTTGCAAATGTAGAGGACCCTTCAAGCTTGAGAGCGAAGATATATGATCATTTATACCCTTTAGGAATAAAAGGTACTATTTTAGTAGCAAGCGAGGGGGTGAACGGCTTTATTGCCGGTAGCACAGAAGTCGTTAAAAATGCTTTTAGTTTTATTCAAGGCATTCCCGGATTTGAAACCATCAAAAGCAAAGAAGCCCCAGTAGAAAAAAACCCATACTCACGCTTTTTCGTAAAACATAAAAAAGAAATCGTAACTTTCAAAATTGATGGCGTTCCTTCTACAGATGCCCCAAGGATGAGCCCTAAAGAGCTTTCTGATCTCATTGATTCTAATGAAGATTTTATACTTTTAGACACAAGAAATGATTACGAATTTGAATTAGGTACTTTTAAAAAAGCGCAACAATTAAATATCCAACATTTTGTTCAGTTCCCTGATGCGATTCGCGAAAAAACTAAAGACTGGAAGTCTAAAAAAATAGTAACTTTTTGTACCGGAGGAATCCGCTGCGAAAAGGCGGCCCCCTATCTCATACAAGAAGGTTTTGAAAATGTATACCAACTTGAAGGTGGCATACTCGGTTATTTTCAAGCAGAAGGTGGTAAAAACTGGGATGGTGAATGTTTTGTTTTCGATGGAAGAGTTGCTGTCTCTCCAGACTTAAAACCTTCAGGAGCATGGATTTGCCAGAGCTGTCACGAAGCTTTATCAAAGTCATATTCTCACTGCCCATACTGTAAAACTGAAAAATGAAAATCCAAATATGGAACAGAAAACTCCAAAGACTTGAAGACGAACAAGTCTATGGCGATCTTTTTCTAAAACTTGCTTATAGTAACTCTATTAGCACAACACTCACTGATCGATTTTTATCAAGAAAGTGGATCAGCGAAGCCTACGGAAAAATTCAAAACACCAAAGTGAGTGCTAAAAAAGTACCTACTTTTATTGAAAAATTTAAAATCAATATGGATGAATTTGAAGACGGCCCATTTCGTTCTTTTAATGATTTTTTTATACGAAAATTTAAAGACAAAAAAAGAATTTTTCCGAAAACACTTACAGAAATGGGAGCCTTTGCTGAAGCTCGCTATTTTGGATGCGAAGAAGTAAAGGGAGAAAGTTTTTCTATAAAAAATATTAGAATTGATCCGTTAACGTTATTAGGCAACAATAAATTTGCCTCTCGTTTTCTAGGTGGTCCTTGTCTAATCGCAAGACTATGTCCGACGGACTACCACCGCTTTCATTTTCCCGATAGTGGTAAATTCTCTGATTTTTACACCTGTAAGGGCAAGTTACATTCTGTAAACCCTTACGCACTAGAAAAAAAATCCGAGATTTTTTTAGAAAATGAACGAACAATCTCTTTATTAGACACAGATAACTTCGGTCTTTTGGCTTATATTGAAGTCGGTGCCCTTTGCGTTGGAAAAATCGTACAATCTGCTCCTATTCAAAACTCCTTTAAACGTGGTCAAGAAAAAGGTTATTTTCTCTTTGGTGGGTCTACTGTGGTGCTTCTTGGAGAACCTAAGTCTTGGCAGCCATCGTCAGATATTTTAGAAAATACAAAAAGAGGCATAGAAACTTTCGTTGAATTGGGCTCTTCAGTAGCCAATAAAAAAAACTAAAGGTAGAATACGAAGATGCCAAAAACATATTTTACAACTCCAATCTACTACGTAAATGATTTACCTCATATTGGCCATGCCTATACTACTGTGGTTGCAGATGTTTTAGCTCGCTACCATCGGTTATTTGGCGATGAAGTGTTGCTTTTGACAGGCGTTGATGAACACGGGCAAAAAGTACAACAAGCAGCAGAAAAAAAAGGATTAGACCCTCAAAAATATTGTGATGAGATCCAATTAGGTTGGAGAACTATTTGGGAAGAGCTACAAATCCAATACGATATATTTTTCCGTACTACAGATGCTTTTCATAAAAAGGCCGTACAAGCTGCCTTACAGTTTTTATGGGACAAAGGCGACATCTACTGCAAAGACTACGAGGGACTATATAGTGTTAGTGAAGAAATTTTCTATACAGAAAAGGACTTAGTCGATGGAAAAACCCCACAAGGGAACGATGTAATTTCGATTAAAGAAAAAAATTACTTTTTTAAAATGTCTAATTACCAAGACAAAATTATCGAAGCCTTAAACGCAGGAAACTTTGTTCTACCTGAATATAGAAAAAACGAAGTTTTGGGTTTTTTGAAAAAGCCTTTAAATGATTTGTGTATTAGTAGACCAAAGGCGAGACTTTCGTGGGGTATAGAACTACCTTTTGATAAAGATTTTGTTACCTATGTTTGGTTTGACGCCCTTTTAAATTACGCGACCGGTGTAGGATACCAGCAGAAAGAACGCAGTGCTGATTTTGAAAAATGGTGGCAAAGTAGATCAGTCGTCCATCTGATTGGGAAAGATATTTTAACTACTCATGCCGTTTACTGGCCAGCTATGCTTATGGCTTTAGGCATAGAAATCCCTAAATCTATTTTTGCTCACGGTTGGTGGCTAGCCGCTGGTGGTGAAAAAATGAGTAAATCAAAGGGAAACTCTGTTCGCCCTCTTGATATGAAAAATCTAGTGGGTGTAGACCCTCTACGCTATTTTTTAGTGCGTGAAGTTACTCTAGGGAACGACGCCTCTTTTTCACCAGACTTAGTAGTGAATCGCGTAAATGCTGAACTAGCAAACAATTTAGGAAATCTTTTATCTCGAGCAACCAACCTCATTGATAAAAACTTTTCTAGTATCGTTCCTGAATATCCAGAAAATTTAAGCACCGAAACAAAGTCACTTCTTGATGCTTTACCAAAGACATCTAAAGAGATTGAAGAGCAAGTACGAGCACTAGCTCCACAGAACGCTTTGCAAGCAATTGTAAATTTGCTCAACGATACAAACAAATATATTGGCGATCGCGCCCCTTGGAAACAAGTTAAGACAGATCTTTCAGCTGCCGCCGAAACATTAGCAACATCACTTGCTATATTAAAATTTGCAGGAATTTATTTATCTCCTGTTATGCCAGAAAAAATGAACCGCCTACTCTCTACTATTGGTTTTACAGGTGAGAAAACCATTCAAGAAGCCTTAAATTGGAAAAAATCCTCAAGCTTAAAAATCACCAAAGGTGATCCTTTATTTCCAAGAGTTGAGTTAATCGAAAAAGACTAAATTTTTACTAGTCATATAAAACTAATAGGAAAAACTGAGCTTGTAATCGACTGCAAACCATATTAAGGATGCGTATGGTTTTTCTTTGGAGCATTTTTGCCGCAATTTTTTTAGGTACTGGGCAGTCATTTGCTTCTCCAGTAAACGAGCCGATACAACTCAATTCATCAGAAATATTCGATGAAAATTTTTATTCTCTATATAATCCATTGCGCTTAACAGAGAAGTCTGTTTCTTGGAAGTTTACAATTCGTGTAGGTGGCTGCACTGGAGTAATTGTTTCTAGACGACATATTTTAACAGCAAAGCATTGTACGAAAGATCAAAAAACTTTTTTTTCTATTACTTTCTTTAACGGCTCTGACGCGCGTACAGAGAATGGATACTTCAGCTATTATAACGATGATAGCCAAACAGACTATCGCATTATCAATCACAATACTTATGATATAGCATTGATAGAATTGGTGAGCGACTTGCCTTTTCCAACCTATGAATACCATCCACTAGATTTAATAGACAATACCAACGAACTATACAATACCCTTTATCTTATAGGCCAAGGGTATAATAATTTAGGCTCAGAATCAGAAGGCATGTTGGGTTATATACCAGCTAAGTTAGTAGCTAAAAATAGATTATTCTATAATGCGCAGGCCATAGGATACCGCGGTGGCTGTGGAGGCGATTCAGGTGGTCCAATGATCAGCCAGAATCAATCAGGTGAGTATCGGCTGGCTGGTATACATATCTCTGGAGTAAATAATATTAGCGAAAAATATAAATGTGGAACAGATTTAGCCTTCGTTCCTGTACATTTTTTCTGGAACTGGTTGTACGAATATTTGTAAATAAATAATATTTTGTTGTTATTATATCTTCAGTCGCTGAATTAACTCGTGATCAATATCCATACGTATTGAACAATTATATACATTCAACTCTGACCCTCTAGAGGTACGAATCACTCTCACGCATTGACTTGGAGGAAAAAGTCTTCCGAAAAAACGTCCTACGCCTCTTCGTCCATCACGATAACGAACATACTGTTCACTTGAATAAGGTGCTACGGCCTCATAAAGAGCTTTTGCTCTATCTCCAGAGCAATCAATACTTAGTATCGACCAAGAGCGACCATCTACAACAACCTTAGTATAATCCAGCGAATTATTTTTTACTTTCTCTTGTAGGCAATTTTTTAGTGCTCCTGTTACTTTGCTATCGTATTTAGAGCTTGCATTGCTTCTACCTTGACGAACAGAAGCAAGCTCTCTAGTAATATTTTCTTCACTATGCTTAGATTGAAAATAGACTCCGGCTGCAAAAAAGAAGACCGCTGCTATACAAAACGCAAAAACTTTTCCTAAATACATACTAGTTTTTCGGCATTTATCTTAAATACGTTTAGGTAGTATTTCTGAAATTACACCCGAATACAGGTAAAAATTTAGCCGATTAATACTCTAGTGAGTTGGTAACCAATAAAAGCAGCGCCATAAGCCAATGCGAACATATAAATAAACATTATCCCTGGAATCTTCCATGAATTTGTCTCTCTTTTAGCTATACCAATGGTTGAAATACACTGCAGTGAAAAGGCAAAAAAGAGCAATAAGCTCACACAAGTAGCAATTGAGTACGCTAATGATCCATCGGGAGCTTTTTCTTCTTGAAGTGCTTTCATTAACCCACCACTAGATTCATCTACTTCACCTAGCGAAAATACTGTACCGATAGTCGAAACAAAAACCTCTCTAGCTGCAAGAGAGGCAACGATACCTATAGAAAGCTTCCAGTCGTATCCAATAGGAGCAAATACTGGCGCAATAAACTTTCCGATACGCCCGCCATAGGAACGCTCGAGCTGCATACCATCCCAGTGCATTTGTAAATCTTCTAGTTTTGCCTCTTTTTCTTCTTGAGAACTTTCAGAAGTCTCAATAGCAGCTTTTTGACTTTCTAAAATCGTTTCATCCATTTTAGGGAAAGTTAAAAGAGCCCACAATATAATTGCCATGGCAGCTATAATTGTTCCCGCTTTTTTCAAAAACAAATTTACTCGACTAAGTACATAGCGAAATAATTCTTTCCAATTCGGACTTCTATAGTGTGGAAAATGAATAAACTCTAATTTTGCCCTTGGTCTACCCAAATCAAAAAAATTCAGAATTAAAGCCACGGCTAATGCTGCGATTATTCCAACCAAATACATACCAAACATAACAAAACCAGCAGTGCTCAACCATCCCCCTTCTTTTGAAGGAACAAATGTAGCAATTAAAAGAGTATAAACAGGCAGACGCGCAGAACATGTCATCAAGGGTGATATTAAAATTGCAATCAAACGCGTGCGTTCGTTTTCTATTGTTCTAGTAGACATAATCCCAGGAACAGCGCAAGCAACAGAAGATAAAAGTGGAATAAACACTTTTCCATTCAACCCATATGGTCTAAAAAAACGATCAACCATTGCAGCAACTCTAGGTAGATAGCCTGAATACTCTAGTAAGCCCAGTAAGAAAAAAAGCATGGCAATTTGGGGAACAAAAACGAGTACAGCACCAAGTCCGCCAATAATCCCGTCTACTAGAAACGAAATTAGCAAACCATCGCCCATAGTAGAAATCCAATCACCTAGAAGCCCCAAACCTGATTCAATGGCATCAGAGAATGGTGCTGACCAAGAAAATACCGATTGAAAAAGAGCAAAAATAACGAGTAAAAAAATAGGAGCACCAAAAAACCGATGCAGTAAAATACTGTCTATTTTTCTGTCTCTTGCCAATAACCTATCTTCATCACCTTGAACAAACTTTGTTAATTTTTTTACTTCTGACTTAATTGTCTGTAAATCTACCGAATCTTCTTTGTGTGGAGCTTTTTGTACACTTGTCTTAGCCAAAAACTTTTTTAAACTGCCTAGACCCTCTCCGGTCTTTGCAGAAATAGGAAAAAACGGGATTCCCGAGAGTTCAGTCATCGAAGCTAAATCTAAAATTTTCTTATTTGCACGGACCTCATCAATCATATTCACAGCAATAATGATTTGATGTCCCTGCTTTTTAAGTTGTAATGGAATCAGAAGCTCTTGCTTTAAATTATTTCCATCTAAAACAAACACTATAGGATTCCCTTTCACAGAACCCAAATGCTCGATCGCCAGCTTTTCATCTAAGGTATTTGGCTCTAGAGAGTAAATCCCAGGTAGGTCAGAAATTTCAAAAGCAGGAACGCCATCTTCATAAACAGTTGCAGTAACTTTTTCTACTGTACAACCAGCATAATTGCCTACTTTAACATTCTTCGTAGCCAGCTGATTAAACAGTGTGCTTTTTCCAGAATTGGGTCTGCCTGATAATACGATTTCTATCACAGTACTTTTACCTTCATTTTTTCACAGACTTCTTTACGCAGAGAAAACACTTGTCCACCCATATGAAGCGCAATCGGGTCTCCAAGCGGCATTGTCGCCGTTCGCTCAATGACCTCACCCACTTCTAAGCCAAGATGCGACAACATAGTTTTCACATCTTCAGGTAAGTTGATTTCTATAACCTCTAAACGACGACCCTCTGGGGCTAAAGACAATTTTATTTGCGTCTCCATGATCAAGACCTATTCTTTTTGAAAATGATTGTCAATATTAAATCCCGCCACATCCAGAGGTTAAAATAAAATCTGCCTGTTTTTAGATGGGGGTTTAGGATAGGCTTAGAGCATGGAAAAAAATGCCTTCTGCTCTCTTTTAAATGTTCAATACCCCATAATTGCCGGGCCTATGTTTTTGGTAAGTGATGAGAATTTAGTCGCAGCCGTCTCTAATGCAGGTGGTATAGGAGGAATGCCCAGCCTCAACTGGAGATCTACAGCTGATTTTCGTGCTGCGGTTCGCAAAGTAAAAGAACTAACCAAGGGCAAACCCTTCGCAGTAAACTTGATTGTAAATAAATCCAATATTCGCGTTAAAGACGACTTAAAGGTTTGTGCTGATGAAGGGGTACCTTTAGTGATTACCTCTCTAGGAAGCCCCAAAGAAACGATTCAAACGATGCATAAAGTAGGCTCAAAGGTTTTTTGTGACGTAACGTCTTTAGACTATGCCAAAAAAGTTGAACAATTGGGGGCCGACGGATTAATCGCCGTTTGTGCTGGTGCAGGAGGCCACGCAGGGGCACTTTCTCCCTTAGTGTTTTTGCCTTATTTACGCCAATACGTTCGCCTGCCCATTGTAGCTGCCGGTGGGATAACCCACGGTTCTCAGATCGCAGCTTCTTTTGTGCTCGGAGCCTCCGCAGTACAAATTGGAACTCGCTTTATCGCCAGCAAAGAAGCCAACGTTGACCAAAAGTACAAAAATGCGATCATCAACGCAAAAGCCGAAGACATTGTTCTTACCATGAAAATTTCTGGCACCCCTGCATCGGTTATAAAAACACCTTATATCGAAAAAGTTGGCCTAGAACTCAACCCACTTGAAAGCTTTTTGATGAAAAACCAGCTCACAAAAAAGTATACAAAGCTCGCTAGAGGACTATGGGGGGCCAAGCTTTTACAATCAGCCGCAAGAACTACCACCTGGAAAGAAGTTTGGAGTGCAGGTCAGGGAGTTGGTTTAATCGAAGAAATCCTACCCGCAAAACAGATTATCGAGCGCCTAATCGATGAATATCAGAAAAGCGAGATTCCATCTTTGAGCTAGATCGAGGAGGCTTTCTTGTTCTCTCAATCAGTTCTTTATCGGTCAACTTACGGTTTACACACTGAAATGTTGGGTATTCCATTTCTACCGCAGGCCCTGATTCACCATCAACATCGAAAGTTAACCGAAGCCAAAGATAGTTTAATTTTCCGGCAATACCATTTTCAGCCACTTCAGTACTATATAAAGCAAATGGTTCGATTTTTTCTCCCCCTCTACCGTACTGAATATCGTCAGTGCCAAAGCACTCAAAACGGTTACCCTCACGAAATTTACATTTTTCTTTTTTCCAACGAAATGTGGTTTCGTTTTGCATTTGCTTAACTAAATTGGCTCTTCTTTCTAGAATAGGAATGTCTTTAGGGGTATAAATACCCACTATCGCTGGAGCATACTCAGCACCGTTGTGATGAATCACCCTAGCGTATAGGTCTTCATTTTCTGTCCAAATGACAAATGTAGTTGTTAAGTATTCTGTATAACATGTTAACTGAAATGCTTTTGCCGGAAGCCCTATAAACAAACTCAAAAGCACAACACTCACCAACGTTTTCATGAAATTCTCCCCAAAAAAAAGCCAGCGATACCGCTGGCTCACCATTAATTTAATTAATGGAAAAACTACGAAAGATGTTTGTTAACAAGTTTTGTCATTTCAAACATATTTACTGTCTTCTTACCGAAGATTGGCTTCAACTTGTCGTCGGCATGGATGTTTCTTCTTTGAACTTTATCTTGAAGATTGTTCTTCTTGATATAAGCCCAAATCTTTTTGGTAACTTCCGTACGAGGAATAGCCTTGTTACCTACGATAGCAGCTAATTCTGAGCTAGGGGTCAAAGCCTTCATGAAAGCCGGATTAGGTTTTCTTTTTGTCTTTGCTTTCTTAGCGGTCTTAGCTGTTGTTTTAGCAGAAGCCTTCTTCGTTGCCTTCTTTGTTGTTTTTTTCGCCTTAGCGGCTTTTTTTGTTTTTTTCTTTGTAGCCATGTATTGAGTTCTCCTTCTGAAAAATAGTGTTGCATGGTTTTTGTCTTTTGCAAGAGCCATTTAAATAAAAAAGACACTTTTCTATAGAAAAATGCATTTTTTCCCAATAAAACTATCTTTTTCCCCAGGGGAAGAGGCTAAGCGGGCCTAGTTTTCGTCATTTTCCCCTATGAGAATTGATTTCTAATGACCTATTTTTTTTAATTAGCGTAAAGCAATAGATAAAAACCAGAAAGAAAAAGCCCCAGGGCAACTAGTAAATATTTGCTTGGTCTCTTCTTTAATAAGACCCATTCCCATAGAGAGGCCGCTACTGGATTAAAAGATCCTACCCCCGCAAGGCTTCCGACATGACCGACCTTCAATGCTGTGAGCCAGCAACTTAAGCTTAAAAAGGTTCCTACAAAAGAGGCAAATACCGTTAGGCTACGGTCTTTAGGCGGTAGCCTTCCAAATTGAGAAAAAATTTTTTCCCCCCTCCAGTATTGATAAATCGATAACAAAACTACTGCCCCTATGCCTCTTACGCCATTTGCGTAGAATGAAGAAATCTGCGGCGATTGGTCAAACGCCATCCGAGTAAAGACAACACCCATATTATCTAAACTAACACCTATAAGTGCGTATAAAAGGCCCCTCCACTCCCATGTACCAGAAGTTTTAAACTTTTCTAAGCTGATCGTCCAAACGCAAGCAATCATCAGTAAGATCGCAATCAATTGATTCATGCTCAGCTTTTGCCCAAAAATCAAATACCCCTCTACGCATAAAAACACAGGAGAAAAGCTAAAAACCATAATCGCTCGCGCCGAACCTATTCTCTTATAGGCCGCAAAAAGAAAAACATCACCAATGGCTAAACCAATGCATCCACTCAATATAAGTAAAGATAGAGATGAGACACTCATATTGGTCCAATGATCTATGCCCAAAACAAAAAGGCAAAATGTTGTGACAATAAAAGCAAAGCTTGCCACAGTATTTTTAATTAAGTTCATCCATAGGGCAGAATGAGAAACTGCATATCGAGCAAAAATAACGCTCGCGCCAGAGAAGAATATGGCTGAGGCAAGAGCCAAAAAGTAGGCGGCATTTTGTTGAACCATCGAGAAAATATACTCTTCTTTTAAAGAAAAGGAAGCGGTTGCTTGTATTATCGAAATACGATAGACAAGCAACCTATGCCTATACGAGAAATCATACGCATGGGACACCCCACGCTTAGAGAAAAAGCGGCTCTTGTAGATCCGAAGACAATCAAAACTAAAGACTTTCAATCTTTAATAGACGATATGGTTGAAACTATGCACGATGCAGAAGGAATCGGTTTAGCTGCTCCTCAAATTGATGAAAGCATACAGTTAGCAATCATTGAATTTGACCAAGAGAACGATAGATACAAAATTGAAAACGGCCAAAGCTTGGTGGTTTTTATAAATCCTGAAATTCATATTTTGGGAGAAGATTCGGCCTCATACTGGGAGGGCTGCCTGTCTGTACCTGGCCTTAGAGGAAAAGTTTCAAGACCGCAACACATTCGAGTTGATTACTTAGACCGCGATGGCAATGCTCAATCCATAGAGGCAAAAGGTTTTCTCGCTACGGTGATACAACACGAATTAGACCATCTCAATGGTACTCTATATATAGATAAACTCACCAGCCCTCAAGACTTGGCCTACGTGGAAGAGTTTTCTCAATTTATCGCAAAAGTAGATGACGACCAATCAATAGATGATTAAAAGCAATTTGTAGATATTTAGAGCGGAGTAAAAGAAATTTTCTGCACTATTGTCGTTACGATTCCATTTGTGCCTTCTAAAGATTCTCTTCTAGCTCTCAACTCATATTCGTTAACTTTAACTTGATACAAACGCCAAGCAGAAAACTCTTGAACTAATTTTTCTAACCCAGCCTTTTCTGCCGTATCATTTAGAACTCTACCAATGTTCATCTTCCCATTTTCTATAGTTGCTAAAAATCGAACATAACTAATGTTTTTATCAATCACTGTTTGGTTATTTTCTTCCTTTTTCTCTAACTGCTTATAGAGCTTCAATCCAAAAAAATTTGCTATCGCTAATAAATCATTAGAAACATTACTTTTACAAATAGTCTCTAAAGCAATGCCACCATCACGGATATTTTCAGCAAAATGCCCTACAGCCACGACTTGCTTAGAAAGCGTACTCTGCATACGAAAAAATAGTTCTATACCTTGATGCCCATATTTCCCATTCGGTAGAGTCGATAAGTCTTGAATGGGCAATAAGTCTGATCTTTGTATATTCAAAGGATCATAGTTGGGACTACAGGGAAGAATTTGATCTTTAGGTTTCCCTTCTTTAGGCGGATCCAATTTTGGAGAATTTCCACAACCACCCAATGTAAATAACAAAATAAATGTCAAACAAATATGCTTCATGTTTTATTCCTTAGCCTGTATTTTTCTAGCCAACAATAAAGAGCAAAGCCCTATCCCTATAGAAATATAACCCAAAACGGGATAATGAAGCAAAATTTGTCTCGATTCATCTTTAACTATAATCAATCCAGCGAAAAGTGAGGCAACGCCCGCTCCTAGACTCTGTGTACAGGCGATAAAACTCATAAAACTACCCCTTTTTTGTGGACTAACCGTACCAGTTACTAAAGCCATAGCAGGCACCATTCTCGCACCAGCTGAAATAAAAAATAGCGTCGTAATAGAAAGAGCCGCCACCATTGGCCAACGCCCCATATTCGTAATTAGCCATATAGGAATCGTGGCAAATACTATTCCAACATAAAAAACTGAGTGCTTGCCCCAGCGGTCAGCCATCCACCCTATTATCGGGCTCATTACAATAGAAGCGATGCCGCCAAATAAATAAATAAATGTCAGTTCACTTTCTTGAAACCCCACATTGTACACCATCGATGGACTCAAAATAGGAATCAGAACAAAGTGAGAAAACATTAAAATAAAAATAAAAATTACGGCAAGCCTTTGTGCCGGATCTCGAACCAAGCTAGTCACTATCGTAAAGTCGATAGGTTTTTTTTGCCCTTCTAGATGCGAGCTAATGCTTGGGATTCCATAAAAAATTCCTCCCAAAATCACCAAAGATATCGCGCTTAAAATCCAAAAAGGCGCATGCCAACTAATATTGGTTGCGAAAAATAAGCCAAGCGGCACACCAACAATAGAGGCAATAGCAAATGAGGTATTGATAACGCCCATGGCTTTACCTCTTGACTTATAAGGCACTAGATCAGAAACAATAGATAAAACCAAAGAACTTATGATCCCACCAAATACGCCCGATAGAATACGTGCTAATAATAGATGGTAAAAAGTCGTAGAAATAGCGCACACTACGTTTCCTAAAATAAATCCTGCATACACAAAAAATAATAGGCGCTTGCGATCAAATCGATCCGCTAAAAAGGCAAAGCAAAAGCTAGAAACACTGGCCGCTATCGTATACGCAGAGACGATAAAGCTAAATTGTTGTGGACTTATTGAGAAAATTCGCATGAAAGTCGCCCCTAGAGGCATAACAATCATAAAATCGACAATATGAGTAAATTGAGCAGCCGCTAGTACCAGCAAAATAAAACTTAGTTCTTTCGTTGTCATACTTAGTAATTAGATAAAGCTTCAGCAGCAGTTAAAATAGACTGGTCTGAGACATAGATTCCCGCTGTGATCCGCAAATATTTTTCTCCTTTAATCTCTGGAATAGCAATTTGAATTTTCAGATCATTGTAAATTCGTGTAGCCAGATCATAAGATGTATACTTCATCCACTTAGGGGGCAATAGAAATGTAACTAATGGGCTTTGCCTTTCTTGGGAAGAGCTACTGACTGCCGTCCAATTACGTTTTTGCATTTCCTGAAAAACAAGCTCTCTTTTATTGTATAAGACTTTTCTAATAGAGTTTTCACCGTGGCTTTGCCAATAATCAAACACTTTGTCTAAACCAATCCAAGGTGAAGGATCAATCGTTCCTGAAAATAATCTACGACATGCTTCTTCATCTTTTTCTGCGAACTCTCCATAAAATGCTGGAGCCTGAAAACTTGCCCAACCACCAAAAGGCCAGGCAATTTTTGCTTTCGTATTTGCATTTACCCAACCAAAGGCAGTCCCTCTAGGACCCATAAACCATTTATGTAAGTTGCCACCATAAAAATCTATATTTTGAAATTTGCGAAAATCTAAAGACAATGCTCCAACCGAGTGGGCACCGTCTACTATTACAACCGCGCCTACCTCTTTGGCTTTTTTTGCCATCTCTTCTATAGGTAACACTAAGCCAGTTCCTGTGGCTACATGACTTATGACCACCATTCTAGTTTTGTCTGTAAGCTTTCTTTGAAAAGAATCGAGAATTTCTTCTCTGCTAACGTCAGATCTTACGGGGATTTCAAATTTATGGAAGAAATACCCCAAGCGCCTTGCTTTTAGCTCGGCCATATTTGCTGTAGCCCCGTACTCAAGATCGCTAACTAGAACTTCACCAATTGAAGAATCAAACTCCAATCCGAAAATGAAATCATTTAAGGCTGCAGAAATATTATTTCGCAGATAAATATCTTTTGGGTTCGCCTGAATAAAAGAAGCTAATCTTTCGTGAATTCTCCAAAGTAATTTATAAGACTCTAGAAAAGATTTTGTAGGATTCTCTTCTAAAAAATTTCTACTTTCACTCATTGCCTTGAGCGCTATCCTAGGTGTCTTACTTAGTGTACCTGCGTTTAAGAAGGCAGCCCCCTCATAAGGGATAAAATCATCTTCGAACTTCATCCGTGATAATTTACCTTAAGCAATATCGGAAAGCGAAAAGATATTCTTATCTATCGACAAGGACCATAAGCTTTAACAATATTTAAGGTCTTTTTCGCCGCAGGGCGAGGCCACCTGAGAACATCCCAATAATTGTCTTTTCTAGGAAACCAGTTTTTTGTTCTGCCAATATCGTTATTTAACATGGTAAGCCCACAGGTTAAATTATCTTTAGCCGTAGTACTCTTAATGCCTTTTTTACAACCATATTTATGCTCATGACCATAGTGTAATTGCAACAATCCAGCCGCAGTACCATTTACTGCCTTTACTTTAACAGCTGGTCGACAAGTACTTTCATGATTCGCCATAGCTGCCAAAAACCAGATCCAAAATTCTTTCTTTTGCTCTACAGACATTTTTGCAAATTTTGGACAGATTTTTATATCTTGAATTTGATTGCTAAATAGCAACGGATGAGTTTTTGGGCTCAAAACTTTCTTGATGTGCTCACCCCAAGGACCTAGTTTTCCGTTAGCCTGAATAAAATTATTACAAGAACTAGCCATGCCAAATTTTGTCGTATTTAATTTATAAGCACCAAGATCGATTAGCTCGTCATAGCCGTATTCTATATCACTTTCGAATACATCTAGATCAAGCTCTTCTACTATAGGCTGAGAAAATCTATATCTTGGAGAATCTAAAACAATTGTTTTTCCAATTAATAGATTTTTCTGATTGCGATCAACCTGTACCCAACCATAATTCTCTCTAGAATAAGGATTGTAAACGTATACAAAGATTTCTCCCGATGGTAGTTGCTCTATTTTTCTAATTTCTAAAACCTCTCCACGCTCAGCAACACCGAGTAAATATTTTTTAGCTAGGTTCGTACTCAAAGCAGGCAAACCATTAGAGGTATCTGCTTGAGCTGTGACACTCGCACTAGAAAGCAATGCCAAACATAAGAAAAATTTCCAAATTTTTTGAGCCTGCATATAGTAACCTCCAAAAGATCGATTTTCGAAATTGGAGGCTAGTTTTAATGCTATGCATTATTAATAACAAGTATTTAATTCTCTAATAAAATCCAATAATTAAATTGTGTAAAATCTATATAGGTAAGATTAACTAAGGCTTATTTTTCTAGAGGTGAATTAGTACCACTCTACGATAATTTTTCCTGGCTTATCTGGCTCGCCTGCGTTTCCTCGCTCAGGATAATAATAAAAACCGGGCCTTGTTCCATCTCCTGGCTCTGCTGTGAAGTAGTCCATTTTTTTATTATACAAACTAGATCCACCACCACCAGCTTGTGCAGACCCAGAAACACCAGCACCAGTACCACCGGCACCACCAAAGTAGCCGCCACCGCCACCACCACCGCCAGCGCTATTATAATCACTAGGCACTACCTGAGTTGATCCACCATGGTCACCAGAGTCATCTCGTATCACACATTGCCCTTGATTATTCATTTGGCAATTTGCATAGCGCATTCCAGAACCACCCTTACCACCCTGCAGTCCACTACCATTTTCTCCGTTACCCGAAGCTGAGCCACCAGCCCCTTGGCTTCCTGCTAGAGAACCGCCTTGCCCTTTATCTAGACCACCAGCGTTTCCAGATTGGCCGCGACCGCTAGCGCCACCACCACCAGAGGCAATTACTAATGCTTTTGTTTGTTCTAATTCTGATGAGTTAAATGATTTATAAGTTTCAAATACGCCAGTAAAACCACCGCCGCCACCACCTGAGTAAGAAGACGACTGACCGCCATTGCCTCCACCGGGGTAACCACCCGAACCAACTCGCGATCCGCTAGCGCTGCCGCCCGCAGCACCCACCACGATAATCAAATCCATTTTTTCACCATTAAACTTACGGTTCGCCGAAACGAAAGAGCCAGCACCACCAGGAGCTGTACGAGTAATATATTCTGTTCCCCCGTCTCGACCACCTACATGCCTTGTATCAAGATAAGTAGCTGACCCTCCTCCTGCACCCCAAGCTGATACCTGAACCACTTTACATGTCTTTGGTACTTTTATTCTTTTCTTAATCGGTTGGTCATATACCACCCTAGTATACTCACAAGGCTTGTCGGTTTCTTTTAGCTCTATTTCAGAGCTTGCCGGATCACGACTTGAACTCTTTTCAGATACACCAAATCCTCTAGCTTGGTTATTGCCATTGATAGCGATATCAGAGTTAGTGCTTGAATCTTTGTCTTTATCTTTCTTTTTCTTAGAAGAACTACTTGCCACACTGCCTAGAGTACTGGGTTGATTTGCCTCTTTTTCTTTTTCAATTGCTTCTTGAACTGCGTTTTCAATAAATGCATCTGGGTCTGTCGCTGCCGCCTCTACTGCAGAACTTACAGCATCATCCTGCTCGCTCTTTATTTTAATATCAGGCATGCTCGATGCGCCTGAATTAGAACTTGATGATTGGCTGTACGTATTATTTGAGCCGCTTGCTATAGAGTTTCCACCAGCTGGATTAAAAGCCCCCCCATAAGAAGATGAACCAAAAGAACTTGTCCCCTGCTGAGGCAAAGGCGCTAAACCTGTTGATTCGTCTGCATACCCCAGCCCAGCATAAACAGATGTACTACTTTTCTCTGAATCAGTGAGTGTCGACTCAATCGTATCGGCCTGTACATAAGAGTTACCGGCTTCTCCATATACATACTCTTCTCCACTCTCGTTTTCTTTATTAGCACCTTCTTCTTTCGTGTTATTAGCGTAAATATCTGAAGGATTTACTTGTCCACTTTTTATTTTTGCCGCTAGGCCTTGATTAATGGATATTGCTGGACGTCCGTCCTTAGGCCTTAACGTATAAAAATCGGGACTCTGGTCGTAAGACCCTTCTTCAACTTCTTTTTCGACTTTTTCTAGAAACCAGTCTGGATGCCCAGGAACAGGCTCAGCAAAGACCTGACTGGTTAAAAAAAGCGATAAAACTAGAGCCGAAAGAAAAACCCTCATAAATCCCCCTAAGATCCCCTGTTTCTATATCGACCAATTCCTATGATTCACTTTAGAAAAAGTCCTAGAATTGCCTTTGGTTTTTCTCTAATGATGACAAGCAGATATGCACTATATCTCTTATTGGATACTAGCTGCTCCCTTTAATTGTTGTTGAGCCGTTTGTTCACTCAGGTGAGCTTATGCACTTTAGGCTTCAAACTAAGCAGAACATAGCTAATGAATTGTTTCCATTAAAGAAATCCCAATATAACAACAATTAAAGGGGGCAGCTACTATTGGATACAGTCTTGGATAGATAAACTATTTTCTGCGCAAAACGAGATAATACCAGTATGAAAAGCCAATTGGGCCTCTAAAAACTGCTTTTCTGTATCTAGTAAACGCCCTTGCTCGATTAGCAAATCATTTGCAGAAAGACGTCCAGAACGATAAGAGCGCTCCATAACCTTGTATAACGCGCGGACTTTTTCTAACGAACTTCTCGCTTCTATAAGATTCTGCTTATAGATACTTACCTTCTTTAAAAAAATTGGCCGATTTTTTTCCTTCTCTTGTTTCTTAAGTAAATAACTTTTATTTTCTTTTACCCAGTTAAAATAGCTTCTTTCTGAGGCAGACTTCGTCTCTAATCGACTCCAAATAGGAATACTCAAAGTCAATTGACCAGACCACTGATCGACATAAGGCGATCGCAAAGAATTTCTGCTTAAGTTAAGACTAAAATCAAGAGAGGGAAGATACTGTAAATAGCTCGATCGCCAATAAAATTTAGCTGCATCTTGAGAAAGCTCTAGTTCTTTTAACTCTATTGAGTCTGTATCATCGGTTTTTTTAAATTTTATCGATTCATTTAATGGCCACTTTTTAGTCTGCAATTGCTGAACAAAGAGTGAATAAATTTTCGCTTGATGAGACTCAGCCTCTATTTGAAAAATACGAAATGCCCCCTCTTGCTGACTCATATCTACTTCAAATTTTATTACTTCTTCTCGAGGAATCTTACCTTGCCTATATCTAGCCTGCGATACACTAAGATTTTCTTTCTTATTTTCTAAAAGAGCTTTCTGTGCCTCTAGTAGTTCTTTTAAATATATAGAACGAAAAACTAATTCTGCAGCCATTTTTTCAAATGCTAATTTCTCATTACTGTACTTTAGATCTAAAGACTCTTCTGACAATTGCGCTGCTCTTAGTGAAGCAATGTCAGAGCCACCTCGAAAAAGATTCCACTGAGAGCTAGCAAAATAGGCATCACCATGACTGCTTCGCGCACTATCAATTTTAGTCCAAGATCGTCTAGCACCAATACTTAAATCAGGAGTAAATTGCATCCACGCTCTAAGCGTTTGCCATTTTTTTGCACTCACTTCTTCTTGAGTTATTTGAAGCTGTAGACTTTGCTCTGAAAAAGATTCTAAATCACTGTATAAACTAGCCAGCTCGTTAGCCTCAACTCGAAGAGAGAAAAGCGCAAGTAGTAATAAACTAAACATGAGTTTCCCTCCTTTTTTTGATTTTTAAATATTGATACTGAAGAGAAGGCACTAAAAACAATGTGAGCATTGTTGAGACCCAAAGACCACCAGAAACCGCTATCCCTAAAGGTTGTAATGTTTTACCACCCTCACCCAGACCAAGAGCTATAGGAAGCATTCCCAAAATCGTTGTAAAAGAAGTCATTAAGATTGGTCTTAATCTTACTTTTGCTGCGCCAACAGTTGAAGCAAATGGATCACCAGATTCTTGAAATTTTCTACGAATAAAATCTACTAAAATAATACTATTCGCTACCGATATTCCATTTAGCAGAATCATTCCAAGGCCAGAGTTTAAAGAAATTGTACTGTTAAAAAGCCAAATAGAAAGTATCACTCCCAGTGCTCCTAAAGGAATCGCCAGCAAAACTAATAGCGCATGAACTATATCTCCCAACTGAAAAACCATAGTCAAAAAAACTAATCCTATAGAAATTAAAATAGCAATTTTAAGCTGATCTAAGGCAGATTGAAGCTCTACATCAGGAACTTTATTAACTATAGATGGTGGATCTTCTATAGAATTTAATTTTTGTCTATAGCTCTGAACCAAATCTTCAGCTACTTTTGTTTTATCTTTGGCTTTCTTTTTATTTTCTAACTTCATAGATCCTGTTAGAGAAGAAAGCTCTTGAAGGTTTTCACGAAAAATTCCAGGCTTTTTATTTTGAAATGAAATATCTGCCAATGCACCAATGGGAATAATTTTTCCACCTGCTCCAACTGGCAGCGCCTTTAAATATTCTAATCTTGATGAGTATTCTTTTGGCATTTTTAGATAAATTGGTAAATCAATACCTTTATTTGATATTTGCTCAACAGAAATCCCGCTAGTCGCTACTCGTAGGTAGTGAGATAAATCACTTCTAGACAAAAGTTCAGGCTTTTCTGTTAAAAGCGGTCTAGAAACAAATACAATCTCTTTTTCTCTTTCTGCTGATGGAGTAACCGATACGTAATCAAAAGTTTCTTGCTCTTTTAGTATTTGTTGTAAATCTGAGGAAACTCTTTGTCTGCTAAAAATTGTCCCTCCAATAATATCGATTTCAAAATCTGGAGGATTCGGAATTCTGAGCTCAGAAGGATTCCACGGAACTACATAGTAAAATTTGGTGGCTGTATTCGTAAAAATATTTTCTAACTTTTTTTGTAATGCTTCACCCTCTGAGGCTTTTTTTACTTTTAGCATTGTATTACCACCCCAAGACCCCACCTGAGCAAATGTATACTGAATATCATCAGAGAAACTAGCTCGTACTTTTTCATCTAGCTGCAATATCTCGCTATCCCATTCTTTTGGTGTAGAGATTGTAGGAGAATTGAGCCCAACCACGATCCAATCGGTATCTGGCTTACCAATAACCTCTTTAGGCAGGCTAGGTAATTTAAAATATATAAGCAATGGTAAAGATAAAAACAGGGTAAACAGAAAAACGAATTGATAAGTGTTTTTTTGTAAAAGTGCACTTAAGAGTCTTTCGTAAAAATTTTCTACTGCTCGAATTAATGATTCAAAAGGAGATGGATAAACTTTCATGCTTCCATTTTTTATGATGTGGAGTCGAATTGTTGGTACTAACAATAAAGCGACAAATGCAGAAAGACCATGCGAGAAAATAACCGCTTTGGCTAGGTCGCCCAAAAGAGAATTTGTTAACCCTTTTGTATAAATTAAGGGCATAAACACCACTAAAGAGGCAATTGTTGCCGCAATCACAGGAAGCCTTACTTCTGATACAGCTTGAAGAATCAAAGAAAGCTTTTCTTCATAATTTAGTTCTTTTTTATTTTCTTCAAATTTTCGAAAAATATTTTCTAACACAACCACACTTGCATCAACATTCATACCTGCAGATAAGGCCAATCCACCAAGAGAAATTAAATTTAAATTCATTCCAGTAATTCGCATTAAAATAAATGCCATAACTAAACTAAGAGGTATTTCTATAGCTGCAGTAGCCACATTTTTTAGATTACCAATAAAAACAAGTAAAACTAGTACAGCTAAAAACGCAGCTAACCCAACTTCTTTAATTACACTTTGAATCGAACGATCAATAAACTCTGAAGGGTTAACTAATATTTTATATTGAATATCTTGTGGCCATTGTGGCCTGAGTATCTCAAGAGATTCACGAACCTGGTCAGACATACGCTTGATATTGCCTCCCTCTTTAGGGCTAGCAAATAAAATTAAACTCTCTACACCACTTGTACGAAATTTTTGCGATGAATTTTCAGAAATATTTAATTTTAAATCTGCCACATCTCTAAGCAAAACTGCTTTTTTAGTTGGGGCAGATACACGGATCCCCTCGAGCTCTTCTATAGAAGCCGCTCTTTTCTCTAAGCGAATTCGATAATCTTTTTCTCCAATTTTAATGCTGCCACCAGAAAGTCCAAAAATAGCATCACGAATAGAGTTTTCGATTTGCCTTGGAGATATTTCAAAAAGTGCTAATTTTTCTGGCTTTAACACTATAGAAAATTCTTTTTGATTTGGATTATAGAGCCCAATTTCTGCTGCGTCTTCAACGTCAGCATTCATCGGTATAATTAAAGGATTTAATATTTCATGAATTTCATCGAGTGTTCGCATGGGACTGTAAAAACTTACAGCAAAAAAGCCTTGATTTTGCCTCCAGGCCCATACTCCCACAGAATCTCGTATACCGGATTCATAGGGACTCACAAGAGCCTTTACCTTATTCTCTATATTCCGTAATGCTTCATCTGGGTCAGCTCCCCAACCAAATTGAACTTTATATTGAACAGAGCCATCATTGTATCTGGCCTCTAAGTTAGAAATGGCAACACCATCTGACTTTAATGGCTGAATTCCCGACTCAATTTTTTTACCAATTGTTTCGTAAAACTGCTCTGATGAATACGAACCATAAGAAATATTTACAGAAACCGTTGGCTGACTACTCATGGGGAAAAGAGAGATAGATAGATTAAAGGCAGAAACTATTCCCCATACACCTAAACTAGCTAGTAAAATATAAACGATCAAAGGGCGCTGATAAAAGTATGCCATTTATTTTGAGCTTTCTACTTCTACTGAGTCTCCAGGTTTGGTTGTTTTACTTGATCGAATAATGATTTGATCTCCAGAGCTCAAACCAGACTCAATAAGAACATTAGACTCTCTTTGCTCCGAAATTTTAATCTCACGCTTTTCTACTTTTTTTGCTTCGTTAAGAACTTTAACTAGAGGCTTACCCTCTTGATAACTAATCGCATTTTCAGGAACACTAATAACTTTACCATTGGTCAATTCAATCAAAACATGGCCTACTTGACCTAAAATTGGGAGTTCTTTTTTATCTTTTAACTCAAACTCTATAGCAGCTGTTCCCGAGTTCGGATCAATCACAGGACTAATAGCCGTAATGCTAACAGATAGGCCGTCTTTTTCTTTGATTTGTTTTTTGTAAATACCCGCTTGCCCTCTACTTAATCGCTTTAAATCTGTAGATGCAACTTCACCTAACAACTTTATTTTTTGCAAATTTGTAACTGTAAACAATCGATCACCCTTGTTAACTTTGGCCATTAGTGTTGGAAAAACCTCTGTTACAACACCAGTAACTAAGGCTCTCACAGGAACTTTTGCATAAGTATAGTTAGGATCTTTGTTCTGTATAAATAAAATTGTTTCACCAGATTTAACACTAGTGCCAAGAGGTTTGACAATCTCAACTACAAGACCTTCACTATCAGCAATTCCATACGACTGCACTGTAGCAGCCACTTTTACCGGAACATATACATGCTCAAGATCATCTTGATACTGAATTTCTTGCACAATCACCTTGGCTAGTTCTTTTTTTTCTGTCTCAGGCTGCGCATAGACGAATGTAGCGATAATCAGACTCAAAATCATGGCAAAATCCCCTTATTGTATGCAACGCAACATACTTGTATCCTCTTGTTTTCTCAAGCAAAAAAATGACTGGCAATGGATCTTTATAAAAAGAGGAAAATCTTTTTATTCTATATATTTAGCTATGAATAGACAGGGGCTCTTAATTTTTTTGAAAGCACTCCTGTAGTGGTATTCTTTCAACTGATCATTTTTAGCCTTGGCTAAAGATGCTAGAGCTTTTACTTGAGAGCGATCATCATTTTTTAGGTATTCAGAGTAGATCCAACAACTTGCCCGATAAATACAGTTATTAATTTTCTTTTTAAGTATTTTCAGATCAGCACTATTAGAAATTTTTTTAGAATCGTTTTCTGCAAAAAAATTCGCGGATAAAAGCTGAAGCTGCGCTCCTAGACCATGAAGACCTTCATATTCACATTTTTTTAAATTAGCACTTTCACTTAATGCCATTCTTGTGACAACTAAAAGCTTTCGAATTTCTTCCATTTCTCTAAGCGGTAGGCTTTCTGCAGATGCATTCCAGGAGCAGAAAGTTAATATAAGGGCTAAAATCAATTGGGAACCTGCTGATGTATAGAAACCGCAGACCATTTTCTAGATGAAAATAATTGAATTAATTTTTCCGTAACTTTTTCTGTTGGAGGCTGAATATCATGAAAAAGGATGATCCCTTTTTTGCTCTGGCTCATTTGTTTATATACTCGATCATAAATAGTATTAGGACTAGAGTCTTGCCAATCTAGTGAATCAATTTTCCAAAAAAAATGATCTAGATTTCTTGATTCAAATAAATTACCGATTAAATCGTTTCTTACTCCTGAGCCGTACGGCAATCTATAGTGTCGTATTCTTGCTCTCTCATCGACTTCTTTCAAAATCGATTCTATCGTATTTGATGATTCCACTATTTCTCTATTAAGAGTTCTTGCCTTCCACCCAGCAAACTCAGAGTCACTGATCTGTTCTAATTCTTGCTTGAAAAGATTTTTATTAAGCGAACTTAAGTTACTTTTCGCCTTTGCTTTGGCCAAATTACCTAAATCAGCATGACGTTCAGAATGACAAGCGACTGGAAACCCTTTTTTATAAAGATCTTTAACCAAGCTTTTATGTTTTAGCACATTTTGTGAAAGCCAAAAAAAAGCTGGCTTTGCCTGACCAGAAGCAATCCATTGATTTGCAATTTTTTCTGTAAGGCTTATAAGCGGTCCATCGTCATAAGTAACCACAAACTCACCTTCGTTCAAATTGCCAACTATCCAATTACGATTTTTCCAGTCATAGGTTGCTGTTGGTGCTTCACTATCTTTCAAATTTAAATTTTTAAACGCTGATAATAAACGAGAAGCAGCTACTTCTTTTAATGAAATGCTCTTTCTATATTCATAGATTTCTAAATCGCTATAGGGGTTAAACGTCAAGCCATAATCATCCATTACTGATTGAGGTACACTGCAATCTACACAACCATCATCATAGCTCATTCTTCTAAGAAAGTGCGCAAAGCCAAGTGAATGTATAGCACTTTGGCTATTAAACTCTTTAATAACAACAAGCAGTTCTGGTTTATTTTTTTCTAAAAAGGATTCTAATAAACTCTCTGCCACTTCTAGTTGAGGGCGTACCTCTTGTAGCTGCAAAAAGAAAATCGACTGGGATTCAGGCGAGCTTTCATCATAAGCAATCACCAACGCTTGTGCTTTCGCTATGAGCTGGAGTGCGCTCTTAGTCTGATTTAAATCTTCTGTCGGATTCGCTTTAACAGAGCTAATGGCTAAAAATAAACCAATAAAAATAATTTTTATATTTTTAACCATGACTCTCCTTTTTGAAAAAATCTCACATTGGGTACTGCTGAATCAATGCTTTCATTTTAGATTTATTTCGTGGAACAAATTTTTTCTGCTTCTCTAGCTTTGTGATTTCTCGCTTTGTAGGCTCTGCAAAAATATCAGCATTGATAGTTATTCTGACTTCAGGGATTTTTGGATCATAAATCAGCTCTCCCTTACTCTCTACCTCTACTACACCGATAACACCATTAGGTTGTTTCTGTTCTTTTTGTTGTTTTGGTGCCGCCAAATCAATCACAGCAACTTTATTTTTACCGTTTTGACTCCAACCTTTAAATTTACACTTATAGGTCACATCAACATTCTGTTCTTTTCTAATCTGAGTCCACTCTTCACCTGGCTTCTTACCCTTGATATTCATAGCACAGAGAGGTTCTTGCCTTAGAGCTTCTACAGTTTTCTTCAAAATTGGTTCATCGAACGTCATTAATATAGAATGCTTTGTGATAGGGTCTTTTATTTCTCTTTTTAAACTTTCTTTTAATTTATTCAGCCCTTCAATATTTTCTAGTTCATTATTTTTATAAATGGCAAAAAACGATTTATTTTTCAGTATCGAACTCAAATCTTGATTTGTTGTAAATGGTTTAGAGGTCCCAGGAATCTGCATTTCATTCTTTGTCACTAGCTTTTCAAAGCGAACTTCCACAGCGTCATCTTTTCGATCTTTTACAGATTTAAAAGATGTTAGCTGATCCGTATAGCTCACAATATTTGGTTTTGCCCCAGCTTTAAAGGGTGGATTATAAGATTCGAAATCACTCTCTACCGAAATATAAAAATCTCTAAAGAGCTTAACATCTTCAATAGCCGCTTTATCGGATTCAGTCACTGCAAACACTTTTTTTGCATCTATCGTTGGTGCCGAGTATGAGTAATCTGAAAAGAGTGCGGCTAAATAAATTAAAAGCATAAAGACCTCAGCAAACCTACGAACTATATTTCGTTAAAGCGTTATTAGACAAATATTATCCTACTCGAATGAAACGAAATGCAAAGGATTTATCGCGATTTTCTTCGGTTTTCTCAAAAAATGAGCAAGATAATTCAAGACCCATTTTTTAAGCTAAAACACTTTACTGGACATTAAAAGAAGCTGACAAGGCGCGACTATTTCACGAATAGAAGAAGCACAGAATTTCTAATACGCCACTTTTGCCAGTGTGCAAATTAGACGACCACTTCCCTCTAGCAAAACAAATGGTCATAGATTAGCGTATTATTAATGTCGAATAAAACAAAGCACACCATGGGAATATTCTGCTATGGTAGTCACGATTCTGCGATTGCATGCATTTCACCAAGCGGTGAAATAATTTATTGCGCAGAAGAAGAACGTTTTGATCGAATTAAGCACTCATCTTCATTTCCCATCAACGCAATTGAAACACTCTTTACTCAACACAACTTATCCTGGAATGATATTGATCAAGTTGGGTTTGCTTGGGATCCGTTTTTAGACATCACAAAAGTCGGCCTCTTCGTAGCAAAACAATTTTTTCACAGCAAACGCTTTTTATTTCAAAAAAAACAGAAAACCCCCAGCAGAATAGAAAAGTGGAAGCACATATATTTGGCTAAAAAGAAACTTTATTCTCTTGGATTTCGAGGTGAACTGCACCACATCTCTCATCATCTATGTCATGCAGCAAGCGCCTATTTTTCTTCAGGATTTGAACAAGCCTCCTGTCTTACAGTAGATGGAAATGGAGAATTCGCCACCACCACGATTCATCACTTTACCAAAAGCGGTCACACACAACTTTGGAGAGCCCTCTACCCTCATAGTCTTGGCCATTTTTACGCAACCATAACTCAATATTTAGGCTTTTCTCCCATGAATGATGAATATAAAGTGATGGGATTATCCTCTTATGAGAAAGCTCTACCAAAAACCAATGAAAATCCCCTTGATCGCGTTTTACTACTAAATAAAGATGGCAGTTTTCGATTAAATCTAGATTACTTTTTATTTCATAAAGGTAGCGATAAGATGTGGTCTCCAGAGTTAGAAAATCTTTTAGGGCCAGCGAGAAAAAAAGAAGATCCAATCGAAAGAAAACATGAGCAAATTGCCTTTTATGCGCAATCTATATTAGAAAACGCTCTTTTAGGTTTAGTTAAAAAAACAAAACTATTAGAACCAACCGAAACCAATTTAGCCATTGCAGGTGGAGTTGGATTAAACTGCGTTGCGAACCAACTCATTTTTAAATCTAAAATTTTTAAGAATGTCTTTTTTCAACCAGCTGCTCATGACTCAGGAACCGCCCTAGGTGCTGCGCAACTTTTATGGCATAAAACCCATAAAGCAAATGCCGCTACACCAAAAACTTATGCACTTGGCCCCAAATACCAACCCACACCATCACAAATCCAAGACGCAGAGTTATTGTCTGACCAAAACTTAATAGAAAAAGTGTGTTCGCTTCTTTTAGAGCAAAAAATCGTTGCTTGGTATAATGGACCTATGGAGTTTGGTCCTCGAGCACTTGGACACAGAAGCCTTTTAGCCTTGCCTCAAGATAAGTCTATTAGAAATAAAATGAACTTAATAATCAAAAAAAGGGAAAGCTTTCGTCCTTTTGCACCTGTAGTTATTGAAGACGATGCTGAACGCTTTTTTGTTATGGATCATAAGCCCTCACCCTATATGATGAGAACCGTCGATATTCGTCCAGAACATATTCAAAAGCTTCAAGCTATCGCTCACGTTGATGGTACAGCCAGAGTACAGACAGTCAACAAAGAACAGAACGAACACCTTTATAAACTACTTAAAAAAGTAGAAGAGAAAACATCGTACCCGATTTTATTAAACACGTCTTTAAATCGTAACCATGAGCCTATTGCTTGCAATCCTGATGAGGCTATAGCAATCTTTAGAGAAACCGATGTTGATGCGCTTATCTTGGAAAACTATCTTTTTATTAAGTAATGCACTTATTGGAATCTATGTTTGGCTTATCTATCATCATCATAGCTTAGACACTGGCTTTCTTCGTGAAGATGCCCGTTTTGTAAAGGTCGCACCTTTTTCTATTACTGATATTTTTTATTGGTTTTGGGCACCCCAAAACTCTATGTATCAATACAGACCGGTAACAAAAATTCTTTGGGCAATCCCCTCATGGCTTGGAATCACAAATATAGCTTTTTACCATCTAATCACGTGGGCAATTATATTCTTAGGTGCTGGGGCTGTTTTTAAAATTCTTAGAGATTTGAAAGTCCATATTTTCTTGGCTCTTAGTGGTTTTTTTGCATTTTTATTCATGCCCTCTCACCTAAAGCCACTCTACTGGATTTCTGCTTGGCACAACTCTTCTGTACTCACTTTTTCTCTCTGGGCCATAATCGCAAGATTGCAATGGCACAAAACAAACTCAAACAAATATCGAATTGCCTCGATCTTATTTTATTTTTTTGCTCTGGGCTCTAGAGAATGGGCTTTACTTTTATTTTTTCCTTTGCTGATTATCGACTACACAGAAAAAAAATTTTTAATCAGAAAATTTAGTTTGGATATTTTATTTATACCACTTCTTATGTTCATACATTTATATGTACTTCATAATCCGAGTGCTGCATTGGGTGCATCACAATTAGAGTTTGGACTTAATAACATATTTTCATTTTGGAAATACACTGTTGCCATCGTTTTCCCTGAATTTGACGCTGATCCGGAATTTCAAATTTGGAGTTTAAAAAATATTTGGTTCTTATTAACTTGCCTACTTTTTATTCTCTCTTTAAAAAAGAAAAATCTATGGCCTTTTTTAGCAACTATTTTTGTATCCATTATTTTTCATATTTCGCTCACTAATATATGGTTTTTAGAATATGCAGGAACATTCGCTGCTTGCGTATTTATTTTATGGATTTACTGGATCAATCACTTTCTTGATAAATTTAAAGCCCCATCTTTTATTATTGCAATTACTTGCTCGTTACTAATAACTACAGCTGCTATGTCTACGCATCCATTAGCGAAATGGTTTTCTATCCAATACCATATTGAGCCCCTATATTTAAAAATATTTTTAGATGACTTAAATGAACACCAAGAAAAATTACCTGCCCATCGTACCCTAAAAGTCACTGGCCTTATTAATACTGATCAAACATTTATGTTTGGCTCCTTACACTGGCTGGCCGATGGAGGCATAGCCGATTACATTCCGAATCGCTTTATATTTTTCGATGCTACTGGCACATGGATTGAAACGGGATTTCAATCAAGAAAAAGTGATAGTTTTTTGCCCAAAGAAATGGGAGTAAGCCCCATTGAAATACAGTACACTGATAGAGGATTTCAATGATTGATCTTTTTTTCACTTTTCTTCTTTTGACAACGCCCATAACGTATTTTTTTTACTCATACTCGAATGTTAAAAAACTTAACTGGAAGAGCACTTCTTTCTACTTATTTGTTTGCTTTCAACTATTATCTATCTCCACTGCTCTTCTACTTTTTTTCTCGTTAGAACCTACCAATAAGCAGAATATTATCCCACCGTTTAGCGAAGGACTCACAAATCAATACCAAGTACGACATTTTAATAACTCATATAAAATTAAAAATATCCCATTAGTTCAAAGTATGCCTGCTCAATACCTTATGAATCAAATCGACACCGCTAGAGGTATTGTCCGAATAACAAATATAGATAAAATTGTCACAAGCGATACTGATATAGTTTCAACTTACTTAAATCAACTACCTGATGATTCTATATTTACTATTTTTCTAGCAATACCAACACCCGACCGAGACATTTTTCAGCTCTATGCTCGAAAAAGCTGGCGATCACAATATATCAACTTAATTGAAGAAGACGCTACCTTAGCTATGTTGGGTATTTTAGACAAAGGTGTCGGCATAGCTCAATCCACAAAAAACCCAATTTTCCCGGGAGTTAGATTTTTTAAAGTAGATGATATAGAAGTCTATTCATCTATACAGTTAAAAGAAATATTAGAGCGCAAAAGAACCTCTAAACTAAAGCTAGATTATGGTCATAGTATATTAGAAATTTCAGAACATGACTTAAAAACCAACCCAGGCTACTTAATTACAAACCCAGAACTTATTCTTAGTAGTGTTCCGATTCAAAATCAATTTTGGCTCTCATTAATAAGACAGCAGATTTTTATCGCACTAAAACTTTTTTATAGCCCATTACAAATTAAAAACTTAATCACTGCCCGCAATAATATTCCACTACGATTTTACACTTTACCAAACAACTCTTACCAAAAATTGTTATTTTGGACACACCACCTAAGTCATTATTTTTTTGCTTTTTTAGTTCTTTGGCTGCCTCTAACATTAGTATTTAAAATTACCAAGAATTCTGAGAAAAAGAAGTTTATCTTCTTCACTGCTTTTCTATTAGCGCTAGTTTTTACCACTTCTAATATCTGGCAAATTCAGAAGATTGAAATCGAGACCAATTTAAAAACCGAATCCTTTAAGTAATTTTTTTCCAGCATCAGGTATAGACGATCCCCCTGCTGACTTCGCCTTTGCTTGATCCAATAATCCAGTCAGCATACTATCAGCGTTTGTAATTTCTCCGCCTACTTGTTTTTCAATACCACCAGCAAGGAGACTTAAGTCTTTTTTCTTAGAACCAATTTTTTCATTTACCATACTCTCTATCTTTTTTCGTTCTTCAGCTATTTTACCACCTACTACACTAGAAAATGAGTTTGCAATAGCAGACCCAATATTCGATTGAATCGATATTTTTAAATCATCCCAACGCCCGCTAACCGACGATGAAACAGTAAGAAGATCCATAGAGTTTAATACCTGACCTATCACTTCTTGAACTTTTTGATTGCTTGTTTTTAAATCAAACTTAGGCGATCGAATGGTATTTTCCATTTTAATATTAATCTGTTCACCAATCTGCTGAGCAAAAATCACAGCAGAGCTTTTTGAATTTAATACTGCCAAAGAGGCTTTCTCACTTTTACTCAAAGTCATTTTTTCGATAGGGAAAGATTTAACGGAAAGCTGTATTTGCTTTATTTCATTTGCAGTTCGGTTATCAATTTTGCCCACAAAAGAAAACCCCATGACTTCTTTAGCAGGAAAATCTCCATCCAGGGTAATTTCCATAGGCAAATTTACAAGGGAGGGAGACGAACTTAAATTTCGAATCGCACCGGCGATTCTACCTCCGCCATCTTTTTCATTAAACTCAGAACTCACTTGAATATCTTTAAACCAAAATAAAGGGTAACCGCTGGTGATCGGATAACTAACAGTAAGCCCACCACTTCTTTCTCTAGGCACAATAGCTTCTTCTTTTTCTTTGGCTTTTTGCTCTGCCGTTTTCTTGGGTGGCATTACTTTTTTAGCGATTTTTTCATATTTTCTCAGCTCTACTAATCTTCCCTCTACTTGTTGCATAAAAAACTGTGTGGAAATTTCACTTGGATTAATTGAAGGGAGGCTAAATTTATTTTGTAGAGATTGAACATCTTGTTGAACCATTTTTTCGATTTCTAAGATTTGTTTTTGTGTTTCGCCCATCTCAGTGGTGAAACTATTTTTTGTTTCTTTTACTTTCTTGAGCTTATCATTAATTTTATCAATAATTTTTTTTGCTTCTCCAATATTTGCCGCTATAGATTTAGGATCTTTCGATTTCAGATCTAATGCCTTGATCTCAGCTTCTATTTCTTTAAGTTCTTTGGGCCTTGGAAGCTCTTCAATACGCTTCTTCCACGCAGCCTCTTTTTCTTTTAACTCAATAGTCAATTGATCGATTTTAATCGCTGACTGCAGCTCTTCTTTGATTGCCTGCAATTGATCTTTGGGATTCACTCCATCAATAATCGCTGCTAAATCTCCTAAAAAGCTTTCTTTAAATTTTTCTTTAGTTTGAGATACAATTTCTCTTTTGGCTTGCGCGACTAGACTATTGCCTTCTGGCTCTGGTGGAAACACCTTACCTGGCTTCTTTCTAGCTGAATGATACCGAATGCCAAGAAGATACGCTTTGTCTGAAGAGAGTTTTGCTCTTAAAAGAGCCGCCCACTCTAAGGAAATTTGAAACTCATCGACAGAAAATAAATTTTGCTCAGGCTTTTCTTTATCAGTTACTTCTATACGATCAACCTGAATAGATGGCTTTAAGAAGTTTGAACGAAAAGACGCTATATTTACTTCTGCTCCATGAACTCGACTTGCTACATACTCTAAAGTCCACCGAATATGCGCATCAAAATACCAGCGAAAATACGCAAAAATTAGCAAAAGTAAAATACATACGGGAAGTATAGCTCCAGTACGAAACGGACCTTTTGTTTTAACCATAGATTTTGTCATAAGAATAATACCATTTGTAGAATGCCGTTGCTTTTACTGCTCGCCAAAATTTTGTATTTTTAAACCTCTCTAAAACTTCCACTCGATATTTCAAAACCAAAGCTCTTGACCCAATAAAAACAAAAGGAAACAAAAGAATGCTCAATACTCCAGAACCCATAACAACCGAATTATTGAATCTTGTAAAAGGAACCAATGGTAAATTATACATCCATGTAAACAAGGGCAGAAAACTTTCTGATTCTAATATTGCTAATCCTATAGAATGAAAAATAGGATCAAGCACCCACGCAATAAAAGCGAAAAAGAAAGCCGATAAAAACGCCATGCCTATTTGGATGCGAAAAAGAAAGAGAGAAAGAAAAATCAATATCGTTTGCAGTGAGAAGGCTGGTGTCATTCCCAAAACAAAGCCCGCCGCTATCCCTGCAGCAATTTGATTATGCCCTGTTTCAGAATTGAGTAACTTCACCATTGAAAAAAGTTGTTTCAGAATAAATCCCATAAAACCTCTTGATTTCTTTATGTTGAACCAATCAAAACCAAAGAGCAATACATAGCACCTTAACGCGCCATGCTTATGCGGCGTCCGAAATTCTAATCAAAAGCAAATAAAAATCTAGAAGGTTTTTTTCTCTTTCTGTGGAATGATCGCTTCGTCAATCAGGGGGGAAAATCATGAAGCTCGTATTCTTATTTGCAGTCCTTATATGGACAAGTCAGTCGTTCGCTTACGCCGCAGGAGTTGAAGGTTATTACGGAAGAGATTTTAGTCGCTATCTAAAAAATCGATCAACACAATTAAAACCTTATTTAAAATCTGTGCTCAGAGAGAGACATCAAAAAAATAGAGACGGCTATGATAGAATTGTAAAAACATGCGAAGACGAAAATTGCTTTCTTCACAAACCCATTAGTTATGAAGAAGCCAGAAAGTATATTCTTGGTGATTTTTACTTAGTACCTATGAACAACAAAGGTTACGGTCTTTATGATGTTTATTGCGATAGAGTTAAAGCACCAAACGAGTTTCGGCATAAGCCGGCTCCTGGTGAAGTTCCTGACAATAATATTATAAATGTTGAACATACCTGGCCTCAGTCAAAATTCAGTAGACGCTTTCAAGAGGGATGGCAAAAGGCTGATTTACATCATCTCTACCCAAGTGATTCACAAATGAATTCAAGGCGCTCAAGCTATCCTTTTGGTGAAGTTAGAGAGCCAAAATCGGGCCTTAAGTGCGATAACTCTAAGCTTGGCCCCTCTATGAATGGATCAGAGATTGTATTTGAGCCACCACAAGGCCATAAGGGCAATGTGGCACGCTCTCTACTATATTTTTCTTTGCGCTACGACATGCAGATCTCAAAAGAAGAAGAAGATGTATTAAAAAAGTGGAACCTTCAAGACCCACCTGATGAGAGTGAAAAAGAAAGAAACGAAAAAATTTTCAAAATTCAAGGCAATCGAAACCCATTAGTTGATTTCCCTGAAATTGCATCGATAATAGAAGATTTTTAAGTCTTTAAACAACTTAAAAATCCAAAGAGTAGAGCATCGACTGAGTGATCGAGTGGTTAATCAGCAATTAAAGGGGGCAGCTAGTTTCTAACTTTGAAAATACGCCCTAATTTTGTAGATTGGACTAATGAATAAGTCTTTAAATGAGGCTAAGTGGGTGAACTCTTATACTCACTCTCTTAGCCCGGATCCTAGTAGTGAAAATCATCCAAGAGAGGTTCAAGAACACTATTCATGGGTAAAACCCACGAGAGTTCCAGACCCCAAGCTACTCTTATGGAACACTCAGCTTGGCAATCAAATGGCTCTAGAAAAGCCTTTATCCACCAGCGAACTTTTTTACTACTCAGGTAATGAACAGCCAAGACAAGCAAAACCATTCGCACAAAATTATGGTGGCCATCAATTTGGGCATTGGGCTAATCAACTTGGCGATGGTCGAGCCATTACCTTAGGTGAAATCACGAAAGAAGGACAAAGCTGGGAGATTCAACTCAAAGGTAGCGGCGCAACTCCTTATTCTAGAAGGGGTGACGGTAAGGCGGTGCTGCGATCTTCTCTTCGTGAATTTTATGCAAGTGAACTTAATTATAATCTAGGAGTCGCCACGACAAGAGCTTTAGCGCTAGTTGAAACAGGTGAGTCCGTAATTCGCGATTTATTTTATGACGGCAATCCAAAAGAAGAGCCTGGAGCAGTTTTAACACGTATATCCTCTTCATTTATACGCTTTGGAAGTTTTGAGCTATTTTCTTATCGTAGAGAGAGGGATAAAGCACAAAAACTTTTTAACTATGTTTTAGAAAAATTTTATCCAAACCTAATTCAAAATGATAATCCTGTAGAATTATTTTTTGAAACTATATGCACTCGCACTGCTCACCTTATAGCTGATTGGATGCGATACGGTTTTGTCCATGGAGTGATGAATACCGACAATATGTCTATATTAGGCCAAACCATCGACTATGGACCCTATGCTTGGATAGAGGATTTTTCACTATCGTTCACCCCTAATACCACAGACCTACCGGGTAGACGCTACTGCTATGGAAGACAGCCATATATTGCTCAGTGGAACCTAGAACGGCTTGCTATTTCCCTAAAAGATCTTGGTCTCACCACTGAAGGATTCCAAAAAGGCATTGAAAGTTATCAAAAAATATTTTCAGAAAAAAACAAAAAAGATTTTTCTCTAAAACTAGGGTTTGAAAAAAAACTTTCCGAAGATGAAGAATTAAAATTACAACTTTTTTCCTTATTGGAAAATCTTGAGATAGATTTCACTTTATTTTTTCGCCTACTTTCTAAAATTATTAAAAAAGAAATTGACTCAGCTAGCTTCTTACAAAAGTCATCTTATAAAAAAATAACCGAGACCGATTTAGACACTCTAAACTTTTGGCTAAAAGCTTATCAAAATAGAATGTTAAAAGAAGAGCGCTCAATAGAGGATATTAGCTTAAACATGAAAAAGGTAAACCCTGCGATTATTTATAGAAACTACATGACTCACCTCATCTGCGAAGATTTATCGCAAGGAACTTTAAATCGTGCAGAAGAACTATTTGCCATAATCCAAGATCCCTTTAATGAAAAATGGGAGTCAACAAACTGGTTTATTAAAAGACCAGATTGGGCAAACCAAACGCCAGGATGCACCATGCTTTCTTGCAGCTCGTGAATAAAAAATTCAGCTACAACTAAATCAAATCGCGATCAATTTTTTTCGCTGCTCGAACAGCCATCGAAACACAAGCTTGGATTAAAAATCCACCGGTTGGTGCATCCCATGCTAACATCTCTCCCACGCAGTAGACCTTAGGTATTTTATTTAATTCATAATAACTATTCGTTTCTTCTAGGGCAACGCCCCCTCTTGAAGAAATCGCTTCTGACAAAGGCCTTGGTTTCAATAGCTCAACAGGAACATTTTTTAAAAAATGAGCAAGCCGTTTACTGTCGTTCAAATGATCAGCATTTGCCATTTCTAATGCTAAAAAAGCCGCCCCCTCACTTAATTTGGCACCGTACTTAAGTTTTTTATGTATATCTCCTCTTGCTGAACGAATTCTCTCTTCGAGCCTATCTACAGATAGATCAGGTTTTAAATCAATAAACGCAGTACCCGTACAGCCTAATGTATATATTGGAGTTCCTTCTAGACCATATTTAGTAATCATTAACTCACCGAGCTTTTGTCCTAATTTTGTTTTTAAGCAAAGCCCTTTAATAGGTATACCTTCAGCTTTACTAAAAAACTCATCAGAAGCTTTTATTTCGTAACCACAATTTGAAGAAGAAAACTCTTGAAGAGAAATCTTTTTGCTTTTGAGTATCGATGGCCAATTCGGAATCTCATCTAACCAACTAGCACCTCCAGTAGCTAATAATAAATTTTTAGCTACATAGGTTTGATTATTTGTATGTATCTGAATATTTGAGTTAAAAGAAAAATCGAGCATTTGCGTATTTGTGAAAAAACAAACATCTTGCCTAATCAGCTTTTCTTGCCAAGTTTTTAATAATTTCCCTGCTGTCTTATTTTTGATAAAATAACGTCCGCTGCTACCTAAGTATGGCAACTCTCCAAGCTCTTCTAAGTGCTTTAACCAATCCTGAATAGAAAAATCCTCAAAAGCTGAAGCTAAGTAAGAGGAAGAAGCACCATATAGCGCAGGTAGTTTTTCTGCACTAATATCAGAACTAATATTTAGCCCAGAACTACCTGCAACTAATAACTTCCATCCAATAGATGGTCTCTGTTCTAGAATGGCTACACTTCTGCCTCTTTGGCTAAGTATGTCTGCTGCCATTAGACCCGCTGGCCCAGAGCCAATGCATATACAGTCGTATATTCTAGAAAGATTTTTTGTCATTTCTTTGCAGACTAAAACGACTGGTAAAAAAATCAATCAAATACCTGTTTTCTACAAAAAAATATCTAGGAAAAGCTTCGCCATCGGTTAAAATTTTTCTATGATTACGTTAAATGCTGTCTCAAAGTCCTTTGGATCAGCATCTGTTCTTAAAAATTTTCACCTAGAAATCCCTAGTGGAAAAACCATAGCTCTACTTGGCCTTAGTGGATCAGGCAAAACGACGGTTCTTAAACTTATCGCTGGAATCCATTTAGCCGACCAAGGCCAAATTCGTGTTGACGAACTTGAAGTAAACTCGACAAATATAAAAAAAATAAGAGAAAAAATTGGCTACGTCATTCAAGATGGCGGACTTTTTCCTCACCTAACTGCAATAGAAAATATAGAACTCATGGCCAAAGAGCGCGGCTGGTCTACTATGGAGAGAAAAAATAGATTAGAAGAGCTAGCCGATCTAACCAAACTACCAACATCTCTATTAAAGAAATACCCTAAAGCCTTATCTGGTGGTCAACGCCAACGCGTAGGGATCATTAGAGCAATGTTTTTGAATCCTGATGTATATTTATTAGACGAGCCGCTAGGTGCTCTAGACCCAATCACTCGTTCTGATCTGCAAGAAGAATTACAAATTATATTTTCACAAATGAAAAAAACCGTTCTCTTAGTAACTCATGATTTACATGAAGCTGCATTTCTAGCTGATGCAGTCTACTTGCTAAATAAGGGCCAAATTATTCAACAAGGCACAATGCAAGAAATCGTTAACAACCCCAACTCAGATTTCGTGAAAAAATTTGTCAATGCCCAAAGAGGAGCATCTCTAAATTGAAATATTTTTTCTATATTCTATTTATTTTTTCTACCATGAACTCAGCCAATGCAACTGAAAGCATACAAATAGGATCAAAAAAATTTACTGAATCTGTAATTCTAGGAGAAATCGTCCACTTAGGAATACAATCAGATACACTACAAGTTAAACATATTGCAGAACTTGGTGGCACAAGAATTCTGTGGAATGCCCTTCTTGCTGGAAATATAGATATTTATCCAGAATATACAGGAACCCTAAGACTAGAGCTTATTAAGAACGAAAAAATAACAGAATCAGACTTAAAACTCTTTTTAAAAGAAAAAGGTATTGGCATTACGAATTCTATAGGCTTTAACAATACCTATGCCGTTGCTATGAATAAAAAAAGAGCAGAGGGTTTAGGCATAAATAAAATATCTGATTTAGCAAAGTTCCCCGAACTTAAGCTAGGTTGGGCAGAAGAGTTTTTAAAAAGAAATGACGGTTGGCCTGGATTGAAGCAAAAATACCTACTCCCTCATCGCATGATTAAAGGCTTGGATCATGATATAGCATATAGAGCACTTGACTCTGGTGACATAGACGTTATGGACGCATACTCAACAGATGCCTCTATTGAACACTATAATCTAAAAATTTTGACAGATGATAAAAACTATTTTCCCCGATATGATGCCGTTTTTCTTTACCGATTAGAACTAAAAGAAAAAGCGCCTGAGGTTGTTCATTTTCTTAGTTCTCTTGAAGGAAAAATCTCAGAAGAGAAAATGATAGAACTAAACTCAGCCGTCAAGATTCATGGTCGCTCAGAAAGCGCTGTAGCTGCAAATTTTATAGAAACAAATTTCCAAAAAACAATAGAACTAAATGCACCCTCACTATATGAAAGACTTTGGACAAGAACAAAAGAACATATTTATCTAGTAGCAATTTCACTGTTCTTTGCTTGTATTTTTGCAATACCCATGGGAATCATAGCCGAAAAGCACCAATGGACAGGTAAGGTACTAATTTCTATAGTTGGCATTTTTCAAACAATCCCGGCGCTAGCTTTACTGGTTGTACTGATCAAGCCCTTAAACTGGGTTGGCCTTAGAGGAATCGGAGATACCCCCGCATTGATTGCACTTTTTCTTTACGGCTTACTTCCGATATTGAGAAACACACACTCAGGGCTCTCGCAAATATCTACGTCTCTAAGAGAAACAGCTTCGGTTTTAGGTTTAGCGCCACATTCAAAGCTATTTAAAATTGATCTGCCCTTAGCTCTGCCCTTTATCTTATCAGGAATTAAAACATCTGCAGTAATGACAGTTGGATTCGCAACACTAGGTGCACTAGTCGGTGCTGGCGGCTACGGACAACCAATTCTTACGGGGATTAGACTAGATAGTTATTCTTTAATATTAGAAGGTGCTATTCCTTCAGCTATATTGGCCATCTTAATGCAATTATTTTTCGAACTTATAGAGTCGCTGTTTGTGTCACCCGGACTAAGAAAATGACGGTTTTTTTAATAAACCGAGCCTAGCACTTTCTGATATAAATTGAACAAGTTGATCTGTCGAATATTTTTCAAATTTTTCATCTGACCAACCTTCTTTATTAAGTCGATCCAAAAACTCATATAATTCTTTTGAAATTTTCATATAATAAGCAGACCCCTGCTTTGAAAATAGAACTAAAAATGTTTTTGAGGTTTTATACTTTGAAGTTTCATATAATTGATCAATAGTAATCTTCGATTTAAATAAAATGATATTTTCAGCAAGAGAGATTTTATTCCCCCTTATCATAGCTTGAATAATGAGGGGCTTATCCACCTCTTTAATCTCGCTAAGTTTAGTGACGAAAAATAGAGCTGATTCGAATCGAATTAGTTCTAGCATAGGCAAACTAGATATTACTTTTCTTGAAAAGAAAATAAAATTTTTATTCCAATTTTCTCTATTCGGGTCTTTCGCATGATGTCTCTGCAAATATAGGTAAAGATATTTTTTAAATTTTTTTTCGCCCAAATATTTAAATAAAACAGGATACATTTGTGTAAATGTCTCTAGCGCATTTAAATAAAAATTATTTCTATAAATACTCATTCTATTCACAAACTCAGGCTGAATAGAATGAAATACTGACTCATCTTTTTTTCTGATGTACTGATAGAGTTGAGTTTGCCATTTTAAATCTGTTGGCATATTTTTTTCGTCTCTTTAAGCATTTGGTCAAATGAAGGAATATTAGTATCCCATTCAAAATGAATGGGAACATTCTTATATTTATTTAAGGCTTTTCGCAAAAGGCCTATCACATCATCGTTTGGAGCTGACCCATGATCATCAATGTAAAAATCATCTACTTTCTTGGCTCCAGCTATATGAATTTGATCAACCAGGTTTGCGTCTATAGAGTCAATATATTCTTCTGCTGAAAATTGAAAATTAACAGAATTTACAAAAACATTATTTACATCTAGTAAAATCTTACATCCGCTTTGTTTGGCCACATCTGCCACAAAATCGCCCTCTGGTATCTCATCTGAATTAAAACGAACATAAGTAGATATATTTTCTAATACTAGATTCGTTTGCAAGAACTCTTGAGCCTTTTGTATCTTTTCAACAAAATGTTTTTTCATTTTTTTGCTTAGAGGAAAAGGTAATAAATCATGCGAATAGTGACCACCAATAGAGCTCCAACATAGATGATCGGATATAGCTAATGGCTCTATTCTTTTATATAATTCTTTTATTTTCTTTAAATACTCAAAATTTAGAGCGTCGTCTGATCCTATAGAAAGCGCTACCCCATGTGCATAGAGTGGATAAGATTCTCGAATTTTTTCTAATAGTGAAAAATCATACGAGTTAAATGTTAAAAAATTATCTGAAATGAATTCAAAATGAGATACTGGTGGCTTATTTTTAAGTATTTCATCGTAATGCGATCTTCTAAGTCCGAGACCAATACATTGATCTCGGACTTTCTGCTCTTTTAGCGGATTTGATTTATTTAACAACTCTTCCACCTGCGATTTTTGCACAGGTCCCTTTGCTTACAGTAATCCATTCATTCGGATCATTATCTTTTTTAGCTTTACCAGCACAAGCATGACCATTTGCTCCACAGTCGTTCATACCCTTTTTTACGATCCCCGCACATTTTTCTGTATCTTTAGATCCACTCATTTCGTGAGAATGATCATGTCCGTCATTGGCCATAGATATACTAGATGCTAAGAGTCCAGCAACAACTAGTGAAGTGAGACTCATTTGTTTTTTATGATTTTGCATACATACTCCTTTTTGTTTAGATTAAGTTCATTTCTTTATCGCTTCAATATCAATTAAAATTTCGACCTCATCACCAACTAATACCCCGCCAGTTTCTAAAGTTTCATTCCAATTGAGACCAAATTCTTTTCTATTAATTATAGTTTTTGCAGTGAATCCTGCTCTTTTTCCTCCATAAGGATCATCTCCAAACCCTAAAAACTCTGCATCTAAGCTAATATTTTTAGAGACACCACGCATTGTTAAAACTCCAAGTATTTGAAACTTTGATTTTTCAATGTTTTTTATTTCTTTTGATTCAAAACAAGCTTGGGAAACTTTTTACTATCAAAAAAGTCTGCAGAGCGTAAATGATTATCTCGTTCTTTCACTTTAGTTTGTATTGATTTTGTTTCAATTTCTAATTTCGTTTTTAAAGTAGATAAGTCTTTTGGATCCATTTTAATGCTTCCTTTATAGGATTCAAAACTGCCCATTACTTTTGTAAATAAATGCCTTACTTTAAAACTGATATGACTATGCTCATGATCAATCACCAACTCCACAGGATTTGCATAAACAGAAATACTATAGATAAAAAATAAAGCCCCTAATAAAACATTCGACATTTTCATATAAACTATCCCAATCTGAATAAAGTTCTACTTTAGGTAATTCGAACAAAAAGTACTTTTGTGACAGAATATTCCATTTTTCACATAAAACGCGCCGCAATATCCAATCTGTACTTAAGTTAGCTAAATCTCACCATTTTCTGACAAGGAGAAAAAGAAGTCTTAACCAAGCATTCGAAAAATCACCTTATTCTTTCATCAAATCATGGATGGAGGTTTTGATATGAAAGCACTAGAAAGCCAATTTTATCTAAAAAGAGACATTGCCAATTTTATTTTTATTCGTTCTGCGATTCCTGGAGACGATCTGCAAGTTGGAGACTTACTTGCTTACTCTTATTTACCTACAGAAAAAAACTCCCTTCAGGCTTATGAGCAAAGCGAGAGCGAACAAAACCTTAGAGATGTTCGAACGAAACGCGTTCACGGGATAGTAAGAGTACTAGAGCTTGGATATAAAGTTATCGGCACATATACATTGATTCCCCCCAATAGCTCTTTAGACGAAAGCTGGACGTACAATACAGCTACGCTCTGTCACATGGCTATTGATCCAGATTACCGAGGATTACGTTTATCCATAAATCTTTTAAACGATGCTATAGAAGTTGCAAGAAAGTGGCAGGTCGAAAAAATCTGTATTCAGATATGCTCCGATGCTTTAAATATTGCTCGTTTATTTGAAAAGTTCGGTTTTATCCGAGATAAAATCGGTGACATGAACTACTTTAGCTATAAGATGAAGGGATATTCGTATCCATTAGCCTAGCTTTAAACTGTGGACAGATACCAAAATCGTTAACTTTATATTGGTAAGTTTATTTAAATGCCTTATTCAACATAAAAAAGTAAACCTGATCGATCACTTCATCAGAATCCATAATAAACGTATGCCCTACAGGCATTTTTACAAAAGCACGCATTTCATCCAATTTCGTACTCTCTACTGAAACTTTTCCATCGTTCTCTCCTGTAAATAAATACGAGAACCAAGGATCACTACTTACTGTGCCTGCAATAATACCGATATCTAGAGAAATCGCTTTTAGCTGATTAGGAAGACTTTTTGCGTCTGTACCTAACTGCATACCGGCTTTTCCTAAAAACCTTCGAAACCACCAAGATTTTTTATACTCATCCACCACTTCACTTCCTTTATTTGGTGGAGCAAGCATAACAACTGCCTCTACTCTTGGATCAGCTTTCTCTTGGTAGTATTGACGTACTAGGACTCCTCCCAGTGAATGGGTCACAAAATAAATTTTTTCTTTGTTTTGGCCCTCACAAAATTGAATCGCATTAGAGATGATTAGAGCAAGAGACTCTATCGTCTTTTCTGTTGAGGGGTAGCTTTCATTCCAAACTACAAACCCTTGTTTTTTCATGTAATTTTCTATTTTACTCATTGAGCTTGCGCTTCTACCTAGCCCATGAAGAAGAATAACACATCCATCACCAGACCAACTGGTTGCAGGCAGTAAAAATACTAGAAAAATAAGCACACTTCTCATTGAGACTTCATATAACGAACAAATCGAAGAAGAAAATCAAAAGTTTATTGCATAGCAACAATTCTTCGAGTAAACCCCCTCTGGGATGTGACAATTATGAAAGTGTTTTTTTTAAGCCTTACAGTGCTTTTGGCTCCACTATGGGTAGTGGCTGATACAAAAATCCATAAAGAAATCGAAGATAAAATTCTATCTGCGGGAGTTCCTAAGGCATCGCTATATCGAATGCTTGATCGTATGAATGCAAATAAGGGCCTCACCTCATCGCAAAGAGTATATAGTTGCAAGAATAAAGAAGAAACAAACCTACGCCCTTGCGTAAAAAAAGAAAGAACATATTACTTTAAAGACATAGAAATTAAGTCACATAGGTATATTGTCTCAATTGACTTCACTCTACCATCTACACATAAGCGCTTCTATTTTATCGATCTAGAAACAGGTGATGTTTCCAAAGAGTACGTTTCTCATGGAAAAGGCAGTGGTAAAGATGCATATGCAGAAGTTTTCTCAAACACACCAGACTCAAAAATGACCTCACTAGGTACATATTATGTGGGAGAACGCTATACTGGTGGGCACGGAGTCACTCTACGACTATATGGATTAGATAATAGCAATGATACTGCCTACGAAAGAGATATTGTATTTCATAAGGCACGTTATGCGGACGAAACTTTCTTTGAAAAAATAGATCCAAAAACAAAACAAAAGTATCAGCGCCTAGGTTTAAGCGAGGGCTGTCCGGCTATCTCTCATAAAGTAATGGATCGTTATTTACCTCTATTAGAGAATGGGGGTCTTATAGATCACCATCATGATAACTTTACTCCTTAATCTATGATTTACTTTTTAATTCTATTTTTTATAAATGCACAAACCTTCGCCTCTTCTATATGCGATATACAAAGACCAAAAAATATTTTTCATCAAAAAGAAGATACTTTTTATTACTTAATTGATCTACCAGTAAAGATATTGACCCAAGCACCGCATAGAAATTTTTCTCAGCTAGAAAAATTCCAGAGAGAAATCACCGATAAAGTCAATATAGATCCATACGAATTATTACGCCGTCAAAAGAAATTTTATGAAAATGATAGAGTTGAAAATAATAGATTTAATAAAATTCTGTCTCGTCAAGTAGGAAAAATTCGTCCAATCAATTGCCTGGAAGCATTTCTTCTGAATACACATATTCGTAGTTTCTCTGCTTTTGTTGAATTTGAAGCACTCATTTTTGAAAATCCAAAAATAAATAAAATAAGAATACTGGTACAAACACAGGGAAGTAAACAATCGGTTATTAGAAAACCATTTATTGAAAATTACATCCGAACGCATCTTAGAGCGGGATGGAGGCTGAGAGCACACATACACAATCATCCATTTTCATTAAACAATCCCTATGGTGATATTGCAGGAACAGTTATACCTAGCGCACCAGATATTGAATCTTACAATTACTTAAGTAACATCTATTTTTTAAAATCAGCTATCGTTATAAATGGCTTTCACTCGCTGACTTTAAACAATCAAGATTTTAAAAAATTTTAAACGCATCCTATATACTAGATTTCCTATCTACATTTTAACTACACTCATGTAGACTATTTTTATGATCCTATCCACCGCGCTCACGCAGGCAGCTCTTAAAAATGGCAACCATCCCGCTATTCTAGAATTGGGCAAATCGATTTCTTACGCAGAATTACGTAAACGTGTAGGGCAACTAAGCTATCTCTATCAATCCGAAATTCCCGCTGGTGAGAGAATCGGCCTACTAGGATCAAACTCAACAGCTTTTGCTCAAACATTTTTCGCTCTAACTAATATTAGCAATCCCATTTTTATTATTGACCCAGCTCTCACGGATGATGAAGTCGCTAAAGATTTAAAAAACCTAGAAATCAAAACAATTCTAATTAGCTCAGATCAAAACTACCGCATACGAGAACTTACGCGTGCACAAGGGCTATCTCTTAACACCATTGAATTTGAAAAAAAACGAGGGGGAGAATATGACCCAGCATATATGCCTCCACCAGAACGACCATTAAAAGAAATAGATACCGTAATCATTTTGCGAAACGCAGAGTATGGAGAAGAAACTAAGTATATTTCTTTTAATCACAAACAGGTGTATCTTGCAGTAAGCGCTATCAAAAAATTTTACCGCTTAACTCCAAACGATAAAATTCTTACTAAAATGAATTGGGGACATCCCTTTGCATTAATTCATGGAATGTTATTACCGCTCTTTACAGGCTCAGTTTGCGCGATTGATCCAGACTCGCCTAGTGTAGAAGAGTTCGTAGAATATATTGCGCAAAAAAGTATTACTCGTTTTATTGGACCACCTAAATTTTTCTTTCAACTTTTAACTTGGTGTGCATCACAAAAATATATGCTCCCAGGAGTGAAAAGCATTACCGTCGGAATGGGATCGCTATCGCTTAGTCTTAGAAAAACTTTTAAGCTTTTGAATATTCCTGTTCTTCGTTGCTATGGTCGAAATGAATTTGTTTGGCCTATTGCTATGGACGAAGTAGAAACAGCACTCGATATTGAAAATGCAAAAAGCAAACCCGCGCAAGGTGTAAAATGCAAGGTTCTTAATGAGAGCGGCGACGAAATAGAGGGTGATGCAAAAAGAGAAGGCCCATTAGCTGTCACGGCAGAATATGCAATGAACTCTTTTTATCACCCAGATAAAGATCTTGCTGCAGAAGCCACAAGACATCGCGTACGAGGTACTTGGATTTATACAGGAGAAATCGCAAGACTTGAGGGAGAGGGAGAAGATTTAACTATAGCTGTTTTAGGCAAAGCAATTGATATGATTAAAACCTCTAGCGGATATCTTTCACCTAGACCTATAGACGATGCTGCAAAGAGCGTTACAGGTATCGCAGATGCAGCTGGATTTGTTAAATTTAATAATAAGGGAGAGCCTTCGTTTTCTTGTGCTGTAGTATATGAAGCAAAACCTTTAAACGATTCTGATGTATTCAGAAAAATTTCAGAACTATTGCCCTCGAATATCGTCCCTAAATCTATCCATCAAGTAGATTTCATTCCAAGAGACACCTTCGACTCCGTGAACAGAACGGCGCTACAAAGACAGTTTTCTGGAATGTAATAGGTTATTCTTCAAACTTTGGATCCATTTTTTCTGCTCTAAACAGAGCGCCATTGTTTAACTTTACCCCCCATCTTGTTCCAACACCAATGCCAGGAGATCCATCTATTTCTTCTGCTGAGTTTAAAACAGCGCTACCTTCTGAAAAATCATCACCATTGCTTCGATTCCATATAATAATATGAGACGGTGATTCATCATTATGTACATCAATCTGTAACTGAATGAAATCGTCTGCATGAATGGCATCAAACTGGTTTGTAACCTCCCAAGTTTGACCTTGAGCAAATAATTTACCTTTCAACGAAGAATTTCCCTTGCCTTGACGAAGAAACTCTATTTCAAATCCATTATTTAAAGACTCATTTGCATGACTAGCCAAACGCAAACGCCTAGTCTGTTAAAGAAAAAGAAGAATATAGAATTCTTAGGTTTTTTGTTATGATGGCGCTTATGAAAGTGAAAGCATGCAAACACTCAGACCATAATAAAAGCTCAGAGAAGGCAGAAAATCTCTTAAATGTACTTCGAAAACTAAAATTTAGAGTAACGCCGCAAAGAAAAATCATGGTAGAAAAACTCGTTCAAGAACATCATCCAGTATCTGCTGAAGAGCTTTATAAAAAACTACCTAAAAAAACTACTGACCTAGTTACTGTTTTTCGCTTTTTAAACAATTTAGAAGAACTAGGCTTAGTACAAAAATTTGATCTAAATGATGGTATTCGTAGATATGAAGCCATGTCACAAGACAATAATCATCACCACCACTACATTCAGTGCAAAAAATGTGGCTCTATTGAGGCCTTCGACGGTTGTGATTTTGATGAGCAGCTGTCAAAAATTTTAATTAAAAAAGGGTATGTTGATTTACAGCATTCTTTAGAAGTAAAGGCTATCTGTCTTAAATGTGCTTCTTAGTTTTATCCTATCCCAACTTTAAGTCATAGGACCTTCGTATACGAGCACCCGCTTCTTCTTTGTTTTTTGATCAATAGCTTCTTTACATAAAGTGTAATCAGAATTTTTAATAATTTGTACAGCAGCACAATTATCTTCTTTTATATGCTTGAGTGTACTCTTGATTTTTTTAGAACCAACCACTCGATATTCTCCATCTGGCTGAATGAATAAACGAACTTCAAACTTTTTTGGCTTTTTTGCACAAAAAGTAGAAAATGTATGTGCCACAATCAACTCACTACCTTCGATACCTACTATTCTTGGATCGTTATAGGGAATATTCCATTTATTTACTACCTTAGTAGAATCTTTACTTTTAGCCTCATATATTTCATCAAAGCCTGGATCAGATTTATGCTGAAAAACCATTTTTTTGAAAAATACATAGGCAGAAGGGTAACCCATATCATCTGTTGCCACATAATTTGGGTATTCTTTTGGTGGATCTTCAGGAAAAGAAACATATAAGGGTAAACCGAAATCTTTTTTATATTCATTAAGCGCTGGTATATGCTCGCCAGTTTTTAGATTTAATAGAAAACGATCATAAGCTTGGATTTTTTTAAAAATATTCCCTTTCATTTCTAGATGAGGCATATCGGGGCATATTTGTTTTTTATTTTTACCGTGGGCAGAAGAGATAAGAACTAGAAAAAATAAGATAAATATTCTCATAAGCTATCGTATTAGACTTTTTCCTTGGCCGCGCGAAAAAAATTTATCTATCCAAAATGGATTAAAAACAATCCTTACAACAAAAAAGCACTATAAATACTTTAATAGAATTAGGTAGATACACAAAATAAATTTCTTGATTAAAACAATCAACAACAATATAGTGCAAACTCTTTAACCTTAGAGGGACGCAAAGTGATTCTTTCCTATGTACTACTTATACTTTCCATTCAAACTTCTTTTGCGAATTCTAACCTCCAAAATTTTTTAGTCTTTTCTAAAACTTCTATACAAAGCCAATCAAGCGATTATCAGGGTCATACAGGTGCCCTAGGAAGCATTGAATTACACAATTATGAAATCGCTGGCTACTTAGCTAGTGCTTCTAGTATTCAACTCATAGAAGGAAGCGTACGAGGCTACGCCCTAGCTCCAAAAGTATCGTTAAAAAGAGCAACTGCCAAAAGAGCACCTTATAGCCAAGAACTTCAAAATCAATTACAGGCCGCATCTTATGAAATAGATTCACTCTCACTAAAGCTTGCTAGTTTTCAGACAACAGCAACAGTCGAAAGATCGACTATAACGATAGAGCACGACAGGGTTGTTCATGGCTTAAAATTTAGCGCAAATAAAAATCTTGAAATTATTGATATTCGTTCCGAAGAATTAGAACAGACAAATAATCTCATTTTTGATGGTGAAGGATTATTGCTAGTACGCATCCACGGAAAGCATATAGACCTACAAAAGAAAGGCACTTACATAATTTCTAATATACGACCTGAGCAAATTGTATTCTTTTTTCCCGATGCCCAGTCTATAGAACTTTCCTACTCTGGTGGTGCTAGAAATCCTGTAGATAATACACATTGGGGCATACCAGGATCTATCGTTGCCCCTAAAGCTCTAGTTCATTTCGCTGAAATTTTAGTTACAGGACAAATGTATGTAGGCCAAATTTGCACTGAGAATGGACTAAATGGAGGCCAAGTAAACGCCAGCTACTCTATTTTATTAAAAGAACTTCTAAGCGGTTGTGCTAAAAATATTTCTGGCTGCCGCCGCTGAGCCAAAGATAAAGCTTTCTTTCTGAGGCCAAATCTCATTTTTTGACCTTTATAGAGGCGTAGACTGCCTATAATTTTATCCCATAGGGCTAATGAAACTCCGTAATTTATGTCTCGGCTGTTTCTGTCGTGATGCATTTGGTGTTGTGCTGGACTAATAAAAATATGCTCTAATCGACCAAACGAAAGAGCAATATGGCTATGCCTTAAGTTGCTTCCCAAGAGATTAAAGAGCAAACCAAAGCTAGCAGTGCCTAGCCATGAATACATATTCGAATCTCCATCAAATAAAAAAAGAAAAAAACCCAAAGAAACTCCCACACTCAGAGCATTACGTGCTGTGGCTATCACACTCTCTACTGGATGTAAGCGATATAAAGTCATTGGTGTAAGTACATGTGCCTCGTGATGAACTCTATGCAATTTCCAAAGAAATGGAACCTTATGCATAATCATATGATGAAAAAATCGTAAAAAATCATCAAAAATAAATGTTCCTAAAGAAAATAGAATAAGAGCAAAGATAGATGGCTGAATGCTCGAAGCTGAGCCTGTAATATTTAAAAGCTGTTTCAATATCCAAAAAGAAACCCAAAAGCTAATTTTTACAAATGGAGCAAATAAAGCGAGCTTTAAAACAGCATTTAGAAGATAGTAAAAATAATCTAAGCGAGTAGAGCGGTTCCACCAATATTTTTTAGAAAAAATAGCTTCGCGTACTTTAGAAAAATTTGTTCCAAAATAAAAAAACATGAACCCTATTGCTACAATTAAATTTAGCCCGAACAAACGAGAGCCAGGATCATCTATAGGCAACAAATAACGATCAAGCCATTGGAAAAAAAATCCAGAGAATACAGAAGACTCTATATGTTGAAGCATTTAATCAGCATCACCATCTAGAGTAACAGTAGTTAAACCAATTTTATTTTTACAGCGAATGATTCGAGTATCAAGATCTCCAAAACATACAATATTTTCACGATCACGTATTACAAAACGTCTGCCACCATCAAGCATTTCAATTTCTTCAATGCGTTTTATATCATAATTCATAATTCGAAGAAAATTGATGGCATCACCTTGCTCTTGCGTTAAGCGCGTATTTTCTCTTCTACGAAATTCCTCTAATAAGCCTCCTGCCGCATAAGCAATACTTGAAACAAGTAATAGCCCCACTAATAACCATAATTTTTTCATATTTTCTCCTCACCTAAATGCTACGTAAAAATGTTAATAAATCTTCTCTCTCACTTAATGAAAGTTTTTTATAAAAATCACGAGAAGCACTTGCTTCTCCCCCATGCCAAAGTATCGCCTCTTCAAGCCCACGTGCTCTTCCATCGTGTAATAAATTTTCATGCTTACTTACAGTTTGCAATAACCCTAGTCCCCATAAAGGTGGAGTCTTCCACTCTCGACCATTGGCCCCTTCTTCTGGTCTATGATCTGCTAGTTCCATGCCCATATCGTGAAGCAATAAATCAGTATAAGGATAAATTTTTTGATCTCTCAGTAAATCAATTGGATGGTCTGATCCAGTCACATAAGAAGGTGTATGACATTTTGCGCATTGGATTTGCTGAAAGATTTTTTCTCCTCTTTCTACAGATTCTGGGTCATGAATTCTTCTCTGCGGCACGGCAAGTAACTGCGTATATGTAGTCACCCTAGAAAGAATATGATCACTAAGCTCTGGATCTCCTCCATTAGGTGCAGACAAGCATTTGGTTTGTGTGGCTGTACAATCATCTTTAGGGAAAAGATTCGAAGTAATCCCTAAATCTCCGTTAAAAGCGGCTGCATTTTGTTGAATAAGAGTTGGTTGCCCAGCCTTCCAACCAAAGCGACCAATTCGTTTTGTATTGGCTATTAAATCATCAACAAAGTTTGGCCTGCCTGAAATACCGTCTTGATCAAGATCTTTTGGATCCGCTTGCGCTAAAATATCTTCCTCTCGAATAGCCTCTAGCAGACCAATGCCCGCTAGCTGCGGCGCTTGCCGAGGAGAAAACCTGGCCTTCATGGGACCTTGGGATAAATTTTCGAATCGATAAATCGGCTCTCTTAATTCATACTCAGTGCCATCGGCAAATGTTCCCTTCACTGCACGAAACTCTACGGCAACTCGCCCCTCACCCTCTACATCTTTAATGCCTAGAGGCTGAAATTGGCCTCCGTACTCAGGATCAGGAAAAATACCGTCTGTCCCAACTCGACTTAAACGAAAGAGAAGCGATAAATGAACTCGACCGTTTTTAAAGGCTGGACCACGTCCATCTAGGGCATGGCAACCAGAACAAGAAACAGAATTAAAAACTGGACCTAGCCCATCTCTTGCTTCGGTTGTTGATTTAGCAACGACCCAGGCATCACGAAAAAAAGAGTTCCCTACAAAAAACTCTCTTCTTTGTTCACGACTTACATCAGGAAAAGGGTGCTGAAAGGCATTTTCGGTTGTATCGTTTACCGTGCCTCTACCACCAGGAGGATCAACACTAAGTAAAGATTTTGCTAAATTTGCAGAAAATAGAAAAATGCCCAGAGCAAATGCAATGCAAGTGTAGAAACTTAATATTTTTTTCTTTAAAAGATTGCCTCTCATGTTTTGACACTTTCAAATCATATACGACAAAATGCGAGAATAGGTTTTCTCGCATTTTGCTTATGTTAAACTCTGCTTTTACGACTATTGAATCTCTACTCCTAAAAGCATGGCTGCTTCGCGAGTATCGACTGCTAAATCTTCTAGCGCATGTATAGCGCGAAGTATAGCCGCTCTACCACTTTCGCTAAAAATTGCATTATCAAAAGGCGCAGGAATCATGTCTATTGCTTTATCGACTTCTTTTAAGTGCTTATCTAATTTCTCAGCAATGCCACGATCTCTTGCCAATACTAAACTTAAAATTCCCGTACCGTTACCTAACTGACCTAAGAATACGTTTCGAATGCCTTCAAAATTAAAGCGAATATCAAAATGCGTGGTATCACTGAAACAAGAATGTTCATCTTCTTGTGCTTGTGTATCGTAAGCAACAAACATACGCTCTTGTGATAGCTCTTCTCCTGCTAAACGATAAACGCCAGTAAACATACGACTTAATGCTTCAGATTCAGATTCATGTAAAAATTTTACTGCATAACTATTTGAATCATTTAGGTTCCATTGATTTTTTACCCAACCAAGATCTTCAATAAGAATTTCGGTCGCTATTTTTAAATACTCGCGTCTACGATCAGCATTCTTTTTTTGACCTACTATAAAATCTGTATATGGACGATTGCCCGCACTACTACTACTTAAATCTTGTCCCCAAAGAAGAAATTCAATAGCATGGTAGCCAACAGAAATATTTTTCTCACCGCCTTGCTCATTAAGCTCTAGTAAAAGATCCTTAGTGATTTTCCCAAATTGCGCTGGATTATTAATAATTCCAGCAGCATTATCACCCACTACATAATCTATATACGCCTCATCAAGTGGCCAAGCATTGATTCTGCCTTCTGGACCTTCGTCTCCATCAATTGGCCCACCATAAAAGCGATAAGCTTCGGTTGGTGAATATGATTTTCTCATTTCAGTCCACTGTTCTTTTACAGACTGAAGAGTCTCAGCATTTGGATTATCTAAAAATACATCTACTTTATCTTTAAATACTAAAAGACCCTCATAGGCCTCGTTATACTGAGCTGACGCTTTTTCGACATAAGTTTTTACCACGTTTTGAACACTAGGCTCTGCTGCAGAAGAAAAAATTGGCGTTAATAGGAAGGTTAAAATCAAAAGGTATTTCATAATTATCTCTCACTCATTTTGAACAAAGAACAATACTCATAAACAATCATGGTACTGATCAAATTATTTTAGGGCTTAACTGCTTCTCCTTTTATATAGCCTAAAGTAAAAAATCAATGTTTTTGAGATTGATTATCAAAAACAGAAAGAAAGGCAATAGGCGCAGCGCGCAATAACCATTCATTTTGCTTTACTGCGAAATTGAGAGTCCTTAAGATTTTTCTATGTATAAAATCTTATTTTTAACAACTCTTCTCTTCACAAACTCATATAGTGCTCAAGCAAAAGAAAGCACTACTGAAGCAATTTTAAAAATTAGCTTCTACTCTGCTGAGCAAGTAAAAAATGAGTATGTACTTGAGAGCTGCGCAACTCATCCAAATATTTACAAAAGTGATTGTAAACGTACTTTAAAATTCAATGGCAAAACTCTTACCTTACCTGAGAAAATTCTTACTCGTATGGAAGATCATATGCGTGGCTTTAATTCAGAGGATATAACTGAAGGATTAGTCGCCACCAAAGCAGGTGCGATTTGCCAAATCGGTGGCCCCTCAAGCCACAAAAAAATTGAAACTCTTTATTATAAAACAAAAGACAAACCCACAAACTTAACTGCCATAATGGTATCTGGCAGCTGTAACTTTATTGGTGACTCAATTACCCCTACTAGCTGTAAATCAAAAACCGCTATCGCATCACTCTTAAGTCTTTTAGAGACTGTAGAGTCTTTAGGATTTACGAAATAATTTCTTGAGCGCACAAAAATTTGCTAGAATAAAGATATGCCTAAAATTCTTGTATTCCAGCATGTAGCTCATGAAATTTTAGGAACACTCACACCTCTATTAAAGCAAAGTGGCATGAGAATTCGCTTTGTAAACTTCGACAGAACCCCTGAAGAACAACCAACTATTGAAAAATATCATGGTCTAGTTGTACTTGGTGGATGGATGGGCGTTTATGAATCTGATCGCTATTCACATATAAAAACAGAATGTCACTTAATCGAAGAGGCTTTAAAAAAAGAAATCCCTATATTGGGGATCTGCTTTGGCGCACAACTCTTGGCCCATACTCTTGGCTCTAATGTGAGAAGACATACGCATAAAGAAGTTGGCTGGCAAAAAGTACAGTTTTTTTCCTCTGCAAAAGAAGATAAAATTTTTTCTCACTTTCAAAAAGAAGAAATTTTATTTCAAATGCATGGAGATACTTTTGATATTCCCTCTAACTCTGTTCAACTTGCTTCTTCTGAGCTTTGCTCTTCTCAAGCTTTTCGTTATGGAGAAAAAGTTTATGGCCTTCAATTTCACTTAGAAACTGATGCAGCCAAGATTGAGCGCTTTTTAAATGACCCTGAAAGTCGAGAAGATGCTGAGCGCTTTGCTGGAGTTTCAGCAATTGAAGCTATCGAAAAAGATTCAACGC
>JAMLID010000017.1 GCA_023954355.1 Oligoflexia bacterium | reverse complement strand
CGTAATTGCTAAACTCCATACGTTTAGCGTGCCAAAAGCCTGCGAACAGATGCCGCCGTGTAATGCAGCACGATTTCAGCATCGTTTCGTCTCCACACAATCGATTCAGCATTTTCGTCGGCATGGCTTGCAGGACTACAAATATCTACTGTAGCAAGCAGTAGGACCAGCGCGCGCTCATCTGCTGAATTTTTCTTTCGATTTGCTAGTAGCTCATTTAATTTTGCGGTTGGATTTATCCCTATTCGCAGGTTTTCCAATGCTTTCCTGCATTCGCTTACACAAGATTCCCAGTGGCCCTTAAGAAACAGATCGTGTGCAGTTTTTAAGTAGGAAGTGGCCGAAGTTTCGTTACTTGTTCCTAATGGGACCTCCAGTAAAAGAATTTCCTGGTATTGCCAGGTTTTAAGAAATTTAATCCACTCAGTTTGAGAGATATTTAGCTTTAGAGTGTCGTTCACTACTTCAGGTTGATTTGATGAACCTGGATCAATCTTCGCAAGATCCGGGACAACCAGTCCAGATAGCTTCAGATCAAAACTAACGTCTTGGGTTGAGTCTCTTGTTCGTTCAATTTCTTCGATGGTAGAGCGAGAAAGCGTGGCACAAAGTTGAGGTGTGTTTGGTATGCCGTGAGAAAAAAAGGAGCGGATCAGCGCTGCTCTCTCGGGAAATACCTCTGCAACGAACTTACCGGAATAATGCAATGAGCCTCTTAGGTCAGTGAGCATCCTCTCTGCTCCGCGAGCGGCCTTTACGTCCATATGGAGGTTGATCCATAGCAGGTAACAGCCGATGCCCTTCTGAGCCGCCGGTGGCGAATCTGCGAGTAACAAATTGTCAGAAAATGCCGAACCAGAGCTAAGGGTAAAACTCATAACGCCTCCTCATGCAAGCTCCTGCCGGTTCCATGTGGACAATGTGGGCAAAATGCAAGCTGTCTACGGGACTATTCCAAGGCATCATTTTGAAATCACTTTCGTAATTAAGTCGTATACTCCGGGAGGAATTCCATCGTCACCGATTAGCCCGCTCGAGGAAGGTCTAAACAGAGTCGCAAGGATTAATTTCTTGTCGGAATCCTCGAGACCGCTATTTTCTCTCAGCAATGATAGATATGTAAGCGACATAATCTCTCGTTCGTGGGCGTCAGATTCAAGATGAATGTTACTCAGCATTAGCTTTATTAGTATTCGCATTGCCCAAAAGAACAATGTGCCAACTAGAATGACCAGCGCAATTTTCCAATATGGAACGCTGCTGGATTCATGAGTAAACAAGAGGAAAATGGACCCAGCCAACGCCAGACCGCCGGCTACTCCAACGCCAAGTGCCCAGTTCTTGAACAGCTTTGCTAGCTCTTTATGGTGAGTTCGTTTTTTGATCCAATAATCCACGGGCGCTTTCAACGACATGTATTGATCGTAAGTTTTCTTTAGTTCGGCCAGATCTTCGCCGTTAGCTTTCACAAATTGGCTAAACTCTTCCTTTTTGGAATTAAAGAATGAGTCGAAGTTCGTTTTTGTGGCTTCAAACGTCGCAGCCAGAGTGGCTTCTTTCTGGGTGAATTCGACTAAGTGCTCATCCCACTCTTCTTTAAGCTTAACTAAAGCATCCTTTTCTGCTGCCATGGTCTGGGCATTTAATCCATTTAGATATTGAAAGTACTCGTAGCTGCCTTCCAGCATCTTAGGGGATTCTATGCCATTAGAAAAAAGGGCTGGAACATTGATGAAATGTCCAAGCGCAACGGCTGCTTTTAGTGGATCATCATCACGAAGCTTGTTCACGAACTTCGCCTCGGATGACCCACTGAGAATTAAGTTTCCATTTTTATATGTGTTTGAAAACCAATCTCCGGCGGCAGTGATGTGTCCCTCAATGGGCATGCCTCGATTGAGATTCGCATTGATATTCTGAATGATATCAGCGAGTGATTTAAAATAACGCTGGACATGACTGCGTACTTGGTTGGCGGGCGCTTTTTGTACTTTTGTTAGCCAATCGAATTGCGCCAGCTCGTCATCTTTCCATTTGGTCAAGGACTCGATATCTTTGAAGTCGAGTGTTTTCCCGGCGACATCTCGCTCAACTTTTAATCGAAAAGTATTTTCTGTTGTTTGCATTTGGTTCCTTTCTAAACAAAGTCCTCAGGCACCAATGAGCACCCTACTACGCCCACAAGGCGCACGTTTTCAGAGCGTCGATTTTCTTTTTCAGTTTTTTCTATTAGTGCCCGCATTTTAGCTACGTACTCAGAATAAATTGCGCGGGCCTCTGCTGCCGTTTCCGCGTCGTCGCAAATCGCGAAAAAGCGCACAAATTCTTTTTTCTTCTTATGCTCCCCAGTTTTAGCGTTTTCCAGAACGCGCTCGGAAGCTAGTTTCATCAGGCGTGGTAGAAAGCGAGCGAGGCTAACCGGATCGTCGTTTACGTCTCTTGCGGCGCGATTCACTTTGATGAAGCCATTCTTGATAGAGACTAGGCCCGTCTCTTCCATCGAAGCGAGTGCGTCGTCCACGATTCCCTCGATTTCGGGTGTGTTCTGAAAGTACTTTTTCAGCTCTTCAAGGGTTCGATCTCCGCAAACGTGCACATAGTGCGTAACGAGAAAACGAGCGAGGTCTTCGTTCACTAGGTCCTTTTGCCAGCCCCTCGGTAGGTTCGTCTTTTGATTCTGTTCAAGCATACGTCACCCCTAATTCAATCCAATGCCCCGGAGGGCTTCTAACTTCTGCATCGCCTGCTGAAGCGCTCTTACTCCTGGGCGTCGGCCCATGCGGGAAACCACTCCCTTTGACTCCTGTAGGAATTCTTCCAGGAGCTTTTCTCTCCGCCCTTCTGGCAGCTGTTCGAATAGTTCGGCCAAGGCCAGTGTTGTTTTAGAAAAATTATGCACCGCACTATCGACGATCGATTCAGCTCGAACGGCTCGCTCTTTTCGCTCCCTGATCTGGGCCCGTAGATTCTCCACATAAGCCCCACCATATTGGCCTGGGAGCGTTTGGGCGTCGTTCTCTAGCTTGAGAAGCACTAGATAGGAAATCTCATCCTCAGAGAGGCGAAACACTCGGCCGAGGCGCGCCACGATTTCAGGAGAAAGGTTTCGCATCGGGCGGTTCTTAGTGCCCGCCTTACCCTTCGAAAGCGTCTGCGCCAGGGTGATGAACGAAACGATGCTCCCGTACTTTGCCGCAAAGCTCCGATAGCTAAAGCCATTGGCCTTAAGGGCATCGCGCAGATACTCGCGGTAGTCAGAGAATTGGTAGGGCGCTATATGAGCTTTCATTGTTATGCAGCTTGTATAACAGCATAACAATATCTGCAATCACTCCCGCCTTTGCCATTGCCGATCTTGGGGTGCACTCGCTATCCAATGAGGCATGTACGCTTTTACAAAATCAGAGCTGTTTAGTCGCTTGATAGTGCAGGTTCAGCACAGAGGAAATTGCGGCCTGTGCTCTCTAGCTACTGCACCCCAAGCCACACCCCTGGAGCTATCTCCAATGGGGTGCAATCTGTGCGGCCCGCCGGCTGAGAAATCCAACACTTACGATTCCCAACCTCGCTTGCGCGCTCCTAGACCACCCGCCCTCCACGAGGGTGTGGGTGGTCTAGTAGACGGTTGGGAATCTTTGGAGAGATCCACAGGCGGGCAAGAGGAAGAAATCAATTTGAATCAATCAGTGGGTGTGAAGAGAGGGAGAAAAAACAGATGAAACTCCAAGACCGGGACAAAGAAATCCTGAAGCTCTGCTACGAGCAGCAATTTTTGCTGTCAGAGCATGTGTGCGAATATTTCTTCGCGGGAAACTATACCGAAACCAAGCGGCGTTTGCGCGAACTCAAGGCCGCAGATCTTCTAAAATCCTACCCGGTTCCGAAGAGCAATCGGCGCATCTTTCAGCTCACATGGCAGGGCCGAAAAGTTGGGCGTGAGCTTTCACGCATGGAGCTCGATCGTCCGCGCCGACCCTTCGATTCTCAGCTAGAGCACGATGCGCTCGTTACTTCCGTGCGCCTCCGTTTGGAGCTTCTCTGGGAAGGTGTTTGGATACCCGAGCTAGCCATTCGGAAACTAGAAATTCAGGAAGTGCCAGACGGGCTCTTCGTATTCACGAACGGCACGAAAGCCGCGATCGAAATTGAGAACTCACTAAAGGGCCGAAGCCGCTTTGTAAACCGCATGAAGAGCTGGCGCGATGTGAAGGTGCGCCTCGTGCTCTATGTGGTGGCGAAGGCCGGAATCTTGGAGCGCATCAAATATTTCATGAGCGAGGCGCCAAGCACTCCCCTCTTTGGAATCGTGCCTTGGGAAGAACTTAAGGGAACAAGGCCCGTGGCCTGGTCGCCCCAAGGGGAATTGGAACTAACAAAGGAGAAAGATCTATGAAAAACCCGCAACCTAGCCTGCTTATGCTCACACTCCAATTCATCGTTATGGGACTGGTCTTATATTTCATGTTCCGCCCAATCTTTCGCGGCATTCGAGCTTTGATCTCGGAGGCAATCCAGGCATTTTCTCGGCCTGTGCGCGCGAAATCTATTGAGCCATCTGTAAACATTTCTGATCAGCAGCTGCTTGATTCCGAGCGTCTACGGCACACGCAAATTTTGGGCGCTACGGGCTCAGGAAAAACTGTGCTCATGGAGAATTTGATCTATGCGGATCTTGCCCGAGGCTACGGGATGTTCATTATCGATCCCAAAGGCGACCGCGAGCTCTACGAGCGCGTGAAGCGCTTTTGTAAATCCATCGGGAGGGCAGCGGATCTTCACTATATTTCTGCCAATTACTCGGAAGAATCTTCGCGCTGGAACCCTTGCCGCTTGGGCTCCCCTTCTGAGATTCAATCGAAGTTTCTCAACTCTTGGGAATTCTCGGAGCCCTACTATGCAAAGGCCTGCGAGGCCTACCTGTTGGACGCGCTGAATTCCCTCGGGAATAGAAGCTTTTCTTTGGTGGATCTTGCGCAGCGGGTGGAAGAGCTCTCTTTGCGCAACAAGGAAGATGCAGCAAAAGCCCTCCATCTTGATTTGCAAAGCACCATCTCTGGCGAATGGGGCGCAGTGCTTTGCTGCGGCACTAGCGGCCAGGAGATTAATCTCCTCGATATCATTCGGAAGAATGAAATCCTTTTCGTGGATCTTCCCACGGAAGGAAAATCCATTCAAAGCACCCGCGTGGGAAAGCTCCTACTCCAGGAGCTGATCCAGATCTCCGGCTATCGGAAAACGCATCCACATTTGCGAAACGGAAAGCCCTTCTGCGTGTATGTGGATGAATTCGATGCATTCGCGACACCCAGCTTTGCCACGTTTTTGAACAAGGGGCGTTCTTCGGATTTTATGATTCACATCGCGCACCAGACACTTTCTGATCTTAAGCGCATCGATGGCGGCGAAGGCTGGTTCATGGGCCAAGTGCTCGGAAACATCAATAACCGATTCATTTTCCGCACAGATGATCCCGCTGATGCCGATTTGCTTTCTTCTATTTTCGGAACGGAGCTCACACGGCAGTATACCCGCCGCGTGAGTTCTGGACTGATCTTGAAAGACTCGGACACTGGCGAGGGTTCGATGCGTGAGGTCTACGAGTTTCGTGTACACCCCAACGAGCTAAAAGAGCTTCCCATGGGCGAATGCATCTTTAGCTCCAAAACGAGCGGGCGCCTTAAGCGGCTGAAAATTGAGCTGCCGAAGCCCGAAAAATACTTCCAGGCGCTCCCTACCCTGCGCGGAGAGATTAGGGCTGAGGCAGAGCCCACAGCCAACAAGAGCTTGGATCGGATTGATTTGGAAATCGTGAGCCGGGTGCAGGCAAAGCCTGTGCGAAAGGTGAAACCAATTTTGGAGGAGAAAAACTATGCAAAGAGCCACTAAAGCGGATCGCTTAGAAAGCTACGAACACAAACTACTGATCGACATCTACGAGGCCTCGGAGCTACTGGGTCTCAAGGTATCGCGCCTAAGGATGGCGGTATTTCGCAGAGAAATCCCCCACCGGAAAATAGGTGCTTTGGTGAGGTTCGTCCCTAGCGAGCTAAAGGAATGGGTGAATTCGGAAAGCCTTATTCAAAGGCCATATCTCCGGTGAATGCAATAAAAACAGATACTTGGGGCGCTTTTTGTCATGTTTTTTATAGGAAAAACTTGACGTTTTGGGGGTGTAACAAAATTGCCACTTATGCCGATAAGGTGGTAAGATTGTTACATATGGGAGCATTAAAGAAATTGCCAAAACGATTTGTATTACGGTCAAAGGACCTAGAGCGCCGCCTTGGCAGTAGAGTTGCCATTAAACGCGAAACCGAGCGTGGCACAGTCCAGTCTTTAGGAGCGGGATTATACGCCTCCCCTTCCATTGATCCGATGACGGCTGCAGTGATCGCCGTAGCCAAATACTATCCCCAAGCCGTGATCTCTGGGAGAACGGCACTAGTCATACATAAGCTCTCGGATCATGCCGTGGAACGGATCGAGGTTGATATCCCGAAAAGCACGAGAATCGTAAATAAAATGCTTGAAGTGCATCGGGTTGCCGAAACGCGCCTTACCGGAATTTCAAAATTGGAATTAGAAGGAACTAAGATCAAGATTTACGATTTAGAGCGCGCGCTGTGTGAGGCCTATCGCCTAGATCCTGCCGGCCCCGAGTTCTTTACTGCCCTAAAGCGCTACTTAAAGCAAAAAGAGTCCGACACGAAACGAATTAAAAAATACGATGAAGCCCTCGGCACAAAAGTGCTCGTGCATGTAATGCAGGAGCTTGCAGATGGCTAAGAATTTTTTCGCAAACGCTAAATCATGGGCAGCGAAAAACAAGCTTTTAGGGCCGCAAGCTTTCTTGAAATACGTGATCTTTACCTATCTCGATGCACTGAATAAGCAGAGCGATGAGTTCATTTTCAAGGGCGGCAACCTGCTCTGGACTTATATCCGCACGCCGCGCGCCACGGTCGATCTAGATTTATCTACTTTAGAAGATGATGACGATAAAACCGTAAAATCCGCTCTCGCAAAGGTAACGGCTTCGGCGGGAATTGAGTTTAAATTGGAGTCATTCAAAAGCGTTGAGCAGCGTGGAAAACGTGGGGCGGCGGTAACAATCTCGTACAAAACTGATTCGGGAGCAAAAAACAAGTTCGACATCGATATCGTTTACGCGGCTCCGATCGACTTCACCGAGATAGGTTCTCCAATCGAAGGCGCCATCGAAATCAGGGCGGCCAGCATTGAGAATATTATCGCAGACAAACTTGCAGCCGTTCAACGCTTCAAGGGCGGCAACACTCGAATAAAAGATTTCGATGATCTTTGGCGCATATCGACCAGCAAACAGCCCGTGGACACCAAAAAATTAAAGGCCCTTCTATCTTCTCGGAAGATTTTGCCTCGCCTAGAAAAGGCTTGGATCGGCGCCGAGATGAATCGTGCGTGGAAGACGCACCAAGCGCGATATAAAGATCTTCCGGAAAATCTCGAAACGCTGTTTTTGAACGTAAACGAATGGCTGGTTGGGCTTGAGGTTGGTTAGATCCGAGAAGTGCTTATGAAGGATCAAGCGATCGCGAAGAAATTCAGCTGCCCTACTTAGTTTTACGGGCCTCACTCTGATGGACTTCGGGCTTCGCCAAAGAAAACTTTTCAAGTACATGGATGTAATTTTCTAGCCTAGTCAAAAGTTCATCGTACGTAAGAATTGTGATTCCCTTCATGCCTTGGGAGAGCAGGCGAAAATCGTCTTTTTGCTTTTGTGTCTCAAATTGCCTTGCATCACCCACTAGGATTATTCCTCTTGGTCGCACGGCTTTAATGCTAATTTTCCTTTCGTCCTGCAAGTAAGAGCGGACGGCATCAGCCTTTGATTGAATATGCTGAACATAATTTTCAGTCTGGCTAATCGCTTTCGATACTTCAGTGTCCCAGTAGAAATTTCCTCTGCTGGAGTCTTCCCGTAACAGCCCAGTATCTGGCTTCTTGATTTCGAGTACGTCCAAGTAGTTATCGTGAGTGATTAAGCAAAAGTCTGGGAATTTAGTGTCCCCAACGGCGACGTTAAGCTTGTCGAGCGCATCAATGTAGCCCTGCTGAATTAAAAGAATGTTCGTTTTTATGTAGGTTTGCCACCATGATTCAGGATGGCCTTTCTCGATTTCCGTGGATAAATTTTTCGCTAAGGCCTTAAGTGAATCAATCTGTGCGGTCGCCTGCAGCTTTTGCACCATCCCAACTGCTTCGGCAGATACATACTTCGGCAAAAACGTATTGAGTGCCTCTTTATCCTGACTAGAAAGTCTCGGCAAAATTCCTGGATCGATAAGCTTTGAGATGGTGCCAGGGACGTAAGTAGTGGTGCCTGTCGAGTCGAAGTGAGCTGGAAACGTAAGAGAGAAGAAGCGTTGCACAATGTCGTTTTTAATGGCGCGGCTTCGATCCCAGTTTTCCGCAGTCATTCTTTTAAGCAGTTGCTGCGAGGTTCTTACTCTGACAATCCCTCGCTCATTCGTAATGGAATTCGTCTCTTGTGTTATTATCCAGCGAAATTTTTCGTATTTTTTCTTGAGAGTTTCGAGGATGTGCTTGCCAAATCCTATTGTGCCGTCATCTTTCAGGTTTGATGGGCGCTTGCCTTCAAAGTAGATTTTAGCCCCTTTTAAGGCCTTTCCGTAACTCTTGCTCGAAACTACGACATGATCCTTTTTTACCTTAGGCGCTTTTTTCTTTTTCTTAGCCACATCAGTCCTTTAATTTTTCTCAATCATCGAAGGTAGCCAGCGATCAGGTGCAATAAAAACGCAGTTCACTTTTTCTCTCGTTACAAATCTGTTCGCTACTTCCTTAATGTAATTATCTGGAATGTCCTGTAAGGGTTGGCCCAGCCTGTCGGCTCTGACCGCGATTACTTTTGCTTCTTTATCTAAGGAAGCCTTTATTGCTTTAATTTGCTTCAGGATAGGGTCAAACAGGTCTACTTCATCCGGGTAGTCATAGTTTGCCCGTTTCACGCTTTCATTTACCGCGGCTTCAACTCGATCCAATGGATAGAGAAACCCCGTGTTAGCGTAGGCGTCATAAGCAGATTCAGGATTGGAAGAGACGTGTCCATCCCACTCGATCGCGACTAGGATTTGTGATTTAAGCCGGTCGCGAAACTTGAAATAATCGTCCATCGTGCCCAATGGTACCTCCTTAGTATTCGTGTTTTCGAAATATGGACATCAAACTCGGATGGTCAAATTTTCGCGCAAAAAAAGTGTTAAAAAAGTGTTATTCGAAACGAAATCACACTCAAATTGGCGAAACCAGACAACACGCGCCAACAAAGGCAGAGGATGAGGTTTCTCCCCTATCCTGTTGATATATCGAAGAATTCTTTGTGCCTTCGCACGCTTAGAAAATCACCGCAAAAAGTGTGATTTACCCTCTTTGGCGATCCAGTCCTGGGCACCAAATGTCAAGCTCTGCGAACCAAGATTACTTTTAAAATTAAGCACCGCCCCTGAGGGGGAGGAGCTGGCGCGTTTTAACGCCAGCTCCCGCTCAAAATGTTCATCGTCCACGATCCAGTGGATTTTCACCGTCTCGGTGCCCACTTCGACCTTGTGAATGAACTTTTTAATCATCTGTCTCAAATCGTTGGGTGGAATTGCTTGGGTCACAAATTTTCGGTAGTGGCTCGCAAAATTCTCAAATTTATTTAAATCCACCATGCGGTCTAAACTCGTTTTCCCCGTGGCCTTCAACGCCTGTAGTTCGTTTGCTGTTTGCTACCGTCTGGATTTAGGCATTGGTTTTCTCGAAGCTCTGGATCGTGATTGATAATCACAGTTTTATCTGCACTCATCTGCAAATCTAATTCAATAACACTTGCCCCCTGCTTAACAGCTTCTTTAAAGGCAGCCATTGTATTCTCTGGTCGATTGCCAGCACCTCGATGTGCGTGAAGTTCCATTTGTTCTGCATTTTTACAAAGTCGAAATTGCTCAAATACTGGTTGCGAAATTGCTATGGTGTTTTTTTCTTTTTCGATAGGTGGGCAACTACTTATTTCGGCAGAATAGGCGTTGAGTGTAAAAAAAAATAAAACAATCATCCAAATAGATTCTCTCATGATTTAAGTCGCTTATGAACAGAATCGATATAAAAAATCTCTCTTTATGATGAAAATCAATAAAATCACATTATTGAAATAATCGATTGAAAATCAATTCTAATCATGGGATGAAACGGCTGGTCAAGAACTTGTCTTGAGCTTTTGGAGGTGTAAAATGAAGGCTTTATTTATTCTTTCTTTGGGAACTTTGCTCTTAGCCGCTTGTTCTTCTGGAGATGATAGCTTTACGAGCTCAGCGCCAAATAGTGGGCAGCAAGCGGGTTCTGCTGGCAAGTCTGAGGCAGAAAAAGAAGTAGAAATGGCCTATGAAGACTATACGAACCATCTTTTAGAATTAAATCGAAAAGGTTGCCGCATAGAAAAATGTGAAGGAGAAGACTTACAGTCTGTTGGCTATCAATATGGCTTGCTAGATATTATCGTTATGAATGCGGCTTCTCTAATAGATCAAGAAAATAAGATTGCAAATCTATCCGTGACACAAAAATGGAAAATAGAAGAAGCCAAAAAGAATTTTTCGGCTTATCAAACTCTACTAAAGATAAAGAAAAGTAAATTTCAAGAACTACAAAAATTACAAAAATCAACAGAAGCTTTGATACAAGAAAAAAAGGCATCTCTAGATGCCCTAATAGAGCAAGAAGGTTGTGTTACTGAGAATCCAGTAAACTTTTTACCTAAATGCGGTACCCTATCAGAGAAAGTTCAGTCTGTTTCAGATTTAATTCAGTTAGAAAAACTCACTCGACTATCTTTTGCCTATTATGAGCTATACCTTACCAAGGCCTTTTACGAAAAGATAAGCAATGGTGAACAAAGCCAAAACTACAAAGCAATAGAAGAAATACAAAATAGCTATTATCGCTACTATTCAACCAATTTATCTATTTTTTCTCATTTTGGTTCGGCCGTAGCTAACGAATATCGATCTTCACTAGTAAAAAGCAAAAAAGTTTCATTTGTAAAAATTGAGAATAAAGAATTTTCAGGTTCTCCAAAAGAAATCATAGCTCAAGTCGAAAAGATAAACAAACAAGCCGATCAGTCTGCTTTAATTTTAGAAAAGCTAAGTGATCTTTTAACTCAAACGGCATTAGATAAATTGGTGCTTGGGGCAAAAGAAAATAAAAAATATAAAGACAGCGCTTTTGAATACCATCCGTCTAATAAAAATGCTCTAGTTGTCTATATAAGTGAAAATTCACGTTTAGAAGACGTAAAAGAGCTTTTAATTTCTTTACCTACGAAAAAATCAGACCAATGGAAAAAAAGAGAACTTAATCTTAAAGCATGGAATGATGCTCTACAGTCTGAATTGCCTGTTAGAGAACCTGAGGCTAATGAAGCAATTGCCATATATATTCTTAGCTCTAAAGAAGGACGAGAGAGATTGATTCTTTCTAATAAAATAGAAGATGCAATCGCCTTAATTGATGATATGAAAAACCTCAGATCTAGGCTTAATGAAAAGATTGAGCTTTATTTGGATATAAACGAAAAAGTCGATACCCAGAATGCAAGAATTGTATTTTGTTTAGCCAAGGAGTGTGAGCAGTTTTCTCCATTTGCGATGCCTAAGAAAACACTTTTACTGTCGCAAGATGCTGATCAACATCCCGACACACCAATTGCAGATAAATATTTAACTTCATCTGTCTATTGGTTTCTTAAGAGCTTGCAAAAATAGATCTTTATAGGATTAACTCCATACGAATATCATCCCAGAGCTTATTGTTCCAATAAGTAAACTCTGGGATTCTACCGATCTCTTGAAAGCCTAGTTTTTTATAAAATGAAATAGCTCTATGATTAAACTCAAATACTCCGAGCTCAATTCTCTTTGCGCTCAATTTTTTTGCTTCTTCTATAAAATGAAGCATAGCGATTTTAGCAACACCACTACCCCAATATTCTTTTTCACCAATGGTTAGACCTAGCCAAGCTGTGGAGACTTCGTTTCTAAGCAGATGTCCTGGGTTCATTTGTAAAGAATAGTCGCCAATTAAGGCATCATTTACATAAATGAAAAAAGTAAGGTGTACGCCCTCTTTTTCTTTTAGAAAAGCTTCTTTTGCTTTTTCTAAAGTTAGGGGGGCTTTTTCTTCTTTTGTTCTATTGGGGCTAATAAACGCTTTAATCTCAGGGTCATTATTCCATTTAACAAAAAACCGAACCTGATTTTCATCATTTACATTTAAGGGCTTAAATTGAATATTCATATTACCGCATCAGCTTCAATCTCAATGAGCATATCTGGAGAAATTAATGCAGCTACTTGAACCATTGTTGTCGCTGGAGGGTGTTTTTGAAAAAATTCTTTATGCGCTTTACCGTAGTCTTGCCACAATTGAATGTTTGTTACATACATTCTTGTTCTTACAATTTTATTGATTGGTACATTTAGTTTCAATAGCGAGTCTTGGATAATCTCAAGGCAGCGCTTAGTTTGTTTATAAGCATCTCCTGGAGCGAACGTAGTACCTTTTTCATCTATAGGGGCTGTACCGGTAATATAAATATGTTTATCTGCTTTTAATACTCTACAGTAACCTACTTTTTCTTCCCAGGGTGCATTACTGAAAATTCTTTGAAACTCCATACTAGAGAGCCGATTCTATAAGCTTAATAGCAGCAGAATTCGCGGAGTCTTCGTACTTTGAAAAGTTTGATTTTTTAAAAGCGGCTAACATTATTTTTGTTTCTTCTCTAAACGCGATCGGATTATCTTCTATACTGGCAAATAGTTGAAAGAGTGCCCAATCAGTTTCTCGTATATATAAATTACGGTTTAATTTTTCTACAGTTTTTTGATATACGTTCGGATTACATTCATTTTTTTTAAAATCCTCTACGGCTTCATTGTATACAATATAGTCGTAAAAACTTACCTTCCTAGAGTTTGGAGATTCTTTGCAGACGATGATTCCTTTTCTAAGATCGGGACGCGCTTGAAGATTAGGATTTTTTACCAATAATTCAACTATTTCATAGTTTTGATAATCAATTGCTTGTTCTATAGCGGTAGGATGTCGCTCCGTTGCTCTCGTATGGGCTGTAAAGCCAGCATCTACCCACTCTTTCATCTTTTTCATATCGCCATTAATGATGGCAAAATGATAATGTGACTGAAGAGGAGTGCGTTCATACCAATATTCAGCATTTGTACCGCCACTTTTCCCTGAAGAACCAGATTGGCCGATAACGCCAACTACTCCGTCTACAGCACTATTAGGGGCTCTTTGCTGTGTAGAACACGAAATTAAAATTAAGCTAAATAGGATAAGTATGTTTTTTCTCACGGTTTTTCCTCTCTAGAGCAATAATAAGCTGAAATGAAAATATTTTAATCTAATTTTCATAATCTTTTCATCTCTTTGTTCTATTTTGGCTTTGTGAAATTGTTGTTTGTAATGTTTTTAATGGGTCAAGCTTCCTTTGCTGCCGGTCCCGAAATGAAAGTTTCGGATCGGCGCAAAGAGGCACAGCCGTTAGTATGTAAGCGTGAGCTTTCAGAGCTAATTAAGAATAGTAACTGCCCTATAAATAATATATCAAGAGCTGAAGTTAATCGTCCTGATATCTACGGTAACTATCCACTACATATTGCCATTCAATCAAAAAACTCTAAGGCTATTTTTCTTTTGCTAAAAAATGGTGCGAATCCCTTTGCAAAAAATGCCGAAGATCTAAGTCCAAAAGAATTGGCGTACTCTTTGCGCTATTATTCTTTATATGAATATTTAGCCAAAATTGAGACCTCTTCAGAAGACCTTATAAGAGCAGCAGATTATAATGATAAAAATGAAATTCTTAGAGCTCTAAAAGAGGGCGCTTCTCTTTCTATAACAAATACGAGAAACGATACACCACTACATATTGCTTCTCGCTCGAATTTTTTTGAAGTTCTTCAATTGCTGATAAAAAACAAAGCTGAGATTGATGCGAGAAATTATTTAGGAGAAACGGCCCTTCATCTTGCTGCTAGCCGAGGTTTTAGAGAAAGCGTGCTTGTTTTATTAAAGTCGGGAGCAGACCCGAATAAGTTAAATCATCGTAGAGAATCTATTTTAGATTTATGGCCTGACCAAGATGACCATGAGGTAATGCGTTTATTAAGAAAAGCTAAGGCCACAAACGGAAGTGCCCATTATACTTCTCTTGAGGGACAGCTTTCTGGTGGCTCACCAGAGCAGTCTTCTATTAACAGCATCCCATAGCGACTGTAAGTATATAATAATATTGAGAAAACTTTCTATTTACACGCCGTTCTAATGGTGTTAAAAACGCAGCGCGTGTAATCACACATTAAAGATGGAGAAGAACTTTATGAAAACTATTATGTTTGCACTTTTAGCCGTATTAACTTCTGGATCATTTGCTGTAGCGAATGACTTTAACCCAGGAGCTGGACAAGGATACACTCAAGACCAATTGAGAAGAAATCCTCATCATCGTCCACACAGACCAGCCCCCCCTCAACACCCTAACTACCCTGTTCCACCACAGTATCCACAATATCCAAATTATCCTCAGTACCCACAGTACCCTGGATATAATACCTATGGAAACGTATGTAGAAATGGTGCTTATTGGTGTTCTATGAACTACCCAACTCCGGTTGGAACTCCATGTGCTTGTGTGTTCCCTAACTGGTACTTTCAAGGTGTAGTTACAAACTGGTAATTTTTAATACCTAAGTATTTAAGCCTAGAGCCGCAAAGCTCTGGGCTTTTTTATTTACTCTCTTCGTTTAATCGATTGATTTCTTCTATATAGACATCAGCAAAATGTTCGATTTCTACTATAGCATCGTTTTTATTGGATCGAAGTAGCTGCCCTAATTGCTTGCCTTCTGATTGCTTATAGACTTTCTGCCCCATCCAGTTCGCAAGATAAATGCACCATTCCTTGTATTCGTCTTTATTTAGTTCATCTACTTCTAGTAATTGAAAGTGTTTTGGGCGCATCCAGTAGTGATTCTCTTCTGTGCTTACGAGGCCTAGATTTAAAAAGCCTTCAGAATAAGCTGCAATTATTTTCTGAACTCGTTTTTTGGTATTTTCTTGTTTTTGATAATATGCCACTGCGGCCGTTTCTAGTTGTTTAAATTCAATAATATTTTCTGCTCTATTGTCACCTAGTAGAAACCAATAGCGTGAAAGTCCGGCACTACTACCGCTATTGCTCTCTTGGTATCCAGTATCTAAAATTTTTAGCTCTGGCTGAGTTAGTAAAGTGCCTAATTTTTCAAGTTCCAGTGCTTGTTCTTTTTTTAATCGCTTAGAGGGGACTAGGTCTAACTTTTTATTATTGAATTTTTTCCCTTGTGTGTTTTTTAAAATCCATTTTTTTTGCTCTTGAACAACTTTCTGAATAGGATCTCTAAGTATTTTTTGTAAAAATTTTGGCTCTTTAATTTCTTTACCAATAGTGCCTTCTATGTAGGCATTTAAAATATCAGAAGCAGAAAGCTCTATATGGGCAGCTTTTAAATATACTAAATAGCGTGCGATATCTAAAATAAAGGGAGCATCGCCTCCGTCATCAATATCAGCAACAGCTAAGGTTCCTTTTTGTGTGTCGTGGTAGTCAAAAATATTTTTCGGATGTGGATCACCTAAAACCACGCCTTCAAAGCGAATATATTGACGTAAGTATTTTTTTGCTTCATTGCTTGACCACGCCCAATAATGAAAAGAATTAGATGTTACTAGTTTTTTTTCTTTAGAATCATAGGGTCTCCATAATTTTTGCAACTCTCTATCACTATAAGAAGAAGGTTTTCTTTCTACTTGATGCGTTGTCAATGAAGAGCATGAAGAGAATAAAAACAAGAAAAATGGAATAAAAAAATAGGTCATATCATAGTTTAGCATGGGTTTTTCGTTTTCATAAAAATGAAAAAGAGCGAAAAAAAGATTTTTCTATAATCAATGACTTGAAATCATAGAGATTTAAGCAAAAGTTGCTGATTTGTGTTTAGAACGCTATATAGCTACAGAAAGGACGATTTTATGAATAAGCCACTAGAAATAAATTTAACCCAATTTGAAGACTTAGTAGAGCAAAAGCCGATGCTTATCTTAGATTTTTGGGCCGAGTGGTGTTCTCCGTGTAAATCATTTTCTCCTATTTTTGACCAATTAGCAGAGTTAAACCAAGACATATGCTTTGCAAAGGTAAACGTAGATAAAGAGAGCGAATTAGCTGAAGCCTTTCAAGTTCGCTCGATCCCAACAGTCATTGCCTTTAAAGCAGGAGAAATCATTTATGAAAGCCCTGGAGTTCCACCAGCAAAGGTTATGGAGCAAATTTTTAGTGAGCTAAGAGCATAAAAAAAGAGGTGGAAATTAAACCACCTCTTTTTTAAGATTACGCCTTTATTTGTTTAGCGAGGGATCTCGGCCTCAAATTCTCTTGAGATTATATTTAAACCACTATTCGCTTCATTTAATCTAGCTATAATGGGAGCTTTTTCTTCTTCATATGGAGCAAGAAGTCTTTCTACATCTACCAGTCGAGCACTCTTTTGCTCTATTAGTCGTAAGGTATTTGTTAACTGCAAATTATATGAGTTAAGCGCAGCAGTTTGGTCTTGAATGATTTGGTTTCTTTGTCCAATCTCAGATTCTGTTGATTGAATACCTCTACGAATAGAGCTAACTCGGCTTGTGGCCTGGTCAACGGCAGCTTTCAATTGGTCATAACCCACAGATCTCTTAAAAGCTTGAAAATCAGAAATAGCGTTACTTAAACTGGTTTCAGCACTTAAAAGATTTGAGTACGTTATGGATCTTTGGTTTCTATTTTGATCAAGATTAATTCTTTCACTATTAAGCTCAATTTGAATAGAGTTGATTCTTGCCTCTATACGGTCTACTTCGTTTTGCGCTTGAGCATAATTTCTTCTAGCTTGCGCTTCGTCTTGTACTAAGCTTTCACGAATATTTTGTACTTCGTTTTGAATTTGACGAAGAATTTGTGATTGCTCTTGTACCAAGCGCTGCTTTTCACCTTGAACTTGATTGAGTTGCTGTCTGGCTACCTGAAGTTCTCTTTGCGCAAGCTGAACAGCTCTTAATTCATTAGAGCAGTCGGGTCTTGGTTGTGGAGGCGTAGGAGGATTCGGTCTTCCTGGTCCAGGCCCCGGAGGGTTTGGTCTATCAGGAGGATTTCCTGGTCCAGGACGGCCTGGGCCACCTGGTCTACCTGGACCACCTGGACGACCAGGGCGGCCTGGCTTATTATCATCGCCATCTTCTGTGAGTACTGATGTCTGTATATCAGCATCGCTTACGTTCTCTCTAGCGCGACAAGCCTGCAATGCTTGTTGTGCTCTGTCCAATTGTCTTTCTTCTTGATTCACTTTTTGATTGGCTTGGCGAATTTCAAAGTCAATAGAAGATAGTCTGTTTTCTATTTGTCGCAATCTAGGATTATTATTTCTTCTTCTTTGCATTTCTAAATTCGGATCAAACGCTCTTAAGGCGCTTTCAGCATTTGCTAATTGATTTCTAGCTCTGCTCACATTTTGTAAAGCATTGCCTAAGCTTGATCGAAGGCGAAATTGCTCATTTTCTAATTGGTTAATTCTTTGCTCAACTCTCGTAATGGCATTGTCGTATTGTGCGAGGGTTGACCTTAAATTATTTACATTAGCTTGATGTCTTTGTACTAAGCTAGCTAGACGATCGTGTTCGGGTATATAGGGATTCAATGCCGCTTGCGCATTTTGCAGCTCAACTCTAGCTGACTGCAGATTATTTTTCTGCTCTGCAAGTGACTCATTTAAGCTAATTAAATCAGCATTTGCCTGATCAATTGCAGCTTGAGCAACAGTAATTGCATTTTCTAATCGTGGAACTTCTCTATTATTTAAACGATTCAGATCTGTTACTAGAGCCAGTTTTTCTTGTGTCAGCTTTGCATATCTAGCTTCAAGCTGGGCTAGTTCATTTTGAATGGCTAAAATGTTTTTATAAGCAACAACGGCTCTTGGTAGAGTGTCACGCATTTTTTGTGTTTGCTCTTGAGTTAAATTATTAATATTTAGATTTTTTACTAATGCGGGTAAAAACATGGTTTCAAATTCTTTTGCTGTGAAAAGAGAATTCGTAGTACATTTTTTAACCATCTCATTAATTGTAGCGGTAGAGCCTTTTAGAGAAAAAGGTAGTTCCCCTCTTTGTCCTTCAGGGAAAACTCTAAGAGTATTAAATCTTTTGATGTAAGTAATTAGCTCTTCTGTACCTACAGGAATCTGCCAAAAGAGTACTCTTTCATCGGTTTGAGGTAAGCGACCAAAGTAATAATTTTGATTTTCAACCGTGGTTCTAAACGCGAGTACATCAGAGGCATTCTTATAAGGTCTAACAAAAATCTCTAACGGTCTTGTTCCATTCTTGTGAACAACCAAGTCCAATCCGTATACAACTCGATTAAGGTATGTTGCTGTTGATGCGGTACAGATCCCCTCTGTAGGTGTATTAGGACTGCTGTCATCAAGAACCCAGTCTCCACTCTTAAAAATGGGCTGAGCTTGAGCGGTAGATAAAGCTAAAAATAAGGCAAGTGTCGGAAGTGCGATTTTCATAAAATCCTCTAAGTTTGATTTTCTACACCTAGGCGTAGATAGATTTTTGCAAAATAGTGCAATGCATAAATATTTTCAAGGTTTAATTACTACAAAAGCCGCTCCATTTGTCAAAGCGATAGCCCTATTAAATCTCTTCATATCCCATCATTTTTCAATGACACCCTTTGTTTTTCTCTTAAAGATTCGTTGGTAAAAATAGAGAGAAGAAGATCTCAGTTATGAGATTAAGTTCATGTAATTAAAGGGTTTTATGAAAAAGCAAAGATTAAAATCTCTATCACCAGAAGAAGTTGTTTTTCAAGACAATACTTTTCACTCTTACTTCCCTTACGCATCAAAGCCCAGCTTAGGTTTTCTTAGGGGTAGTCCTCTGCTTGACTCTTTAACTCTAGATGAACAAGAAAGATTCGTAAAATTTGGAGAGGGACCTTCTGTAGAGCCTACTTACGAGCATCTTTTGTCAGCATTCCATGCTGTGTGCAAAGCTAATCCAAATGCAATTGCTGTTCGTCATGAAGAGCATAAAGTGACATATTTTGAGTTAAATCAATCGGCAAATGCCTTAGCCACAAAACTAAAGTCTTTAGGCATTACTAATGGTGATAAAGTTGCGCTCTTTACCGAGAGATCGATTCCTATGATTATTAGTATACTAGCCGTATTAAAATTAGGTGCCATATACATCCCTCAAGATGTTCGTATTGCTCCCAAAAAACAGTTAGATCACATAATAAAAATCTCTGGAGCGAAGATAATTTTAACTCTCTCTCGTTTTATAGACAGAGTACCTAGTACGATTCCATCGCTAGCTGTTGAAAGTTTCTTAAAAGAGATTAATAGCAAAATTTCTAAAAATATAGAAAGTGACCATAAGCTCAAAAGTGATGATCCCTGCTTTATACTTTTTACTTCGGGCACCACAGGAATGCCCAATGGTGTAATTGTCACTCATAAAAATTTGGTGAATTTACTATTAACTAAGCCTGGAAACTTAGACGTAACTTCAGGAACTAAAGTTTCACAGATTTTAAATATCGCTTTTGACATGGCTGCCTGGGAAATTTTTACCTCTCTTTGTCACGGAGGTGAGTTATTAATTCGCTCTAAAAGTATTGTAGAAACAGTAAAGCAAGCAGAAGTAGTGATTGCTACGCCCTCTATCTTAGCACAAATTCCAATTGAAGAGTGTACTTTGGCTAAAGTGGTTGCTGTAGCAGGAGAGCCCTGTCCTAAAACTTTAGCTGATCGCTGGGCAAAAAAATGCATCTTTTATAATTGCTGTGGTCCGACCGAAGTTACCATTGTAAATACTATGCAAAAATATATACCAGATTCAAATCTCATTACTATCGGTAAGCCAACACCAAATAATACAGTCTATATTTTGGATGAAGAAAGAAATCCTTGCTCTATAGGTGATGTAGGAGAAATGTGGGCAGGTGGATTATGTGTAAGTAATGGGTATTTAGAAAATCCAAAACTAACTAATGATAGATATGTAGATGATCCCTTTCTTGGCCCTGACTTTAAAATGTTTCGCACTAGAGACTTAGGACGCTGGACAAGTAATGGCGAGCTTGAGCATTTTGGTCGAACTGACGATCAAGTAAAAATTCGTGGATTTAGAGTTGAGTTAGACTCTATTTCTGCTGCTCTAGAGTCGATTGAGAACTGTAAGAGAGCCGTAACATTAAAACTAGACAGCCAAACCCTAGTTTCATTCGTGAGTCCACTAGAGGTTGATCTTGATCAAGCAAAGAAGGCCGTACGTACTGCTCTGCCGTATTACTGTGAGCCAAGTCATATTTTTTCTATTGATCAACTGCCAATGACAGACCGAGGAAAAATCGACAAACGCAAACTAACAATTTTAGCTCTTCAAAAAATAGAAAGTAGCGAGGAACTTTAATGGACACAGTATATTTCACGCAAAAAAAATCAACTTTAATGCCGATAAAAGAAAGTCATTTAAAGCTCGTCAAAGATAGAACGGTTCTTCCAGAAAAAAAAGAGCTACTATACCGCGTATTAAGAAATCCCCTATTGAATCCATATAATCGATTAGCCATTTTAATTACTGGAATTAATTTTTTAATTTTTAAAATGATTTCACAATTCACTTTTGAGCTGACGACATTGCTTGTTGTGCTGAACTTTACATTAGCTATATGCATTCGACAGCAATACGTAATCAATGCTTTATTTGCGATCGCTACAAGTGCACCAAAATCATGGCCACTTTCGATTCGCTGGGCATTAGGAAAGGTGTATCATTTTGGCGGTATTCATGTCGGGGCTTTTTTCTCGGGATTACTTTGTTCTATTCTTTTTATTTAGGACTGAGAGAAGGTCTTGGTTAATGATATGCTGTATTTTCTAATCCCCTTTCATTGTGCTGTATTAGTAACTATGACTGTTTTTGCTCTACCTAAAATACGCGCTAAATATCATAATACATTCGAACTTATCGGACGCTTTGGTCTATGGTCTTCATTGATTCTTTTTTGGGTTCAGTTTTTCTTAACGCAAAATGAAGGGGTCTTATTTTACCAACAGGCTTCTTTCTGGGCTTTATCTTTAAGTACTTTCAGTCTTATTTTACCCTGGCTTCGTTTAAAAAAAATCGATGTCGACTTAACGACACCATCATCCCATGTTGCACTAGCAAAATTTAATTACGGTGTTACACCTTTTGCTGGGTCTTCTACTGATCTAAGTAGAAACCCTTTAGTCGAGTGGCATTCTTTTGCAAATGTGCCATCTCCCGGGAAAGACGGCTTTCGGCTTACTATCTCAAGAGCAGGTGATTGGACAGGTAAGTTGATAGATGAAAAGCCAGAAAAACTTTGGGTGAAAGGAATCCCAACAGCTGGAGTGGGAAATATCGAAAAGCTTTTTAAAAAGGTAATTTGGGTAGCCACAGGTAGCGGAATTGGTCCTTGCTTACCGCACCTTCTATCAAAAGAAGTACCCTCGCGCTTGGTTTGGTCAACGAGAAACCCTACGAAAACTTATGGTGAAGATTTAGTGAACGAAATTTTAGCCGTGCAAAAAGAGGCAATTATTTGGGATACAGACGAAAAAGGAAAACCCGATGTAGTGCAACTTGCTTACGAAGCATATAAAGAGTTTGATGCTGAGGCTGTAATTTGTATTTCTAATAAAAAAGTCACCTGGCATGTAAATTATGAGTTAGAAAGCCGTGGAATACCTGCTTTTGGTGCAATTTGGGATTCTTAAAAGAGGAGAAAGCATGAGTTATCAATACTTAGAAATAGAGCAAAATAGTTCATTTATTACTGTTTGTATTGCAAGAGAAGAAAAAAGAAATGCATTGTCTTCTTTGGTATTAATAGAGCTTAAAGAGCTTCTTGTATCTCTTCAAAATTCTAAAAAGAATCGTGCCTTGATTCTTTTAGGGAAAGGAGAAAAAGCATTCGTTGCTGGTGCTGATATCAAAGAGATGAGTCAAATGAGTGCGAGTGAAGGTGAAGAATTTGCGCGTCTTGGTCAAGATGTGATGAATTTATTAGAACAGTTGCCAATACCAACTATTGCGTGTGTCGACGGTGTCGCTCTTGGTGGTGGATGCGAATTAGCAATGGCAACTGACTTTATCTATGCAACTGAGCAATCCAAATTTGGACAACCAGAAGTAAATCTAGGTTTGATTCCTTGTTTTGGTGGTTGTGTTAGGCTTCCAAGGTTAATTGGTCCTGCTCTGGCAAAAGAGCTTATATTTACTGGCCGAATCATAGAAGCAGAAGAAGCGGCGAGAATAGGACTAGTGAATCGAGTATTTACAAATCGATCTGAAATGCTAAAAGCAGCGACTGAAACAATTAGTGAGATATTGAAAAAATCACCACATGGAATTTTTCAAGCAAAAACGATCATTAACCTATTGCCTGGCTTGACCACGCATAATTCATTAGAAAAAGAGCAAGAAGGGTTCAGGAAAGCAATTTCTCATATTGAGTCGACGGAAGGCATGAGCGCTTTTCTCGAAAAAAGAGTTCCAAGATTTGTAATTGAAGCATGATTGCATGCAGCAATAGTGCGGTCTAAAAAAAGACTCGTATATCTGGAGCATTCTCTCTAGAATAGAGCGAATAAACTAGGTCGGCTGCAAGCATGAATTCTTTCTATTATCGAATCCAATTTATTTTTTTAAATATTAGAAAAAATCCAAAACCGTTTATTCAAACAATTTTATTCTATTTAAATTGGTGGGGATGCTTTTGGGCCGCCAAAAATGGGTATGGCCTTCATGCTTGTATCGCTTCTCTAGTGGTATTTTTGATTTATAGTTTTTGGGAGAAAGTTCCCATTCAGCACCATTTGATATATCTGCTTATTTTTGCCATTGGAGTTTGCTTTGATTTACTAATGATTAAAACAGGAATTATTCATATTCCAGGAGAATTTATTTTGCTTCCATGGTGGCTTTTAGGGTTATGGATTGGATTCGCCTATAGCTTACCAACATTCGCCTTTTTGATTAATCGCCATATACTTGCATTTATATTCGGCGCTATAGGCGGCCCGTGGGTATATTTAATTGGCCAAACATCGGGCCTGCTAAGTTATTCTGAGCCACTATTTGTGATCGTTGCAATTCATGGAGTGTTATGGGGAATATTTCAATGGGCCGTAATTCACTTCAATAAAGGAGTAATTCTTTATCAAAATTCATAAATCTACCATTATTCAAATTTTTTTGTATTTTGTTATATTTTGTGGAGTTATTTTTAGTACTTATTACGTACAAAGCTCACCAATATTTTTTGATCCAGATAAGCTATTTCATTGGGCACTTATTCGAGAAATGTATGAACATAAAACGCTCGTTCTTAGAGAATGGGCACAGTTTCCGATTCTAGGATGGGATCAGTATTTTCCTGATAAAGAATACTTTTTTCATTTATTACTGTATCCATTCATTCGCCTTTTTGGAGAAAATCATGGAACCTTGCTTTTTATTGTATTAATAATATTTGGGTTTTATTTTAGCTTGCACTATTTTTTCAAACAGAAAAGAACACAATATGTTGCACCTATCTGTTTTTCTTTATTATTCATTCACCCTCTTATATGGCAAAGATTTGGGCAGTTAAGAGCTTATTGCTTAGCAAGCCTGCTCTTTTTTCTGATTGTCCAAGCCTGGCTGAAAGAAAAAAGAATTTTTATTTTTGTAGGGGCTTTTTTCTTTTCCTTAGCTTATCACGCTTTTTATATGCTTATAGCGCTTGGCTTTTTTATGATTATGATTGGTTTTATCTACGAAAAAAATAATAGAAAAATAGCACTAGACTTTAGCTCTCTTTCCATTGGTTTTATTTTAGGTATTTTAATAAACCCCTACTTTCCATCAACCTTAGTGCAGTCGCTACAGATTTTTAATGTAGCTATATTCGCAAACAAGCTCTCAGCAGAGTATGGGTTGAGATTTGGGGGAGAAATTTATCCATTTGGAGCCATTCAGTTTTGTATTTTTTTCGCCCCATGGTTGTGTCTTTTGTTTTTTATTGGATACCAGTATCAAAAAAATAATTTATGGAAAAATAAAGTAAATGTTTCTGTTTATGTTTTAAATTTTATTCTTTTAATTTTGCTCTACTTTTCTCCTCGCATACTTGAATTTTTGCTACCTATTCTAGTGCTCCTGATATTGCAGGTCTATTCTTTAAATAAGAAGCATTTTTACATAACCGCAATTGCATTATTTGTTCATGCGCTTATTTTAAATGGGCTTTTTTTTACTAGCAATGAATCGATTCAGGCACCTACAACTGAACAGTTTTCTCCGATCGTTGAAAAAATTAAAAATGAAAAAGATATTAGGATATTTCATTCTAGCTGGGGGCACTCTCCATACTTAATTTATTTATTGCCTCAAGCAAAAGTCGTTGATGCGCTTGATCCCACCTATTTATATAATCGTAGGCCAGACTTATTGAAAGTTCAGTTTGATTTAATGAATGGGCTACTTAAGAATCCCGTAGAAGTAATTAAAAAAGATTTTAATTCGAATTACGCTTTGATAGAGCCAAGTATGTTAAGCAAAACTTTATTGCATTCTAGTGAAGTAACTCTTGTGTCGTATCACTTAGGGCTTTTTTTATTTAAACTAAATTAAATTTTTTATTCTTCTACGTCTTCTGTGCCAGTGATATCAGAAGTATTTTCTTGTGATTGTCTTTTATCTGCAGGTAGTTGATCAGCAGAATTACCTTTGGCTTCTGATTCTGAAAGTAAGGGTTTTGATGATTTGAATACTGGATTATCTAGTAGTTTTTTTCTATCTGTAGATGAGTTTTCAGCCATTTTTGCAATTTCCCTGGCTGCCGTAAGATCTTTAATCATTGTATCGAAATCTTGTTTAGCATCTTTTAAATGATCACTATATTCTCCATAACAATAGTCTTCGTCGAAAAGAGCTTGCAACTCAGGTTCATCAACGTCGGGTAATGGACCCATTTCGCTATTCCATATGATTGGCCAAACTAAATTTCTGCGATAGATCTCTACTTCGGTTTTTCTTTCTTCAGCTTCTTTAATAAGAGAGTCTAATTTTGATATGGTATTTTTATAAACGTTTTCACTCGCAGCTTGCGAATTATTTTGTGCCAGATCTTGGTTTGAGCCTGACTCGTTAACTACGCCTAAAAGTAATTTTTGCAGTGCTTGTTGTTCTCTTTTCACCTTACTTGAAAATCTACGTACGCAGTCTTCGGCTTCTTTAGAAAACTGAATATTGTCTTCACAGGCCATTAGATTATTTTGAATAGCTGAAAGCGTCTTACAATAAGACGCTTCAGCTACTGTATAAAATATTGTCGTGATTATTATCGAAAGTATCATTTCATACCTAGCCTAAAAGTTTACTATCTTCATTTACGTATCGAAGAGCTAGGCTTCCAGTTTTAGGGTTTTTGTATAGCTGCATACCTTTTTGTATGAGAAGACGATGACCGTATTTTCTTCCTTTATAATAAAAGGGGTTTCTCATAGTGGTCCATCCCATATGACCAAGACCTAAACGAACAGTACGCGCTTTATGTCTACCTTGTTTTTTGTATTCTTTAGCGATGTAACCGTCAGCAGCTACTCTTCTTTTCATCAATTGAATTCCACATTTAAGATTATTTGGAGCTCTTTTAAGCGCATTTGTAATTGCCCTATTGCTAGATCCCATGCCCATATTTTTACAGTTCATGGCCCAGATTTGCAGTAAACCAGCAGCTTTACCACCATCTCCTAAAATGCTTTCTTTATTTCCGCTTTCGTAGCTACTTATACCTGTTACTAGACGTATCCAGCAGTTTCTTTTGGCACCAGCATCGGCTAAACGATATCCAGGGCAAAACTCTTCGAGATCGCGAGCTTGCTCAAAAGTTTTTTGTACTGAGTTTAACTCTTTCATCATTGCTGGCGTCCATGAGCGATTCCACTTATTTGCGCCTTTTCTGCTGTACGCTGTGAACGGATAAGCTGCATCTGCTGATTGAATTGCTGTTGAAAATAGGAATATTCCTATGATTGTATAGATTGGGGACTTCATAATAGACCTCTCGTTTCAGGGTTAACGATAGTTAATTCTTAATCGACCAAGCCCAATAAAATCTTTGATAGTGGTGTGTGTTTTTTATAACAGCATGATTTTACTTGTATTTTTTGCCCTTTTTCTCCTGGGTTAATGGCAAAAGTTCTTCTGATTTATGTCCGATATAGAAGTAGATGGGAATTTTAAATTTAATCTATTTTAGTGTTATTTATGTGGCATTATCGGCAACTTCTTATGCTGCCACTCAAATATCATCATTTGTAGTTCCTGAAGTACAAGAACTTAGCTGTACGGATCAAGCCTATCGAATACCGGCCAACGCTCAAAGCAAAACAGATTGCCAAAACTGTAAGCAAATAGTCTCTAAACTTAAAACTGACATCAAACAATGGATACAAGATGCTGCTGCAAAAGAAGCTGCACTGGCGGCCGAAGCAGAGAGTTCTTCGGCTAATGCTGTTCAAAATTCTACATCTAAGGCAACACAGAATAATGACCAATTTAGTGGCCAAAAAAATATGAATGGCGCAAAACAGGCAATGTTAAAGCAAGTGCAAGTGGCAAAAGATTTAGCGACTAAAATTCGTCGAGAGTGTGTTGATAGATTAAGCAAAGAATGTATGAGTAAAAATTTTCAAGGCCAAACTGATCCCAAAAACGTATCTGATTTACACCAGAAATGTGAACAATTAGCTAAAGATGCTGAAAAAGCTGCTGGAGAAAAACAAGCAGAAGCTAATCAAATGAAAGATAAAGAAGAGCAAGCTGAAAAACAAGGAGAAGGCATGGGAAGCCCTCCAGGGATGCCAGAAATGCCTAAAGGTGATGAGGGTGAAGAGCTCGCTGATGAGAGCGGTATTTCTGATGATAAAACAGCAGAATCAAAATTACTTGGAGGAACAAGTAATAAACCTGGTGTTGGTCATATAATGGGAATTCAAACCACAGACAATACGGATCCTAATAAAAAAATTCGTGATATTTTATCTCCCTATACAGGTATAGACCCTTTAGATAAAGGGAACGCTATTGGTGATGGTAATAAACTTTACGGTGGATCAGGTTCGTCTAGGTTAGGCTACTCTGGTGGATCAGGCAGTGGTGGTGGTGCTACTGGCGCTGCTTCAAAAATTTTAGATTTAAATGATAATCCAGAGAGTGCAAAACTAGCTACTGACGATAGCAGTTATGCTGGCGCAGGCGGTGGTGGTGGCGGATTCAGATCTCCATCTTCTAGTGGTAGCGCTTCATCTAACTCATTTTCAGAAGCGAGCGAACATGATGATGGATTAACTGATGATGAGGGCGGATATGACCGCACTTATGCTAGCAATGATGGAGAACAACTAGATCCAAGAGAGACCTTGTTTTATCGCATTCATCAAAAGATAAAAGAAAAAGCGTTTACTGAAAGACTCTAACATATATACCTGGAAAGGGGTTCTAGTCAGGTTTGAACTTCGATTCATGATCGATTTGACTAGAATTTCTCTTACCTAACTTTATAATCAAATTAAGATTTCATTTCTGTTTGCAAGGAGGCATTTGAATGAAAACCCTTTCTTTTATACCATTATTTCTTTTTCTATTAACGAGCTGTAGCAGTCCAGTAACAGCACAAAGTCAAGAAGCGACCCCGCATCCTAAAGACGCACTAGAATCTACTTTAGGAGAAACTCATCGTGCTAGATATCCTATAGAAAATGCTTCTCAAAAAATAGTCGATAATAGAGGCAATGGGCTTGAAGATTTATATGGTACTCGAAATATGAGGTCTGTATTGAATGGAGTCTATTACAGAGGGGGAGCAAATAACTATTACCACAGAGAAAATAAAAGAAATAATATGAACCCTCTTCCAAATGATGGTTTATTAAATTTATGTGAAGAAGGTTTTGGACGTGCCATTTATTTATATGAAACAAATTTTCATACCGCACCCAAAGTTACAGAATGCAGGCAAAGCCTAAATCAAGGACGCCTTGATTATGAGAGCATTAGTGCTCTAGCCAATGGCGGACAAAATGCGAGAAGATTATTAGAAATTATTTTTAATCATATTCAACATCCTGAATTAGGACCAATATATGCGCATTGTTGGAATGGATGGCATGCTTCTGGCTTCTTGGCAGCAATCACATTAAAACAGTTTTGTGGCTTCAGCTCTACGCAAGCAGTACGTTACTGGGATCTAAATACAGATGGAAATAATCGTGACAGTGGGTATGAAAAAATTCGAAATAATATTCGAAATTTTCAGCCTTATGAAGATATGGTAATTTCCCAAGAAGAAAAAAATACCATGTGCCCAAATCCAGATACTCTTGCTTTTCAGAAAAATGAACAATGAAAGATTTAGTTCTTATTACCGGCTGCTCTAGTGGAATTGGTGAAGCAGCCGTTAAGCAACTATCACTTTCTGGTTATTCGGTAATAGCAGGTGTTCGAAAGCAAAGTGATTTTGCAAAAATTCAAAAAATTTCGTGCACCCCTATTATTTTAGACGTTACGAATCCTGAACATATTCGTAGCGCAGTTAAGCTTGTTCGATCACTCTTGAAAGAAGGTCAAAAGCTTAGTCTAATTAATAATGCAGGAATCGCAATTGCGGGACCTATTGAAGGCGTAAGTATGAGTGATTGGCGCAAACAATTTGATGTAAATTTCTTTGGTTTAGTTGAGCTAACAAGAGAGTTATGTGCAGATATTCGTAAAACAAAGGGCACTATTATCAACATTGGCTCAGTAAGTGGCTTAGTTACTTTGCCATTTTTAGGTCCTTACGCTGCGACAAAATACGCGCTCGAAGCGTTTTCAGATGCTCTACGGCGCGAAACATATGGTTTTGGAATGAACGTCTGTCTCATAGAACCAGGGCCGATTAAAACACCTATTTGGGAAAAAGGGTTCAGTAATAAAAATGAAACGGAAATAAATCTTTCTGATGAAGTCCGTGAAGTTTATAAAAAAAAATATAAAAAATTTTTTAAAATGGCACAAAAAAGTGCTATCGATGCCATTGAAGTAAATCGCGTTGTAGAAGTTATTTTGTCTATCCTGACTTCTAAAAAACCAAGGCCGAGATATTTAATCGCGAGTACATCTAGTAAGTTAGGTGTTCATCTGGCTAGATATATTCCAGACAAATGGTTAGATGGTTTAATTGGGTGAATCGGTGCCCTTTTCTTGGTTGAACTCATAAATAGGTTGCTCTAGATTTTTTCCTGAAATTCCTTTTTGCAGCCATTTGTATCCAAAAAACTGTAAACATATCGACCATGCTAACCCACCCATAATTCGTAAAAATAATAAAATTCCTTGTCTAAAAGGTTCTGGCCCTGATTGGGTAAATGAATCAGAAAAACCAAAAAGTAAGTTATAAATAATCCATAAAAAAATTCCAAGCCCTATGGGAATAGCTAAAACTCCACAAAGCACTAATCCTAATCTAAGAATTGGTAGTATTGAAGGATAGCGAACTTTCCATATTCCCTGAAGTAATGTGCTTTGATCACTTTCATCTTTAATCCGCTTAGCAATTTTATATGCGGCATTTGCCCAAGGAAGAAGCGATGAGACATCTACTGATTCGTCTTCTTCTGTTTCTTGAGTAAGGTCTTTACAGTTTTGGACTTCTTCTAACCATGCTTCTAAAAAAATTTTAAAAGTTGTCTCTACTTCGCTTTCGTAAAGACTCCACTGTCTAAGTATCTCTTGAATGGCGTCTTCTGCATCGGATAGTCGTGCTAGTTTAGAATGATCTGCGGCCTTTTCTAAAAGTTGCGGAACCCTTAAAGATAGAATTGTTTTAACGTCCATAAAAAAAAGAGTAACAAATCCATGAACGAAGTGCGAAAAAAAGCTTTTTAAGAAAAAGTTAATGAAATATAAGCACTTACGTTTATGACAGCTAAGGTCACACACGGCTTTAGGTGTACGAAAAATGTACTATTTTTCTATTGACTGTACGAAAAATGTACTACATCATAGATTTATGATCACTCCTAAACAAAAGCTCGTATTAGAATTTTTACAAAAATTTATTCATGAGAATGGTTACGCACCTTCATATCAAGAAATTGCTAATGCATTTGGTTTTTCTTCTCGAAGTACGGCCCAAAAATATGTGGAGCGCTTACGAGAAAGTGGATTTCTTGACTCTGAAACAAATGCCAAAAGGTCTGTAAGCGTTAAACAGTCGGGCATACACTTACCCCTCTTAGGTAGAGTCGCTGCAGGACGACCTATTGAATATCATATTCACCAAGAGTTTGTTGAAGTACCCTCTTCTTTTATTCAAGTTGATGCTGATCACTTTTGTCTTATTGTTGATGGTGATTCTATGATCAATGAAGGTATTCTGAGCGGAGACTATGCTGTTGTTCGCAAACAAGATCACGCATCTGATGGTTCTATAGTCGTAGCTTCTATCTCTGGTGAATCGACCTTAAAGAAGATGATTCGTAAAAGAAATAAAATTGAATTACACGCAGCCAATCCTAAGTACGCACCCCTGGTGGTACTCCCTGAAGCGGATTTTCGCATCGAAGGAGTACTAACAGGGGTGCTGCGGAATCTGCACAGCACTCGTTAATAAAAATTTTTATAAATAATAAAGAAAGGGGAACAGTCGATGATCGGCAGTAATGGACTATTGTCTAAAAACAATATGAGAGAAACTAAAATCAACAATGATAATGTATTAGAGGTTAGCGGAGGGCAAGTTATTAACTTATGTGGAGATAATGTAGAGCAAATCATGGCCCAGTGTTTAGAAGATAATTCTGATCTAGTGGTGGCTTGGGTGACAAAAAATAAAAAAATATCTCCCTCCATAGAAAAATATCAATTTGATCGCTCTAGAGTTCTTTTTATTAGTGGAGAAGAAGAAAGCAAATGGGCGGCGTTTTCAGTACTTAATGAAGAGTGCTTTCCCGTGGTGGTGATTGAAGGCGGTGATTGGAGCGATGCCGATTTAAGAAGAATCGCGCGTTTAAGTTTCTTTGGGAAAACGAGAACTTTTTTATTAACCAAGGCCCCTTTGATTGGAAAATGGATCCATAGATCTATTTACTTTGGATCTCATTCGGCAGAAAAAAAGCTAAATTCTTTTATGGAAGTTGCTGGCTAAAGAGCAGTCGTTTTTAAGGCGTAGGTCTTTAAAAGATTGTTCCACACGGCTTTACTACAACCACCCTGCCCTTCTATTAACCAAGAAGAATAGAGGGCAGATTCTGCATCTAATACGTTATTGTCTCTTTTTGAAATAAGTTCACGAGCTTCTTGCATTTTTTCAGCATAATCTGACCATGATTTTTCTTTCAATCCGGCCACAGATAATTTTAAATCTGTTCCAATAAGGTACTCTTGGTAGGAATATAAGTATCCAGGGCTATCTGCTCTGTACTTCTCGCCTATTGAAACTAATCGATTAGAAATTCTTCTCGCAATCCATTTGCCTGTATCACTTTCTTTAGCCCAATTCGAAAGCACTCTTGCGCCGTATTGAAAGTCGGGAAAAGCTGCTTTTTGTAAAAAGCGAACTGCCCATGCAAACTTAGCCACATTATCCATAGATCTTTTCATGTATTGGTCAAAGATACTTTGATAGATAGGGTCAAAGTTTTTCGCGTTCGCCGAATAAATAAAGGCATTATCAACTTCTCGTTTTTCAGCTCCAGTAATTTTTAGCGCTTGAGCTAAATAGAAGTTATAAATTCCATTAGTGGGATCTTTTTCTGCCAAAGAGGAAAAAATATCTTTCGCTTTAGCATAGCTTCTTAGAGGGTTCGCATCAGAAGGAAGTCCCTTTAGGCGATCCATATAAAGCAGAGCGTTGAAATACTGAATGGTAGAGTCTTCACTATCCTCTATGGCTGAGCCATATAAAGGTGATTTTGCATGAGAAAACAATCGGTCCAAGGCCCCATCGGTACTATTAAATAGCAGGCTATTACCTACTGACCATATTTCTGAATCAGCTACCGGATGCTTTTCTTCTAAAATAGACTCTACCAAGCACGGATCATTCATAGAGAATGCTTCTGATAGTCGTTGCTTAAATTCTTCTGACGACCATATTTCTTGTGGCTGTTCTTCTTTTACAATTTTGTCTATTACTTGGGTGAAATCTTGCTCACTACTAGTTAAGCGTTTCATCGTAGAGGATTGGTAGATATTCCAACTAGAGTCTATCTCTTTTTCTTTGGTTCTAAGTAAGAACAAAGAAAGAAGAACTACCATCATAACAGCAAAAGATTTTAGTACATTTTTCATCCCAAATTGAGTGTATTGAGGTTGTACCTCATTCGTCAAGAACTGAAGCTGATCAATTAAGGAAAAGCTTTATCTATTTGATTATATGAATGTTTTACCAATCAAGAATGTAGGCAAACATGAGAGGCGCAACAATAGTTGCATCGGACTCTATAATATAGCTTGGTGTATCTACAGCTAGCTTCCCCCAAGTGATTTTTTCATTTGGTACAGCACCTGAATAGGAGCCATAAGATGTTGTAGAGTCGCTGATTTGGCAAAAATAACTCCACACTTTTACTTCTTCGTACTCTAAGTCTTGATGAAGCATAGGAACTACGCAAATAGGAAAATCTCCCGCGATGCCTCCACCAATTTGAAAAAAGCCAATATCGTATTTCTTACTTTCTTCTTGGTACCATTTTGCCCATTCCATCATATAAGGGATTCCCCCTTTTACGGTGCCTGGATTCTTGATGTTGCCTTTAATGCAGTGGCCAGCAAAAATATTACCTGTCGTAGAATCTTCCCAGCCTGGAACTACCATAGGAAGATTTTTTTCAGCGGCAGCCATTAACCAACTATCTTTAGGGTCAATCTGATAATGCTTTTTTAAGGCTCCTGAACGAAGAATTTTATACATATATTCATGAGGAAAATAGCTTTCTCCTGCACGATCTGCTTTTGTCCATTCTTCTATAATTGCACCTTCGATTCTACGAATAGCCTCTTCTTCTGGAATACAGGTATCGGTTACTCTATTTAAGTGCCTGTCAAGAAGAGCAACTTCTTGCTCTTTTGTTAAATCTCTATAATTCGGGATTCGCTCATAATGTTCGTGAGCTACAAGATTATATACGTCTTCTTCTAAGTTAGCACCCGTACAGCTAATCGCATGAACTTTATCTTGCCGAATCATTTCGGCTAGAGACAAACCTAGCTCACCTGAGCTCATGGCTCCAGCCAAGGTGACTAGCATCTTTCCACCCTTATCTAAGTGAGCCTTGTAGGCAACTGAAGCATCTTTTAACGTGGCAGAATTAAAGTGACGGTAATGGTGGTTAATGAAATTGCTAATTGGTCCAGACATAGTTTTTCCTTTTCAGAAAAAGATATAATGTAGGACACTTTACGAATCAATTCTTTTGCTGAATTTTTTAGATAGTAATGACAAAGAATATAAAAGTGCTACCCACTACATATAACGCGTTTAGATAGCACCTTTATATTAAATTAGATTAAGGTTCGTGAATTTGGCCTTCACCAGTAACAAAGTAATCCTTTGTGCCGTTAATTTCTGTAACCCATGATTTTGCCTGATATCGAACATCAAAACCTAATCCTGCGATAGGGTTTTCAGAGGTATTCATGTTTACTGGCTCGCGATTTTCACTCCATAAATTAAGAGTAATACCCCATTTTACATTAATTTCAGTAGGTACAATAATAACGTTCGCTAAGTATTTACCTTTGCTATTTAATGAGCCCCCATGCATAGCAGACACTTTTAAACGAATATTAACCATATCCATTCCATAAGCGTTTTGCATACGAACACGATAAACCTTGGTAACTGGTAGTTGCCAGCCATTCAATGTCTGCCAATCAGTGATGCCTAGAGGTAAAGCAGAAACTGCATCTCTTTTAATATTCACTACAGGAGCATTTGCTTTGATGATTTCAATAATTTTTTGACCGATAAGAATGATTTGGTTCCAATCTACTGCCGCTAAATCACTAGGACTTAAGGTTTCAATAGCTTTTGGCTCAATCATACTAGAATAGATGTCTTCCGCAGTTGGTGCTTCTTCAGTTATAACAGCATCCGATAAATCATAGTACTTTTGATCAAAGGCGTATGTAGTTAAACTTACGCTAGATGCAATAGCTACAAATATAGAAAATTGTAAAATTTTTTTCATATTAATATCCCCCCTTATAAATTTCTAACAAGCGACACGATCCTAAACTTAGCAATAAGACGAGTCAATACGTAAAAACTCCCTAATTTATTCTTGATAATCCGTTTGATGCTTTGAATACACGTGTATGCAGCTCTGGTTTTGAGAGTTTATTACATGGTCTTATAAGTTTTTGTTTTTTTGCCACCCCTGCTTCAAGGGTCTGTCGATCCTAGTATCCAAAAGAGGATCCATTTTATGTTTTAGCAAAAAACTTTTAGCTTCTTTTGAAGAAGGAAAAATACTGTTTTTCCAACATATAGCGTCTTCTTTTTTTAGAAATATAGGCATTCTGTCATGTCCAATGGATGAAATATATTCATTGGGCTGATCCATCAAGATAGCAAAGCTTTCTAAGACCTCACCGTTTGATTGATCTACCCATTGGTCATAAACGCCTGCAGCATATAAAATACTTGTCCCAAAAAACTCGACCATATGACCAGCCCAGTAGTTTTCATAAATAGGTTCTACAAATCCAGTAATAGGAACAATGCAATGAAATTTTTCGAAGGGTATCTTCCAGCTGGGTTTTTTTTCTACCGTTTCAATTCTTGCATTATATGTGGCAAATTTCGGCGTGTTTGTTGTGGACCAGTGAGGCACCAACCCATATCTCATAATTTGTATGCCGGCTCTTGTCAGGACTGGGGCATGTGAGCCGGGAAGAATTCTTATATGATCAGATTGATTAGTAAAAAATAGAGCCGCATCATTCCAGTTGGAAAAAAACACCTTGTGGAGAATATACTGAGCGCACATCTTCACAAAGCTATCTATAATAAAATAGATTCGCAACACCGCTCAGGGTTTTTTTTAAGCGTTTCGCATTAGTTTATAAATGGAAAACACGCCCTAATTATGACGTTGACTCATGGGTTCGCGCTATATTCGCAGAATATTCCATTTTTAACTCCCATGAACCCCATTAGGTAGATTTTTCTGGTTTCTAGATTTTGGCGCAACCAATAATAAATTAAAGGTTCATCATTTTTAGGTTCATTCATACGAATAAAATTTGTTTCATGCCCATATAAGATTTTGTGATTCTCATCAAAAAGTCGTGCACCTAGCTCTTGTAGCGCAGTATCCACCGACCAGCTTGAATATGGATTTTCTCTAGCAAAAAACACAAATCTACCACCGAAATATAGGTCATCATTTTTTTGGGCAATAACCATTACCCCGTAATGGGGGTGTGTTGGGTTATACATGCTGGAATGATGGTAGCATACACCACTATATACCTGAGGTATCATTTGATGATCTACCATGGAGCCATACTTAAATTCATCTGCTATTCTTTTCATCTCAGTAGGGCAACGATAAGATGCGTAGTCGCAATTATAAGGTGGCGCTGGAATATCCTCGGCGAATGACGGTAGAACACTAAGTAATAAAATGAATAGCTGTAACATGCTTCCCCTCCTTGGAATGATTTAGCTCATTATATTCTTTGCCATACAAATTTCGAAAGCATTAATTTTATTACACTGATAACGGTATTGTCGGATGTTAATTCTTTATTTAAATATTCCGATACGCATAGGATGCTTTTATGGAATGTAACGATCTTATTTGTATTTTTTTTCTCTGCACAGGCAGATGAAAATACTTTTCTGTTAGAGAGAAAGCCATCACTTACTTATAGTTGTGGAGCCCAGGCCTCTAGGTTTGATACTTATATTAAATCTAACGAATGCCAAATTGATGGTTATTCAAGTGGGGTTAATTTTTATAAAAATCACTATGATATTTGTCGTGTACTAGTGCAATACAAAAATGAACTAGAATCTTATCGAATAAAAATTGAAAACCTAAAAAAACTTTATAGAGAAAATAGTGAAAAAATTTTAGAAGATGAAAAAGTTGAAAATCAGATACATTTTGATGCTTTAAAAAAAAGAATCAGTAGCAGGATCGAACTTGCTCGACAAGGAATTAGCAACGCTAAAGATATAGACAAAAAATATGGTCACCCTTTTCACAACGGTATTCATCCATGTAACACCACTCTAAGAAAATGGAGGGCGGTTTCAAATGAGTGTTACGAAAGATTATTTAAAGGACCAGTTGATAAGTGTCGCTCAAGCATTGAATTTTGGATGCTACAATTAAAAAACCTAATTACACTTAGAGACGAAATGATTTCTGAAGAAGCCAAAATCATTGATAATTTATAAAAACTTACATATAAAGAGAGCATGCCATTATCCTTAGATTTTTTCTTGGCGCTTTCTACTTTCTTTACAAGTTTACTATCTGGCATTTTTGGTATGGCAGGTGGCATGGTTTTAATGGGAATCCTTAGTACTCAACTGGGAGTTTCTCATGCTATGATTTATCACGGCATTGCTCAGTCTGTTTCGAATGGCTCGCGTTCTTTTTTTTTAAGACAACACATTTTACTTAGTATTTTATTGCCCTATACGATCGGTTCTATATTTGTTTTTCTCATTTTCTACTTTTTAACTATTAGTCTACCGGTCTCTTATATCCTAATCGCTATTGGGTTGTTCCCATTTATTTCTAGGATAGCACCTAAGAAAACCTCTTTAAATATACTTAAAAAACCTCATGCTTGCTTATGCGGAATAGTAATAACTATTATTCAATTACTAGCAGGTGCATCTGGTCCCATCTTAGATATGTTTTATTTACAAACGAATTTAACTAAAGAGCAGATTGTTGCAAATAAGTCGTTTACCCAAACATTAGGTCATTTTACTAAAATTACTTACTATATGATTTTGGCCTCTAGGACTGTTGATGGAATATGGGTTCCTTCCTTGTTTTCAATAAGTGCAATTGTGTTTTTTTCCCTAAGTGGGACGTATATAGGTTTGTATTTACTTAAAAAAATGAGCCATAACTCATTTTATCGTTGGAGTAATTGGCTTGTTTTAGCTTTAGGAACAGTATTCATCATTAAAGGGTTAGTGTTAATTTTTTAGCCCTATTTTTGAAAACGTTCGTACTCAACATTTACTCTTTGTCGGCCACTTTCTGTATCCTGAGTTCCATCAAGTAGTATTTTTCTATCATCTATAGTTATGTTGGCAGTTAGAGAGCCAAATTTAATTCCACGGATGTTGATTCTAGAGCCTGACTTAGTAATGGGTAAAAATTCTTGCCCAGTGTCTTCAGGTACAAATTTACCATTAAACTTGCTGTCAGCAAATCTAGCATATCTTGAACCCCTTTCTTCTTTTATAAAAAGTTCTGTTCCGGCAACTTGTCTGCTGGGAGCAAAAAAGGCAATTTGAAAGCTATCAGATACTCTGCCATCTGCTTTATTTTTAAAGAAAATTATAGATCTACACTCTTGTACGGCTATATCTGTACGACAGTAAATTTTAGATTCAGTAGCCTCATGGTCATTTAAAAACTGATCCACACTCTTCGTAGATGTGGCCAAGTCAAAGCGAGCATCTGCGGCTAACGATAGAATAGCGACAAAAAGTATTGTTAGATAAGTAAATGTTTTCATGAATACCCCCTTGTGCGAGGCCTTCATACCAAAAAATGATGATATGCGCAAAAATATTAAGCTGGATTTCTATTAGCTCAAGAAAGGCCATAATTTCTATAGTTTCATGCATTTTGGGATACAAAAAAATGGGAAAAACTGATACGAATCAACACGCGGCACAAAAACAAGACCTCAAAGCTTTGGAGATCAGTAAATGAAGCAAGTAACCCAAGATTTATTAAATCAGTTAAATTTAACCTCTGTTGGCATTAATAGTGCGGAAGATATTTATTATAACCCTTCTTACGAAATGTTATTTGAACAAGAGATTTCAGCTGATGGCCAAGAAAGAGGCTATGTTACTAGTTCAGGTGCCGTTTCTGTGGATACTGGTCGCTTTACTGGTCGGTCTCCTAAAGACAAGTATGTTGTTGTAGATGATGAATCTAAACAAAATGTATGGTGGTCAGGCACTGGGTCAGACAATCATCCGATGGAGCAGTCTGTTTGGGATGAATTAAAAAAGAACTCTTTAACGCAGCTTAACGGAAAAAAACTCTATGTTGTCGATGCTTTTTGCGGAGCAAATCCCAACACTCGCCTCTCTGTACGTTTAGTAACAGAACTTGCATGGAAGGCTCATTTTGCAAAAAATATGTTTATAAGACCATCAGATGCAGAGCTAAAAACGTTTAAGCCTGATTGGACAATTTTAGATTCATGTAAAACCTCAGCGAAAAATTTCAAAGACCTTGGTTTGCGATCTGAGGTTTATGTGGCAGCTCATATTAAAGAGCGAATGACGATTATTGGTGGCACTTGGTATGGCGGAGAAATTAAAAAAGGAATGTTCTCAATGATGAACTATTTCTTGCCGTTGCAGGGCATTGGTGCTTTTCACTGTAGTGCAAATTTGGGCTCTGATGGTGATACGGCATTATTTTTCGGTCTCTCAGGTACCGGAAAAACAACACTATCTACTGATCCAAACCGCAAACTGATTGGTGATGATGAGCACGGATGGGATAATGAAGGTATTTTCAATTTTGAAGGTGGTTGCTACGCAAAATGCATAAACTTATCTAAAGAAAGTGAACCTGATATATATAAAGCTATTCGAAGAAACGCTTTATTAGAGAACGTTGTGATCGATGAGAACGGTGTAGTTGATTATACAGACGGAAGCAAAACAGAAAATACTCGTGTTTCATATCCAATTGAGCATATTGAAAATATTGTAAAGCCAGTTTCAAAAGGCGGCCACCCTAAGAATATCATCTTTTTAACTTGCGATGCTTTCGGTGTTTTACCACCAGTTGCTCGATTAACGGCCGATCAAGCTGAATACCAATATCTCAGTGGGTATACAGCTAAAGTGGCTGGTACAGAGATTGGAGTGAAAGAGCCAACTGCCGTATTTTCTTCTTGCTATGGCGGGCCTTTTTTAAGTGTTCATCCTACTCGCTACGGAAAAATCTTAAGAGAGAAAATGGAAAAACACGGCTCAAAGGCTTATTTAGTAAATACTGGATGGACTGGGGGTCCATATGGTGTTGGAAAAAGAATGAGCATTAAAGCTACCAGGACAATTTTAGATAGAATTTTTGATGGTAGTTTAGATATGTCTGAGTGGGAGTTGTTCCCTTATTTTGGGTTTGAAATCCCAAAAGCATTAAACGGAGTAGACTCAGCTATATTGAATCCTAAAAACACATGGACAGATGCTAAAGCGTATGACGATAAATTGAAGTCTTTAGCAGAACTTTTTTCTAAAAACTTCACCAAGTATACTGATGTAGAGTATGGGAAGCGTTTAGAAAAATTTGGCCCTACTCTTTCGTAAGGTTTTTTCGTTCCATACAAATGACAATTAACCCTTGGTTTTTATATTCGCTCATTCTGCGGTTTAAAAACTGAGGAATATTTTGTTCTGTAATTTGCCGAAATCCTATTTTTGCATAGAAATTTTTTAAGTGTTCATATGGTAGGCAATAGGTTTTGATAATTTTTTCTTGCTCTAAGTATTCATTAAATCTAGTCAGCAAAATAGAGCCAAGCCCTTGTTTTCTATGTTTTGAATCGACAAGCATTGTTCGTAACAAACAATGCTCGTATTCAACGCAAAAACGAACGCTCGCTACTATCTTATTATTTTCTCTCAATATGAAATAAAGATCAGACTCTCTAGGAATGCTTGAGCTCTTGTTTGTAAGATAAAAACTCTGCATTTCAGAAGCGATTGATTTACCTAGCTCTAGAGAAAAAACTTTATCCCTTAGAATCATATAACTACCTTTTATTATTATGGTTTTACGTATTTTCTAGAAAACAACCTCTTTATTTGACGCTAAGCATTGTTTTTGATACTTTAGCGGCGATATTTTTGAGTCTACCTCAAGCTAAAGGAACCTATGAATTTTTTAACTGTTTGCTTCTTATTTTTACTGGCCTCTCTAGCGAATGCTTCACCTAAAGAGCAAATACTGCAAGAAGTTCGATCTTTAGAACAATCTGTAAAAACAAATGCTGATAATCTTAATGCGGGACAAACGAAAGACGTTCTACAGTTATTAAAAGAAACACAAAATATAGTTAATAATGCTGGACGGTCTGAGCCAAGCGCTTGTTTTAATAGAGCCTATAGAAGACTTTCGCAAAATGAAGCCATAGAACTTTGTTCGAATGGTGGTACAGAAGATACCGCTATTTGTTTTGAAGATGCTTATCGTAGATTAAGCACACAAGACTCTATACGGCTTTGTAAAAATAGAGGCACACCTAGTACTGCAAAGTGTTTTTCGGAAGCTTATAAGCGATTATCAACAAATGAATCCATTGAACTCTGCCAAGATAGAGGAACAGAGGAGACAGTCTCATGCTTTAGAGAAGCGTATATAAGATTAAATACTGAAAGCTCAATACGTTTATGTAAAAAGTCTGGTGATCTATCTAGAGTAGAATGCTTCAAAGAGGCTTATCGCCGATTATCAGAAGAAGACGCTCTGAGGCTTTGCTCTGGAAACTAAATAAAAAAGGAGTCATATATGATGAAACAAATTTTCTTTTTATTTACTTTAAGCATTTTTTCAGCAACTACATTTGCTGACGATCAAATGCAAAAGCAATATAATAATTTGCGAGCAGCTGTAAAAGAGCAGTGTGATATCCCAGACCATATGAATAACTATTCTGCAAATGCGTACTCAAGATATCTCGCTCAAATTTTCATACCAGAATTAAAAATGCTCAATACCGCATTTCTAAATGGTTTTTCAATAACTAGCTCTGCAAATATTGGTCGTGGTTCGTGTGTAATCGTATTTATGGGATTAGCAAATGATCCGAAATGGGAATCACGATCTAATTTTTATGAAAAAGCAAAGCAGTACAATAGACTGCCATCGCTAATTTTTGATGGATTCGACGAAGAGGGAAACTTAAAACTTAAACCTCTGGGTGAACCTGTAAATTAAAATAGTATTTTAGCGCAAGACGCTAGATTATCTAAGCGATCAGTATTAGCCCCTTGAGTTAAGGCACCACGTAATTCATCAGAGATGTTTTCTTCTTCTAAAGAATTCATTTCTTCATTATATTTTTTTTCTACGAGATCTGAACATTTACAAATTTCTAAATTATCACTTAATTCGTTATTTAACCCTTGAGTAAGAGGGCCACGTAAATCGTCAGATATATTTTTTTGCTCTAATTTACGCATTTCTCTGTAGTAAGATCTATAGGCAAGCCTAGTGCAAGATTGAAATCCGTCTGCTTTATCTTTTGCCTCTGCTGAGTAAGCAGTTAAAACAAGTGGTGCAAGTAATGTTAGTAAAAAAATGTTTTTCATAAAATTCTCCCTATCTAGCCTAGAAGTAAGCAGATCTGATGCCAATAATAAGCTATTCATTTTAAAGGAAATTTTTCTACGCCACTGTCTAAACTTTCTATAGTCTGTTTAAAGTTTAGACAATTAGAAATCTTTTTATCCACTATTAAGACCTAAAGAAGAGCAACCGATATTTCTCACTGGAGGATTTAATGTTGGGAATTATGAAATTTTACGTTTTGTTAGTAGTTTTTTCTCTCTACATCAGCTCGTGCAGTCATCAAAGCACTACAGATGAAGGAGAAAGATCTCCAGATTCATCGGCCTCTGTTATTCCCATCCCTACTGATTTAGAAAAAGCCTCAGAGCAATTTTTAAACTTTATAAAAAGTGACGATTTTAACGCAAAAAACTGCCCAGCAATTCTTAATAATATCTATCAAAGAATGTATAAAATAGACGCACAATATTTTGATAAGAAGAAATCGATTAAAAATGCAGATAAGATCATCAAAAACCTTTGGCAATCAAAGCTTGAATTACGCAAACGGTTAAAAGAATTTTATGGCAACAAAAACCTATCTAGAGAATGCTCAGACGCTTCTAGAAATATTTTTAGAGCTGGTAGGTATATAGAAGACTATATTGGTTATTTGAAAGTAAACCCAGCGCCGTTTGATGAAAAGAAAACACTAGAAGCTTATGCTGGAGGTTTCCCATATCTACTAACCAACGAAAAAAAATTACAGTTCAAATCAGGTGATATCTTAATGTCGCGTGGAACAGCATTTACAAGTGCTGCCATTGCAAGAGTTGGTGACATAGATGCGCAATTTTCTCATTTGGCAATTTTATATATAGATAAAGCAAGTGGAAAAAAATATACCGTAGAGGCACATATTGAAATTGGAACTAAAACATTTACATTTGAAGAATATTTAAAGGATGGGAAAGGTCGCGCTGTACTGTTTAGGTATGCAGATTCAGAAATGGCTCATTTAGCAGCAAAGCGAATGTTTGAAGAGGCTAATAGAGCAAGCAATGCTGGCGAAAATATTCCGTATGATTTTGGAATGGTTACAGATGAGCCCTCAGAGCTTTTTTGCTCTGAAATCGTGCAATATGGTTTCGATATGGCCTCAAAGCAATTGAAAAGAAAGTTTCATGTACCGCTTTTCCCGACAAAAATTACTGTACGTAATAGAGATTTTTTTGATGCCCTTGGGATCAAAGTAAAAGACACGTTTGCTCCTGCTGATATGGAAGTTGACCCTCGTGTTGAATTGATCGCAGAGTGGCGTGATTATTCGAGAGTTAGAATGCTACACCATCACGATGCAGTATTAGTCAAAATTTATGATTGGATGGAACGCTATGATTACACCATTCATGGAGACATCTTAACCTTTTTTAAGAAAAATTTAGCTTGGAGCTTAAGACGGTGGCCGATTTTTTCTTCGCTATTAAAAGATAAATTTCCAAAAAATATGTCTAAAGACACATTAGGTACCGTTTTTAAATTAAATTCAATCGCTGAAAATATGTTTGAGGCCTTAGCAAAAGCAGACGAAAAGCAAAAGTTAAAAACTGGCTTACCAATGACACCTAAAAATATGGATCAATTTTTAGAAGCATTTCGAAAAGCTGATTTAAAAGCGTATAGAGAGCAGAAAAATTGTGTTCCTGAACGTGGAAGCAATAACTGTAATTTAAAAACTTCAAAAATTCATTGGGATTTTCGCCCAAGAAATGAACCATAAAAAAGGATGAGTATATGAAAATCATATTGGTGTTTGCATGTTTGCTATTTCTAGGCGTACCTCAATCTGTGGATGCAAAAGAAAAAAATAATAGAAAACCAGATTCAGCTCATGCCCCCGCATTGCTCCAAGGTGACAAGGCAAAAGCCATGTTAAAAACGTTGCAAGATGCTTCAGGGCAAGAGCTAGAGTGTGGGATGGGTAAATGCTGGATAACAGGTGAAGTACGTTGCGAGACGAGCACTAACGCTAAAGAAAATCATTTTGAATGTGAGATTTATACGGATTACTAAAATCGTATGGTCGCTAAAGCCCCTACGCCGTCATCCATAATCAAAGGTAAGAGTTCGGCATTTCTTGACCTATTTTTACCCCAAGTAGAATAGTAAACCCCTAGACCGTAGGCCATCCCTATAGTGGCTCCACCTACTACATCATGTAGATAATGTTTATTATCATTGATGCGGCTCCAAGCGATAAATGTAGCAATTGCATAAGCAGGAATCCCCCATAAGGCGCCATGCTCTGCGCCTACTACAGAGGCAAAAGCAAATGCACCAGTAGCGTGTCCTGAGGGAAAGCTTTGTTTATCGCGACCATCATTAGGTCTTGGTTGACCTACAGTTTCTTTTAGTATGGCTGTAGCGCCAACGGCAAATAAAGAACCAACCGTCATAATTTTTGCTCTTCTGAGTCCATTTTTATTACCACCTATTGCTGAGATTACCATTAAGCCTACATATGCTAGGTTGATTTGGCCTTTTCCCCAAACTTCTCCAACCTTAGCCCACTTGCCTAAATGTCTTCGACTTGTGAAATCTCTCTGCACCGGCTGCACTGTATCGTAACGAGAAAGCACCAAGCCAATGGTAATTATAGAGCCTGTTAGAAGTACATATTTTGCTGGAGTCGTTACAGGTGAAGTAAAGTCGTCTATGATTGTTGCATTTGCTTGCTTTGTAAAACTAATCGCGCAAATGAAGAGAAATACTGTCTTAATTCTTTTTTTAAACTGCGAAACCATTCTCTCCACTCAGCATGCAAAAGGCTAAAGCCATTTTTTATTGCGTTATAAACAAGATAAAACCTATTTACAGATGAGTAAAACTAAAACGTTAATGGATTGTCTTTTTTAATGTGTCATTCTAGTCAGAAATTTCTATTTACCTTAGAGCACTTTAGTTATTGATTTTGGTGTGTGCCTTTTAAGCTATTTCTATACTCTATTTATTTCGGCACTGAAGGCTATAGTCAATTGCACTTGCAAGTAGCTGCTTTCATTAAGTTATTTTACTTGTTCGAGTTCTGTTTTTTGGTCGATAAAGACTATATGAAGCAATACGCCATCTATTTTAAAAGAAGTTTTAAAGATTTTTTTCTTCATTTGCCAATGGCCTTTTGCTTTTCTTTTTGCTTAATACTTTCTTTCGTAGACTTTACGAAAGAAATAGATGGGCCACACTCAGCTACGAAAATTGCATTTGTTAAGCTATTTATTTACTGCTTTTTATTTTTATTTTTATTCACGATCCAAACTATTTTTTTAAAAAAATATAAACACTTTTTAATTAGATTAGGCTTTACATTTTTCATCATACCAATTTTTACCTTACATGTATTTGTGCTGCAAAAACTTACGGGAGCAAGTTCATGGGAAGAGCAAAATTATATTGTGAACATGTGTTCTGCTGTCATTCCAAAAAGTTGTATAAAGGCAGTAAAAAGAAATAGAGCATCATATGAAAAGCTAAGTGAAGAATGGAAGTACTTAGTGCAAAATGGATTGAATTCTGAAAGTAAAGAAAGATACCGAAAAGCAAGAAGCATTGCCTCAATTGAACAAAATAGAATGTTGCGGCAAGAAGTTTTGTATCTAGAAAAAAAGGGTTTTCAGCTTCTAAATAAAATAGATCACGACCAAGAAGCAAGAGAAGAACTGCGCAACTTAGTACGAAGCGTTTTTATGAAAGATCCAAATAATGAAGCGGCCCTTTATTGGTTGCGCAGATTGAATGAGTCTTGATTTCATTAAGTTTTTGCATTCAAGTCAAATAAAATTTTAGACGATAGAGGGTTTGGTATATTTGCAATGGATGGGACTGCAAAATCATAGGGGATAATTCAATGTCTTATAAAGTAAATCTTCTCTTAGTTATTATTGCCCTAACCGGCTCTGTCGCCGGGCTGGCCTCAGGACCCAAATCAACCCACACTCCAAGATACCCCAATAACCAAATCCTTCCAGAAAATCTTTGGATTTCACCAGTTGGTGACGGTATTACGGATGATACCCTTGCTCTCCAAACCGCGATAAACTACGCGAAGAGTAAAACACCGGCTAGTCTAGTATTGAACGGTAATTATCGAATCTCAGGTTATCTGATCATAAACAACGCCCGTGATCTCGATATTGGCGGCACTGGAACCATTAGTAGGATTAACGCTAGCGACAGTAGTGGATTCTCGAACAAAGCGAACTCAGGAATTTTTTACATTTCTGATGGAAGTTATAACATCAGAATCGCCAACCTAGTGTTGAGTGGGCCGTTTTCAAGCACTATCCCATCTACAGGCACTGGAAACGGAATAATCATAGGTCGAAACGGTAACCAGCAAACTCCAACCAATGTCGGTGCGGCTACAATAGGTGTTACTATCGAAAATAACACTCTTTCTGGCTTCAATCACTCCGCCATTTTGGTACAGCGCAATTTTTACAATGGTCAACTGCCCAATGGCAGCTACTTGAATTGGCGACCTGAAATGATTCCAGTGACTCCTTTGCCACCACCCAATAAGTCAATCAGTATAAGGCACAACAAAATTTCGAACAGCTCGAATGGCGTTTTTGTTTACAAAAATGCGGAAAGTATATTGGTTGAGCACAATGACATCTCAAATATGGGCTACGATGGAGTGGTATTCGATACCGCGGCCGCTTCGGATTATAATTTTTCAATGCCGATCAATGGCGTGAGAGTCTACGATAACGTAATGACCGATATCGGAAAAATGCACTCTTCAGCAGGCGTGTTGATCAAAGGAAAAATAGATAACGTTGTAATTGCGAGAAATACCATCAGAGACGTTAATGCCATTTACAACCCAGTCTATAATCGAGTAGCCGCGTTCGGGATTTCTGTTTCCCACGATGCATACTATAGCATTTCATCCAATGTCACGATGGGTGGCAACGTGATTGACAGTGTTATCACTGACTATACTTCTGGTAACGGAATTTTCGTGGGAGCTGGACATAAAAAGATTACAATCCAAGGCAATGAAATCTCCAATATCGGTGGACCTTGCTTACAGCTCTGGAAACTCACTGAAACCAAAATCTATGGAAATAAGTTTTCTGACTGTGAGTACGGTGGGCCTGGAAAGCGAGTTTATATCAGGGCATGGGATACAGGGCCCGCTGTCAGGCCTGGGGTAATCGAGTTTGGGTTAAATACTTATGGTGGCTCAGTGCTACCTGCCAACCAAAGCTGGATTTATCTCATTTACGATTCGCTACCCTAGTTTATAGCAAGGTGGAGAATATCTTCGCAACTTAGCACGAAGCGTTTTTATGAAAGATCCTAATAATGAAGCGGCCCTTTATTGGTTGCATAGATTGAATGGGTCTTAAATTGCATTAAAGCTGATAAGATTTTAGACCTTGGTAGTCCCACCCCGACTCGAACGGGGATCAGAGCTTTAGGAAAGCCCCGTTTTATCCGGTTAAACTATAGGACCACATAGATTAATTTTTTTGAAAAGCAATCTTCTTCTTTGCGTCGCATTGGCTATTTAAACATTTTGCTTCATACTGATTTACCCAGGGGTGAAGAGTTGTTTGACATATTTCTTTACTGTCTTCTTTTCTTTTACGCTCAAGCAAATCAAAGTCTGCCCACTCTTTTTCTTTACCGATTCTTATAGCCGTTAGTGTTCCACAGTATGTATCTCTAGCTAAAGCACAATCAGAATCCATCGTACACGAGCGCATGGAAGTGTTTTTTTTGTTTATAAAAACAATAAGAGCCATAGCCATAAGAATGATTGCAGTAGTAATTAAATAGATTTTGGCCATTTCTTATTCATTTCAATTAAAACTTTTTGATTTGTTGTGTTTAGCTCAAGTGGGCTTATCGATACATAGCCACCATCAACTGCTGAACAGTCACTGCCTTTTATGTTTTTAAAACCTTCGTATGTTCCCCCTATCCAAAAATATTTTTTACCACGAGAGTCTCTTCTTTTTAAGACTTTTGTTCCATAAACACGCACGCCCTGAGTACTTAAGCGCATTCCTTTAATTTTATTTTCAGGCAAATGTGGGATATTTACATTCAACATTGTTCTATATGGCCAATTGGCCAGTTTTTTCGATTTTTTGCTCGCAGAGAAAAGTTTTTCAGCATATTGAACGACTCGATTTGTGAGCTTTGCCGCCACAAAATAATCATCATATTTATCCTTTGCTTTTACAAAGTCTAAGGCTAAAGATGTTGCAATTGAAGGGATACCAAGGTTTGCCCCTTCTCGAGCTGCCGAAGCAGTACCTGATAAAAAAATATCTTGCCCTAAATTTGCCCCGCGATTTATTCCAGATAAAATTAAATCTGGTGCTTTGTCTTTTAGCACTTCACTTATCCCTAAATAAATACAATCCGCAGGACCTCCGCTAACACTGTAGGTGTTTTTTCCTAATTGATGTATACGAAGCGGCTTATGAAGAGTTAGTGAGTGCCCTGTTGTGCTTCTCTCTCTTTCTGGAGCAACGATAAAAACATCATGGTTTTTAGAAAACTCATCTGCAAGCGCATGAATGCCCGGCGCATGTACTCCATCATCATTAGAAATTAGAATCCTCACTTATCCTCCAAATACACCACTCGAATTGCTGCCCTCAAACTGTTCAGATCCTAGCCATCCTGTACCTATAAGATTTAACAATAATTCAAAACCTATATCTCCATGCTTCGGACTGCGGTTTCTGTTCCAATCGTAGCGAAACGCTAAGCCCCAACACTCAGATGAGTGCGTAAAAATGGATGAAGTGTACCACGACAGCTGATTCTTCGCTAATAAGTCATAGTTATACCCAATACGAATATTTACAAAATCATTAAACGACCAACGAAGGTCTCCTCCTATAGTTCGTGATGGATTAGGCTGACTTGCGTTTGTGAAATTTCCGCTAATGCTACGGACAAAAGATCGAGTTCGACGTAGATTTGTTAAGTTTGCAAACGTCCAAGTGAATGAGGTTGAAAGCACGTGTTTATTACTTAAAACAGTAGGAGGAGAGTTTTCTCTATCTACTAGTCGCCAAAAATATTTGTATTCAAGTTGGCTAGAAAAATTATCCAAACTAACCGTAGACTTAGCTAGTAAAAAACTAAATGCTCTTTTGCTAGCATCCGTTACTCCACTCGATCTTAATCTTTGATATTCTTTAAAATCATATGCTTGGCTTACACTAAAGTTCCATACTTCTTGGTAGTCGTCGTAGTGGGGATTATAACGATCCCAAAGCTTTGCACTCTCTACTTGTAGTTCTTGTTTTTTATTTTGTGGCTTTTCGTATTGCTTAACTTCTTTTCTTGGAACTATATCAAATGGATATGCTCTCGGTTCTTCTTCTCTGCGTTTAAGTCTGCGTATGATTCTACTTGAAAAACCATAGTACAAAGATTTTCCCTGGGGAAAGCGTAAAAAATTTGTCGAGTTTGTTTCAGGAACAATATCAAACTGATCAAAGAGTGCATCTTTTCTATTTAGTTGGTTTTGAAAAGGATGACTTAAGTCACGATTAATCCATGGGATATTATAAAATGTAATAAATGGAGACACTTGATGCTTAATTTTTTTAACCGTTTCTCCATCGTAATTATAAACCTTTTCTAAAACAGTAGTCGCCTCTACTTTTGCTTGAACATACTTAGTTGAAGTGCTTTCAATATTTTGATTTATCGTTGGTAGTGGAAAAGAATAACGAGTCTCATTATATTGTAGTGAGGGTGAAATTTTTAAGATAGACCCAATTCTAAAAGGTGCCGAAATCTCTGGCGCTATATAAATACGGTTTGTTTCTCTCAAATCTTCTGTAGCTGAATCAAATATTCCATTCGAATTTTGGTCTTGAAAAGCTCCGTTTCTTCTTTTGAAATTATCAAACCTGCCATTGAAGTTAAAAAATAGTGGCCCCAATAGCTTTCGTTCTCTAATGCCGAAATAAGCCGATGGATAGGCTTGAACTGTACCTCCATCATTACCTCTTGGCTCGTGATATAATAAATTTCTGTAACGCTTAGCCTCTACTGCTATAAAAAAATCTGAAAATGGAAACTGCGCCAATACATTAGACTCTAGTGACGGTAGTCCTTTCGAATTAATATCTGTAGGAAAATCTTCTGAATAATCCCGGTCACGTACTTCAAGAATTCTCCATTTCGCTTTAACGTTTCGATGAAAATTCCAAATGTGTTCTGTTTTGATTGCAGTTCTATGATCACGTCCCTTGTCTGCAAATTTTCTATCCTCAGTTCGATAGAAATTTATAATCCCTTCACTATCATTAAATGTTTTATAACGATGCTCAAATTCATACCTTAATCCTCGACTCGAATAACGTCCAAGACTAAGAGTTGCATCTTGGTGCTCGCTAATTGCCCAATAGAAGGGTTGTACAAAAACGAATCCATCATTTGTGTTACCACCAATTCTAGGAAATAAAAGACCTGACTGTCGTTTCGTCTTGATCGGTACTATTAAATAAGGCAAATAGAGCGTAGGCACGTCTTTTATTTTTATAAAAACACTACTCATAAAGGCATAGCCTTCAATAGTTAAATCAACACTAGCAGCTGATATTTTCCAACTTTCCGAGCAATCTTTGCATGTTGTATATTCACCTTCAGTGGTTAAAAAGCGGTCTTCGGCAATTTTTCTAATCAACTGACCACGAAGTGTATAAGCATCATTAAATACTTTTCCGTAAAATATAGATCCGATTCCTGATTGTAAATTAAAGTGAATTTCTGCAGCTTGGACACTAGTTTCTTTATCAACAAAGATTACATTTCCCTTAACGCGAACGTCTTTAGTAGTGTCGTCATACCACAAGTAATCAGAAGAAAGCCTTTTTTCTTTAGCACTTACGACTACGTTTCCAAAAGCCTCATATATTTTATCTTTAGAGTGGTAAAGTGTTCTATCGGCAGTAACATGATGCCTTTCTTCACCGCCGATTTCGAATCCAGAACTTGCAAAAGAACAAATAGGAAAGATAAAAATGGCCAGAATCAGGCAAATCTTATTTTTTTGTTTTTCTCTTTTTATTTTTTTCACTATTACCGTTTTTACTCCACATCATCATCTGCAATAGCATGGCAACAGTAGATGGTAAATTTTCTCTAGGTACAACTTGATCAACAAAACCCTGTTGAAGAAGAAATTCAGATGTTTGAAAGCCTTCTGGTAATTTTTGACGGATCGTCTGCTCAATGACTCTCGGGCCAGCAAAACCAATTAATGCTTTAGGTTCAGCTAAAATAACATCTCCTAACATTGCAAAACTAGCGGCTACGCCTCCTGTGGTCGGATCAGTCAGTAAAGAAATATAAGGGAGACCAGCCTTTCTCATTTCAAGAATAAAAGCGCTCGTTTTAGCCATTTGCATAAGAGATAATATTGACTCTTGCATTCTTGCTCCACCGCTAGCACTAACAAGCACAACAGGCGTTTCTTCTTTAAGTGCATGCTCAAAAAGTAGCGTAATTCTTTCACCTACAACGGTTCCCATAGAACCTCCCATGAACTTAAAATCAAATGCACCTATCTGAACTACGGTGTCACCAATTTTTGAGCGCCCAGAAAGAAAGGCGTCGTTTTGACCATGTTTTTTAATAGCAGCCTCTAAGCGCTCCTTATACGGTTTTAAATCATAAAACTCTAAGGGATCGCTTGATCTTAAATCTTCACCATATTCTTCAAACGCCTGCCCACTTGTTAAATGGTGTATTCTCTCTCTTGCTGACATTCTAAAGTGATGATTGCACTCAACACAGATGTAGTGATTTTCTTGGAGAACCTTTGTCTCCATGACCTCGCCACAACTAGTACACTTAAACCACATTCCTTCAGGAACACGATTTGTACGCTCTGACTTTGCTTTTTCTTTAATCCCAGGGGTTTTGACCTTCTCAAAAGAAGACATTCTTTATCCTTTCGCTAATACACTTAGAATGTATAGCGTTGCTTTAGTTTGATCAACTTAAGCTTTGGAATTTTCAATGCTTTTATTTCTTTTAATAGCAAGGCTTTGTATTCGGGTTTCAAGTGATAAATATATAAGGCAGGATTGTTTTCTATTTTAGAAAGCTCAGCTTTAAACATTTGTGGAGTAAAATGACCGGCCGCCTCGGCCACCTTTGTCATTTTGTTTGGAAATGCGATTTCTGTGAATATAGCCTTTAGATTTTTCTCTTGATTGGCTTTTTGCCATAACAAGGTAGTGGGACCAGTGTCACCTGAAATAACAATGGATGACTTTTTGCCTCTGATAATAAAGCCAATAGCAGGCACAGGATGATGCACTGGATATATCTCGAAGGTAATCCCCCCCAGAGTCATACTGTGTTCAATTGGTTGGTAGGCCAAGATCGGGCATGTACCATTTGATATCACACTAAAATCTGGCCAGATTTTATTATTAAATAAATGGTCTTTGAGGATTTGCAATATTTCTGGGGTACTTACTAATTGAATAGGAGTCTTACGAATGGCAAATACGTTATCTGCAAGAAAGGCAATGTCTTTAATGTGATCTAGGTGGCTATGAGATATAAAAATCGTATCAATTTTTTTTTGTTCTGATAGAGATAAAGAAGTCGCTGCTGACCCAGCGTCAACAAGGATGGACTGATTAATTAAAAAACTAGTGGTTTGAAATCCAGGAGCAACTCCACCATCACCACCTAATACTTTTAGTCGCACTTCTTCCCCTTATATGTAGAGACTCTAAGTCTTGCTTCTTTTTTTACCCATTCGTTCTATCTTAAAAGCTTTAATGAAACCGTCAACCACTTTCTTATCAAACTGGGTGCCTGCGTTATTTACAATCTCTTTATAAGCTACATCATAGTCTAGTCCCTTACGGTAAGGGCGGTTCGATGTCATTGCATCAAACGTATCGGCTACACTAATAATCATGGCGATCAAGGGGATTTCATTCCCTTTAAGTCCTAGCGGATATCCGTTTCCATCAGGTCTTTCGTGGTGAAACCTCATTCCGTCTGTAATTTTTTTCATGCTCTTTACATGACTCAAAATTTTATACCCCATATCCGGGTGCTGCTTCATATGCTCCCACTCTTCCTTATCAAGTGGAGCTTCTTTTTTTAACACTTTATCGTCGATACCGATTTTTCCGATATCATGAAGAATCGCACTCAAACGAACTTCTTCTACCTCTTCTTTAGAGAGATCCATATGCTTTGCAATTAATTCTGAAAATAAGGCAACTCGCTTTGTATGCCCTCCTGTATAACGGTCTTTTGCCTCTATCGCAGTAGCCATCGCAAAAACGGTCTCGTAAAATTGATTTTTAACATTTTGGTATAACAAGGCATTATCAACTGCGATAGCCACTTGGTGTCCCAGGGTTTCCAATAATCGTAAATCTTGCTCTAAAAACTCTCCCTCGAATCGATTAACCGCCTGCAAAACGCCGATAAGCATCCCTTTAGCCTCAAGCGGAACACAAACCATGTTTTTTGTTGTAAAGCTACTTTTCTTATCAACTTGTTTATTATGTCTCTTTTCTTGGCCTATATGATTTATCAACATAGGTCTTCTATTTAAAGCTACTGTTCCTGCAATTGACCCTTCATCAATTTTTAATCGTATTTCTTTTAATTGATCTGAAGACACAGAACCAACAATTGTCTCAAAGTATAACTCCTGTTTTTCTTTATCCACTAAATAAAGTGTAGCGCCTTCGCAATCCAATAGATTGCATGTACTCTTCATAGCTAGTTCTCTTACTCTAGAGGTGTCTAAGCTAGAGTTTAGAATAGAACTAAACTCCATTAAGAGTTCTAATTTCTCTGTATATCTTTCTGCTCTATCAATAATTCCAGAAAGCTCTTTCTCTAGACGTTTCGCTTTTTTTACGATTGTTTTTTGATCGCCTTCAATTACATCATGCAGGTGATCTTTGAAAACAATTAATTCATGTTCTATGCCTGTATTGGTTAGCAGTCCGTGCTTCATTTGGTATTTAGCCTCCATACTCCATCCCACTTAGCCGCTTCTTGATTTTGAGCTTCCAGCTCTTGAATTCTTTCTATGAAAACTTTTGAAGCGTCATCGCGTTCATTAAGTTTTAAAGTGAGGCCAAAAGTGGCCTTTGCTTCGTCCCATGAGCCAATTGCGTAAAGCCGAACGGCTTCTTCGAAAGTTCGTATCCATTCGTCTTTTTCAATAGCGGTCTCGCTATAACGAAGAAGTTCATAGATATTAATAGACTCTTCTTTTCCTTTAACTTGAACACAATCCATGTGCCGAGTAATAAACTTATTTTCCAAGCAGTTTTGTGTTTCTTCGCTAATAAGAACTCTAGTTTTATAAACATTATTTACGCCCTCTAAGCGAGAAGCCAAATTAACATTATCCCCAAGCACTGTGTAACTGAATACCTGCTCGCTTCCAAGGTTGCCTACAGACATTTCGCCCGTATGAATTCCTATTCTTAAATCAATTTCAATCCCATGCTTTTCTTTCCATTCGCGATTAATTTTTTCTAATTCAGCAACCATTTCTGTAGCCGCTTTGCAAGCTAAGTGTGCATGATTAGGAATATCTAATGGAGCTCCCCAAAAACTCATAATAGCATCACCCATGTATTTATCTAAAGTACCACCATTTGCAAGGACGATAGCGGTCATCCTAGTAAAGTATTCGTTTAATAATTGAGTTAAAAAAGTTGCATCCATTCTTTCTGAAAGTTTTGTAAATCCCACTAAATCACAGAACATCACAGTCAGGACTTTCTTTTGCCCACCTAATCTTAATTTAGAATGGTCTTTTAAAATTTCATTAATTACATCGTTAGATACATAACGAGAAAATGCATTACGAATAACTTTTTTCTCTTTAGCCTCTGAAAAGTACCTTACTAAAGTTCCAAAAAACATTACGGATATGGCTGAAATCGACGGAATAATAGATGGAACCACTATACCTCGATCAAAAAAGTATTGGCAAAGATATTGAATGGCTGCGATCACGAGAAGCGCTACAGGAATCGACCATGCTGGCTGAAGAAAAAATACAGCCGCCCCAACAATTGCAGATGCAAAAAGAACAAAAGCATACCCTATAAAATAAAACCTATGATCTTTTTCTAAAAATTCATTTTTCAAAATATTACTAATAATAGTTGCGTGAACCTCTACCCCCGGAAAATCTTTTGAAAACGGATTAGCACGTATATCTTTCAATCCACTAGCAGTTACGCCCAAGAGAATAACTTTATTATGAAAAGTCTTTGGATCAACTCTTCTAGAAAGAACGTCTGAAAATTCTACATAAGGGAACGTACGTTCTTTGCCATAATATCTAGCATAACTAGAACCGTATGGCGTAAGAGGGGTATATGTATATTGACCATTTTTTTCATATCGAATTTTTAATGAACCATCTTCTCCATTGAGCTCTGGATTAGATCCCAAGTAATTAGCAGCCGACCAGACCGCCAATGATCCTAATATATTTCCTTTATATGAAATAACGGAAGGCGGTCTTCTAATTACGCTATCATCATCTGGTGCTGCTATGAAAAAACCAGTTTTAACATTTTTATTACCTGCTCTTAATAGCTCTAAGTGAGGAAAAACAGGAAAATGAGTTTCCATATCAGGTATGGCTGCCATATCTGAAACTTGGACTCTTCTCAAAGAGCTTTTATTTACTAATCCGATGGATTGCTCTATTTCTTTCTTTAGAGAATTGTCCGCATTAGATAAAACTTTAGAAAATGCATCTTCACCTACCAAATCACTGAATGTAGCCCCTAATATAATTGGCACTTTTGTCTCTTTAAGAGCTTTTGCTAAATAGTAGTCACCACTCTTTTCTAAGATTTTCTGCTCAATGATGTTGTTTACCGCGCTATTATCTTTTGTTTCATTTTGTATTTGACGTAAAACTGTTAACGCTTCCCCGCCTTCAGCTTCAGGAAAAGTTAAGTCGAATGCTACAGAGGATGCCGAATATTCATTCATTCTCTCAATGAACTCACCGTATACCCTTCTAGAAAATGGAAATTGACCAATTTCACGAATAGATTTTTCACTAATATCTACAATCAAAACGTCTGGATGCGGCTTTGACTCTTGTTGTCTGCGCATGTGTAAATCATAATCATTTCTTAATATCCAAGAGAGCAGAGGAATAGAATCTGAACTGATACGAATATCGCCACTATCGCTAGATGACATTGCTTGTAATGAACGGATCTCGTGATTGTCTCCCATTAATGTATAAGTGAGATGCTCAGAGAACAACAAAGCTGAAAAGACTAAAGTTAAAAATGCAACAATTCGAAATGGGGTTAGTTTGAGCATCCGTGCCTTCCCGTCAATATCCCTTCTTGGATATTGATCCTACTAAATTATACTAAGTAAGAAGAAAAGCTGCAAAGTATCAAGAGCTTATTCTAGTTGTTTTTTTATTTTTAATGTAAGCGTATAGAGCTCATTCTTATTTAAACCTAGGGCAAGGCCGTAACGGATGACATTTTTTTGACTAAGACCAAGCCGCACTAATTCTGTTAATAATTCTTCAAAATCTTCTGTGCTCGCCATCTTTTTTTGCTGAGGAAAATCTATCGCCATGACGTATTCACCTTTAGGCGTTTGAATATCTTTTCGATCAATAGCCTCTTTTGACGTCCCCACATACACTGTTTCAAATTTTTTTGTAAGCTCTCTACCATAGGCAAAAAATGCATTCGGTATATTCTCAGATAAAAACTCAACTAGCGATTTAACTCTATGAGGAGATTCAAAAAAAAGCACAAGACCAGGTTGTGTTTTTAGGTCATTTAGCCAATTTAAGCGCTCTACGTCTTTTCTGGGAGCATACCCAACAAATTTAAATTGAGAGGCCGGCTTACCTAAAACAGATAGAAAACAACTAATGGCCGACGGCCCTGGAATAGGAGTAACTTTAATCGCTAATTCTCTTGCAATTCGAACTAGTTCGGCTCCAGGATCACTAATCCCTGGAGTTCCAGCATCTGATAAATATGCAGCGCTCTCTTTGTTGGTTACTAGATCAATTAATTTTTTTCGCATTCCCTCTACTGAAGAGTGTTCATGAAAAGAAACAATGGTTTTTTGTAATCCCAGTTCATTTAATAGTTTTTTCGTCACCCGAGTGTCTTCGGCCGCAATCCAATCAACCTGCTTTAAGGTGTAAATCGCTCTAGTACTTAGATCAGAAAGATTCCCAATAGGAGAAGCGATTACATAGATTCCTGTTTCGATCAGGTTAGATGATTCTTTTTTAACTTCTTCTTGGCGACTCATAATGTCTATCTTATACTGTTATTTATGGAATAGTTGCAATAGCTGTTCCATTGGCAGGATGCCAAATCGTGCGACGGAGGGAATGCATGTCATTACGAGCTAGCGTATTAAATCAAGGTGAAATTACTGTAATTGCTCTCGAGGGAAAACTCGATTACGAGAGCCAAGACATTTTAAGAGATAATATTTTACAACTTAGCAGAGAAGGTAAAAAAGTAGTTGTGGATATGGAAGGTTTAAATTTTGTTGGATCAAGCGGTATTACAAATTTTATTCGCTCTCTTTATGAGATTCAAGAAAGAGGATTAACCATACCCCATCTTTGCAATGTTAAAAGCGAGTTTAGAAAAATTATTTCTGCCTACGATGTAGATCGTGACTTCTCTATTCACGAATCTAGACAAGCTGCTGTAGATACTTTTTTTAGAATCGGTACAAACGAAAACAATTAAAATTTTGTTCTCCCTTCATTCTTTTGCCGGCAATTTCTTGCCGGTTTTTTTTGTTCTTTATTAAGTCATTAGCGCTTGATGGCTTAAAAACCGCTCTTAAGCATTCTTACTCTCTAGAATTTTCAAACAAATAATGAGAAAAGACCCTATGACTTACCGGATACATAAATTAAATGACACACTGAGTAATCAAATTGCTGCCGGAGAAGTTATTGAGCGTCCCTCTTCTGCTTTAAAAGAACTTTTAGAAAATAGCCTCGACGCTGGCAGTACAGAAATTCAAATAGAAATCAACGAAGGGGGCAAGAAGCTTCTTTTAGTATCTGATAACGGCAAGGGGATACACCCAGACGATCTTTTACTAGCAGTAGAACGTCATAGTACTAGTAAAATTTCCAAAACCGACGATTTGTTTGCCATTAAAACTTGGGGCTTTAGAGGAGAAGCATTGGCTTCGATTGCAGCCGTCTCTCAAATGCAAATTCACTCAAGAGATCATGAATCGACTACGGGGCGTTTTTTACACATAGAGGGCGGAAGCGTACAATCAGACCAAAAGCTGGCTCGAAATTATGGAACAACAATAAAAATAGAAAATCTATTTTATAATACGCCAGCAAGACTTCAGTTTTTAAAAACAACTGCTTCTGAAACAAGCCAATGCCTTCATACAATTTATAAGCTAGCCATGAACATGCCTCATGTAGCATTTCATTTAACGGTCGATGGAGAAGAGCGTCTACAGTTCAGTGCTGCAAAAAGTATCGAAGAAAGAATTCATCAAGTCTATAAATCTGCTTGGAATATGCGATTAGAAGAGAATGATCTCTTACACCTACATACAGTGTCTGGAGACCTTAAAATAGATGCTTGGGTTTTACCTCAAAAATTTTATATTCCCTCTACTAGAGGCATATTTACTTACGTCAACAGAAGAAGCGTGAAAGACAAGCTTTTACAGCAGTCTATTCTCTCTGCGGCTAAAGAAGTTTTATTTGGAAATCTATATCCACAATTAGTGTTAAATCTAGAGCTACCTCCAGAGCAGATCGATGTAAACGTTCATCCATCTAAGGCTGAAATACGATTTAAAAACTCTTCTCATGTTTTTGCCGCAATAAAAAAACATTTAAGTGCTGTTTTAAAAGAAGATCGAAGAACATCAGTCTCTATAAAAAATAATTTTATACCGACATTAGAGGAAGAGTTTTTTGCAAGAGAGCTGTCTGACCATACAGAAACACCTTCTCTTTTCTCAGTACCTCAAAATAAAAATCTAATGATGATAGATTCATTTGAAAATAGAATTGAGACAAATGCCTGTCAGGCTGATTTAAATACTCTATCTGTAGATAAACCTTACTTTTTAGGAACATTAAAAAACACCTACTTAATTTGCCAAGTAAAAGATGGCCTTTTATTAATAGATCAACATGCGGCTCATGAACGAATTACTTATGAAAAATTAAAAGAATCCACGCTAAAAAATATTCAAGTGTCCGACTTGCTCGTTCCTATAGTATTAGAAATTCCGAAGTCTGATTTAGATCGTTTCGAGTCATTTTTAGGAAAATTAGAGCCTTATGGATTTTCTATAAGTCGATTTGGTCCCTCTCAACTCAAAATTCATAGCATTCCCTACCTTTTGTTAAAAAAAGATGGGGCACCTGCTTTATCGCTTTCGAAATTTTTTCAGAATCTATTTTGCACGCTTGATCCAGATTTAGAAGAAGAAATTTTAGTGGAAAAAGTACAAAACATTCTCTTAGAGTCGTTAGCAACCCAAAGCTGTCACGGCTCGGTACGTGCGGGACAGAGTTTAGATAAAGAAGAAGCTCTGGAGCTCATAGAGCAAATGTCTGAAACAGACTATTCAGGCCATTGTCCGCACGGCCGCCCTACTTCAGTAAAATTGAAATGGCCTGAAATAGAGCGTCTATTTCGACGAATAACGTGAAAAAACCTAAAACTCACCAGTACAATTATGCCAAACAAAAAGAGTTAAGCGCTAATACACTCATTCTCATCTCTGGCCCAACTGGGTCTGGAAAGTCAAATCTTGCCATAGAACTATTTGAGTATCTAAAAAAACATCAATTGAATTCTGAAATCCTCTCCGCTGACTCTATAGCTGTATATAAAGGTTTTGATATTGGTTCTTCAAAGCCCAGTAAAGATGACTTAAAAAAAGTGCCCCATCATTTGGTGAATATTTTAAGAGCAGAAGAAGAATATACTGCCGCAGATTTTTCAAGAGAAGCTTCTTCAATTATTCAAAAAAATTTTGCAAATAAAAGCATCCCTATTATTACAGGAGGGACCGGTTTTTATCTTAAAGCTCTACTTAAAGGTGTGGTAGCAAATGAAACGAGTGAAGATACGGAAGAAGCAAAAAAAATAAAAACAGCACTTGAGGATATCGGAAAAAAAGAAGGATTTTCTCTTTTGTACGATAAACTAAAAAGTCTAGACCCAGAAGCCACGATTAAAATTCATCAGAATGATCATTACAGAATTGTGAGAGCACTACAAGCAATAGAAATATACGGCGAAAAATGGTCTGTATTAAATCAAAAACAAAGAGAACAAGAATACCGATATAAAAATTTTCGTCTTTTTTGCTTATTAACAGAAAAAGAAACGCTTTTGAAAAGAATTCAAAATAGAACTACAAAGATGCTAAGTGATGGCTTGATAGAAGAAGTGCAACAACTACTCAATTCAGGTATCAGTAAATCTCTAAAGCCCATGATGAGTGTGGGCTATAAAGAAGTAGTTCAATACTTAGATGGGCAGATTTCGCTACCAGAGTGTCAAGATTTAATTGTTCGCAATACAATGCATTTAGCAAAACAGCAAATGACGTGGTTTCGCTCTGACCCCACAGTAGAGTGGCTTTCAGAAGATCACTTTGAGCGTCTTATCTTTGCGCTTGGATTTTCTTCCTAAATCAACATACACTTAGGTTGTGTTTTCAAGCTTAGAAGCGTTGCGAGAAAAATACTGGAAGTATTGAACGAGGCGTGAAGGGGCGGAATAATAAAGCTATTCCAACGACGAATTACGCAGATTCGACGCTTTTAGCAACTTTCGCAGTAGTTACTAAGTTTGAAAACACAACCTAATCTCATAAAAAGAGGTTCCATATGACAAATGAGCTAAAGCCTGAAGTTAAAATTCTTATTATTTCAGACGGTACAGGAGAAACAGCTTCTTTAATGACAAAAGCTGGATTGGTTCAATTTTCTGACCGAGAAATTACCTATACTAGATATAAAAACATTCGAACTCAACTTCAGATTGAGTCTATTTTTCAAGATGCTGCAGATAGGCATGACTTGGTTGTTTATACTCTAGTTTCTCCCGAGTTAAGAAAGTACACGCAAGAAATGTCGCAAAAACATAAGGTGCTAGCGATTGATCTGTTAGGCCCTCTATTAAATTCATTAGCGGCATTCTTTGAGACGCAACCGGCTTCGCAGCCGGGACTCACCCACTCAGTAAATGAGCAGTACTTTCAAAGAATCGCTGCAATGGAATATACGATTCAACACGATGATGGAAAATCTCTAGACCGTATCCATGATGCAGACATTGTGATTTTAGGAATTTCTCGAACATCTAAAACACCACTTTCAATGTATTTATCTCTTCAAGGCTATAGAGTATGTAATATTCCTATAGTCACGGGCATTCCGGTTCCATCAGAGGTCTATAAAGTAGACCCCAATAAAATAATAGCACTAACGATCCAAGCAGATGTTTTACATACTATTAGAAAAGCTCGTTTAGAGCGTCTAGGTAAAGATCCAAGAGACCAAACAAGAGAGAACTATGCAAGCATGGATCATGTGGTTCAAGACATTGAATACGCCAATGAAATTTTTAAGCAAAATCGTAAATGGCCTATTTTTGATGTTTCTGGAAAAGCTCTTGAAGAAACAGCTTCTGAAATTATTCGCATTATTACAGCGCGCCAGAAAATAGCAAAACGATCGGCAGTTAACTAGATGCCACTTAGCACACCAGATCATCCCATTTGTCATATTTTTCGGATTGTATTTGAGTTTTATTTGAATGATAACGAAGAAGAAAAGCAAAGAAGCATTAATAGAGTTCTTAAAGAAGCAAGAAAAAAATTTAATCTTTCTGTTACTACTATCAACGATACCTCTGTAGAAAACCCAGAACGAGGGGTTGTCGTAGGGTCATTATGTGCAAAAAATAAATTTTACTTAGGAGAACAAAAAAATAAACTTATGGAGTATTTCGACCAAGAAATGCCGGCCAGAATTATTCTAGAAGACCATCAAACTATTGAGATAGAGTAAGAGCACCCTAGATTTATACGACGCATATAAGATAGTATTTATATAGCGTAAAAACATATAAAAAAGAGAGAATCAAATGAATCAAGCAGCTTCTAGACTTATGGAGTTAGAAAGCCTTTACGGAGCTCATAATTATCACCCTCTCCCGGTTGTTTTATCCAGGGGGCTAGGAATTTATGTTTGGGACACCGAGGGTAAGAAATACTTCGATTTTCTCTCAGCCTACTCCGCCGTTAATCAAGGGCATTGTCATCCCAAAATTGTAGATGCGCTCACCAAGCAGGCGAAAGAATTAACGCTTACTTCAAGAGCTTTTTTTAACGATCAATTAGGCCCTTATGAAGAATATATCACGAAATACTTTGGATACGATAAAGTATTGCCAATGAATACAGGCGTAGAGGGCGGAGAAACGGCAATTAAACTCGCTCGCCGTTGGGGATATGTAAAGAAAAAAATTCCCAATAACGAAGCTAAAATTACTTTTGTTAAAGGAAATTTTTGGGGAAGAACACTAGCTGCGATATCAAGTTCTACAGACCCTGCATCTTATGCAGGTTTTGGTCCCTATATGCCTGGGTTTGATTTAGTAGAATACGACAACCTCATAGAACTTGAAGAAAAACTTAAGCATCCAAATTGTGCCGCGTTTATGGTTGAACCCATTCAGGGTGAAGCGGGTGTTGTCGTGCCTTCTGAAGGTTACTTAAAAAAAGCCAAAGCCCTATGTGAAAAATATAATGTTTTATTTATCGCTGATGAAGTTCAAACTGGATTGGGGCGCACAGGAAAACTACTCGCCTGTGATCACGAAGGCGTTAGACCTGATATTCTTATTTTAGGAAAAGCCTTATCTGGCGGTATTTTTCCTGTATCTGCTGTATTGGCCGACGACGAGATCATGTTAAATATTAAGCCGGGAGAACATGGGTCTACATATGGCGGAAACCCACTCGCATGTGTCGTAGCTAAAGCCGCATTAGAAGTTTTGAAAGATGAAAATCTCACTGAAAACTCTCAAAGAATGGGTGAAATTTTTCGATCTAAACTAAAAAATCAAAAGTTCTCATTCGTGGAAAGTGTACGGGGTCGAGGCTTAATGAATGCTATAGTTATTAAAAAAGATTACAAAAAGAGTGCCTGGGATATTTGTCTTGCCTTAAAAGAGAACGGACTTTTAGCAAAACCCACCCATGAGCATATTATTCGGTTTGCACCACCTCTTATTATCGACGAAAAGCAAATTACTGAGGGATGTACTATTATATTGGAAACATTAAAAACGTGCGATCAATAACAACTTTTTGCTTTGCATTTTTTTTAGTCCTTCAGGCCTGCTCTGAAAAAAAAAGCATGGTGCTAAATGCGCCCAAAAATGAATTTATTAATAGTGCCCCTGCAATTATTTTAGTTCACGGCTTTTATGGTAGCTTCTTAAGAAGTTCATCAACAAAGAGGCGTACGTTTTTAACCGCTTCTAGTCTGCTATTTAATACTATTAATATTGGCTATCAAACACCAATAAAAGACTTACCGCGTGCTTCGCTTGAACTAGAAGGTATGTTTGGCTCTATATCCATTGTTCCCTATTTATTCGAGGTAGATGTATATAATAAATTAGCAAAAACTTTAGCCAATGAAACGAACTACCAAGTGATTCCACTTGTTTACGATTGGCGAGAGCATTCGATTGAAGCCGTAAGAAAACTCGATAACTTAATTGAAGAGCTAAAAGACAAGGGCGTTGAAAAAATAACGATTATTGCTCATAGTATGGGTGGACTAGTCGTTTCGTACTATCTTGGCTTTGGAGTGCAAAATCCTCAAGAAGGGTTAATGAACTGGTCTGGAGCTAAAAAAGTCAACCGGGTCGTATTTTTAGGTACACCTTTTCGTGGAGCAATGAGTATTCTGAAAAACATGGAGCTTGGTGGAGGGTATTTTTTTAATAGCAAAATGATCCCACCAGAAAATTACCAATCGTTTCCAAGCTCTTATATTTTATTACCGTCACTAGCAGAAGCAATAGAGCCGAAATCAATGAAGTCTGTACCATTAGATTTACATTCAGACTCTTTTTGGATGGATCATAGACTTGGCTTGTTTCGTGTGAATAAAAAAATAAGCGAAGAAAGCATACTGGCAAGAAAAAAATATATAAAAGAGCAAATGGCAAATGCTTATATATTTAGAGAACGTTCGGTGTATATGAGAAGTGGGCAATGGAGCGCTCCCCGTGAATTAAAAGTGCTTAATGTTATAGGTCATACAAATCCCACCTTAGATAAAGCGGCCTTTAATACAAAAAACAATCGATTTTATTTTTCTGAAAGTGACTCTTTTGCTTTTGATACAGATATACTTTATCGAGATGGTGATGGAACTGTAACGGTTTCATCTGCTACTGTGCCTCCGGCCCTTGAGCCAAACACTAAAACTATCATGACTTCGTATCAACATGCAGAATTATTTTCAGACCCAGATGTGTATTCTGAAATCAAAGCAACATTAATGGAATAAGGATCTCATTTATGTACAAATTAGTATTACTCCGACATGGTGAAAGCCAGTGGAATAAAGAGAATCGATTTACGGGTTGGACGGATGTACCATTGTCTGAACATGGTAAAATAGAAGCGAAAACTGCTGGGCAATTGTTAAAAAAAGAAGGCTTTACGTTTGATCGCGCATATACGTCACTCTTGAAAAGAGCGATTCAGACGCTTTGGATTAATCTCGAAGAGTTAAGCCAAGAGTGGATACCAGTAGAGAAAAGCTGGTGTCTTAACGAGCGTCACTATGGTGCACTTCAAGGATTAAATAAGTCTGAAACCGCTAATAAGTATGGAGAAGAGCAAGTGTTAGTATGGAGAAGAAGTTTTGATACATTACCTCCACTACTTGAAGCCTCTGACGAAAGACACCCCTCTAAAGATATTAGATATAAAGCCGGAGGTTCTAGTATTGCTGGCGAATCACTAAAAGAAACCATAGATCGTTTGCTGCCTTACTGGGATAAAGAAATCGCTCCTAAAGTTCGTAAAGGTGAATCTATAATTATAGTGGCTCATGGAAATAGCTTAAGAGCACTTGTAAAGCATTTAGATAGTATTTCAAATGAAGACATTATGCAGTTAAATATCCCCACAGGAATTCCATTGGTTTACGAATTAGATAAAGAACTTAAACCTATAAAAAATTATTATTTGGGTGATTCGATAGAAATTGAAAAAGCACAAAAAGCGGTAGCTAGCCAAGGAAAAGCTAAGTGAAAAATTCAGATGCCAAGCAAAGACCACATTTAGCTAAAGACGAGCAAAAATACTCAGGAACAAATGCATGCATAGCTCTATTCAAAAATAGACCTGATGATATTGTTCGTGCCTATATTCACAAAGATTTACAAGAAAAATACAGTGAGCTAATCATCTTTTGCGCTAAAAAAAGAAAGTCCTATCATATAGTAACGGACAAAGATTTAGAAAAACTCACTGAATCAACACATCACCAAGGGATTTGTCTTGTCGCTCAAAAGAAATTGCACCTATCTCAAAGAAGGTTTTTTTCATCTCTTAGCAATAGTCAAAACTTGATTTTATATTTAGACGGTGTAACCAATCCCCACAATTTTGGAGCAATCATACGATCTGCAGCTCATTTTGGAGTTGATTACGTTATCGGTGATGAAACAAACTTTCCTACCATTTCTGCTTCAGCTTATAGAACTAGTGAAGGAGCATATGAAAATGTGAAAACAGTAGCACTAGATGACCCTGATAAAGCAATCTCTCAACTAAAAAAACTTGGTTTTATAGTATACGGTCTAGATGTAGACAAAGAAGCAAAAAGTATTTTCGATACTCGCTTATCCCAAAGATCGGTATTTGTGCTCGGCTCTGAAACCATTGGTCTGTCTTCGGCCATGGGAAGAATTTTAGACACAAAACTTCATATACCCGGCTCCGGCCACATAGAAAGCTTAAATGTATCTGTATCAGCAGCAGTCACTATGGCTGAATTTTGTCGCCAGCAAAATACAAGAGCGCAAAAACTCGCTGGGAAATAACCCTTTTCTTTCTCATTAGATGAACTAAACTAGTCTCTATGCACATGGGGATTATTTTTATTCCAATTCTAATGGCGTCACTATATGCGCAAAGAGACCACTCTATATACATAGAGCCCTGGATACAAAACACCACTTTATTTTTAATTTTTATATTTTCAATAGCCTGGTGTTTTTTGAAAAATCGCAAGCCATTTCAAATTTTATTCACCAGTACAGTTATCTTTTTGTTAGCAATCTATAGTCACATAAGCGGGAATCCACTTTTTATTGAACACTCGCATTTACTGTTAATCTTGCAACTCGTATATTGTAGTTATTTCTATTTATACTGTGATCAACAATTGCGAATAAAGAAGTTAAACCAAATAAAACTTAATGAACTACCGCAAAAAGTTAGAGTTTTCGTAGACCAAGATATAGAGGGTGAAATACCTATTGCTGAGATCGAAAATGGCCAAATGATTGTAGTGGCAGAAGAAAATACTCTTTCTCACGATGTGCAAATTGCTAACGGTAGTGCGTTCGTTGATTTATCTTTTTATGGAATCCAAGAACCTAAATCTATTTCATCTCCGCAGCTACTACTATCTGGTACCTTAGTCTCAAAGGGAAGATTACTTGCATCTGTATGCAATAAAACCAGAGAAAGCGCCCTACATCAATATATTCGTTTTCTTCAAAGCACTCCAAAACCTACTGTATTTTTACTCTTTTTATTTTTTACTTGTTTGATTTGCTTTGTGCTTCAAACAATTATGGGAGAATTCTCTCTACATTCTATCGTGATCGCACTTTTAGCCAATCTTTGGTTTCCATTAATTTATTTAATTCAGTATCTGATGAAAAAAAATCAAACACTTTATGCAAGCCAAGGGAGTGCTTTTCATAAAGCACCAAAAAAAATTAACGATCATAAAGTTGTTTACTTAATAAATACTTACGAATCTTCAATAGATAGCACGAAAAAAAAATTCACAATTTTAGAAAATAGCGATTATGAAACAAATCAAATTTTCTCACTATTTATGCCTTTAGCGAGAAAAATAGATAAAAGCTATTCGATACAATTTTTAAAAGAAGGGCTAAGTAAGCAAATTACTTTCGAAATTCTAAGCGACTTTAAATTTGACCAACAAAATAACGAGTATACCGCAACGGTTATGGATAAAAAGTTAAGTTGGAATATAAAGCCAGAAAATAGTGTTTCTCTAAAGACTCGTAATAAAAACTCATACTACTTAATTCATGAACTTAAAATAGACGGGAAGATAATATGTTACCTTGAGTATGAATTTCCTTTGATTGAAGAGTTTATAGAAAATTTTAAAGAATATAGAAGTCAATTTATTTTCGTGCAAAATGATGGTTCACTTTTTTGCGATGCTTTCACGCAAATCCCAAATATGCATATTGTCTATTTACAGACAAATATTGATTATGAAAACTTAGCTCTTAAATTTAAAGCTGAAGGTTATGAGCTGATTGAGATTAAAAACTTTAACAGCTTTAACCTAAAAACGCCTGCAAATTACCAATATGGAATTGCACCATATTATGGCAAAGACGGTAGTTTTTATTATGTAAATTCTCTCTCAGAGCAGCTCTTTTCGCTAGAGCTACAAAAAGACTTAGATCATAAAATGAATACAGTAATCGCCATTGCTGTTATTTGGCAATTACTTGTTAGTACGATTGCAGTAATTATTGACTACCCCGTACAGGTGGCTATTTTATCATTTATGGCTATATTTTTTGTTACTGTATACTCACTTACCAGCTTTAAAATGAGTAATTTAGCTACTCAAAAGCATAAATAATCAAATACCGTGTTGAACTTTTTCTAGTCCAAAATCTTAAGATAAGTATAATAAAAATAGACCCGAACTCTTTATAATAAAGAGTTTTTCTTAGCCGGAGTTGCCCCTCCGGCTATTTTTTTGTAGTCTCTAGCAATGAATCAAGTCTTAGAAGCACTACAATGGCGATACGCAGTTAAACTCTTTGATCCAAGTAAATCAATAGCAGAAGAAGATATTCATACCTTGAAATCTTCACTTCATCTCTCTGCATCATCTTATGGATTGCAGCCATGGAAGTTTTTATTTATTCAAAATAAAGATCTGCGAGAAAAACTTAAAGCAAAATCATGGAATCAAAAACAAGTTTCAGATTGCTCTCATTATGTCGTATTTTTAGCAACAAAAACGATAAACGATGAATATGTAAAAAATTACGTTAACTTAATGAGTATAATTCGATCTGTTCCCATCGATAAACTATCAGGGCTGCATAAAGCAATTTATAACGATGTTGTAACTGGGCCACGCTCTAAAATCTCTCAAGAGTGGGCATCTAGGCAGTGTTATATTGCATTAGGATCACTACTAACCGCTGCGGCTATTCTACGAGTAGACGCTTGCCCTATGGAAGGGCTCGATCCAGCAGCTTATGACGAAATTTTACAATTAAGAAATACCAACTATTTTACAGTCATGGCTTGCGCTCTAGGCTATAGAAGCGAGTCTGATGTTTTGGCTACTGCAGAAAAAGTGAGATTCCCTATAGAAAGCGTCATTGAAGACATAATCTAGAATACAATTCTGAGAAAAGATATGTTAGTCAATTGGCTATTATGAATAATGCATGGTTATTTTTATTGATCGCAGGTCTTTTAGAAATCGTATGGGCCGGTCTATTAAAAGCATCTGATGGCTTTCAGCATTTAATTTATTCAGTAGCTATGGTGATTGCTATGATTCTTAGCTTTTTCTTTCTAGGTATAGCTCTAAAATCTATACCGATTAGCGTTGGCTACGCTATATGGACTGCTATAGGAACAGTTGGAACTGTAGCCGTAGGATCGCTTATATATGGAGAATCACTCTCCCCTCTTAAGCTATTTTTCTTAGGCTTATTATTGCTGTCAACTATAGGTCTGAAAGTGATTTCGTGAAAAAGTGCCTGTACTATGTTTATGTTTGGCCAGAACCATTATCTAGTGCTGCAGGCTTGCGTTGTGAGCAAATGATCACATGCTTAAAACAAAATGGATATGAAGTTGAACTAGCTAGTCCATGTACTAAAAATATAATCTACGAATCACTTATTAAAAAAGAATATATATGTCATTCTGTTGATCCAAATAATTCAGAAACATTTCAAAATTTAACTAAAAAAGATTATCAATTAATTCTCTTTGATCGCTATATTTTAGAAGAACAATTTGGCTGGCGTTCAAGAGAGTTGTGGCCAAGCGCTATACAAATCATTGATACGCAAGACTTGCATTCACTTAGGAAAAATCGCGAAGATTTATTATCAAAAACATATGAAGAATCGATAGAATATGATCCTGAAAAGCAAATTTTAGACTTACATAACCATAAAGACTTCACTAGAGAGATCGCCTCTATACTCCGTGCTGATGCGGCACTCTTATTATCTACATATGAATATAGTCTGTTAAATGAGATTAGTATTTTTCCGAAAAATCATCTCTTTTATTTGCCACTCTCAACACCTGTAGAAGAAGATTTTCCGAAATTTGAAGATCGAAGTGGATTAGTTTTTTTTGGTAACTTTCGGCATCCGCCAAATTTAGATGCTTTTCGTTGGCTAGAAAATAAAATATATCCAGCATTACGTCGTAATATTCCTGAAATACCAATCACTGTTTTTGGAGCATACCCACCACAAGAAGTCTCTCAAGTACAAAAAAAGTTAGGAATTAAATTTCTTGGCCCGATTCAAAATCACAGAGTGATACTGAAACAAACACTGATTTGTATTGCCCCTTTACGTTATGGGGCT
>JAMLID010000016.1 GCA_023954355.1 Oligoflexia bacterium | reverse complement strand
AATAATAGGTGATTTACGAGATGATCTTTTTGGGAAGGCATAGGGTTCTCCTCTTTCATTAAAATTTATTTCTATACAAAACAAATTTACCTGAAATTCGAGGGCCTTGCCTCCTCTACACCCTAACAGCTAATACGCCGCATTCCACTGCCAACCGCGAAGAGCCGTGATTTACGAGATGATCTTTTTGGGAAGGCATTGGGTTCTCCTTTTTTCTGCAAATTTATTCTTTAGCAAAACAAATTTACCTGAAATTCGAGAGCCTTGCCTCCTTTACACCTTAACAGCTAATACACCGCATTCCACTGCCAACCGCGATGAGCCGTTTCTAGTGAAGATATCGACAACATAGCCGGAACTATCTTGAAGGCCACCATTTATGCTCCAGAATTTTACTTCAACTAGAATTTTCTTAATTGAAACGAATTCGAGATCGTCAGTGAAATCACAATCAACGGGCACATAGGGACCATTTAATTTTGAATGGTTAGTTTTAAATGGTCCGTAGAGAACTTCATTTTTGGTTGAGGGAAAAACGGTTTTTTTCACGTAACCTCACTATTCGATTTCCGACAATATAAAGTTAGTAAGTCCCTCAATACCTTCAAATCCAGTCCTCAGTCTTTTTTTACCAGATCGGTCGACTTTAAAAAATGCAGGGCCCCCGTTAAACCTAGTCTTGTCGCTACCGAGGCATCATCATTTATTGAGACCTCAAAAAAGTTGATTGTTGGCAAAATCGCTGCAATGCTTACAGATCTCATCTCGCTTTCGGCAATTTCACAGTACTTGCATCCCTGCTCCTTAATAAAGAGCAAGGATGTTTTGTCCAATTCATTAAGCGAGAGAAACTTATCAAGAGTTACTTTTTCAAACATTTGTTATCCGTTAGAATTGTCCACTCTTAATGTAAGGCTGACTCCAAAGAATACTTTGCAGCAAAACTGATTTAACCCAAGCTTGGTGCATTTTTTCTACATCTTCAGCCTTAGCGCCTTTATTTGCCAAAAACGGCTTCAGTGTTGTCGTCACAGGGATGGTTAAGGCTGGGATGTATCTAAAGTCCACCAACTTAACGCTATTAGCTTTGTCAGTTTTATTCTTTTTTGCAGGAGCATGACGAAGGCCAATTTCATGTTGGTAGTTAAGCCAGGTTTGATCGTAATTTGCATCAGCAGTATCTAGAATCCATTGTGCAAATCGCTTCCTTACAGCAGCCAAGTAGTCACCATCAGGCTGGCCAGTTTTATTATTTTTAAAAAAATAGACCAACTCAGGAGTTGAGGCTACAAAGCCATACCATACATCTAAAATGGCTTCAGTTTGATCGGCTAGTATTGCCTTGCTCATTCTTAATGCCTTGATGTCCTCTTCTCCGAAAAGAAGTGATTTCTTCAGTGATTCTAAATCCTTTAAGCTTACTGGTGATGTTGCCAATTTCTTTGAGTGCAAATCATAGCCGGGTATTTTTGTGTTGGCTTCGTTTGCAAAAACGGCATCGATATTTACTAAATTAATGAATAGGGTGAAGATGAGTAATAGCTGTTTCATTTTTTATCCTTTTTAAAAATGTTAGTGTTTGAGTGTAAATCTTCTAAAGCGAGTCTTGAGACTTCAGCACCAAGAACAATGTCGTCTATCTTTCCAAAAGAATGGATTTTTAACTCACCTTTTTTATCGATGACGATCCAAGTTGGTGTCCCACGCATTTGATACATATTCATCGTCTCTGGAATATCCCTTCCTTTCGATGGTCGATCTATTCCAACCGGAAATGATATTCTAAATTCATGCAAAAAAGCCCTTAAAGAAGCCTCTTGCATTCCTTCATGATGTTCAAAAACTGTGTGTAACCCCAGAACCTCGACGAATTCTTGACTAAAAATCTCATAAAGTCTTTGAGCCTGGGGTATCCCGTGTAGGACACACCCAGGACAAAGCATTTGGAATGCATGGATAGCAACAACCTTGCCTTTCAATTTTTCTAACGAAAGGTTCTGGTTGGTGTTAAGCCATTTAGAAACAATAAGCTCTGGCGGTTTCATTAGCTTAGTGCCACCTTAGGAAAATCAACAGGAACGTCGAATGCAACATTGGTATAGTTAGTGAAAATATTAAGAGCGACATGAGCTAAAATTTCCGCAATATCTTCGTCTGAATATCCAGCTTTCTTGAGAGCTGCTATATCGTCCGGTGCAACATTGGCTCTTTCTTTAACCAACTTAACTGCAAAAGTTAGAGCTGCTTGGGTCTTAGGATCATTTGATTTACCAACTTGAGCTTGAGACATAACTTCATTTGATAACCCCGCACCTTTTCCCAGAGCAGTATGGGCCGCCAGGCAGTACTCACAGCGATTAATATCTGCAACTGCTACAGCGATCTGCTCGCCAAGCTTCGCACCCAATTTGCCACCACCAAGTGCACCAAATGCTGACCACATCATTTTTAAAGCGGAGGTTGAATTGGCGATTGTTTTGAACATATTAGGGGTTGTTCCAAAGGCTGAATGAATCTGGTCGAGGATTTCTTTCTTCTCTCCCGTTGTGTTTTGTGGGTTTTGTAATTCAATTCTTGGCATAAGCGTCTCCTTTTAAGCCGATGAAGGCCGTTGTCATTATAGTTTAGAATCTAAACTATATACAAATTAACTGATAACTTAGGGCTTGTCAAATAAGTTTAGATTCGATACTATTTGAAAATATGGACGACACTTTTGGCACAATAAGTCAATGGCTGGAGAGGGTTTTTGCACTCCACAGAAACTTAATGAGGCAATTTGCGAATGAAGAGGGCCTTCAACTCGTCCACGTTGAAATTCTTCAATATCTATCGGTTTGCAATCGATATTCTGATACGACCCAGGCAATTTCTGAATATCTCGGTCAGACAAAGGGAAGCATATCTCAAAGTCTTGGCAATCTTGAAGAGAATGGATTTATTAGAAAAATTCAGGATAAAGTCGACAAAAGAGTTTTTCACCTTTCGCTCACAACAAATGGGTCCTCTGTAATTAAACGAATGTCTAAGTTTATTGATCTTGATTCAAGCGATACTATCGTACCAGAACTAAAACTACTATTGTCTTCAATTCAAAAAAAGCATGGTTTTCGTGGATTTGGAATTTGTAAGTCTTGTAAATTCAATCAAAATGTTGGCCAGAGTAATTTTGTGTGCGGCCTAACGAAAGAAAAGCTTAGCTTGGACGATATTCACAAAATCTGTAAAGAGCATGAAGAGCAATCAGCAATCTAGGCAGACACTATAAGAATCTTCTTGCAGGTACCTGTAAGTAGTTTCTCAGCGAGTAACCTTGCTTTTTTACAGACTTTACGTTGTTTATATTTTTTATGACATTGCGTTATATTACATATCTCTTTAACAGTAATCTCTTGAATGCACTTTAATGTGATGAACGAGTGAGAATAAAAACTGAAACTAAAAACAAAATTAAACTCAAAATCAATTTGATTTCAAGGCCAGTGGACCTCATCCAAATAACCCCAAGAGAAATTGCAATGGTAATGAGGGCCACAGTTTTAGATTTTTTAGATATGATTTTATTCTCCTCCCACTGTTGTAATGATTTACCTAACAAAGGTTGAGTGTATAGCCACCCATACGCTTTATTAGAACTTTTTAAAAAACACCATGCTGAAAGCAAGATAAAAGGCGTTGTCGGAAGCAACGGCACGAAGACACCTATAGTTATGAAGTTATTTCTAAGATTAGATTAATGGCGATAAGCAATGTAAAAGCTAATAAAAAGACTTATACCTCGGGAGAAGAATTAGAATTTAATTATTTAATATCGCTCTTTTGCCTTTCACTTAGGAATGTAAGGTATAAAGACATGAATCAAAAATATTCGTTATCGTTATGCAGAAGTTTAAGCGATATACTTCTAGCTAAAAAGGATACTTTCTCCTAGTCACTTTTGTAGCTTTTGAGTAAAGCTTTGAAGCGGAGGTAAGCCTTGATTTACTTTTATAATCGCTTCTTTTTTAAAGCTCTCAACTGCTTTGGGGGCAAGGTAGCCACCTGATGCTAATAAAATAATAGCCGCTACTATTTCTGCTACTACTTTCATTTCTTCTTCTCCTGTTCACGTTTATAAATTTCTTGGACTGTTGTTTTTGACCATTGGCCACCACGTTTTGAAGGAATGCCACTATCTGTCAGAACTCTGGCAATTTCTCTAAATGAATAGCCCTTGGTTTTTAATGAAACTATTTTTTGAATAACTTTTTGTTCCGCTTGATGAGGCACTCGAATACCAGATATTTCACGCTCACCGTAGCGTGGGCTTGGTGATTTGATCGAATCTTTATTTATCTTTGCTTTGCGAAGATAATCACTGATTGCTGTCCGTGACCATCCTGTTAAGTCCGATATTTGATAGCTAGAAAGGTCAAAATTTAGGTATAGTTTCCGCAAAATTGCTTGATTTTCACTTGGATTTCCAATGAAATGTGGAATGAAAACAGATACATAGCTTACGGTGGTAAGTGGTTCGTCCAGCATCTGACCCCGACCACCAAAAAACAACCCGCATTAGCGGGTTTTGTTGGTGGAGAGTAGTGGTGAGAGAAGGGTAGATGCGGTTCACTCTTTTTATCATGAGGATAAAAAGAGGACGAGTGAAGCGAGCCCGAAGGGCCGAGGTCGTGAAGACCGAGGGTAACCCCTCGCGTCCACCAAAAAACCTAAACCCTCAATATAAAGTGGGGGTTTTTTGTTTAATGAATATCTATGACGGCGAATCATTGATTCGATTTATAGCCTAAAAATTCGCAGGCTTTCTATCATAGACTGGTTGAATAGGTCTGTTGTTCTGACTGTAAATAGTACGAAATCTTTCAATCTGCTCATACGAAGCATCTACAGGTGTATTAAGCACATTCCAATTTACCCCTTCACTACATGGAGGTGTCGTAAGAGAGCCAACATAGTGGTAGTGGGTCATGATAGAAGGGAGAAGCTCTCTAGGATTGAATCTTTTTGTTTTTGATGCTTGATGAGCCTCTGGCGTAGGTATCGAGCTGAACACATTAGCCAAGTTCATATTTTTTTTGCCCTCTTGAAATACTGCACCAATAACAGCCAAACTACCCTTATCGTCCTTATGAACAAAATGCACTTCTAGTGGATAATATTTACCTGAAAAAGAATGCTCACTCAGTGAGTGAAAGTGAAACTGCACTAACTGGTAGTTCTTCCCATCGATAGTAGCATAACTTCCCGAAGGAACATTCGCCTGAATCGTATGTCCGTTATCTACAACCTCAAGTTCAGAAGGTTTATAGTGGAATACGATTTCTCTAGTTCCCTTACGATGCTTCCACTTTAAATCGATAGGTGATTGATTTTTACCCTCTTCACAAGTGGTGTAATCTGAAGAAAGTTTTGCCCAATTTTCTGGCCCCTCTTTACCAGCGTATCCCCAGTGCGGAGTAGAGTGTGTATCACTTTTACTTTCTTCATGATGGCTAGAGCTTTGATGACCTGAATCGTGATGATTGGATTGTGCGAAGGTCGCTGTGGAATAGAAAAGACAAATAAGCGCTGTAACCATTTTCATAAAAAATCTCCTAAATATCATTATGAAAGTGATCGGTTATTTATAGAATTTATGTAGACTTTTTCATGAAAGTACAAAGCCTTAACAACCTGACTAACGCATAGATTCACGGTAATATGTTTCTTACCTAGCATCTAAAAACAAGAAAAAGGTATGAAGTCGATTTTCAACCCAGATCTCTTTAGCGTTTATCACATATAAAGATCCAAAAATAATGGGATCAACCGCTAGTATCTCTCACATAAAAAGAATCCAAAAGTCGATGATACGACTGTCTAAAATCATGCAAATTCAAATGTCTTAATCAGTCAAATTATCTATACCCATAAATTCTTTAAGCCGTTATACTGCCCTAAATTGAAAGAAATTAAGCAACCATTTATCATTATTAGCGGCAAAGGTGGGTCGGGAAAATCCACAATCTCACTTGCTTTAGCGCATAGACTTGCAGCTCAAGGCAAAAAAATCTGGCTAGTAGAAATCGGCAGAAAGCGAGATAAAGCATACTCTCGCCTGACTACGACTTTACGCAGAAGGCAGATTCACCACGAGCCGACCACAGTAAATTTACCACAAACTAATCTTTCTATTGATGCTTCGATTTTAGACCCAACACAAAGTTTATCAGAATATGTTGATTTAAAATTACCAACAGGTGGTTTAGCAGGGGTTTTATTAAATAATAAAATCACAGCCTCTTTTTTAGAAGTTGTACCTGGACTGCCAGACTTAGTTAGCCTTGGAAAACTTTGGCATATGGTTACCAAAAATCCAAAAATATATGATCACATAATCTTAGACGCACCCGCCTCGGGCCATGCTATTAGTTTATTGCGTTCACCAGAAAATTTTGAACGAATTACAAAAATGGGGCCAATCTATAAAGACGCTAAACAAATGAGAGAAACGCTTTCTGATCAAAGCATAAGCCTTCTTATTCTATGCACACTAGCAGAAGAAATGGCACTGCAAGAAAGCTCAGAAACCGAAGTTCATTTAAAAAAATTATTCCCTCGCCCATTACACATTGCCAACAAAGTTTTTCCAAAAATCGAAGACCCCTTACCCAAGGAAGAAGATTTCTTTAGTAATGCACTAAAATACAGTATCAAACGAGCAGATAGAGAACATGATGCTCTCGAAAAAACAAAACTAAAAATTGCAAAAGAACTTCCATTTCTTTTTCCTGATCCAGAAGCTGATCCACTCTATTTGCGCTTATCGGAGCATCTATCATGAAGCTTTCTCCTCTATGGGATAAATCTATCATTATTTGCTGTGGAACTGGCGGTGTAGGGAAAACTACCACCTCCGCAGCTCTATCAATACGAGCTGCATTGCAAGGTAAAAGAGTTGCCTTGATTACTATAGATCCAGCTAAACGTTTAGCTACTTCTTTAGGATTAAAAACCCTAAATGCTGAGCCTCAAGACATTACAGATAAACTTACAGAACACCTTAAAACGGAGATCAGCGGCCAGCTATCTGCTCTTATGCTAGACTCTGAAAATACTTTTTATAATTTTTTGCTAACTGTTGGAGGTAAAGAAATTCACGACCAATTTCGTAAAAGCGAGCTTTTCGAAATTATTGCCGGTAATTTCGGAGGAGCTCATGAATTTCTAGCAATGGAAAAACTTTATGAACTTCACCAATCAAATCACTACGACATTATTCTACTAGACACTCCACCAGCAAAACATACTTTGGATTTTTTAGATGCCCCCGATTTAATTGCAAAATTTTTTGATGATAGAATTTTTTCGTGGTTTTTAACCAACCCAAGAGAAAATTCTTTCAAAGAAAAAATTCGAGCAAAAGGGGCTCAAGCAGCACTCAAAATCTTAGAAAAACTTACCGGAAATGGTGTTATTAACGATTTTATCTCTCTAGCGCCTCATATTTACCAAGTTAAAAATGCCTTTGTTTCAAGGCAAAGTGAAATTCAAAAACTCATTCAATCAAAAAAATCAGGTTGCGTCTTTATCACTTCGCCGGCTGATTTATCTAAAGGTGAGTTAGAACCTTTTCTTGTAGATACTAAAGAAAAAAACATTTCAATTCTTGCTTATATTGTAAACCGTAGCCTTAAACACATAGCTCCAATTGAGAAGCCTCCGGGCTTTCGCTATGCCACACCAATAATGAAAGAAAATTATAAAAACATACGTTTTCTGGTGGAAGAAGAAGAAAAAAACTTTAAACTATTACAAGAACTGGCTAATACAAAACAACTCACCCTCAGTGTACCTGAACTGGAAACCGATATTCATGACTTACCTTCGCTCATGGAACTTTCAGAACATTTTCGTTAGTCTTGCACTAACTAGCTTTTTCGCTTCTTGTAGCCCTCTACCAACTGTTATAGATGCAGAACAACCTACAACCAAAGATTATTCACGAACAAAAGAGAAGGCCTATCAAAAGTCTTTATCTACACAATTTGAATGGGCCATTCAATATTATGAGTCAGGCGATTACGAGCGTGCCATTCAACAACTCAATAAGTTAGAGCCGCGTGGTAGTCAGCTAAAAAATTATCAAGAAATCTTTTTCTACCAAGGAATGACATATTTCTATTTAAACAACTACCCCGCCTCTGAAGCTTCTCTTTTAAACTATTTAAAGCAAGTAAATAGTGGAACACATTCTATCGAGGCAAAACTAACTCTCTTAAAGGTTTATGAGTCAACCAAGCAATGGGATAAAATTCTTGGCCAAGTCGCCGAGCTCCGAAAAACACAACTATACCATGATAATAAGGCTCTTCTCTTACTCATATGGACAAGGTCATTATTAGAAACTAACGAAATCAACGGTGCCAAACAGCTTCTCTCTGAATCAGAACAAACGGTGCAGCAGTTTCCTCCAAAATCAAATACCTATGCAGCCATTGGAAAAAACCAAGATCTTTGGGGAAGATTTTATTTCACCAAATTGATGCTCAACAAAAAACTCTGCAACCAAGAACCAAAAAGAACCAACGACAAAACGAAAGCATGGCTCTTTGATAATTGGCTAGAAGGTGAGTCTGAGTGCTTAAAAAATGGATTAAATATACTCACACAAATCTACGAACTAGATAGCCAGTGGCAAAATGAAAGTACAGAAATGTGGAAAAGCTCATTAGAAGCTTTTTTTCTTAAAATCAGCAACTACCGACTCAAAAATAAACTTGGGCTCAACGAACGAAGAAAACTCACAACTGCGGCAAGAAAGTCGCTATACCTTCTCTCTAGCGAATGCGATAAAATTGCAAAAACCATTGAATTTCAAAATGTTAACTCACAACCCTTAAAGCAGATCCAAAAGCGAATCGAAACCTTGCTTCTTTCTCTTTCATCCCCAACTTAAGTTCAGTATAAACAATGAGGAAACTATGAGCCCATCACCCTGCCTGAACTCTAAAGAATTACGTTGCGATATTGTTGATCGAATTTTTGCTCACCAAGAAGAAATTGATGCCTTTTTGGCACGCCAAAATTTAGAAGCCCCAGCCCCACCCTACACAAGTATTGATTTACGCGATTCTGGATACAAAATAAGCCCAGTGGATTCTAATATTTTTCCTGCTGGCTTTAATAATATATGCGTAGACGACTGGAGACTAGCCTCTGAGACTTTAGAAAAAGTACTCACCGAAAGAAACCATGGATTGCGACCAGAAAAGGTAATTATTTTATCAGAAAACCATAGCTCTAATCTCTTCTACTTTGAAAATCTTTGGGCACTAAAAGAAATCCTTTCTCTTTCAGGAATCCAAGTAACCCTAGGTCATTTAAATACCGAACTTGAACCCAACGCCCCCTTGGGTTGCACAGAATTACTAACAGCCAATAAAAGAAAAATTGTCTTAGAGCGCGTCTTTCGAGAAGGCTCACTTTTAAGAACTGAAAGGCAATCGTTTAAAAAAACAGATCTCATCTTATTGAATAACGATCTTTCTACGGGAATCCCTCAAGAGCTAGAGAATATAGAACAGACGCTAACCCCTCACCCGGCCCTTGGTTGGCATAAGCGCTTAAAATCAGAACATTTAAAGCACTATACGAACCTTGCAACTGATTTTGCGAAAATCATTGGAATAGACCCTTGGCATTTAACCACAAGTTTTGCTTCTGTCGATGGAGTAGATTTCTCTCAAGGTAGTGGGCTAGATAAACTCGCTCAAAAAGTTGAGACTGTTTTAGATGAAATCCGTAAAGGCTATCGAGAAAGAGAGATTACCGTAGTTCCCCATGTATTTATTAAACATAATTCAGGTACCTATGGGCGCTCTATTATGACAGCACGCTCTGGTGACGATGTGCTTCAAATGAATAGAAGAGAAAAAAATAAGATGCATGTCAGCAAAGGCGGAGTTCAAGTCTCGAGCGTTGTCATAATGGAAGGCATACCAACCAACCTAAGAGAAGACGACCAAACAGCTGAGCCGGTTATCTATCTAGCGGGCAATGAGCCGATCGGGGGCTTTTTACGCCTAAATCCGAACCGAGACGATCAAAGCAACCTAAACTCTCCTGGTGCGCATTTCAAAACGCTTTGTTTTGCAAACCTGTTTCGAGACCCTAGCAGAGAAATGATTATACTTGAGAAACTTTACGGTGCCTTAGGTAAGCTCTCTACGCTCGCAAATGGCCGAGAAATCCAGTAGAAAACTCTGCCTTAATCCCCTAGCCACAGCTAAAATGAGCTGGTAAAGTCGCTGCATGAGAAAAAAGATCTGTGAAAACGTACTTGAGGCTATTGGTAATACCCCCATCATTCGCTTGAATCAGCTTACCAAAGGCCTATCAACTGAAATTTTAGTAAAGTGGGAGCCCTCAAATCCAGGTGGTTCTATTAAAGATAGAATCGCTCCCTACTTGATTGCTGAAGCAGAAAAAAGTGGCCGCTTAAAACCAGGTGGAACCATTGTAGAAGCCACAAGCGGAAACACCGGCATGGGACTCGCTATGGCTGCAATAGTAAAAGGCTATAAATGCGTTTGCGTAATGAGCACCAAGCAGTCTGCAGATAAAGTTAATATGTTAAAAGCTATGGGCGTTGAAGTTGTAATGTGCCCTGCTGATGTTGGCCCTGAAGATCCGAAATCTTATTACTCTGTAGCGAAGAAAATTTCAGAAGAGCGCCCCAATGCTGTCTTAGGAAATCAGTATAATAATCCCGCTAACTACCAAGCACACTACGAGTGTACAGGGCCAGAAATCTGGGAACAATTAGACGGTAAACTAGACTACTATGTTGCAGGAGCCGGCACCGGTGGAACCATTTCTGGTACATCTAAGTTTTTAAAAGAAAAAAACCCTAAACTGAAAACGATTGGCATTGACCCTATCGGATCTATTCTTGCAGATTACCATCGCACAGGAAAAATTGTTGAGGCAAAAAACTATCTCATCGAGGGTGTTGGCGAAGACATCATCCCTGATAATGTTAAATTTGAGTTCATTGATGAGTTCGAGCAAGTTTCCGACCAAGAAGCCATTACAATTCTTCATAGACTAGCTCAAGAAGAAGGCTTGTTTTGTGGATCCAGCTCTGGCCTCGCTGTAGCTGGTGCCTTAAAAGCAGCAAAAAAATTAAGTGGTGGAAGAATGCTGGTGATGATCCCTGATAACGGATCAAAATACCTTGGCAAATTCTACAATCATGAATGGCTTAAATCTCAAGGAATCAAAATATGAAAATCGATCAAAAAAACTTATCCATAGAAACCTTAGCTATTCACGCCGGTCAAACGCCTGATCCCTCTACTGGCGCAATCATGACTCCCATTTACCAAACATCAACTTACGTACAACCAGCGCTAGGCAAACATTTTGGTTACGAATATTCTCGAACAAAAAATCCTACACGATCTGCCTATGAAGCTTGCGTAGCTGCACTAGAAATAGGAGAAGACGGTGTTGGATTTGGAGCAGCCTTTGGCTCTGGTTGTGCCGCTACCACAACGTTAATTCACTTATTAGATCCGTCTGATCATGTGATCGCTTCTGATGATTTATACGGTGGAACCTTTCGTCTATTTGATAAAGTTTTTGCCAGAAATAAACCAAAGGGACATCAATTTTCTTTTGTAGACCTAACTAACTTTGAAACATTTCGTAATAGCTTTCGCCCTGAAACGAAAATGGTTTGGATTGAGACACCAACTAATCCAATGCTGAAGATCATAGATCTTGAGAAAATTATTTCTTACGCCAAAGAAAAAAACGCATTGGTAGTTGTTGATAATACTTTCATGAGCCCGTACTTTCAAAAACCCTTTCGTTTTGGTGCTGATGTTGTGCTTCACTCTGCCACTAAATACTTAAATGGCCATTCAGATATAGTGGGCGGCATCACTGTTACAAAAAACAAAGAACTAGCCGATCGTATTTATTTTCTACAAAACTCGATTGGAGCCATAGCAGGCCCAATGGATTCTTGGTTAGCTATGAGAGGAATCAAAACACTTCACATTCGAATGGATCGCCATGCAGAGAACGCTCAATATCTTGCTGAAAAACTAGCAGCTCATCCCGCAGTAGAAAAAGTAATTTATCCTGGCCTTGAAACCCACGCTCAATACGCTCTAGCAAAAAAACAAATGAGCGGCCCAGGCGGTATGATAAGCTTCACAGTAAAAGGCGATATTGAAAAAGCGAAAGCCGTAGTGGAAAATACAAAAATTTTTGCTCTTGCAGAGTCATTAGGTGGAGTAGAAAGCCTAATCGAACATCCTGCAATTATGACACATGCATCGGTACCACCAGAAAATAGAAAAGCCCTAGGAATATCTGACACACTTGTGCGTATATCCGTAGGTATTGAATCTAAAGAAGATCTTTGGGATGACCTTAAAATAGCGCTTAATTAAAGCGTTTAGAGTCCCCTAGATTTGATTATAAAAATTACACCCTTTCGCGACTAACAAGAGTCTGGCAAAATATAAATATCACGGTTGTTCTTCAAGGATGAAGAGATGAGAAAATGGTTCTATATATTTTGTATTCTATTAGTTGCCTGTAGTGCAAAAAGCTATAACGCGCACACGCAAACTATAGCGGCAGAGAGAGGCTTAGCCTCTGTGTCTTCAGAAGAATATGGTGTAGAAAAATTAAAATCCGCAGGATTATCGCAAGAATTCATTTCCTCAGTTGTAGAAAATTATCGCTCAGACGAAAAAACAAAGGTTATAGAGCTTAATATTTTAGGCTTTTTGAAAATTCGCCCCACCCACAATACTAGCTTAAAAATTCCAACCTATGAGCTCGTAAAGGTGCAAAAATTTTTGCGCAAGTATCGCACGCAATTTTCGCGAGCTGAAAAACGCTTTCATGTGCCTAAAGAAATTATCGCTTCTCTTTTATGGGTTGAAACCAAGTACGGTAGAGACGTGGGTACTTTTCATGTACCGTCTGTTTTTTTTAGCCTTCTGCAAGCCGACCACCCTGACCAAATCCAAGAAACCTTATCTTCTGCTCAGGTCATCGTAAAAGACTACTCAGAAGAAACCGAACAAAAGGTCAAAGAGAGAAGCAAGAAACGATCTGACTGGGCACTTGAACAGCTGCAAGCACTAAATGAGATTCACACTAGAGGCTGGAAAGATCTAAATACTCTTGTAGGTTCTTTTTCTGGAGCCTTTGGAATGCCACAATTTATTCCATCTTCATATATTTCATGGGCAAAATCTGCACATGGAAAAAAAGTTGCAAACTTATATTTAGCAAGTGATTCCATTTTCAGCGTAGGTAACTACCTCAAAACAAATGGCTGGGGTAAAAAACGGTCACAACAAAAATCAGCACTATTACATTATAATCGAGACCCCTATTATGCTGGTCGCATTTTAAAAATGGGTTCTTGCGTAAAAAAACTGCCAACAGACGCAAAAAAGCTAAAGAAGTTTCGCTGTTAAAGCACACCAGTCTTTATCAATCTGCGTATCTAACAATACCCAATTCTTACGAACATTAAATTCATGAAAAAAACTTTCTGCATCCTTTTTTAAGATACCAGAAAGAACAATGAGCCCCTCAGTATTCAATGAAGTAGAAAAATATTTTTCATATGACAACAGTACAGGAGATAAAACATTTGCTAAAATTAGATCGTACTTTTTCCCTTTAGAAATTTTTTTCTGGGCGGTTATATCTGCACGATTTAAACGAATATTCTTTCTTGCCTGCTCTAAGGCTACAGGATCGCTTTCTACCGCCAGAATCGATCTTTTTTTTGGCAAAAAACAATTAGTAGCTAGTGCTAAAATAGCCGTACCAGCGCCGAAGTCTAAAACAGCGCATCGCTGTTTAGCCATTAAATGATCCGATAGCTCGAGAATCTTTTGTGTGCAAAGCTTTGTTGTAGAGTGCGTTCCGGTTCCAAATGCCTGACCTGGATAAATTTTTATTATAGCTGAATTTGTCTTGGGTTTCTTTTTCCAAGCAGGAACAATATATATTTTATTCTTACCAGATTGAATTTTTGTAGTTTTATAGTGCTTTCTCCACTCTTTCATCCAATCTGTTTTCTTAAGCATTTTTAGTGAGGATATTTTTAAATCTGCGAACACAAGATGTAGTGTTTTTTTAAAATTTAAGGCATCCGTTTTTTTACCGAAATAAACGATAATTTCATCTGAGCTTTTACCGTGCCCCCTGAGATCGTAAAATTCGTTTTCTATTCCGAGTACAAATTCATTCTTATGTAGATCTATTTGCCAGTCTTCAATACCTTGAAAACTCCATCGCTCTGCTAACTTTACTAGCCAAGAAGAAAAAAGCTCTCGTTTGTCATCGGCGAGAGCTTTTGGAACTTTTAATTTATAAAAATAGGAACTCATCGAATAAGCATTTTTTCTACTTCTTCTATATGCTCTACTTCTGTTCTAATTAACTCTCTAGCAAGCTCTTCTAGGGCAATATCATCTTCGCATAGATCCAATAGTTCTCGATAAAGAACAACGCTATGTCTTTCATGCTCTAAGCTTTCTTTTAAAATATCCATCACATCATGTTTGTTGGATTCTGACACAGGCTTCACTTTTAGGGTCGGATGCCCTCCAAAGCTTGTGATTTTTTCTCCGATTATACTTGCGTGATCAAATGATTCCGTTGCTTGATCTCTAAAAAATTTCACAATCGGGATTCGGTTTGGCCCTTTTATCATTAAGGAATAATGCAAGTAACGAACAACTCCAGAGATTTCCATCTCTAAAATTTCATTTAATTTTTCCATTAATTTTTTATTTTTCATCTTAATCCTCCGCTTTTGTGTGCTACCCAGCCAATTTGTGGTTTCCGACAAAAAATCAGCTCAAAAGAATTATACATTTTTGTGAAAAAATTTCGCGCTCTATCTTTTATACATCAAGTCATTTTCAATTCTCCGCTATCCTCTAGCGAGTGGAAACTTTAGTGAACACCTTAATGGCCCAAAATGGCAGTATTTCCTATATTGTTATTTTTTTTCTACTTCTTGCCTGCGGTTTCGGCCTACCTATGCCCGAAGACATTATTCTCTTTTCTGCAGGCCTGATGTCTTATTACGGTGCCTCAGATGTTCACATCATGATTATCGTCTGCTTTGCGGGTGTAATGATAGGTGATAGTGCTGTCTATTTTCTAGGTGCCAAGTACGGAAAAAGGATTCGCAAAATTAGTATTGTGAAAAAAATATTACCCCCCAAACGAATGAAGATAGTTCGTAAAAAACTACACGAACAAGGGAATAAAGTAATTTTTGCCGCGCGATTTATGCCTGGCTTTCGTGCCCCAGTGTTTTTTAGTTCTGGGCTATTAAAACTACCGTTTCAAATTTTTGCCTTTTATGACGGATTGGCAGCTCTACTATCGGTACCAACCATTGTCTATGTGGTCTATTTTTTTGGAGAACACGTTGACAAGGTAATCAAAGTCATAAAGCAAGTACAATTCGGAGTTATTGGTGCAATTGTTACAATCGTACTTGTCGTAAGCCTAAAAGCTTGGTGGTCATATAAAAAACAGCAAGAGTTGGAAAATTAAAAAACTACAAAAAGAGCATATTGCCTTGTCTGTGCTTTTTTGTATGGGGCTTATTTATATTCTTTTGGTCCCCCCTATGCAAATACCAGATGAGCCAGCACACTTTGGGCGCATTTTACAATTATCTAGAGGCGAAATTTTTCCTATCAAAATTGATAATCAAACTGGGGGTTATTTTTCCAAAAATATTAGCAATCAATTGCGACTTTTTGGTGAAGTTCCCTTTCACGGCACAAATAAAGTTTCTAGATCTGCCGTATTATCATTATGGCAAGACCTTCCTGAATTAACTCTTCTTGAGCGCTCTGAATTCGTAGAGTTTAGCAATATGGCGCTTTATAATCCGGTAGTTTATCTTCCAAGTATTATGTCTGTATCCATCGGACGAATTTTAAATTTAAACTATCTCTCACATTTGTACCTTGCTCGAGTATTTTCTTGGATCATCGCTTTTTTTGCTCTTTCGTATTGCATCTCTATTCTTGATTTTCATAGAAAGACTCAGATCTTTTTCGCTTTAGGATTTCTTACGCCTATTGGCCTTTCTCAGTTTGCTTCTATCAGTGCTGATTCACTATCGTTTGCTTTTTCAGCCATCTGTATTGCGCTCACAATTCGAGCTTGGCAATTTGGAATAGAAAAAATATTCTGGCCTAAACTTATTCTCATTGCTCTATGCCTTTCCCTATCAAAATTAGTTTATTTCTCGATCGCTTTATTGCCCCTTTTGCTATTGCTAAAGTATAGAGAAAAGAAAAATCTTCATTATGCAGTACTTTTAATTTTAGCTGCTGTTTTTCCCACCTTGATATGGGCAATATTAATTAAGACATATTATTCCCCGATTCGACCAGGCATCGACCCAGATGCTCAACTTGCTTTTTTAAAATCTGAACCCTTTGCTTTATTTCACGTCATAAAAATTCATTTTACACAACAATGGAAAGAGTTATTGAGCACTTATACAGGAAAATTAGGATGGCTTGATACGCCTATTAGATTTTCTTTTGAGTATGCACTTATCTTGACTATAGCCTCTTTTTTGTCCCCTAAAGAAAAACTCAGGCTGAGCTTTTCTTACCTAGCGACGGCTTGGGCCACTCTATGCGCTCTACTTTTCATCTTGTTAATCTATTTTAGCATTTACCTATCCTTTAACCCTATTGGGCAGTCCTATATGGAAGGTATGACAGGAAGGTATTTGATACCCGCCATGGTCATTTTGTTTTTATTTCTCCCATCTCTGAGTTTTGCAAAAAGACCTACAATTCATAAAATATATTACGGTTTACTGGGACTTTGTTTCCTATTCATTCACGTAAAAGCCTACACATCTCTCTGGAAGCGCTTTTGGATTCCTTGAACACCCCTACTAATGCGCGATCGACAGATATATAAACTATCTTTAAGCTTTATCGTTTCTCTAATCCGATTTATAAGGATTAAATGAAAAAGCGCAGCAAACCAAGACCTTCTACGAAGAAGCCCTTTAAGAAGAAGAAGCGACCATCCTCTACTCCTTATAGGCCTAAACCAAGCAATTTTAGGTCTTCTTTTGAAACCGCTTGGAATGCTCTCTTTACTAGCCCAGCTCACTTAGATAGCACGCTTTCTAAGGCTCCACCAAGCATCAAGCCAGCACTGGCTGATATTCTGTCTTTACTTTTAAGACGGCCAAGATCTATTGCTAAATTTTTAGATTTCACTCTTACTGACGATGAACCTTGGAAGTATATCCCCAATGAAGTACATGAATGGAGAACAGCCATCGCTATGGCTGACAGACTCTATACTACATGGAAAAGAGAACCAGAGATTTTACAAGAAGGTTTTGGTCATCCCACAGATTATCCGCCATGGATCCTAGAAGAGTGGAAAAAAGATTTCGGTGAAAACGTAAAAAGAGAGCTTGTCACAGCGTTGGCTGAGCCTGCACCTCTCTTTCTTAGAGCGAATCCTAAAAAAGGACGAAATACCGTTCTCTCAGCCTTAAACGATAGTAATTTACTACCAGTAAGAGCAAAATTGTCTACACATAGCCCCCACGCATTTTACTTTGAAGAATATGCAGCATGCTTGTCACACCCTCTATTTCAAGAAGGAGCCTATGAAATTCAAGATCTAGGCTCGCAAATGATGGCCTTATTTGCTCTTTGGCCAAAAGAAATCTTACCTGTGCTTAGAAAGGTTCCTGGTGAGTGTAGATCACTGCCTGCAAATTTAGCTTTGCCTAAAAAAACCAGTAAGTTTACGGTAATTGATACCTGCGCCGGGGCCGGTGGAAAATCTTTGGCCATAGCTGAGCTCTTAGATGGTAAGGGTAGTATTTTTGCCTACGATACATCAAAAGGAAAACTAGAGGCTTTAAGAAAAAGAGCCAAGCGCCATAACTTACATAATATTAAAACAATGGTTATTGATCCGCAAAACACATCATCTCTAAACGATTTTAGTGAAACTGCAGACCTAGTGTTAATTGATTCTCCTTGCAGTGGAATTGGTGTTTTAAGAAGAAATCCTGATATAAAATGGCGAGCCACTAAAAAAGAATGGAAGCATATAGAAAACCTACAAAAAGATCTTATTAGAACTTACTACCCTCTTGTAAAGCCTGGGGGTATTCTTGTTTTTGGTGTTTGTACGATTAGGAAAGCAGAAACAATCCAACAAGTAGAGTGGATAGAAAAAACATTTAAAGACCTTAAATCAGTGGGTGGTGGCTTTTATGGACCTGGGCCATCTGATGGTTTTTTCATGCACGCCTTTATGAAAGCTAGTGAATCATGATTCTTGTGCATGCATGCTTACAGTTTGCTCTTTTAATTATATTAGGGGCATTTGCAGCACATGGATTAAAAGCTAATTTCACCACTTACCAAATGGATATATGGCAAACTGCCATTCAATACCATTCTTATCACGCCATTGGCTTAGGCATTTTATTTTTGGCAGATCGACAAATCTCGCTAGTAAAGACAAATCTAATTCATATTTTTTTTACTATTGGAATATGCCTATTCAGTGGCAGCCTCTATTTGTTAGCGCTGACAAATTTAAAGTGGCTGGGAGCCATAACTCCCATCGGTGGCCTTTCTTTTATTGTAGGTTGGCTGTTTTTTGCTTTTGCCGTGTGGAGAGCCTTAAAGCAGCAAACCAAATAGTTTAGTGTTTGTGAATCTTAGTTTTCGTAGGTAAAATTACCTATGCAAAAAAAATTCAGCTCAGTGGGTCGCAATTTTGTAGAAAAAGTAGATCAGTTACTCCCTAAACCAATCTCGGCAACCGCCTTATTAAAAAGCTTTGGTTTTTTTAAAGTACCCTTACTCTTCATGGTAAATCCAAAAGTCGATTCTATAGATGACGACAAAGCTATTGTTTCTATCCCACTAAATAAGCTTACGAAAAATCATTTACGTTCTATGTATTTCGGAGCCCTAGCCATTGGAGCAGATAGCGCTGTAGGAATTTTAGCTTTTCATCACATACGAAAACAAAAAAAGAATTTGCATTTTAGTTTTAAAGATTTTCAAGCTGAGTTTTTAAAGCGGCCTGAATCAAGAGTTTATTTCGTATGCGACCAAGGTAGTGAGATTGCGGCAGCTGTTGAAAAAGCCATACAAACAAAAGAAAGAATAAATTTATCAGTACCAGCTATCGCAGAAACCAGAAAAGGAACCGTCGTAGAAACGGTAGCAAAATTTACGCTTACATTGTCGCTCAGAGATAAATCATGATTCGATATATTGCAAAAGCTAGCTCTATTATATTTATGATGTGTAATCATGTATTAATTTGTAGCTTGGCAAAATTAGTTATCAGAGACTCTTGGGAAAGAAAAAATCTATTTATCTCACTTGTACACAAAAACTGTAAATTGGCGATGGCCGTATTCGGTTTTCACGTAGAAATTATCAATCCTGAAAAAATGGAAAAAGATAAAACCTACTTTATTGTTGCCAATCATATGTCTTATATCGATCCATTAATTATGGCGGTTTTAAGACCACTCTGTTTTGTTACTTCTATGGAGATGAGAGAAACGCCAGTGCTGGGATTGCTAACTGATGTTGGTGGATGTCTTTATGTAGAAAGACGTTCTAAAGAAAATATTATAGGAGAAATTGAAGAAATTATAACGGCCCTTAAAAGAAATATGTCTGTGGTTATTTTTCCTGAAGCTACATCAACTGACGGTAGCGCACTTCGTCCATTTAAGCGTCCTCTATATTCAGCAGCACTGCAGGCTAATTGTGCAGTACTACCTATTTATTTAGAATATGCAGAAATTAACGGCGAAAAAACAAATAGTAAAAATCGTGACTCTATCTGCTGGTATGGTGATATGGGTTTTACAAAACATTTTTTTCAAATTTTTCGCATCCGAAGAGCAAAAATTCGTTTAACTATTTGTGACCCTATTGTTCCCGCAGAAAATGAAACCCGAGATTCTTTAATGGAAAAGTCACAAACATCAATTCAACAAGTATTTATTCCCATTCAATAAAAGGAGCGTCGTATGAATCATGCAGTAATTTGTGGAGGTACAAGAATCCCCTTCTCTAGAGCAGGTACTGCTTATCAAGATGTTGGTAATCAAGAGATGATGACTTTTGTTTTACAAGCTCTCACTGATAAACTTCACTTAAATGGAAAGCGATTAGGTGATGTCTCTCTTGGCGCAGTGATGGCACATTCAAAAGACTGGAACTTTGCTAGAGAATGTGTTCTTGGCACGAGTTTAGCACCAGAAACACCTGCTCATAATTTACAGCGCGCCTGCGGTACAAGCTTAGAAGCGACTATACAAATAGCGAATAAAATTCGACTTGGACAAATCGAATCTGGAATCGCAGCAGGCTACGATAGCATGAGTGATGTACCTATTTCATATAGCAGAAAATTTGCATCAACTTTGATTAAAAGCTCAAGGGGTAAATCTATAATCGATAAAATTCGTCCTTGGGTAGACATTAGACCCTCAGATGTAAAACCAGTATTCCCAGCTGTAGTAGAGCCTCGAACAGGTCTCTCTATGGGCGAAAGCTGTGAGTTAATGGCCAAAACTTGGCAAATCACTCAAGAAGAACAAGATATTTTAGCACTTGCAAGCCACAAAAATGCAGCTGCAGCTTGGAAAAATAATTTCTATTCTGATCTTGTTAGTCCGTTTCAGGGAGCTAAGTTTGATAATAATGTTCGAGAAAACACTACATTAGAAAAACTAAGAACACTTAAGCCCGTATTCGATCGATCTAAAGCTGGTACACTTACAGCGGGAAACAGCTCACCTCTAACCGATGGAGCAGCTGCTGTTTTCTTGGCTTCAAGAGAATACGCCCAAAAGAATTCTCTCCCCATACTAGCAAAATTTGTAGATGCTGAAGTTGCAGCTGTTAACTTTGTAGATAAATCCGAAGGTTTATTGATGGCACCTGCATATGCAGTAGCAAGAATGTTACAAAGAAATAATTTGAAGTTACAAGATTTTGATTTTTATGAAATTCATGAAGCATTTGCCGCTCAAGTACTATGTACATTAAAGGCATGGGAGTCAGAAGAATATTGTAAGTCTAGATTAGGTTGCTCAACAGCTCTTGGCTCAATTGATCGATCTAAACTTAATATTCATGGTAGTAGCATCGCTATTGGCCACCCTTTCGGTGCAACAGGAGCAAGAATTGTTGCAACACTCGCAAAAACAATTTCTCAAAAGCAAAACTCTAGAGGACTCATTTCTATTTGTACCGGCGGTGGCATGGGTGTCGTTGCTATATTAGAAAGTGTATAAGCTTTACTACTTAACTAACTGGTCAATAGAAGCGGCATACATGTGCAAGGCGATGTGATAATCACCAAGTGCACGTATTCGTACAATTCTTGATCGAAAATACGAGTTATAATCCTGAATCAATTGAGAAAAATCTAATCTACCCTGCTTATAACTTCGTTCTTGCGCCTGCACTGCTTTAGACCAATGCTCTAACTCTTCTTTAGCAGACCGAGCCGCAGCATAGGTATAACGTACTCTCTCCATAGAAGTACTAATTTCTTCTCGGATAGATTCTCTCTCTTTTTCTAATGCAATAACAGCCTGTTCGTAGATAACCATATCTCTATTTTGTTTAGACTTATATTCATCAGAGAAAAACTTATAGCTCATCAGTAATGCGATAGAATACTTGGGGTGATCAAAACTTGTTAGTCCGGCAAAAGATTTACCTTGAGTAGAATCTAATCCAGTAAACCCCGCTCTACCCTCTAGAGTTAATTCAGGAAAACTAGTAGCTAGATTCGTAGCCGTTTTTGTTAACTCAGCACTTTCGGCTAACAATCTAAAGCCGGTCACAGATCGTAAGTCTTCTACAAGAGGCATTTCTAACTTAGGCACTGGGGGTATTTCTTCACTTACCTTTAACTCTACCTCGCGATCGGACTCTTCAAATCTCATGTCGGTTAATAAAGAGTCAAGCTGTCTTAAATACTCAAAAGAAGCACTTTTTACGTTTCGTACTTGCGCTCCAAATTCAGCTTGAGCTTTTGGTAGATCTCCGGGATTCACAAATCCGAACCTAGCCTTATTACGAACTTCTTTTACTAGATCTTCATATTTATCACGCTGAGAAATCGCCTCCTTAAGGCTTTCTTTAGCAACGTAAGCATTCCAAAAAGATTGAAGGGTACTTAATACTAATCCCTCTAACTTTTCTCTTTTTGATAAATCACTAATAACTAAAATTTGATCAGCGACTTGACGATTTTTTCTTTCTGCAATCCCGAAAAAATTACCCAAAATATCTTGTGTTATTACTAGCTCGCCAAGATCATAAACAATATAAGGAGATCGCGAGCTACTGCTAGTAGTTCTAAAGGTAGAGTTTTGAATAGTTCTAGTAAAGTTAAGCCCTATAGTGGTTCCTGTTGGAACTCGCTTACTCATTCCAACGGTCCATATGCTTGTTTTATCTTGAATGTTACCTGCGCCACTTAAATACTGTATACGACTGTCTTCGTAAGAGGCTTTACCCGATAAAGTCCAATCATAAAGACCATATGTCGCATAATAGTCAGTATAAGCTTTTTTAGCCTCGGTATTTATTTCTTGAGCAGCACGCCCTTTATTTAATATTCGATCAACAATGTATTGTGGTGTTAGCTCGGTGGTTGCAGCCCATACACTACTGGCAGAAAAGAGCAAAAGCCATAAAGTCATATTACATCCCCATACCTATTGAAAAAATCAAAGAGTTATTTTGCACTCCTAGTTTATCCTCAGTAGATAGAATTTTACGAGATTGAAAGCTAATTTTTGTAAATATATTTTCATACACATAAGCACGAAGCATGGGACCAAACTCCCAGTAGTTAGCGTCTAACGACTGGCTAATTTGAGATGACGTACCTGATTGTATATAAAACAGCTTACCCAAAGCTAGATGAAGTCCAAGAGCAAACCTGCGATAAAATACCCATTCAGATTCTGCCCCTAAAGATGTTAAAATAGTAGTGCCCCTAACGTCTTTGTATTGACGACCACTTTGTGTTCTAACATCAAGAGAATGATTCGTAAGCCCTACACTTGCTGTAGGAGCAAAACGTAAATTGTACTGACTCAACTCCCAAGCCCAATACCTACCACCCACTACAAACATAGGTTTTTTCTGTAATTGGTTTAAAGAATAGGTCTCACTACCTACTAACTTTGATGTTCCAGCTGGTGCATACGATTGAGCGCCAAATTCAATCTCTGATTTTGCGTAACTAAATATTGTTTTTTGAATTGCCGCATCAGTATTAACAATTACATCGCTCTCTTCTTGCATAAGAACAGGTGACATTCTCTCAGAAGCTGATAGCTCTTTCTCTGCTATTTTTTTTAGCTCTACATCTGTTAATTCTGCTTTCGCATGAGCTACCAATGCACTTAATAATAAAAACCAAACTCCCATTTTTCTCCCCTATTTTTGACCAAATACGAAACTAGGATTAATACAAAACTCATAACCTAGTTGCCGAAAATATTCTTCATCCATCACTCTATACAATAATCTTCCCCAGGTGAACGGCAAGACCGTATAAAGCTGCGAGTGGTTCGCTACAGATATAAGCTCGCCCGGCGACCAATCCCATCGATTTAACTCGATATACTCTAATGTTCTCTCTGGGTATGCAACGATTTTAGCCAAAGAAATCTTTTGCTCGGCATCAAGCTGGTAGTAAGAAAGTCCTTTAATCGATTGCAGTACAAAATTCAGCTGATTATCTTTTTTATAAATAGCCATTCCGGGGCCAAACTTTTCATCACTAATAGATTGTGAGTGCAATTTTCCACTTTTTAAAATCTTTAATGCAGAGGCAGTGCCATTCTTAACTTCTAACCAAGCCAATCCATCATCTATGGATTGCAAATTTACTTGGTCATAAGAGGATTTAAAATCTTTGCGTAAATCTAACGTATTAATAATTCTAAAATCTTCGTCTAAAAGAATGCGATATTGGCTAATTTTTCCGCCAGTGGAGTAATCAAAAAACACTTCACTCTCACCTTTGGCTTTTGCTTCCCAGCGCCCCTGAACAAGGTCGTAGGGAACCTTATACGATCGAATTTCTTTTTTTGGTTCACTTACAGAACGCAAAGAAAGAGTTTTGCCTTTTGATAAAAGAAAGTATGAGCCTCTAGGCGAGCCAACAGCGACTCGAGATCGTTCACGATGGAATTTTTTGAAGAAGGAAGGAGATTTCTCACTAAATGATCCTAGATTTTGTTTTTCAGAAAACTCTCTTGATTGAAAATCATATTTTCCAAAAATCAAACTAGAGCCCTGGCGATAAACCAAATACGCCATAACTCCATTAGCCGATAAAACGGCAGGTGCCTCAAACTCTTGGCCAAAAGGAGAGTCAACCATATGAGTAGTGCGATCGCCCGATGGTTGCAAAGAATTCGGTAGAAATATCCCCCCCCCACCACCACCTCTGGACTCACAAGCGATTTGTAAAAAGCTATCTTCTTTTGCTCCCTCAGGGTCTTTAGGCTGACGATCTTCCTGTCGCTGATCTGTAGAGTCGACTATAGGAGTACCCTCGGCGCTAATAGAGTCTTTTTTGCCACAGCTAGAAAAGCTTATAAAAACCAAAAAAATGGCTACTACAAATAAAGTATTTCTCTTCATTTTACCTCTGTGAATGATTGACTTTTTCTCGTCTAGTCATTATTTAATTAATCAATTGATTAATTACAAGAAAATTCCCTGGGGAGGGTATTTAAATGAGACACATAAAACTACTCTTTAGTGTGCTTTTTATCGCATTATTTACTCTTACAGCCTGCGGCCCTAAAGAGACCGATACAACAACGGCAAAAGAACTAGAAGATAGAGAGGAACTTCGCCGCACTTACGCTGCCTTGGTGGGATTATACAGAGGTAAAGTAATACCGGATACGAATCCTCAAAAAACGATCCCCGTAGAAATTCGTATAAATATCGTTGAAGTTGCAGATGGCGTAAATGAAAATCAAGAAATTCGCTTTCGTCCAGAACTTCGTGGTTACTTCTTGCGACTAGATATGGATCCTGGAGTTGTACCTATCGTTCAAAGACCACTATCTATGCGTTACTACAAAGAAACAAAAGAACTCATTATGAAAAACTCTGATACGGTTATTTCTCCAACTCCTAGACAGGGAGAAACCTCTGTACGGGCTTTCGTTGCAGGAGATGAACTTCAAGGAAGTATCTCATTCGTAATGGGCAAGCAGACTGATGGACGATTAGAAGTAAAGAGAGTTCAATTCTAATATGGAACAGAGCCTAGTTAGCCGAGAGCACCAGAGAAAATCTGCCATTTTAGAGTCAGCAGAAACTCTATTCGGAGAAGTTGGTTATAGAGGCACAACGCTAAGAGCGATTGCTAAAAAAAGCCGGGCAAATGGGGCTCTAGTTTCTTATTATTTTGGTAGTAAAGAAGGGCTCTGTTCTGCTGTAATTGAGCAAAAACTTGAAGTACTACGCCCCTTTCACCAGTGTTTAGCTGAAATGAAAAAACCAAAAATTCAAGATTTACAGAAAAGTGTTTCTTCTCTTTTGAAACACATTAAAAAAGAACCTAACTTTCATCGTCTAGCACAAAGAGCTTTATTAGAAGACTCTTCATTTTCTAAAAAAATTTCTGATGATTTAATTCAACCTTGGATTCAAGAAATCACTCGCTCTATTCAAAACTCCTCACAGAAAAAACTAAATAAAGAACAGTCAAAAGTAAAAGCGCTCGCTCTACTCGCTCTTATTGGTCAATTCGCGAGCTATTTATGTTTTTTTCAAGAAAGTATTTCTATTAGTAAAAATAAAGAATCTTCTATTGAGGTTTTTGAGACCTATATTGTAGAGGAATTTATTCCGCGCCTACTCGATTAATTTCTTGACGTTTTGCGTTATCCACAATAAGACCCCCTGAAAGCATATTTATCTGAACGAATAAGGGATCTTAGAATGAAAAAAAATATACTTAATTTCTTTGCACTTAGTTTTATTTTTCTTTCACTTTCGGCTTTTGGATTTTTTGGTGATGGAGTAACGAGAAAATTTGGATTCGATTACGGTAATTTTTCTGGACTAAGCACGGAGCGATTAGCCGGGCCAAACGGAGCAAGAATTATCACTGGTCCAACAAGGCATGGTACTCATGCTGTAGCCATTACTCTGCCCCCAGGCCTTGGCTTTGATAATTCCTATAAGAGTGAGCTTTCAGATAACTTTCATGCAGATTATGGAAAAGAAATTTGGTATCGGGTTTCTCATTTTTTCCCTGCCTCTTTTAAGCCCAATAGAAATAATAAATGCACACTCGCTCAGTGGCATAATGCTTCTGTTCCCGGATATGCTGGGGGACGACCGCCACTAGCCAATCGATTTAAAAATGGCACTTTTTATATCACCGTAAATTATTCCTATAAGCAAGTGATGGACCCACTTGAGAGCACTAATATCGTAATTGCTAAAATTCCTAATTTTAAATACCTACAGTGGCATGATTTTGTTTATAGAGTACTATGGTCCGTTGACGATAGAGGAGAAGTGGACGTTTGGCATAATGGAAAAAAAATAGCTAGCTATAGAGGTCCGATTGGCTACCGTGGAGACGTTGCCGGTCCATATTTTAAGATGGGCGTTTATTGTGATGAGGGATCAAACCGCTCGTTAACGGTATATGCAGATGAGTATAGACGAGGAAAAACGGCGAAAGACATTCTTATTATAGGCGAAAACTTAGAGTAAGTTAACTCATTTCATGAGGCATCGGAATTCTCGGTGCCCTAAAATAGGTTCTCGGAGACATCTCCAATAAATCACTCAGCTTAGTCATATAAATACAAGCAAAGCGCTCTGTTTGATGAGCAAAATAACTTTCTTCATTACCTGTACGCATTACCTCTCCCCAGTATGGGTTAAAGTGATTTTGCCTTTCTCTAATTTTAATTCCGATTTTTTCATCAATTTGTTCAATTTGTTTTTGTAAAGATTCTACTTCTGAACTTTTTGAAAGTTTTTTCTCTATTTGCTCAGAAATCGTATCAACAATTTTAACTTCTATTGGATGTTTTTCGTTCATTAATTTTTCTATATCTTTTTGTATCGGCTCAACGATTTTATTTTTTTCTACTTCACACTCTAAATCTTCGATCACCATTGCTGTTCGCCAGTTACAATCTTTTTTTAAACGAAGTATATCGCCATAAATATGATCTCCAAGATATAAAATTTCGTCACCATCAAGTTGAAGATCACGAGTAAAATCTTGAGCACATCCCCCTTGGTATATTCCCGGCACTAATACCCCCTCTTGGTTTGTCATTTCAGCTGTGGCTAGATCAACTTTTAAAAATGGAATACTATCAAAAAAGAATCTTGGCTTTTGGGCAGCAGTAATTACAAACTCAAACAGATCTGACCAATGTTTAACGTCTTTTAAAAATGGTTGTATCGCATAGTCTAAAAGTAATTTCGTATAATTAAAGTCAGAGTTTGTTAATAAAAAAAGTCTCTTCCCATGCTTACGATATTTTTCTAAACCCTCTACAACATCTGGATCTTTGATAATATATTTGTCGAGATCTTTTCTTACCAATCCTTTTAAAGAACCATCGCGGTGTGCGCCATCAACTTCAGACATCAGGTCATTAGCCATTTGCTCATAATCTGGTAAAGCTAGGCTCGAATTCGAATCTTTACATTCTACAAGCTGCATAAACAAACTCGCTGTGGATAAAGAAAATGCAGTATCTACAGCAGAGTATCGACTATCTCTTAAGTCAATATAAGTAGAACCATAGGCAAGTTTTTGATCATGAAAATCCATAACTTTAGTTCCATGCATAGCCGCGCGAATAGCTCCATGACGACTAACTTTTAATAAATTACCTTTTCTTTTATCAATCACCAAACCGCGAATAGCTAAGTTATAGTCAAAAGCAAACGAGCCGATAATTTCAGGATACTTTTTTGATCGAATTAGGCGTTCAACAACTAAGCGGTGAGTTGTTTCCTCAAATGCTTCACTATGGTAGCGAACCAATGTATGGTCCATATCAAAACCAATTATGCGGATTTTTCTTAGATTCAGAGTTCGATTCACATATACTTTTTCTGTCATAAGGGGAGTTTAACATGAAGATTCACCAGCGTATAATTAGGACTTTACATAAGTTCTCTTTCTCTGAGCGATTGTACTCTAATCGTAGAATTGCTGGGCCTTACCTGTTCTTACCACTAATTTTTTATACACTACTAATGACTGGGTGTTCTAATTTGCTTTATTACCCATCTAGACAACTATTTCACCCGCCAGAAAAATACGGACTAAACCCAGAAGAGATATTTTTTACATCAAAAAATGGGAATAAACTTTTTGGCTGGTATTTTAAAAGCCAGGTAACCAATAGCCCAAAAGCGGTTGTTGTATTCTATCACGGCAATGCTGAAAACATCAGCACGCACTATTTGAACATGGCATGGATATCAAAATATCCTTATGATTTTTTTATTTTTGATTACCAAGGCTATGGGAGATCTGAAGGAGATCCTAGTCCAGAAAAAACCATTCAAGATGGAGAGGCTGCATTATCATTAATTCACAAAAAAAATCCTCAGCTTCCGATGGTTGTATATGGACAAAGTCTAGGTGGGGCCATTGCTCTACGAAACTCTATTGATCTAAAAAAAGAATACCCCATAGCACTAGTAGTTGCTGATTCCACTTTTCTTTCCTACAAAAAAGCAGCCCAAAGAACTCTTGCTCGATCAATCTTTACATGGCCATTCCAATGGTTAGCGTATATAGCAATGAGCGATACCTATGCACCCAATAACGAAGTAAATAAAATTTCTCCAATCCCATTATTAGTCATCCATGGAGACAGAGATCAAATCATTGACTATGACTTAGGAGAACAAGTATACAAAACAGCCGAAGAGCCGAAAGAATTTTGGTCTATTCGAGGTGGTGGTCATACAGATATTTTTAGCATTCAAAGTGATGAGTATAAAAGTCGCTTCATAAAAAAATTGGAATCTGTTTTATCAAAATGAAAAATATAAATAATCTAAAACATGATTTTTTCTCTTTAACACCATCATCTATTTTAGACTGTATTGATGATGTTCTAAAAATAGAAGATCCAAACGCACGAACCTCAGGTAGAGCGCTGGCTTTAAATAGCCTAGAAAACCGTGTTTATGATATTGAGCTAGAAGATGATTTTTCTGTGGTAGCTAAATTCTATAGACCTGGCCGATGGACAGAAGATCAAATATACGAAGAGCATTCTTTTTTATTTCAGCTTGATGAAAAAGAAATCCCTGTAGTTTGCCCATTTACTTTTTCTGGCGAAAGCGTATTTAAAACACCTGAAGGTATTCTTTTTTCTCTGTTTCCCAAAGTTAAAGGCAGATTATTAGACGAACTTGATACTGAACAATTAAAAACAATGGGGCGCTATTTAGCTAGAATTCACAACATTGGTGAAATGCATCCCTTTAAATTTCGCCTTAAAATGAATGCTGATAGCTGGGGAAAAGAACCTCTTCAATACTTAAACAAAACTGGTGTTCTTGGTGAATACGAAAAGCGATATAATTTTTTGGCCCATTCGCTGATTGAAATGGCACAAGATTTTTTTACAAAAACCACATCTATTTCATTACATGGTGATTGTCATTTAGGAAACTGTCTATGGGAAGCGCAGTCGCCTTATTTTATTGACTTTGATGATTGCGTTCTTGGTCCTAGTGTACAAGATCTTTGGATGATTTCTCGTGGCCGCGGAGAAGAAAGTGAAAAAGAAAGAGACTGCATTCTTTCAGGCTATGAAGTGTTTCGTGCCTTTGATCGATCGCAGCTTAAAGCCATAGAGCTTCTAAGAAACCTACGTGTACTATACTACTCTGCTTGGATTGCGAAGCGCTGGGACGATCCAGCATTTGAACTTGCTTTTCCTACCTTTAAATCACCACGTTATTGGGAAGAAGAGATTCAGTGTTTTCAAGAAGCCCTTACTTATTATGAAAATAGCTAATACAACTAATCAGCTCTTACGCCACCTGAAGACTTAGGTGTATCGCCGCCGCCACTACCACTATAAAGATTCACTTTTCCTCGATAATTATTATCTCTGTAGACATAAGGTGCTGAACCTGTACCACCGCCTGCTAAAATGGACATAACAATGAAAAAGTTTTTAATATCTTTATCAGTAACTCCCAGCAAACCTTTTTGTTGAAGATAAGGTAGAAATTTTTCTTTTAACTGATCTTTGGAAAGTAAAACACAATCACTACCTGCCTGATTAATAAACATAGCCACTCTATCATAGGCAACATAGCTATTTGGCTTTTCTTGTTTTTTAGTAGGTGCGATATAAATCTCAACATTTAGTTTTTCTTCAATGTTTTTCCAGTTTGCATCGGAGATTTTGTGTTCTTTTCGCAAATCAGATACAAGATTTTCAAAAATTTCTTTTTGTTTATTTACGCAAGCTTGCAGCACCTCTGATGCTTCAATTTTCTTTGAACCAGCAACCACGTACTCTTTATCGCTCTTATCTTCTCTTACTTCTGCAATTTTTCCATAGCCAAAAGTTGTTTCACCAATCAAGGTATTGCAAGATTCTGATACAGGAACAGTTTGAGACCAAATAACTTTTTTAGTATATAGAGACTTAAAACTACCACTGGCCACATTTGAAACAGAACATGACTTCGAAGCCTCTATGTAATTAAATTCATAGCTTAACTCAGCAAATGCTGGCAAAGGCACAATCAGGGTCGCGAATAATAAACTAAGTAATTTCAAATTCTTACACCTCAAGAGAGTATCCATTATTCTTAACGATACTCTATGTAATCGACAATTTGAGGCGTATTCTTTAGTAAAAATACAGTAAATCAGGTGTTTTTACTTCTTTTTGGTACTTTCCCAGTCCGAAAAGTGGCTTAAATCTGCACCCATTCTGCCTAAAATAAATGTGAGGAAAACATCATCTAAAAGTCCTCAGGCATTAATATCAGAATCGCATCAATGGGCTTAAGAAATAAAGATCGCTACTATTGACCACAAAATAACCTTTTTACTGGGCTTACGATACTCACCTTTTATGTAGGCATATACCAATCTGATGAGTAATAAGAAATCTTCAAATATTTTTGCAATCGCAGATCGCCTCGCATAGGCCTTTTGTATTCCATTAGTTAAAACTTTTTTAAGCTCTTCAGGGCTTTTTAATAAGGCATCCGCTCTTTTTCTCATCCACTTCATTTTAGTAATGCCTCTAAGTCTTTCCATTTATAAACAAATACAAAACTCTGCTTTTCGAAAGCTATCGCCACTTGATGTTCTTCTGGAACAAGTCCATGAATAAATGTGTAGGCAACTACTGGCCTTTGCTCTGGTAAATTTATTTCTCGAATATTGCCATTATCGCAAATTTTAAGTTCACCCTGCTTTAAATACATCCACTGATTCTCACTCACAAGATTTAAGACTCTCATCTCATCTTCACAAGTGACTCTTGAAATCTCTCCTTTTTGATTCGCTAAAACGATTCCTCTCTTATCACTAAAAACTAAGCTATCCGGTAGTGCATACACATCATACACAGATGTTTCTTCTGTAAGTCTTTTATCTGGAGCACGAACTAAACCTGATGGCGAAGAAAAATGGACTTGGTCAAACCGATCAAACGCAAAAGAATTTGCCTCATCAAAACGAATCCATTCGGTAAGGTGAATAGACTGATTCTCTACTACGTAGACACCCCCACCAGTAAGCCAATAGTTTTTTCCCTTATGACTTCGAATCGCTAAGCTATCATTTTTTGCAATTGGTCCTTTTCTGGGAGAAGAAAACTCTAAATTACCTTTTCTACTCACGTAATATAATCGATTGTATCTACCTTCTCTTGAACTAACGAGTAGTTCTTTTTTATCTGCACTAAAATAAATAAAATCAGGATAGCCTGGAAAAGCAATTTTCAGACGAGATAATTCTGTTTCTGCTGAAAAAGAAAATTGAATAAATAAAATTTGTAAAATTAAGGTAAAAATTGTGGATGCCTTTCTATTTTTCTAATTATGGCTTCATTATCATTAGAACTTAAATTACTGTAAGGTAATTTTGCATCGCTCCTCTTCCAGCGCTCTAACCACTTTTTATCTAGTAGACCTTTCTTCCATTTAGGAATCGCTTGCTGGTTTAATACTACTGTAGTTTCTTCTTTACCCGCAACAGGTACTCCTTTAGCCAAATAAAAGCCTGCAGCTAAAAAGCTAGATCGCACTGCTGTTGATGCTGAATAGGTAAAAAGCTCAAAAGGCTTCTTTTCATCTAATTTCTTAAATAATGTCGTTAGCGCCTCTACTGTCCAAAAGAAAGGGTTCGTTTTTGAAGAGAATGGATCATAAAATACGATATCTGGGCTATTTACATTTTCGATTTGCTCAAAGTAATCACCCTCTAACAATCGCCATTCTATAGGAGCAAATTTTGACTGCCATATTTTCTTATGCAATACCGCATTGGGAGCATTATGTTTTAAATAAGAAAAAAGATCTCGATGAAGTAATGCAAGCCTGAGAGAGTCTAAATCTGACTCAAAACTAGATATGGTAAGCTTTCCGGTAGATGAGCATCCTTCGAGTTCTTTCTCAACTCGTAAAATCAGAGCCATAGTATTAGCTGCCGCACCTAAGCCAACATCCCACACATGTATCTCTTCGCCTTTTTTCAAGCGCTCCAAAATATCGGACTGAGATAGGTATATTTTCTCAGCTTCTTCTATAGGCTTTGTTTTTGAATGCATAATTTCTTGAGAATTTTTATGCTGAATACTACCATAGCCCTCACTAGAAATTACTATACGAAAATCCCCAAGTTCTAGAGGCTCTTTTCTCTCTTTTTTTATTGGTCTAGAGACAGGAAACTCTTCATCTACTGCAGCTAAGTTTTCTCTATGCGATTGATAGTATGACAAAAACCGATCACTCAATATAGCCATTCTCATTTCTGACATCAGTTGGTGGTAAAAATAGATATTGTGAATTGTCACCATTTGCCTACCTAAAGGCTCCTGCGTTTTAATCAAATGATGTAAATAGGCTTTTGAAAATTGCTGACACGCTTGACATGCACAAGAAGTATCTATTGGTTCTTTAGAAAATTTGTATACCCCTCTTCTTAGAAGAACTTTTCCTTTCTTTGTGTAGGCAACACCTTGTTCTGCATGTGCTGATGGAATAATACAGTCGAACATATCCATTCCACGGTGTACGGCTTCCAATAAATCTATAGGAGTACCAACACCCATAAGGTAGCGAGGCAAGTGCTTAGGTAAAAGTTCTGCAGAAAACTCTACTGTATCTTCTCTTTCTTGCTTTGACTCTCCTACAGCAAGACCGCCTAAGGCAAAACCATCAAAGTTCATTTGTGATAAATGGGCGGCACTTTCTTTTCTCAGCTCTGGAAAACATGCTCCCTGTACGATAGCAAATAAAGACGAAGGTGCTTCTCCTCTTGCATCCAAACTTCTTTTAGCCCAGCGACAAGAAAGCTCCATAGCCTCTTTTGCTACAGCATATTCTACCGTCGAAGGTACACATTGATCTAAAACCATCATAATATCGCTCTGAATGCTTTTTTGTGTGGCAATGCTTTTCTCAGGACTTAAAAGTATTTTTTTCCCATCCACATAACTAGAAAAAATCGCGCCCTCTTCTGTCATTTTGCGATCTCCAGGCATAGCGAAGATTTGAAACCCTCCAGAGTCAGTCAACACAGAGCGTGGCCAGTTCATAAATGAATGAATACCGCCGACTTGCTCAAAAACATCTGGGCCCGGCCTCAATAATAAATGGTACGTATTTGCCAAAAGAATTTGCGATCCCATTTCTTCTAAATCTTTTGGTCTCTGCCCTCGAACACTTGCATGTGTGCCAACGGGCATAAAAAGAGGCGTTAAGACTTCATTATGTAAAGTACGAAATCTGCCTGCTCTTGCACGGCTACCCGAAGCATTTTTTTCTAATTGAAAATTTAGTCGACTCACAGCCCTAGATCTATGTTTGAAACAGAAAAAACGCAAGGCAACATTAAAAATAGGCTTTAGAGAACGTTTTCCAAATCAAACTTCCAGTTTATAGTCATTCGATGAACTTCTCTGCAGATCAACAAAAAGCGATGAATTACCTTCTTAGTACCGAAAATGTCTTTTTAACCGGAAAAGCGGGCACGGGTAAAAGTACCGTTATTCAAAAATACTTAGAGTTTTGTGGTAAAGATGTAGCTGTTTTAGCTAGTACGGGCGCTGCTGCTGTTCTAATTGGAGGAAGAACCTTTCACTCTTTTTTTGGTCTAGGTATTTTAGAAGGTGGCAGCGATAAAACCATAGAACGTGCTGCTAAAAATCCCTTTACTAAAAAAAGAATTAAAAAAACATCAACTATCATTATCGATGAAGTCTCTATGTTAACCGGAGAAACTCTAGCTACCGCAAACGCTCTTTGTAAGCTAGTTCGTAACAACCTTGCTCCCTGGGGAGGCATACGAGTCATTGCTGTGGGTGATTTTGCTCAATTGCCACCAGTTCAAAGAACCTCTAAATCTAAAGACTGGGCCTTTCTACACCCTGTTTGGCAAGAGACGAACTTTCAATCTATCTCGCTTCATACGGTTCATCGAACAAAAGATAACCAATGGATTCAGGTGCTGAACTTAATCCGAGAAGGAAAATGCAGTGAACTTGTGACCAGCACCTTGAACTCGCTAACAAATAAGCAAGGACAAAAAAACACGCCTCGCCTATTTTCTCACCGAGCCGATGCTGAAGAGTATAATAACAGTAGACTTAAAGAATTATCTGGTGAACTTTTTGAAATTCCTACGGATTTTCGAGGCGAAGAACATTCTATAGAGTCTTTAAAAAAACAGTGCCCAATCTCTGAAGTACTATACTTAAAGGAAGACGCATTAGTAATGATTCGTAAAAATGACCAAGAACAACTTTTCGTAAATGGATCATTAGCTTTAGTTAAGCGCATTGAAAAAAATTCTTTAACCTTAGAGTTATTAGAAAATGGAATCGAAATTCAACTTGACCCTATGAAATTCGAACTATTGGATGGAAATGGTGAGATCAAAGCTTCAGCAAAAAACTTCCCTGTTAGTTTAGCTTACGGAACAACCATTCATAAGTCGCAAGGCGCTACAATTGATTCACTACAGATGAAATTAGATCGTCTTTGGGAGTGTGGTCAAGCCTATGTGGCACTTTCGCGAGTTCGTGACCACAGTAAAATTTTTCTTGAGTCTTGGTCTCCTCGATCAATTATCGCTGACAATGCAGTGATCCAGTTTCATTCAAACTTGCCCCAGTGAATTTTTTTAAATCCTTTGTTATATTTTGCTCACACATCAAAGGAGCCAATTATGAAAATCAATATCAACAGAAGATCTTTCTTAAAGTCTAGCAGCATTGCTGTTGCTGGATTAGCTGTATCTCAATCAATCTTTTCAAAATTTTCTTTTGCAGAGACAAAAGAGTTACCTCTAGCCAAAGAAAGTGATGCTGTAGCAAAGCAATTAAAGTATTGCGAAGATGCAGATAAACCATCAAAAAACTGTGAAACAAGAAAAGCAAAAGATAAAAAAGATCAGTACTGTCATGGCTGTCAGCTTTATACAAAAACTGCTGGAGAAGGAAAAACCGAAAAAGGTAAATGCATGATTATGCCAGCAAATTTAGTTGCCGGAAAAGGCTGGTGCATGTCTTGGGTGAAAAAACCATAATCTACCTGCATAACAGAGTGAAAATAAAGAGAGGCAAGCCCGACCTTGAGTGCTTATTCAAGGTCGACTGCTTAGTCATTTATTTTTTTGTGAACATAGGCAACCCACCACATACGTCTTCAGCTCGTAACTTACCTCTAGTCCATAAAACTCTATCTGTCATAATCTGAAAAATTTTTGTCATTTTCTTTTCTATCTCTATACCTTCGCTGCGCTCTAAATACTTCAAAGCCAATGCAACTGCTTCAAAAGTTGCCATACCAGCAGGATGGTGTTCTGAGCGCAATCGATAAATCGAAGGCTTATCCGGAAGTAAAGATACTCTACGTAATTTGGGCAGTTGCTGTAATAGTTTCGATCCCATTCGTGCCGCTTGAGACCAACTGCCATCTGGTACGATTAATTGCACAGGCTTTTTTAATTCTGAAACAAATTTTTCCGTCAACAGCTCAGCGTCTGGGTGTAGGCTCAATAATAAATTTTCAGTCTCGCTATTATCTAATCCAGAAAGATTCGTTGGTTGACGATCTTTTGTTCCACGAACTCTCATTTCAGAACCGACCAAACACTGCAGTAATAAGCGCCCCGTGTTTGACGGTTTAAATCTTTCTGTATCATGCATAATAATAATGACTTTTGTTTCGATTTTTAAATGTGGAACCAAAGCACAAATACATAGCTCTTTATGTAAATAGCACTCTAGGCAACGCTCTTTCGTTTGAGAAATCATGACTTCCTTTTACTTACAGCTCCGGCGGTAGTTCAAGAGAACAATTGAATTTCTTAGAAAATCCAAGCAATAATGCATTTATGAGCAATAAAAAAACACAAGAAGAAGTTTTCTATCGATATCAGTCTTCAAGGCTTACAGAGTTCCTTAGAGTCGTTAGAATTTCGTTTGAGTTTATCCGAGGCTTTCGCGCTCTTCATTTTCTGGGCCCCTGCATTACCGTTTTTGGATCGGCCCGCTTTACCCCTGAACATCCTATGTGTAAATTCGCTGAAAATTTAAGTGCGCATTTGGTTCGTAAAGGCTTTGCCATAATGACAGGCGGTGGACCTGGAATCATGCAAGCTGCTAATAAAGGTGCTTATGAAGCTGGTGGGGTAAGTATTGGATGCAATATAGAGCTACCTAGAGAACAAAAGGCGAATCCTTATCTCACCAAGATCATTACCTTTGCACACTTTTTTGTACGTAAAGTCATGCTTGTTAAATACTCTAGCGCCTATGTGATTTTTCCCGGCGGATTCGGCACGTTAGACGAACTAGCCGAGGCATTGACCTTGGTACAAACAGGCAAGCATCCAAAGTTTCCTATTGTAATGATTGGAAAATCATACTGGAAAGATTTAGAGGCTTGGATGAAGATTGCTGAAAAAGAAGGCACCATAGCTGCCGAAGACCTACAGTTGCTCTACTGGACAGACGATTTAGAAGAAGCAATTTCTTGGATTTGTCAGGGAGCATGTATCACAAAATGGCCTAAAAAACGGATTCACCTCAATTAACGCTTTGCGCATTTCTACCTCATTTCGACTGACTGTGATATAGAGTCAGGATGAATCCATTAATTCCCATTCTTATAGATGACCAAACTCCTTTCAACTTTGCCGATTTGCGAACAGAGCATTTTCCTCCAGCTTTTGATAAAACAATTGCTCAGGCCAAAGAAAACATCCAAAGAATCGCTAATACAAAAGAAGAGGCCACCCTCGAAAACACTATTGAAGCGATTGAAAGCTTTCGCGAGCCACTAGATAAAGTGAGTGGTATTTTTTTCAACCTTCTAAGTGCAAATACGAACGACGAACTACAAGCAATGGCAAAAACCTACTCACCTATGCTTTCTGAATTGGCCAATGATTTACTTCTAAATGCGCAAATTTTTTCGCGCGTACAAAAAGTATATGAAAAAATTGAATCCTATAATGGTGAGCAAAAACAGCTTCTAGACAAAACATTTAAAGCGTTTCGTAGAAATGGTGCCCTCCTATCAGAGGAACAAAAAAATGAATTGCGTGAAATAGACAAACGACTGGCTAAACTTACTCAAGAATTTTCTGACCACGTTTTAAAAGCTACAAATGAATATGTTTTATTCGTAGATTCTTTTGATGATATTAAAGATTTGCCTTCTGCTTCTTTAGAAGAGGCTAAAAGCTTGGCAAAACAAAAAAATAAAGAGAATTCATGGGCATTCACCCTTCAATCCCCTAGCTTTGCTCCCTTTTTACAGTATTGCACTAACGAATCGCTTCGAAAAGAACTGTGGTTTGCTGTCTCTAGTAGAGGATTGAAAGCTCCTAACGACAATCGTGAAATTTTAAAAGAAATTGCTCAATTGCGATTCAAAAGAGCAAAAACATTAGGGTACAAAGATCATGCTCATTTCGTTTTAGAAGAACGTATGGCTGAATCTCCCGAAAAGGTAAACACCTTCTTACAAGATTTGTTGAAGCACGCCAAGCCTTTTGCTCAAAGTGACGTAGACGAATTACAAAAACTTAAAACCACTGGTGATCTTCGTCCTTGGGATGTTGCTTTTTATTCAGAAAAACTAAAAGTTTCAAAGTTCAACTTGAGCCAAGAAGAGTTGCGACCATACTTTCGATTAGAATCTGTTATTGAAGGCGCATTTAAACATGCCGAGCTACTATATGGCCTAAGTTTTAAAGAAAGAAAAGATATACCTGTTTATCATGATGACGTTCGTGCCTATGAAGTTCGTGAAGGCGATCGGTTTATCGGGTATTTTTATGGTGATTTTTTTCCAAGAGAATCAAAAAGAGGGGGCGCATGGATGACGAACTTCTTAGAACAAGGCACGTGGAGCGGTAAAACACTTAGACCCCATGTGAGCATTGTGTGTAACTTCACGAAGCCTACAGAAAGTAAACCTTCTCTCTTAACACACGACGAAGTACGAACCTTATTTCATGAGTTTGGACACGCTCTTCACTCACTTTTGGCAAACTGCCACTACGTTTCTCTTTCAGGAACAAACGTATACTGGGATTTCGTAGAATTACCCTCTCAGATTATGGAAAACTGGATTTCTGAAGCAGAGGGATTAAATCTTTTTGCAAAACACTACGAGACTGGAGAAAAAATTCCTGAAGAATTAGTGGAAAAAATTAAAGCCTCTTCTGCGTTTCAAGCAGGTTGGTTATGTGTTCGACAACTAACTTTTGCTCTTTTAGATATGGGTTGGCACTCAGGTGACCCTTCAAAAGTTTCAGATGTAGAATCTTTCGAATCAGATGTAACCAAAGATCTTCGTTTTTTTCCCAAAGAGACAGGTACAGCAATATCTCCGGCATTTTCTCATATATTTGCTGGTGGCTACTCTGCTGGATACTACTCTTATAAGTGGGCAGAAGTTCTTGATGCTGATGCTTTTGAATATTTCAAAGAAAAAGGCCTCTTTAATAAAGAAATCTCTTCAAAATTTAGAAACTTTATCTTATCTAAAGGCAGTAGTGAGCACCCTATGGATTTATACATTAAATTCCGTGGACGACAACCTGACCCAGCAGCACTATTAAGACGAGATGGTTTAATCTAAGAATGAATATTCATTCCTATGAAATTGCCTTAGGCAAAGAAGCAAGCGTATACTCTGCTTCTTTAAGTCAGATAAACCCCTATAGCGAAACAGAAGTTATCAACTTTGGGTCTTCTCTAGTCGTATATCTAGGCACTTCGCACCAGACCCACGGTGCCTTTGGATTTGGGATTGACTCATTTGACGAAAAATTGTTTTTAGAAATTATTCAATTTTGCCAAAAAAAAGAGCGCTCAGCTTATTTTCGAATACATCCAGAGGTTTGCGAAGAGGCAAAAGAAGAGATTATTAGTAGAGGAACAAAAGTTTTTTCACAAACTTATTCTAGTAAATCACCGAGCCAAGATAATAGTACAAACTTAGCATTAGTTGATCTCAATCTTTGGCCATTACATTATACAAAAACACTAAATAGAAACGCAAAAGAAGCTAGTCTTGATGCAACTGTTATTTCACAGCAAAAACAAACTCGCTGGTATATAGAACAAAATCATGCCAGTTATACGTTTTTTACTGATGCTATGGCAATTATTCCCCACGGCAAAAACCCCCATCTACTTGCCTATCAAGAAAGCGATGCAAAAAAATGGGGAACACAAAAGATACTACTGAAATCAGGCGAATTCGAGGACTCGTATACTGTAGATACTTATTCTATAGATTCCGTGTAAAATTTTTCAAGACTAGTTTTGTCGCAGCTCGAAAATTTTATATGCTCATGATATTCTTTCGCTCAGATGGTGGTTTTTCTCTTGCTAATAAATTTGAATGCTTTTGCCAATGTGAACTATTTCACCACCGTTTTCTACGATGATGGTGGTACCGTTTTTGCTGGCTTAAAAAAAGAAGGAGAAAATGCCGACTCACACATTGTTGCCTTTCCCATAGAAGGCGGCTCAAAAACAGTGATTGCACTACCTAAAGAAATTTCTCACCGAGATATTGTTGGATTGATTCCTGATCGTGAAAAACTTTTTGTTTTAACTACGGGTAAAGAAGAAAAATTCAATGGCCCAATGTTACATCTTTATCACCAGGCGAAACAAGAATGGAAAAAAATTGGACAAATTCAGTGTCCTGCATTCACTTCGGTGAAGCTCTCGGCAAAACGAATGGTTTTTTATTGCGAAGTTCCAGGGAAAATGAATAAATTAGGGTTACCCATTGTACGATCAAAGATTCTTTCCTATGGGAAAGAACGTCTTTACAGAGGTGGCGTATGGAGATTCCCTGAGTTTATGCTGAGGTATAAAGGCGTAACTCTACTCTTAGAAGGCAACGCTCCACACTGGATAAAACTACGACTTAAATCAGAAAATGGAGAAAGAGTCTTTCAATCTGAAGATTTATTAGAATTACCCGTTCCACAAAACACCCTATTAGGGCCAGAACTTACTAAGGCAGAATAACCATAATTTCTAGGGTGTGTTTTCAATTTAGAATTGTAGCGAAAAACCCTTAAAGAATACTAGCTGCCCCCTTTAATTGTTGATGAACCACACTCGATCACTCTGGCAATGTTCTACTCTTTGTATTTTTAAGTAAGCAAGCCATAGCTAATAAATTGTTTCTACTAAAGAAACAGCCACTCAAACAACAATTAAAGGGGGCAGCTGATAAAAAATAGCTGACAAGGCGCGAAGAGAAAGAATAGTGAACCCTACTCTAACGATGAGCAATAGCAGCACAGGTGTTTTTTAAGAGTTTCGCACTAGTTAATAACTTTGAAAACACGCCCTAATGAACTAAAATTTTAAATCGAGTATAGGTACTTTATGAAATTTTTAATTTTTCAACACTCACCTGAAGACAATGTCGGATCAACTTTTCAATGGTTAGATTCCAATAACCACTCTTATGTAGAACTACATACCTATAAGACAAATGCATGGGATAATCTTAAATTAGAAGAACATGACGCTCTAATCATTCTTGGCGGATCCATGAATGTATTTGAAACAGAAGCTAACCCCTGGCTATTAGAAGAAAAAAAACAGATTAAAAACTGGATCAAACTTGATCGCCCTACTTTAGGCATTTGTCTAGGATCTCAACTACTAGCAGAGGCCCTAGGCGGTGAAGTAAAAAAGGCTTCACAAAAAGAAATTGGCTTTTTCCCCGTTGAAAAAAAATCGTCTCATTCCAATTTTTTATTAGACTGGCCAGAGTCGCTTTCTGTTTTTCATTGGCATGAGTGCGTTTTTTCGCTACCAAAAGGCGCAACCCACCTGATGAATTCTTCTGTTACTCCTAATCAAGCCTTTAGTTTTGGAGAAATGATTTTTGGGTTTCAATTTCATCCAGAAGCAGAATGGCCATGGATAGAAGATGCCTACAAAAGCTCACCTGACTTAAAGCCCTCTGAAAGCATACAAGATAAGGCTGGCTGCAAAGAAAGAGTGCCTCATGCGCTTGAATCGATGAAAAAACACTACTTTTTGTTTTTAGATAGATTCTTTCATCGCAAATAAGCCAAATATTAAGAATTTTTTTTACGAATAATCACTCTCGGACTAGATGAAACATTTTTCACCACCTCAGGCTCTTTAGCTTTAGCAGGGCGAGGTGGATAAAGTTCTTCTCCGGCTAACACTTTAGCCCAAAATTCTTTTGTAGGTGACTTCTTTTCTTCTGCCCATGAGTCTCTATGTCGACTGAAACCTAAATGAGCATCCCAGCAACTTACAGAGCAAAAAACCAAAAATGTTCTTGAGCGATTACAAGTAGAAACATTACAGGCCCAGTATGTTTCTGAATACCCCAAAGGCTTTTTACAAGAACTACATTTTCTCCATATATCGGTCATATTTATCACCTAAGTATTTTTGTCCAACCAAAAGAATCTTCACTCTCTCCATATTGAATCGAAGTAATTGCATTGAATAGTTTTTTAGATAGCTCACCAGTAGATCCGTCGCCTATTTTCATTTCTTGATCTTCAAAGCCTAGTGTACCCACTGAAGAAATAACCGCAGCAGTACCAGTACCAAAGACCTCTAGTAAATCCCCTTGCTTCTGTGCAGCCTTTATCTCAGAAACTCGAACTACTCTTTCTTCAGATCGAATATTCCATTTTTTTAATAAATGAAGAACACAATCTCTTGTTGCTCCATTTAAAATAGATCCATTTAAGGCTGGTGTAGCCACATGGTCTTTAAAACGAAAAAACACATTCATTGTGCCCACTTCTTCGATACGATCTTTATCTAGTGGATCCAACCAAAGTACCTGTGAGTACCCTCGTTTTTTTGCTGAATCCGAGGCCATTAAGCTCATAGCATAGTTTGCTCCCGCCTTTACAGAGCCCAACCCCCCAGGCGCCGAACGTGAATAATGTGGCTCTACCCATATACGAACCGGATTAAAGCCCTCCGCATAATAAGCCCCTACAGGTGAAGCGATAATCATATAAATATATTCTTTAGCTGGGCGAACTCCCAAAAAAGGCTCAGAAGCAAATAAAGTGGGTCTTAAATAAAGCGAACATCCCTTTTGACGAGGAATCCAGTCAGAATCGATAAGAACAAGCTCTGACAGGGCTTCATGCATTTGCTCTTGCCCAGGAAAAGGCATACACATTCTAGCTGCCCCTGCCTCCATACGGTTAGAATGAAAGTCTGGACGAAAAAGGCGGATTTTTTGGTCTACTCCCCAATAGGCTTTTTGCCCCTCAAATAAACATTGGGCGTAGTGATATACAGCAGCAGCCGGGTCTAAAGGAAGGTTTTGGTAGGGAACAATTTCGCCCTCTTGCCAACTGCCCTCTTTAAAGCTCTGCAGATACATATGATCCGAAAAAACCTTACCAAATCCAAGGCTTTGGGGATCCACTTTTTGCCCAATCTTTTGAGCCTTTGTGACCTTCATGTGCACTTAAAAATACAAAAAGTTCTTAAGAAAAACCAATAAAAATACCTATTTTTCATTTTTACTTCCGATAAAAAGCCAAAACCCTTAATGTGGATCTAACAAAAATCTAACACAGAAAATCACAAGGAGCGTTACAAATAGGAAGACAAAAAAACAGGTATTTTTAGGAGCATTTATGAAAATTCTTTTCTCTCTATTAGCACTACTCTCTTTTTCGGCCCAAGCAGCCATCATTAAGGCTGATGGCTCAAGCACAGTATTTCCTATTACTGAGGCTGTAGCTGAAGAATTTCAAGCCTTTAAAAAAGGTCAAGTACAGGTAACTGTGGGCATTTCTGGAACTGGTGGCGGTTTCAAAAAATTCTGCCGTGGAGAAACAGATATCCAAGATGCCTCTCGTCCGATCACAAAATCAGAAATGGAAACATGTAAAGGCGCAAACGTTAAGTATTACGAATTGCCCGTAGCTTACGATGCAATCGCGATTGTAGTTAACCCAAAAAACTCTTGGTTAACTTCTGTTAGCGTAGATGATTTGAAAAAAATGTGGGAACCAAGTGCTCAAGGCAAGGTAACAAAATGGAATCAAATCAATGCAAAATGGCCAAGCGAAGAATTTAAACTTTATGGAGCCGGAGCAGACTCAGGAACATTCGATTATTTTACAGAAGCAGTTACTGGTAAATCAAAAGCTAGCCGTGGAGACTATACAGCTAGTGAAGATGACAATACTTTAGTACTAGGTGTGGCTAATGATAAAAATGCTTTAGGTTTCTTGCCTCTATCTTATTACGAAGAAAATAAATCTAAGCTCAAATTGATCAGTGTTGTTGGCGGCCCTAAATCACCAAAAAAATCTGCTGGTGTTCTTCCTTCAAAAAAGACAGTTGAAGACGGAAGCTACTATCCACTATCTCGCCCTATTTTCATCTACGTAAATGCTGAATCTTATAAAAAGCCTGAAGTAAAAGAGATGGTCGAGTTTTATATGAAGAACGCAATCACACTAGTAGAACAAGTAAACTATATTGCACTACCTAGCTCTGCCTATGAAACAAACTTAAAGCATTTAGAAAAAAATAAGGTTGGCACCGTATTTAAAGGCGAAGCTGAAGTTGGATTAACCATTAAAGAAATACTTAAAAAAGAGCAGTCTCTATAAAAATGAAAAGCCTTGGCTATAAAAGATCAACAACTCAGTACATCCGTGAATGGTGTATTGAGTTGTTTTTGCTTGCTTCTGCCTCGGCTGCTATTTTTGTAACTTTAGCGATTGTTTTTATTTTGATTTCCGAATCGATACCCTTTTTTAAAGAAGTATCGATTCTTATTTTTCTTTCAGATACTCAATGGACCCCTCTTTTTGCTAATCCAAGATATGGAATTCTTCCCTTATTAATGGGAACACTTGTGACTACTGGAGTTGCTCTAAGCTTGGCTATACCGGTAGGTACCATAAGTGCTATTTACTTAAGTGAGTACGCCCCTGCACGACTTCGCGAAACAGTAAAACCGATTTTAGAACTACTTGCTGCTGTTCCGACGGTAGTTTACGGATACTTTGCCCTACTCTTTGTCACACCTCTTTTACAAAAGTTTTTCCCCTCTCTACCTGGCTTTAATATGCTGAGTGCCGGCTTAGTAATGGGTGTGATGATTATTCCTTATATTTCTTCTCTCAGTGAAGACGCTATGAGAGCTGTTCCTATGCATATGAGAGAAGGCGCTTATGCAATGGGTTCAACAAAATTTCAAACGGCAATTAATGTAGTAATGCCTGGGGCGCTATCAGGAATCACAGCCGCCTATATTTTAGGAATTTCAAGAGCCATAGGTGAAACCATGGTGGTGGCAATAGCTGCAGGAATGCAGCCAAACTTCACCATCAATCCAGCAGAATCAGCAGCCACGATCACTGCCTTTATCGTACAGGTTTCTTTAGGTGACTTACCTCACGACTCTATCGGATATCAGTCAATTTTTGCTGCGGGTTCTGTTTTACTCGTCATTACTTTTTCTTTTAATATATTAGGCTTCTTAGTGAAGAAGAAATTTAGACAAAGGTATTAGATGGATCAGCTATCAAAGGAACAAATAAAAAAGCTAATACGCTCTCATAAGCTAAAGGATAATATTTTTGAAATTCTTGGCTTAATACTGCTGCTTTGCTCGCTATTAGTTCTCTTAGCTTTAATCATAGATTTATCTACGGATGGTGCTGCTAGAATATCAAAAAGCTTTTTAACGAATTTTCCTTCTCGCTTCCCAGACAAAGCAGGAATACTTTCAGCTTGGGTTGGCAGCACATTAGTAATGTTTGTAACCGCAGCCTCGGCCATACCGATTGGAATAGCAGCTGGAGTCTATCTAGAAGAGTATGCGAAAAAGAATTTATTTACAGCCATCATAGAAATTAATATTACGAATCTAGCTGGGGTTCCCTCTATTATTTTTGGACTAATGGCGCTCGGTATTTTTGTTTATAAATTTAATTTTGGCCCTAGTATTTTAACAGCTGGGTTAACCCTTGGACTATTGATTCTTCCTATCATTATTACAGCTACAAGAGAGGCAATACGAACGATTCCCTCAGCGATTCGAGAGGCTGCCATGGCCGTAGGTGCAACAAAATGGCAAACAGTTAAACACCACGTATTACCCTATTCAACGGGAGGCATTCTCACAGGAATCGTAATCTCACTATCAAGAGCTATCGGAGAAACGGCCCCTGTAATTACCATAGGTGCTCTCACTTTTATTGCTTTTTTACCTAACGCTCCCATTAGCACCGAGGCACCTTTCATCCATTTTGATTGGATTTTTTCTCCCTTTACTGTCATGCCCATCCAAATGTTTAACTGGGTATCGAGACCACAACAAGAATTTCACGTGAATGCTGCTGCGGCTGGTATGATTCTACTACTCATGACTCTCTCCATGAATGCTATCGCGATTTATCTTCGAATTTATTTTAGGAAAAAAATAAAATGGTAATACAAAACGGAAAGACAGATATAAAAATTAAGGCAGAAAGTAAAAATTTAAACTTTTACTACGGCACTCACCACGCTTTAAAAGACATTAATTTAAAAATTATTGATAAATCTGTAACTGCGCTGATCGGCCCGTCAGGATGCGGCAAGACGACTTTTTTACGCTGCTTCAACCGAATGCACGATTTATACGTTGGTAATAAATACGATGGATCGCTTCTACTCTATCCTGAGAACATCAATATCATCTCGTCTTCTATAGACCCGATAGAAGTACGTATGAGAATTGGTATGGTTTTTCAAAAGCCGAATCCTTTTCCTAAATCTATTTTTGAAAATGTTGCCTACGGACTCAGAGTACGAGGCGTGAACCGTCGATCGCAACTCGAAGATAAAGTGGAAGAGTCTTTGCGAAAGGCTGCTCTATGGGACGAAGTAAAAGATAGGCTCCATGGATTAGCCTTCAATCTTTCAGGTGGGCAACTACAGCGCCTTTGTATTGCTAGAGCTCTAGCGAACGATCCAGAAATTTTGCTTTTTGACGAACCCACATCTGCTTTAGACCCAATTGCTACGGCAAAAGTAGAAGAGCTGGTTACAGAATTAAAAAATACTGTGACCATTATTATTGTTACCCATAATATGCAACAAGCAGGGCGTGTTTCTGATCATACGGCTTTTATGTATATGGGCGAACTAATCGAGTTTGATAGAACTGAGAAAATCTTCACAACCCCCGGAAAAAAACTAACCGAAGAATATATCACTGGACGATTCGGATAATTCGAGCGCAACCAGCTGAAATTATAGTCTTATTTTTTATATTCTTTAGGCTTGAGCAACCTACTCATTGTGATACATAGACGTTATGAATCAAGAGACAAACTTTATTGAAGTTTTAAATAGCCATTACAACTGGCCCTGTCTCTATCCGTATAAATTCATTGTTCCTTCTAATTTAGGTAAAAATCTCGAAGCTTTATTTGATAAAGCTGAGCGTGTAGAAATAAAGCCTTCAAAAGAAGGTAAATATTTTTCATATACCATTTTATATCCAGTGGCCTCTGGTACTGAGGTTTTAGAAGGATACGCTAGAGCAAAAGAAATTAAGGGGCTCGTAGCACTTTAACCTTCGTTTTCTTTATAAAGAGAGCATGTTAAAATTTTTCTATGCTTTTGCGCAAAGAAAATGCGATTTTTTTTGTTTTTCTAATTTCTGCAATTTTATTTGTTTTAATTCTTCCCTACTTTTTATCCGGTGTTCAGTTTCTAGGCTATCGAATCCCTCAATCTCATTTAGAAGATGATTACTTAAAAGGTTTTATAACTGGAACCTTCTTATTTATGATTTTGGCTTTCATTCCTTTTCCTAAGAAAGATCGAAAAAATATTCTAATTGTATGGGCTGCTAAGTTATTTGTTACGCTATTCTTTATGCTTTTTTATGAGTATGCATATGGTTTAGATGCGTACTGGTATTTTCAAAGATCGCAATTATCTGTTGCTGATCTTAGCTCTATCGGCTGGGGACAAGGTACAGCAAATTTGGCTTATGTGTTCTGGTATTTCGAACATAGGGTAGTACAATTCTCATCCTATCATACCTTGAAAGTTTTTAGCTCGTTCATGGGTTTTATTGGTATCTATCTTTTCTATAGAGGAATCATTAATTATCTCCAGATCGATTTTCCAAAGCTATTCTTATTTTTTGGTCTATTTCCCTCTGTCCTATTTTGGTCATCAATTTTAGGTAAAGACCCTCTCATTCTCTTGGGGATTGGCTTGTGTTATTATGGAATGCTAACCATTGTAAAATCTCGACAGTATATTCACCTCGTACCAATTGTTTTGGGTTTGTTTATATTAGCTGCTATACGATTGTGGATGGTGCCTATTGTTTTTTTTCCTTTCTTATTAGGCTTTCTCTTAAAAACGAACTCTATGCTTATACGATTGGGAATCATTATTATCGCTATCACAGCAAGTTTATACTCACTTCGCTATATAGGTACAACACTAGAAATAGATTCGGAAAGTTCATTTGTTGACCATATAAACTATACCAGTAAAGCATGGCAAAGAGGAGGTTCAGCTGGTTCAGTTCCCGAACTATCGAGTATGAGCGCAGTTTTAAAGTTCTTGCCTATTGGCATGTTCACAGCACTTTTTCGCCCTCTACCCTTCGAAATTTTAACTGTTTTTGGCGCTATTGCAGGTTTAGAAAACTTTCTTATTCTTGTTTTACTTTTTAATTGCCTAAAAAAGAAAAACAGATCGAAATGGAAACAACCAGTTATAATTTGGTTTACGGCCTATGTTCTGCTTTGGGCATTAGTCTATGCATTTATATCACCTCAAAATCTTGGGTCTTCTGTACGTTTTAAACTCCAAGTTCTATTACCCTTACTTGGTACCCTATTTATTATTTCTAATATATTATCTGATAGTGATGAAAATAAAAAAGACACTATTTAAACATAGATCATTAAAAAAATGTCTTATGAATATAAAGTCTTTATTAGTTGTGTAAGTCGCACATTACCATTCTAATTTTGTTCTATCAGAAATGCTCAAAAATTCGTATGCCCGCAAATTTTGCACCAGCTGGCGTGAAGTGATGGCCATCAAAAGAAATTAATTCACCTTCAGTTGTGAAAATAGGACATTCTGAGTCTTCGCATAACAAATCTTCTAAATCAATAAAGTTCTCTGGTCGCAAAAGACGACGGAATATAGAGTTAGCTTCTAAAGATTCTGAAGAAATTTTATTTTTCAACTTTAATTTTTGATTTAAAGAAAGTCCTAAATAATCAAGTGGCCGTATATCGCCAAAGTCTTTGGCACCCAGTATCAAAAACTTCTCATTTAGATCTGAACGAATATTTTGAATGGTTTCCAGTATCAAATTTGCTTCCCACGTACGCCAATGATTAGCAAGCACTACAACATCAGCAGTTTTTACAATTTCTACGACATGATTGAGGTTGCTATAATTTTCACAATATTTTTTATCATACAAATCATTTGCATCTAAGTAATACTGTAAAATATCTTGAGTGCCAACATACTTAGGACAACGAACAGCGATGCCATAAGTCTTTAATTGAATTTTTTCGATATATTTGCTTTCAGCCATCATATTTACAAAGTCTTGTGCATAACTATCTCCAACGACAAGCCATTTCTTTTTACTTATCGAATCATCAAACTGCGTATTTTTATTATCTCGAAAGATTTTTTCTGTGTATCTACCTAAGACAGTCGGATTGATCTCTAGTAAATTTCTATCATTAGAAGAATATCTTTGAATAAATCCCTTTGTCTGAACAAATATTATTCCTATGCTTAGTAATAGAATCGCCCCACCGGACAATGCCAATAACAACGAACGGCTTGATTTGAGTACCCTACTTAATCTAATAGGATTTTCAATCCATCTCCATGTTACGTAAGACCCAAGTAATGAAATACCAATCAGAATTAATGCTGTGGTTGGAGAAGTTGAATCCACTCCTTTAAGTTTTGCAAATGCAAACACTGGATTATGCCACAAATAAAGGCTATAGCTTAATAGTCCAATAAATACGAAAGGCCTAAAAGAAAGAAATTGAGTAACAAGGCTTTGCGGCCGAGCAAATAATAGAACAAACGTGGTACTCAAGACTGGGATTAGTGTCCACAGACTAGGATGTGGAGTTGATGCAGAAAAAACAAAAGCTGAAACTACTATCCCAACCAATCCAAGCACACTACAATACGTAGCATGAATGTCTCTAACCTTATTGCATTGATGCTGAAAATGCGCAGCAAGTGCACCTAGCATGAGCTCAAAAATACGACTGGGAAGTAAAAAAAAATTAGCCACAACTATTGAATTTGCAGACATCCAATGCGAGCAAATTAGGCTTAATGCTATAGTTGAAACTAAAAAGAAAACTCGCCACCACCAACTTCTTTTAAGAATCAACATAATCCAAGGATACATAAGATAAAATTGTTCCTCTATAGCTAGACTCCAAGTATGAAGTAGCGGCTTGAGCTCTGATGCTTGCGAAAAATAACTACTTTCACGCCAAAAAAGAATGTTCGAAACGAAAAGTAATGTAGCAATAACACTCTTACCAAAGTCGACTAATTGATAGGGAATCATATATATAATCGCAATTGGTGTACAAAAAAACACAATAAAAAACAAAACCGGCAAAATACGCCGAGCTCGACGCTCTAAAAACGAAGCCATTCTAAAAGAATCATTTTCTAAATCATTAATTATAATCCGACTAATTAAATAGCCGCTAATAACAAAAAAAACATCAACACCAAAAAAACCAGCGGTAACACCAAAAATACCCGCATGATATAATACAACCAAGGTCACTGCTAGTGCCCTCAGTCCATCTATTTCTAAGCGATGACGCAGTTTCATTTTATAAGTTTTATCGTCTACTTAAATAAGCAACTCCAACCGCGATTCCTACAATAGAAGAAATTGCTGTGATAAGTAATAAGGTATTATTACTTATCACAGGTTGCTTCTCTTTAATCATAAGCAAGTCGTTTGCTCCTAAGGCTGGATTATTTTTCATTGGATCTTTCATTAGATCAGCTATTTCTAATTGATGAACTTGCTTGCTAGAAATCTGATTCCAAACAACTTCGTCTGGGTCGGCTGTATCAGAAAGCCCTCCCGATAATGATATAGCCGTAAGCAAATCAGTTCCTTGGGGTAAATAGTACACTCCGGGTTTTTGTACTCCTCCAATAATTCTTATAGGCATTAGCTTTTCTCCAGAAAACCTTCTAAGTACATATTCAGAAGCTAAATTTTCTGCTCCTTCATTTTTTAAAATGGCAGCTGAATCTCTCGCAAACGCAGGATTCATAATTAAAAATGATAAAATAGTACAAATGATTTCTTTCATACATTAAATCATAACAAAAAAAACACCTTGCTCTTAGCAATTTTATTCTAAGAAGACTGTGCTTTCATCTGACCTGTAATCTCAAACACCTTACAGTGTAGATAAATATTTTTTTTGGCTCTAGAGTACTTAGAATTTTAGGACGTACAATGAATAGAAAAGGAGAGACCCTATGCGCATAAAGCTATACCAAATTCTATTCATTTTTTTCTGCTCACTCTTGCTAATTTCTAGTAGTGAAGCCGCAAGAAAAGACAAAAGACAAGCCAGACAAAAAGCCAGAATTCAACAAGGAGCTAATTCTGGAGAACTCACAAACTTAGAGAAAAGAAAATTAAAACAAGGCCAAAAAAGAATTCGCAAGGCAGAGAAAAAAGCTATGTCGGATGGAAATCTATCTAGCGAAGAAAAAGCCAAGCTAGAAAAAATGCAAGATAAACAAAGTAAAAAAATACACCGCTTAAAACATAATGATCGTAAAAAACCTGAAGACTCAAACAACAGCTCTGGTGATATAAGCTCTGACTTAGAAGAAAACTTACCTATCTCTGAATAATTACCTTGAGTAAACGAATAAGGACACTCTTGGGCTTATTCGTTTACTACGTTTTCTAGATTCCCTTTAAGCGTAATTGTTACACTAGATCGAATCACAAATTCGATTCGTCTCCAAGCGCCACCGCTTGATTTTGTATATATTAAAAATTGGCCATCATCACTTTTCACTAAAAATGCATCCGATGACTTTCTGGTAATTTGAAAATTCACAGTTCTATTTTCGAATGCGTGAGGTAGTCTACCTAAGCTTTTCGCCTCATTCAGTGGCAGTCGAGATAGATAGTCTTTATCTAACATTTCTCCAGGGAAATTGTAGGGTAACCAGTCTTCTTTATAGCCAATAGAAGTTTCTAATTTATACTTTAGCTTTAATTGAACATAGCTAGATGATGTTTTGACTTTCGAAATTTTGAGCTTTCCGCCCTTAATGGCTCCTGATGGTTGTAAACGATAGTTCCAAACCGTTGCCGCAAAAGCATTAGATGCTAGGAATGTTAAAAGCAGAGAAATAATAGCTAATTTTTGTGTAAGTGCCTTCATGGGCGCTAACCTACCGAAAAAGAAGCGCTATGTCAAACTAGACCTGGTCTAATGCTTTTTCAACTGCCCCCTTTAATTGTGGTTAGAGTGGGTATTTCTTTAGTAAAAACAATTTATTAGCTATAGCTTACTTATTTAGAATTCCAAAGACTAGAGCATCGCCTAAAGTGATTGAGTGGTTCATCAACAATTAAAGGGGGCAGCTAGCTTAAAATAAACAGCCTCTAACCAGCAAAAAATCAAGATAAACGAAATTAAACCATTGATATTATAGGATATTTTTAATTTATGTGAATCTCATAAAGTTCTTTTCGATTTTGGTCGTTTAAGCACTTAGGGTTGTAAATTTTCGGGGGTATTTATGAGGGTTTGCTTTTCAATAAACAAGGCGTGGTTTTTAGGCTTAGGTATTCTCTTTATATCTAATATGGGTTTTGCTCTCTCTCCACCACGATGTGACGTTCAATACGTTGTTGCTAGTGATGAAGACTGCGAAGAGATAGTGAATATAAAAAATTTTAAAGAACTCATTTTAAAGAGATTAGAGAACCAGGCTAGACGTATCGGTAATGCTTTACTGAATGACCAATTAACCAAAGAAGAAAAAGAGCTACTGATAGATCAACAAAATACTATAAGAGAAGCCTATAACGATGCTCTTGAAGATAAAGAAATTACCAACGAAGAAAAGCAGTTGATTGTAAAAATGCTAAAAGAATCTTCACAGTCCATTTTCTCTGCTCGACACGACAAAGAAGATTTTGAGAAAAAGCTTACTAGCTATACTAATAGACTAAAAAAGGGAATTAAAGAAGGTGAGCTAACTGACGAAGAAGCTGCCGAGATTAGCCGTGAAATCAGCGGATTAGAAGCAAAGCTCAAAGATATGGCTGCTGATGGCCTAACCTACGAAGAAAAGCTTGAACTAAATAATGAATATAAAAGAGTAAGTCAATTAATTCACGTATATCGACATAACGAAAAAGGTAAGAAGAAAAAGAAAGTTGATCGTACTAAGGATGATATTGACGAACAACAGAACAAACTTTCTGCCGAATTGGCTCAGTGTTATATCAAAAAGCAAATTAATGATTATGAATTTGAGTTACTACAAGAAGAACTAGCTGCGATCAAAAAACTTGAAAGCAAGGCTTTATCTGATGCTAAACTTACGAAAGATGAAAAAACGAATATTAATGAGGCTTTAGAAAAGGCAAAAGGCAATATTAAATCATTCTGCGAAGCTGACTATATTATGAGCCAAACTCCAAGTAATGGTAATGGCAGCATCGGTAATAATAACGGAGATCAGCAGGTAGGCATCCAGATTAATCCGCCAGATGCCGAATAGCACGGGTTGAGTTAAACAAAATAAAAAGCCTTAGATTTTATCTAGGGCTTTTTATTTTTTACCAACTACCACAACCCTTAGTAGTATACTCTTGCTTACGTAGATTTAATGCGCAGAAGTTATTTTTTGCGTTGTCTTTTAAATTTGCACACATTGCATCTTTACTATCAGCATTTTGCTCGCCAGTATTGCATCCGTTTTCTTCAAATTGGTATTTGAATTCTTCTTTTTTACCACAAGAAAACAAAACTAAAATAAAAGTACCTAAAATAAAAAAACTCTTCATAAACCCTACTTTCTGAAGCAGGACAAATAACAAGAGCCTACCTATTGGTCAATAAACTCTTTTAAAATCTTATTTATAACGATTACACTTATTAAGCTGGCGATTCCTAATCGATTTTCCAAATATCTACAGAAGAACTAGAGCTATTTGGACTTACCTTTGGTAGCTCTTGGAACTCTACTTTGCCATTTTCTTGTACTTTCACAAATACTGGAGACGAAAAACGATCGGGCATGGGATCGTTTCCTCCAACTTCTTGCACCCAAAATTCAAAGCCCCAATATGCTTTGTCTATATTCCAAGCTGAACATCCAGAGCATTTATAAATAGCATTAGTAAGTGTACTAGAAATTTCTGTACCTAATTTAGCCCTTGCTTTGTTTTTGTATTTACTTAAAAGCAATCCATGGGCCTTCTCGTACGCACTATTGTAGATAGAAACGTTTGGCAAATACTGTAGATTAAACCCTAGTTCAGTATCACCAATCAACTTTTCACAAACAACGATCTCTCCAGTAAATGGGGTTCTGGCCTTCCACTTGATACATGTTTTGTTTTTTGTCTGAGAAAGCACCTGATATGGATCAACATAACGATCAAAAAAAGATCTTGTAAATTGCTGAGAGAATTTAAACGATTCGTGCAAACGAATCACAACTTGGGATCTAGCTCTAGTAACAAATTTTTCTAAATTTAATCCGCCCTCTAAAGAAAAAGTACTAGATCTGACTTTATATATGGGCTCTCTAGGCTCACTAACCCTAAAGTCACCTACAATGGGTACTTTGGGTGCTGAATACACTTTTAATTCGAATTGGTAGTTTGCGGGATCAATCCCCGTACAAAAATCAGGGGCATCAGTAGGAGCACAGGCGATTTTTTTACCGTCCCACTGAAAAGTGACTTCTTCGCCCTCTATAGGCTCACTGACTATTTGTAATGGCCCCCTTAATATACTTAGCTGGTAATTTTCTTTTTCTAACTCTAAAGAAAGTGAATACGAAGAGCCTTTAGGAGCCTCTTTGACTTTAAAATGAATGAGAATTGGTTGATGAAGATCATATTTTTTAGAGAGATTTTTAAACTCGGCTTCTATAGCAAAAGAAAAATTCGGCAATAGCAAAAAAATAAAATATAGGTAACGAATCAATTGTAGTCCCCGTTAAAAAACTGCGAATATACATTAATATATTCGCAGCTCTTTTAGTGATATTTAGCGACAGTTATAATTGCCAACAGGTTGTCCATTATTCATTGGATATCCGTTCGCAGTATACTGATAGCAGTAAGTATAACCGTTTCTACCTCGCCCCCAAGCAAAATAAGAGGGGTTTCTCATTTCACAATTGTAATTACCCACTGGCTGCCCTTCATTCATGAAATGCCCGTAGGGAGTTCTTTGATAGCAGTAACCAAAACCATTTCTTCCTTGTCCCCAGTTATACTCAGAAGGTCTTGAATATTCGCAATTATAATTACCTACTGGCTGCCCACCATTTAGTACATCACCATAATCTGTATACTCATAACAATAACCGTAACCGTTTCTTCCAACACCCCAATCATAATAAGAACCCATTGGATAATAGTGACTGGTAGGCGCGGCTATCTTTGCTTTCGATTCAATATTTGAACCTAAATCGATATTTGCGTGAGCAAAGCCCGGTAGAAAACAAACTGCTAATAAAATAATTATTTTTCTCATCTAATTCCTCCTGTATTAGGGGGTATTACATAGGAGAATTTTTACTTCAAGAACTTCCATAGAGATTCTTCTTGCAAACTATAACCAAGGCTACCAGCCAATAGACTTGGTGCATTCTCCCAGGGAATCCAATAATAATGAAAGCTCATCCCCTCATCTAAGCCACTAGAGGCGACTCTATGCGTCCATGAATTGCGCTCTTCTTCTATATAGCTATAAAATACCCTCCGATGATTTAGCTTTTTATGACTAGAACGAAATAAATAGTACGACGATACCTCAGTTAGTTCTTGGCTTAATCTAAGACCACTCTCTTCCCAAACTTCTCTACGAGCTGCATCTTCTGCTGATTCATCTGCTTCGATACCACCAGCGGGTACTTGTATTCCCGCCTCGCTCCATTTTTTATCATGTTCAAATACAAGTAATTCTATTTGAGAGTTTTTTTTACGAAAAAGAAAAACAGCAACTTTTTCTTCAAGTGGATAAGAAAGTTTTTGCTTAAGAAAATTTTCCCAAGAATAGTTTTTAAAATTTTCTCCTCCATGCCCTATTAACTGGTATTCATCTTGGTATAAAATTGTTTCGAGACTATCGCCCACAAGTATATTTGGCTCTTGTACTAAAACATACCGATGCCACTCCTGTAAGCCGCTCTCTAAATATACTTGTAATCCCTTTTTGGTAAAAAAAGACTTAGCACCTTTATAAGATTCTCCAACTTTAGGCAGCCAAAGACCGCTAGGCTTTATTTTTCTTCTCGGATCATTTCTGTCGCAGTCTTTCTCAACAGCTGCGTACACTCCGATTCCCATACTTTCAAATCGATATATACTCATACATTAGACATTTTTAGAATTTTGTTAAGACTCATAAAATACTTCTAGCTTTTGTTCAATATGCTACTCTTAATTATAAATAGAGATATCCCATAGGATTGGGATAAACACCAAGGAGGGCTCGTAATGTTACGAACAATATTTATTGCATCTATTTTTCTTTTATCCCCTATCTGTTTTGCCGAAAAAATTGCCGACCATGTCGTAATTGTATCAATAGATGGCGGAAAACCTTCAACAATCGAAAAAACAGACCTCCCTAACATCAAGGCATTAGCCAAGACAGGTTCAGTATCGTGGAATGCTCAAACAATTTTACCAAGCGCAACACTGATGTCACATGCATCTATGATTAGTGGTGTAGATATGGACGTACACGGTGTTAATGTTTTATTCACATAATTTTCTAAAGGATTAATTAGAGTAGAAACTATTTTTTCACACGCTAAAAAAATCAAACTTAAAAACTGCCATGATTGCAGGTAAAGAAAAGTTTAAACACCTAAACCTACCCAGCTCTATCGACTCTTTTCAGCTCAATTACGGAGGCGATCAGTCTGTAGCCAACGCATTTGAAAAATTGTTTCTAAACGAGAAACCGAATTTAACACTTGTTCATTTACCAAAAGTAGACTGGACAGGTCACAGATATGGGTGGGATACAACGAAGTATATACAGGCACTAAAGACAGCAGATAAAGCCGTTGGAACCATTGTTTCTGCGATTAAAAATAGTGGCTTAAGCGAAAAAACTCTTCTAATCATCACCGCAGACCATGGTGGCACTGGTAGAGGTCACGGTGGCGCAATACCTGCTCATAGAAATATTCCTTGGTTAGCTTGGGGCGTAGGAGTAAAGCCAAATAACAGCTTACCAGCAGGAATCAGCACAATGGACACTGCAGCAACTGCGCTATGGGCATTAGATATAAGTGTTCCTTCAGAAATGGAAGGTAGTCCAGTACTCCAAGCGTTCAATTAATAAGTTTTCAAAATTTACTGATCTTTATATTTGCCTAATGTAAAATTAGCGCTTATGAAAAAGATTTTAATTATAGAAGATGAAGAGGATCTACTCGAGGTAATGCAAACCGCTGTAGAGTCTCTTCATCCAGAGTATAAAGTAACCCCCTGCCTGAACTATTTGACAGCACTTAATGCATTAACGAATCAAACGTTTGATTTAGTTATTTCTGATCAAAACTTACCTGATGGTACCGGAGGAAAAATTTTTCAAATCCTCCAAGAATCCAATAAGAAAACTCCTTTCGTATTGTGTAGCACTGCTACACCAAATGAAATACCAGAACTAAAAGACCAAGAAATCTATGGATACCTGCCCAAACCAATGATTCTTAAACCTTTGAAAGAGTTGTTTCAAAAATTCAATAAAGAGCACAACTTTAGTGAAGACAATTTACCTGACTATGCTCAAGTAAAAACAAAATTATTAATTAAAACTCAACCAATACCTTGCGACCTATTTATTCGTCTTAGCGAAAAAAAATATGTCAAAATTCTTAATAAAGGCGATATCTTTGACAGCCAAGACTTAGAAAAATATGAAATCAAAAAAATGCCTCATTTGTATGTGCTTAGAGGAGACTTAGACACGTACCTGGATTGCACTATTAAAACAATTCTACTTGCTTTAAAAGACACAACAAATGCGACAGACGTAGAAAAAGAACTAAAAAATATTCAGCTGTCTTTTCATGCACTTCAAGAAACCTTTAATAAAATCGGAATTACACCAGCCGCTAAAGAGTTAGCAAAAACGGTGGCAGATAAATCTATCCAAGTTGTGTCTCAAAACAAAAATTTAAGCCTCTTGCTTTCGAAGATGCTAAAAAGCGAAGAAGAATATTCAGCGAGACACTCAATTTTACTTTCTGCAGTAACTACAGCTTTTGCGAGTGCAATGCCGTGGTTTTCTGAAACAATAGCTATAAAATTAAGTGTTTCTTCGTTTCTTCACGATATCACGCTGACGAATAACGACCTAGCAGCTATTGACTCAACGAATGAGCTACAAAAAAATAGTTCAAAATTTAGCGAAAAAGAAATGGATTCATTTCTTTCACATACTGTAGACTCGGCCTCACTCGCACGCTCTATTGAAAATTTACCGCCTGATATAGATAATATCTTACTTCAACACCATGAAAAACCAGATGGATCAGGATTTCCCAATCAACTTCTTGCACAGAGAGTAAGCCCATTAAGTGCTATATTCATTATGGCGCATCACTATGTTCGTATGTTCATCGCTAATAACGAATTGACGATAGAGCATTTTCTAACATTAGAAAAAGAGACTTACGCAAAAGGTAGTTTTTTAAGTATACATAAAGAGTTGTCTAGTGTGTATATTGAGCAAAATACCTAAATACAAACTTACCATAAATTACACACTTGGCTCATTCATCCATACCGTGCTATTGACTACTAATTAGGAGGCACCAATGTTAGCATTATTCTTAAGTCTTTTTTTTCAAGCCCAAATAGCTTTAGCTGAAATAGTAACCATTGTAGATCAACCATATAAAGCGGATGTACTTGTTTACTTCACCCAGGATGCCTATAGAGCTGACTGCCTAGTATACGTTTCAGATAGGCCTTATCAATCAGACCTAACTGTATATGCAACTAAAGCCCCCTACCAAGCGCATAAAATTGTCTATAGAGTATCTAAACCGCACCAGGCATCTAACCTAGGCTGTTTACGCTAAACCACTAAATTAGCTAGTTGTTATAGAGCCACAAAGAAACTGTCTAGTTTTTAGACAGCCCTCTAATGCTCAGGCATCACCTTAAGTGATTAATAGCTATTCATCAACATAAGTACCTGAAACTAAAGAGCATTTTTTAAATCAAAAGATGCACCACTTTTTGCATTCTACCCTCGAGCCCATAGACTAAAGGATACATGCGAAATGAGCACTTTAATAAAACCACTATCTCTTCTAATCGCCCTATTATCTGTTCCATCTACACTTGCAGAAGCTGCTACTCCACAAAGCATAGAGCAATATTGCGAGGCCTACCCAAACGGAGAAAGCAGCCCAGAAACAAAAGTAAAAATTTTATCAAATGTGAAAAGATCTCTTTTAGTTGCGGCCAATAAAACAGAAAGAAGAATTCAAGACACCATTGATTGCTTTCGCCTACATAAAAGCGACTCTTATTGTGTTGAGTTTAGAACAAACTTAACTTCGCTCTTAAAGCATAAAAAAGAGTCTTTAAAAATTCTAACCTCTCTCTCTCAGCACCACTCTAGAGGACTAATGCAGCTCTCAAAAAATGCTATTTTTAACTTAGCATCTAATCCTGAGCTCGACCCAAGGGCTGTAGCCAACTTTAATTTATACCGATACACAAAAGAAGAAAAAAACCATGCACTACAGCTATGGCAAAGAGCCATGATCAAACTTTTAAATGATGATCTACAAGAAAAAAACGCCCAAGTAGAACAAAAAAGTTGTGAAGATTTTTTATTTCAGTCTGCTTCTAAATTTCAATACATCATAAATAAAAGCGCAGAGGCTTCTGTTACTGACATGATTGATCAGAATCCTATGCTTGAGATTTTAAAACTAAAAGAAATCAATGATGTAAATATAGAAAAAGCACTTCGCAAATTAAAAGATTACAATCATAAGTTCGTTGATTTAATCGAAGCTATGAGAGTAGATCATAAAGACACTATCCCAAGCCGATTTATCTTAACCATGCAAGACCATGAAATGGCTTTGGTGAACTTTCCTAATATTGCTCTTTTATCAATAGAAAAAATGGAAGAAAAAGAAAAAGCAAATGCTTGTGCTTCGTGGGCTCATTTAGAGAAACAACAATCTCAAAGAATTAAATCATCCATTGGCGTAGGCTTTAGTACAGCTCTTCTCTGTGGAGCTGGAATCATTTCAGGCTTAGGTACTCTTCCAACACTAGCTGCGTGCCTACCGTCTATTGCAGATAGCCTATGGGGCGCCTATAGAGGGTATAACGACTCAAAAATAGCTCGTTTATCTGGAGTATCAGGAAGAGAGTTTGATATTCATGGCGAGATGAAAGAAGGCATTCGCACAAAAGAAGAAGCAAGAGAACTTGCTCGACAAGCAAATCTAGTTGTCTTCATTAACTTGGCAGGGATAGTTCCAGTTATGAGTAGTGTAAAAACTGCCACAGCAGGAGCCAAAGGAACCATAAAAGATTTTGCAAAAATGCCTATAACCGATTCGTCTGTTTCTGTAGTAGAAGCCAATTCTGGTAGACTAACTCATATTTTAAAAACAGTCAGAGACAAATCCGCTACATCCATGGAAGAAATGCCAAGCTATGAAACAGTTTCTCATTTTCAAAAAGCTTGTCATGAGAAAATTTACCAAAAATAATTTTTTGACTAAGCAGCCGCATGCTTGAGCATTTACTATATAGTGCGCTACTTGACTAATTTACATCTTGCTCGTAGTATAAACGAGTTAGGGAGTAGTCGCTTGGGCAACCAAGAGATGGGTCGACATACTGAGAAACAAAACTCCGGCCCACCTACAAGAAGAACTTTTTGTTGACGAGACTAGCACTGGTGAAAAATTCGCCGTGCGGTCTTGTATCTAGAACCAACCTCACGGCCTTAACGTGAGGTATCTATTGGAAGCATTTATAAATTCGTTTTTACTCGTGTTCATTGGCGAAATGGGAGATAAAACCCAGCTGCTCGCACTGGTTCTGGTCACTAAATTTCGCCGACCGTGGACTATTTTATCGGGAATATTTGTTGCCACACTCCTAAATCACGCATTAGCAACTTGGGCGGGTGCGTGGATAAGCACATTATTTTCACCCACCGCATTAAAATGGACATTAGGAATCAGTTTTTTTCTTTTCGCCTTTTGGATCTTAATCCCGGACAAAGAAGAGGAATCTGAGCAAATGAGACGCGGAGCTTTTTTAACTACAGTAATTTCTTTTTTTATTGCTGAAATGGGTGATAAAACTCAACTAGCAACAGTTGCGCTAGGAGCTAAATTTTCAACGGCGGTATGGATTACCCTAATAGGAACCACGATCGGCATGTTGGCATCAAATGCACTAGCAATTTTCCTAGGCGACCACTTGTTATCCCGTATACCAATGAAGTGGGTGCGTATTTTTGCCTGTTTTTTATTTATGGGATTTGGAATAGCGATTTTAGTGGGATTTAACTCACTTTATTAGAAGAGGAGACAATATGAAAATGATCGTAACAACTATCGTAGCAGGGTTAATTTCTAGCCATGCCTTTGCAGGGCCAGACTGCACCACAGAGCCGAAAGAAAAGTGGCAAGACCAAAAAGCTTTTCAAGAAAACTTAAAAAAAGAAGGGTATAAAATTAAAAAATTTAAAGTAACCAAAGGAAACTGCTACGAAATCTATGGATGGAATAAAGAAGGTAAAAAAGTAGAAATTTACTTTAATCCTATTTCTGGTGAGCATGTGAAAGAAATCATAGAGTAATGGAAAACACTCCCGTTAACCTATGGGATATTCCCACTAGAATTCTACATTGGGCTCTTGCTGTTTGTGTGCTTTTAAATCTTTTTTTATTAGAAGAAGGTGAAGAAGCACACGAATGGGCGGGATACATCGCTGTTGGAATCGTTTTTATCCGGTTCGTTTGGGGCTTTGTGGGTGGTAAGGCCTCTCGCTTTAGTTCATTTCCCATCCACCCACGATCTCTTATTTCTTACTTAAAGAATAAATGCTCTGAAGATGGGCAGTTCAAGAATAAACATAATCCTTTAGCTTCTTTAGTATACCTTACTCTTTGGCTACTTATTATAGGCATGGGCATTACTGGCTGGATGATGAACTTAGACCAATTTTGGGGAGAAGATTGGGTAGAAAATTTACATTCTAGAATCTCACAGGGAATAGAAATTTTATTAATACTCCATATTCTCGGTATCGCTATTGATAGCATTCGTTACAAACGGCATACATGGCTAGCCATGTTTACAGGAAAAAGATGAGCGCCGCTTTTTAGCACTCATCTTTTTCTGTTAATTTAAAGCTTTAAGACACCAATGTTTCCTGCCGCCTTATCACTATCACCACTATCAACTTCATTTTTATTAGAAAGAATAGGTCCACTAGCTTCTTTTACTTTCTCTTGAATAGCTCCCATAATTGCATCGTCAACCATAAGAACACCGAAATTTTTAATCGCATCTACTTTTTCGCCAATATCTTCAATAGAGATTTTTTCATCAAAGGTCAAAACACCATGATTAATAATACTAACACTCCCTTTTCCCTGAGTAAGATATGCCTTAGTGATTTCTGACTGGCCGTCGTTTAGAAATAATCTTTCTTTATATAAAGAAAATTTAGTTTTAAATCGATCACACTTTTTAACAAGAGCAGGCAATAAACTTTCTCTACAATAGACGATATCACTTGCAAGGAATGTCTCTATATTTGCTATATCTTTATCTGAAACATCCGAAGCAAACTGAACTGAGCCATTAAAAAATAACTTTGCTCCACTCCATAATAAAAGCTCTGACGTTCCAACAAAAACATCATCAGCAATATATTCATAACCATTAGGAATCATATTTAGCAAAGTACTGCTACTTGAATGTAGCCTCTCTTGAATACTACTTAGCAAACCCTCAAATGCAGATAATTTACCTTTCACAAAAAGACTAGAAATTCTTTCTTTTAAAAGCTCTGGTGTCACATCTGACTCAAAGCCTAAGTCCCCCATAATCGCAAGCTTACTATTGGGCTCTAACGCTGATAATTGCACTTTGCTGTAACGAATGCTTTTTTCGATTAAGCGATAGCCTGATGGATATGTTTCTATTTTTCCATTCAAACTAAGTGCTTTGGCTTGAACCACAGGCAATAGATCAGACGGGCAAAGAATCTTACCAGAGACATGCAAGGACGCTACACCTTTTTCAAAGGCCTCAATACTTGTATTATCTTGAATGACTAACTTGCCCATAACCAAAAGCCGTAATGGCGATTTGAGATCTTTTAAGCTCTCTGAGCCCAATACGCTTTTTCCTTGAATTAGCTGAACATCGTCTTCACACTCTGTAATACTACCAATATTCCCTGCGGAAATATGTTTTAACAAATGAGATGTTTGCTTTGAATAAAGAACCATACCTACGTTTCCTATTTTAATTTTATCTTTAAATACTTCCTCACTAGTATTTCGAATATCTAAAACACCAACATTTCCATAAACTCTATCCATATTTAATCCTCCAAACTCTTTCTAATTTTTTTTAAGCCCTAGTTGAATTCTTCGACGAATTGTTCCCTCAGGAAGCGTTAGTCGATCTGAAATTTCTCTGCTATTCATTCCAAGCTCATACTTCATCCGTAAAATATCACGAATATCGGGATTCACTTTTAAAAGAATATTTTCTAAATCTTGAATTTCTACAAAACTCATCTCAGGCTCACCTTTACTATTTTCATTAATATAATTTTCTTCTCGCTTCATTGCCCTCAAACCATCAAAAACAAGGTTTCTTGCTGTTGTATAAGTCCATGCAAGTTGTTGTTGTTCTGGCTGCAAAGACAATAAAGCATAGTTTGCTAGTACTTTTAAAAAAGTTTCTTGAGTCACTTCTTCAGCTAGCTCTTTACGTCCACTTAATTTTTGGCAATAACGAAGAATCGTTTTTTCGTATTTTTCGATATATTCATCGATATCCATGAGATTCTTTTCCACATATCACTCTCCTCTTTAAAAATTTAGTTAAATTTGCTTTTACAAAGAGATAACGATGGAGACACGAAAAGTGTTCACGCAATTTAAAAAAATAAATATTACTTTAATTTCAATTAGTTAAAAGACTTCTATTTACTGATACTCTTGATAAAGTCTTTTTAGAAACAAAACTAGTACTGGCCCAAGAATTACCCCAATAGGACCAAGAATAAAAATTGCACCAATAGAGGTAAGTAATCCTAAATATGGGTTCAAATCATCTTTCTTACTTAACAAGTAGGCCCTCACAAAATTATCTGAAAAACCAGCAATGATAGCTAAAATCGCCATTAAGGCAGCTAATCGATAACTCCCTGAAACTAAGTAATAAGAAATCAATGAAAAGCTTACGGGAAAAGTTCCAACAATAGGTAGCTGAGCGAAAATAAATGTGATTAAAAAGACAAAAATAAAAAAACCAGGATTCGAAAAAAGAATGATACTAGAAATAATTAATGCTTGAACGACTCCTGTAAGCAAGGCAGTACTTAACGTTATTTGACAAACTTCTTCTAAGTGCATTTTATATTTTTCTAATCTTTCAACTTGAACTAGCGGAAACTTTTTTATGAACGAATAAATTTCTTCACCCATACTGAGAAAAAAATAAACTGTACAAAAGAAAATAAAAGTTAAAAGCAACCACATGGGTAGACCCTGAACAAAAAGCGAAAAATACCCAGCTAAGAACTCACCTATTTTCTCAACCAAGCTTCTACCAGATTCTTTCAGAAATGGAGTAAATTGCTGAAAGCGCTCTAGTCCATAGTCACTGGCTGTTGAAAAGAAAAAATTAGATACTTTTGAAATAAATACATATAGCTCTCTGTCTTTAACAGACCGAACAATCTCTTTAGACAAAGCTAGACCAGCAAAAATAAAAGGAATCAAAACGACAAATAACAGACTCACAACTATAGCCGAAGCTAAATTTTTTGTGAGCTTGTATTTTTTGATTAAAAATTTTTCATATATCGGATTTATCGCAAAACAAACAATTGCAGCAAAAATAATAGGAACATAAAAAGGCAGAAAAAACAGAAGAACAATAGCCGCGACAAAGGTAAGCAACATATTATTTTTTATAAAATTTGTAACATCTCTCATTTTGATGCATCCAACCTAGTGCTAATTGAGCATTTTCACTAAAAAATATCAAGGGCATAATTGTGTACAAACTTAAACAAAAAGTTCATTAAGCGTAAAAGCAATAATTCACTGAATTGTTTAAGTTATTTTTACAGGGATTAAACCCATGAATTAATTATATAAGGAGAATCAAATGCAAACCACAAGCTCACTTAAAAAAGAAACCCTTACCGCTTTAGATAAAATGGATCAAACAAAAGACAACGCACTCGAAGTAGTAAACAGAATAAAAGATGTATCAAGCGATGCCGCGAATCAAACGGTTGATTTCATCAAAAAATATCCATTGTATTCAGCCATAGGAGCTGCCGCTGTTGGATTTTTAGCCGGTTACATTGGTAAAAAAATTAAATAAACACATCACAGAGGTGAGGCTCATTAGTCTCACCTCTTCTTTTAACCCTTTTCACCCGAAAGAAATAAAATGAGCCTCAAACAAATAGCATTCAAAGTGATTTTTGATTCCTTAGTTCAAACTACAAAAAATGACTTAGCATCAACTAGCTTAGACAAAATAAAAGAAGTCATCTACGAATATGCGTATTTTTTAATTAGCGCAGTTTTTGCTATTTCATTTACTTTAAGTGGACTAAACCTTTGTGTCGCCTCGTTAATTCTCGTATATAAAGAAGCAGGCGCTACTAATACGAGTATGTCTTTATTGATTCCAGGAATTTTTTCTTTTTCGATAGGAGTAGTTACATTTACAGTTTTCTTCTTTCGGATTCGAAAAAAGAAACTTCTTCAAAGTATGACTATCAACGATGCGACAGAACATATGAGCACAAATACAGCTCACCCAGTTTTAGAACCTTTTCTCATTCAATTAAGAAAAGAAACTAATGGTATTATTAATGAATTTACGAAAAATAATACTTCTACTATAAACTAATAGGTCGCTTACATGAAAAATGAATTAAAATTTAGGCTAATCGCCAGCGATGATGTACGAAAAAAAACTGCTTCTTTTCTCAAGAGCTTAGAGAGTTGCTATCAAATAGATACTTCTCAAAACTTCGATGTCCCAAATAATGATGAAATATTTCTTTTATTGGGAGGTGATGGCAGTTTAAACTACTTTATTAATTCTCTCATTTTCTCAAATCAAATAAAGAATGAGATCAGAGTTATCTACTTTCCCCTAGGTACTGCTAATGATTTTGCGCGATCTTTGAAAATTGACCCAACAGAACCGAGTATAGATTGCCTAAATGCAATCTTACGAAAAAATGCTCTTTTACCTGTTCCGCTGATGCTCTGTAATGACAGATTTTTCATCAATGTGGCTTCAGCTGGCTCACCAGCCGATATTACAAGCTCAGGCAAAGACAAACTGAAAGATTTAACAGGTAAACTTAGCTACTATATTTCTGGATTGGAAAAAATTATAAATCCAGATCTTTATAATCTCTCAATCTGCGCTGATTCGACAAATTATAGTGAATTCGAAACTCATGGTTTTTTAGTTTCGCAAGGTTTATATGCAGGGGGTGGAGCAAAAGTATCATCAAGTTATAGCGCAAATTTCGGTAGTGAGTTTAATTTTTTCTCGATTAAAAACTCTACTACTACCGAGGCATTAAGAATAGTTTTACAACTTCAGGAAAAATTTTCTAATTTTTCCAAAGAAGATGACGTTCTTGACCTTTACTTAAAAACCCTAGAGGTTAAATCAGAAAAAGAAATACCTATTAAGTTAGATGGCGAAGAATACAAAAGCAAAAATTTAATATTCAAAAAATCCAGCCAATATTTAAGCTTTTTTCTTCATTAGAATCAAACTATAAACTTGGACCTATACTTCCATAAAATGAAAAACCTTTGGGGTTCAATCCATAGCCAGCAAATAGTTGCAAAGCTGGAATAGCCACATTTTTAAAATAAACATTAAGACCAGCCCCTATTCCTGTGCGTCCAGATTTTTCTATATATGCCCAATCTACAAATGCTAATGGTCTAAGCTTTACCTTCCAAACGTCCCAAGATGTAATTAACAAATTGTTTTGGCTAAGAAGCACTTGTTCGGTACGAAAAAAACTATCCGGATACCCCCGTAAGCTAGCACCTCCAACAGAAAATTTTTGGTATAATGGTAAATGGTTTCCTTTCTCAAAAGATATAGACGAATTCAAGTTAAGATCGTTATGAGAAAATACAGAAAATTTTGTCAAAACCCCATACTGAAAAAAGCGAAAATCACTCCAACTAGGAGCAATCTCGACATAGGGTTTTATCCAAAAACCGTCCATTTGACCTTCATTTGTAAATAACTCATTAACTTCTAAAAAAAACCTATGACTAATATGAATCCCAAAACTATTGGTAGAATTTAAATTTTCAAAGGAATGATTTTCATAGTGATGGTCTAGGTGAACGCTTAAGGCATTATTGATATGATACCCAGTCATAATCGTATAGTTTCTCATGGCATTTTTTTTATTTAATAGACGATCTCGATCTATATAATAATCTCTAACACCAAATTCATAGTTAAAGATAAAACCTAACATCCATAGACTATCAGCTATATAATCATGTTTTACATAAAAAGAAGCAGTTTCGGTTACTCCAGTTTTTTGCATACGTCCCAATATCTTTGCATTATCACCGGCTATCCCAACTAATCCCCCTGCCACCCCCACTGTGGCCGAACTACCCGTCACGGCATAAGGTAAAATAAACCACCTTGTTTTTTCTTGAACAAATATATCGATATTATTTGCTGACTTATTAACGCGAACACTAGAAAATAGCCCTGAGTTTAATAAACGTTTTTCGATTTCTTTTGCTGAAAGACTTGAGTCAAGAGTTAGTCCCGATATATCTAGTACAGAGCTTTTTTGGAAATGATTGTTTCCCCAAACTCTTACTTGTAAAGCACGATCTAATTCTGCAGAAAAACCAACCAAAGATATAAAAAATAAAAATAAATACTTTTTCATTAAATCCCTACTTTATTACTTAAATTATTGTTTTTTAAAGAAGTAACCCTATTTCTACTATCCATCACAATAAAAAATTATTCTTCTAAATTTGGAGCCCACTCTTTCCATTTTTCGGGTTCGTTCTTTATCCAGAAGATATGATCTTTTATTTCTGTGATCTTTTTATTTGCCCTAGGAGTTGCAGCAGCTAACCCACCAGTCATCATAGAATCAAAAGAACCTAATTCTATTTTTGAGCTAAAAAGACCTAAGTCTGCTTTTATCGCTTTTCTGATCCAAAAAACAGTCGATGCCCGAAATAAGTTTGCATACCTACTATAGATCGCAACATTAACATCTATATACCTACCGGTAGAATCTATTTTTATTTTAGAGATATATCCAACCTTTTTACCTCTAAAGGTCAATGGATCTCCAATATCTAAGGTATTTACAAAATCTGTTCTAAGACGCAGAAATATTCTATCGTCTTCATCTTCATCTGTCATATACTCACCATTCGCAACAAATTCATTCTGTTGCTCTGATGATAATCCCGGCTTTACTTTTATATATTGTCCCTGAAATAAGGTTTCAAATCCCTGCACACCGTGCACACTAACATTTGGTTTTACGAGCCAAAATTGACTTTCTTTGTTAGCAAACGCCTCATAATCTCTAAACAGGCGAATATAAACCTCAACCAATTTTCTCTCTGTATTTAGTTTAATATTTTCTACTAAACCTACTTCGACTCCTTTATATTTGACTTTAGTTTTAGCAATTTGGATTGAGTGAGCTTCACTAAAATCTACTTTTATCATTGGACCGTGGCGAATTACTTTTTGGTAAATAACATAAAATAGTATCGAAAAAACCAGAATTGGTACTAAGTAAGTGATTAGTTTCACAAAAATTTCTACTTTTTTAGCCATTGGTAAAATCCTTTTTACTGATTAATTGAGAAGCTAAAATAGAGAATATTACCACCATTAAAAAATATATCGCACCTGGTTCAGCTGTTATCTCTACAGAGTGATTTTTTTTAGTGATAGAAATAATAATTGCGAGCAAAAAAACATCTAACATTGACCATTTGCCGATATACTCAATAAATGAATGTATTCTATTTTTTTTAGGCAGAGATCGAATCTCTAAATTAGAAAGCAAGTAGAAAATAGTAAATATTTTTATAAACGGTATAAGTATACTCGCGACAAAAACAATGCTTCCTAGCAACCACGAACCTGAATCAATAAAATCTGTGACGGTTTGAATAATGGTAATTTTTTCTACTTCACCAAAAGAATATAAATTCATGAAAGGGACTATATTAGCTAAAATCGCAAGAGCGAATGCCGAAATATTTAGTGACTTAGCTATTTGTAGGCGCATTGATTTAGTCATTTTTTATTAAGAAAATGCGCCCGAGAACTTAGGTTGTAGAGGGGAAGGTAGGCTCTACGGGCGCATATAGAGTTTAAATAAATTGTACAGACTCAATATCTCGATTGATTGTTACTAGGGTATTTTTAAATGGTTTTTTTTCACTTGTTTTGCAGGTGTCTAAAATTATTAAATTCATAATCAACTCCAGTTGTGCTTATAAAACCATCTTACGAGAGAAAATCAGAAAAGTTCTTTAGTAGAAATATAGAATTTGTGAACTTATTTACACAAATGCATAAAAGAGTAAGAAGAATTTTAAGTTTAGAAAAAATACACGCTAGCACTAGGCGTTACGTTAAATGTTATTGATTTTTCTCAATATGAGAAACCCATGGGAATCCCAAAAAACCACTACTAACACCAATCTGAACTAAATCACCTTCTGTTAAATGATTCCATTTTTCTCGTGAGATCTTATGTTTTTTAGGCTCATCAAAAGTTCCCCATTTTTCAACTTTTATATACCATGAACTCGTCTTGCCTGTCGTTTTTGTTTTTTCGATTATTTTGGATTGATGCCAGACTACTTTTGACCGATCAAAATAAGTATTCAATATAGTTATATATGTATACGAAACCCCAGCGGTAAGACCTATTGCAGTTGCTACTAAAAAAACTTTTAATAAAATTGGTGGATTTTTCTTCTTATCAAAGAGAGGTATTCCAGACTTATAAAAAAGAAACAATATAATAGCGGTGAAGAAACTAACAGGCATCCATAGTTTTGTATAGTCCACATACTCAGTACTAACGAATAAGACCAACCCTAAACACGCAGGTAATAAGATTGGCACGGTTGTATCTGCAAGTTGTGATTTTCCTACATTTGTAGATATAAATTTTTTATTTATAAATGTGTAAA